>JBALXS010000106.1:0-16168 GCA_036960485.1 Oceanospirillaceae bacterium
AGGAAAAAGTGCCTTTGAACCAATGACCCGCCCTCCGCGTACAAACATTTGATAAATGCAAACCGCACCATGCTGGATAGCGCAACCGATAATATCTGCATTACCATCGCCACCAATTACTGATTGCTGTTCTTGGGTATGCTGCAATGACTGTATCTGATCTCTAATCACCGCTGCACTTTCAAAATCTAGCGCACTGGCTGATACTTCCATTTGCGCCGCTAAATCCGACATTATCTTGGTGCTTTTACCTTCCAAGAACATGATGGCATGCTTTATGTCTCGGGCATACTCAACTGGATCGATCAGATCAACACAAGGGGCCGAGCAGCGTTTGATTTGATGCTGTAAACAAGCCCTTGAACGGTTGCTAAAAAAGCTTTCATCACACTGTCTAATTTGAAAGATTTTCTGCAATAAATTGAGCGTTTCACGCACAGCAGTGCCACTAGGAAAAGGCCCAAAATAACGGCCCTTACGCCTTTTAGCGCCTCGATGGAAAGTAACCGAGGGGTACTTTTCAGTGTCGTTAATAAAAATAAAGGGGTAACTCTTATCATCTCGAAGGAGGATATTATAAGGCGGGCGATACTGTTTTATCAAGTTCTGCTCTAACAGCAGTGCTTCTGTTTCACCATGGGTAATGGTTATGTCGATATTGGCTATTTTTACTACCAACGCCTGAGTTTTAATAGTTAGGCCAGTTTTTCTAAAATAACTAGATACCCTGTTTTTTAAATTTTTGGCCTTCCCTATATAAAGCAGTTCCCCCTGCTCATCCAGCATTTGATAAACACCGGGGCGCGTTGTTAATCTGGCTAAAAACTCTTTACTATTAAATGGCTCCAATGCTAAACCTTATACTTGTAGTGATTTACTGTGATTATCTTTAATATTTGCGGCCATTAATGTGCTTAACGCTTTTTGGTGTATTTCCGATAATCTCTCACGAGCACCATCAGTAATACCTGACCCAGAAGAAAGCGATACTTCTAAATACACCCCTATTTCCGCAAAATAAAAAATACGCGCATTATGCCCACCTGCGCGTCGCAGCTTGCTGTAAGAAATTTGTGCTCCATGCACCAAAATATGATTAATATCATTGGCACTTAGTAGAGGGTTGCGCTCATCTTTTACAATTTCATTTGCCGTCTGTTCAGATCGAGTCTTATTAGTCATATCAACCTCTTATATTGCCTCTTCTCATCTAATTCACTTAAATATCGAGAACGCAGAATCACTTATCATAGCAATAAGTTTATTCAATAGGCATTGCTAATGACAGTTTGATTAATTAAATATTACTATTTTTGATCACCGGCAGGGTTTTGTTAAAAATATTGGCAGTTAAGCGGTAAATCACCCAGTAATAGAGGGAAAAGAAAGAGAGGATAAGCAAAGAAAGAGGTTAGCGTATTCAGTTACTAATTTTAGATAGATACAAATCTAGTGTCGCACAGCGGCCTGATTCTAAAGCAGAGTCCAACCTATTTTGCATTGGTGCTGGCAAAGCACTCACTATGGAAGCCGATTGGATTGCAAATGCGTTTTTAATCAAAAAATCCGTTTCATTAACTTCAATAAAAGTGTCATCGGTTTCTTTTATTGAAACGTAAGCTGCACCGTGGAACAAATCTGAAGACTTATCCCTCGCGATGTTACCTTTAAAACAAACAGAGGCCAAAGCTCTCGTTTTAGTTTTTGACTTCCCGGTAGCGGTAGGCGCTGCGTTTACGGTGGGATCTAAACCGGCAAACAGCTGCGCTTGTATTGCCGCAACATCACTATTTGGATGCAGGTAGCTATCAGGGTCTACATAATACTTAGCGAAAGGTAATTTCCAGTGGCGATCTTCCGCAGATAGCGTTACCAAGCTAGCAATAAATGCGAGCAATAATAAAACACTACCTTTATAAAGATCTCTCATACTTTTCCTTTAACAGCTAGACACTGAACTAAAATCACGACCCATAATTAGATTACTTAAAGTGAACTCAAACTATTATTTACATGTAATAAAATTTTATACAATTTATGGTATTAAGTCTAATTTTGTTTTCTCTTCAAGGACAGTTAATCTGCATTCAGTTTAAAAACAGCACCTGAAAAGCCTTTTAAACCATGTATCACCAAGTAACTGATTGCTATTGCTACAGTTTATTTTTTTTACCAACGTTTCAAAATATACTGGAACTGATAACCCTAAAAATAGCTTTTCGCGACTTGAGCTGATTTACATTATAATTAATGAAAGTACTCAACTTTATCGGCCTGAGGCCGATAGCTGATTATGGTATTAAATTAAGAGGCCTCTATTATGATTAATACAACTTATTCCAACACTTCCTATGTGCGCCAACACACTGAAATAAGCTCTTTTGAGAGCGAAACTAGCCGCAACCCTGGTGCAACGGCTAACGAAGCAATGCTAGAACGCTTAGCACAAAATGTTCCTGGTCTTAAAAAAGAAGATGTAACAGATTTAGCCACTAGTGATTTCACTCCAGGTAAAATTGCTGAAAGGATATCTAAGTTTGTAGCGCAAGGTTTACAGAACGCTCGCAATGAAGGTCGTAGCGAAGCTGATATTCAAAGTAAGTTTGATGCGGCAGTTGCTGGCGTCAAAAAAGGCTTTGAAGAAGCGAAAGAAATTTTAGATAGCCTTGATCTACTCAATGGCGACATTGCTAGTAGCATACAAGAAACAGAAGATTTAACTTTCAAAGCATTAGATGCAATTAATCCATCTGCCAGCTCTCAGCCAAGTATTGGAACCTATCATACACAAGTTGCGGCAGCTGAACGTTTTAGTAGTGCTGAAACATTTTCTTTAGATCTCAAAACTCAAGATGGCGATACTGTTAAAATTTTATTTGCCAATCAAAACAGCCAAGAAGCATCTTTTGCAGCGGTTAGTGATGGCAAGGGAAATTCAGCGGCTTCTTTTGAATTGTCTCAAAGTCATAGCAGCTCTTTTCAATTTCAGGTACAGGGCGATTTAGACCCAGATGAGCTAGAAGCTATTTCAAAACTAATTACTGATGTCACTGAAATTTCAAATGAATTCTTTAACGGCGATGTGCAAAAAGCCTTTGAAAACGCTGCAGAATTCAAGTTAGATAAAACCGAACTAGCATCGATGAATTTGCAGCTTACTAAATCTCAGGAATATAGTGCTGCTTCAAGTTACAGTAGTGTGCAGAACAACGCTACGCCAGATGTTGGCAAGCTATCTGGGCATTTACTCAATAATCTTGATCAAGCGACGCAAAGACCTGAATTAGATTTCTTACAAGATATCACTAAAGTAAGCCAACGCTTACTAGATAGCTTAGTACAGCAAGATAGCCGCTTTATTGAAGCTGATAATGAACAACAATCGATATTTAATTCAAGTTTAACTAAAATCCAAGATATTCTTGAAACGCTACGTAACGCAAGAACTGATTCACAACAGCCTGTAGATGCGATCCTGCCATCATCAGCTCCTGCTGAAGAAGAAAGCTAATAGCATAAAAACATAATATCACCGTTAAGTGATGCCTTAAAGTTTGCTTTTTAACGTGTCACTTAACCATCATCGTTTAGTATTTAAATCTCACTTTCCCTCCCTAAACAACACTATACTACATCCCATGATCACACTTTTACGCTGATTTTCATATCATTTGCATATTGCTATCAATACGTTGAATTAGTATATTTACACTCAAGGTTTTTGTATCATTTTCATGCCCATAATGAACACTAGGAATTTAAAGTGAAAAATAAAGATAATGTCGTCAGTTTCAAAAAACACCAACATCGTGTTCTGCATGAAAAAAAGGAAGCGGGCTTCGATCAAATGAAGCAGCGTTTTGAAACGGCTGCGCCAATCGATAAAAGCCCAAAAGAAGCACTATTAAATTTGTTTAAGAAAAAAACCACTACCCGCACCCCAAAAAAGTAAGCGCGGTAAGTTTTAAGAATCTCTGCGTATTAACTCGCTAATTAAAAACTTCTTGGTAAGCAAATAATCCCGCACTACCACCTGTATGCAAAAAAAGCTGACTCGCGTTATTATCTATTTGCTGTGTTTTTAACAAATCAATGAAGCCTGCCATCGCTTTACCGGTATAAACTGGATCTAACAAAATCCCCTCTTTAGATGCACATAACTTTACAGCGTCAACCATTGCTGTTGTACTCACACCATAACCCTCGCCAAAATAATTACCATTGGTATGCACTTTTCCCTTAGCCAAGGCAGGATCTATTTCTAAAAACTCAAGTAGCTCTAATAAAAGCTCGGTCACTAAACGCGCCTGATGCTCAGTCGTTTTACTAACGCTAATACCCAATACCGAAATATCACTACCTGCCATAATTAAACCTGCTAGCAGGCCTGCTTGCGTACCTGAACTACCACTTGCAATGACAATCTGATCTATGTGAACTTTTTGCTCGTTTAATTGTTCTACTATTTCCAGCGCGCAGCGAACATAGCCTAAAGAGCCAATTACGTTTGATCCACCAATAGGAATAAAATAGGGCTTTTTACCTTGCGCTTCAAGATCAATTAACAGCTGGTCGCTATATCCCTGTAAATCGGCATCAACTCCTAATTTATGAATATTAGCGCCTAAAATAGTATTTAAGAATAAATTGCCATTACTATAAAAATCAGCTTTAGGCGTGCCAGCCACATCTTCTAACACTAACTCACAGCCTAAACCAAACTTTGCAGCAGCAGCTGCACTTTGGCGAGCGTGATTAGATTGCAAGCCACCTAATGTGACAATCGTGTCAGCTTTTTGCTGCAATGCATCCGCCATTAAATACTCTAACTTGCGTGTTTTGTTGCCTCCTCCCGCTAAACCCGTACAATCATCGCGCTTAAAATACAACTTGCAGCCTAGCTCAGCTGACAAACGCGGCGCAAATTCCAATGCAGTATTGCCGTGAGTAATATCCACTCTAGCAATGGCTGAAAAATCTATCATATTGATACCTATTAAACATAATATTGAGAACGAGGTTTTACATAAACAGTAAAGTTACTTAAACCATGCGCAGCATCTTATATTACAGATATTTATAAAGACAGTGACATCTATCTTTTGATAATTAAAACGCGCCGAAAAGAGCCAGATAAGATCGAAGTTAAAACCCATTAAGTGACTAAAACATTAAACTAAAAAAATTTTTACTATCCCGATATAGCGCCTTCACGTTAATATTTAACCTCTTCATTTCTCGAGTTTATCCCATGCTTGCTTTGATTCGCTGTTTAGTTCTGCCTATTGCGTTTTTTTCGTTTTGTATCTTAGGCCTATTATTTTGCTTATGCCGCCCTTTCCACAAAAATAACACCTCTATTTTGGCTCGCAACCTCAGTAGGCTAATGGCGCCTCTAATAGGTATTACTGTAATTAAACGCTTTAATTCGAATCTAGACAGCACTAGCAAGGTATTTATCGGCAATCATCAAAGCACTTACGATTTAGCCACTATTTCTGCTATGGTCAGTAATAATACGGTGTGTGTCGGCAAAAAAAGCATTCGCTGGATTCCATTTTTTGGCCCACTTTTTTGGTTATCAGGGAACATTCTTATTGATCGTCAAAATAAAAGCCGCGCACGCCAAACCATAAACCACGTTGCTTCGCGCCTTAGCACACAGCAACTTTGTGTGTGGCTTTTCCCAGAAGGCACACGTAGCAACGGTAAAGGCCTGCTACCTTTTAAGATGGGTGCATTTCATACTGCCATTCAAGCTAAAGTGGCGATAGTTCCCGTTGTATTGAGCTCAACGAGCCATATTAAGCTTAATAAATGGAATAACGGCTATGTGATTGCTCAAGTTTTCGACCCTATCCAAACCACAGAGTACAACAACGCTGACGCTAAACAGCTCGCGACCTTATGCCATCAAAATATGCAGCAAGCATTCGCTAAACTTAACCAAGAAGCGAGTGCATTGAACAAATAGGCTGAGCTTTTATAATCCCATTTAACTATATAGACAGCTGTTAGATAACCTAAATCCGCAAATATACTTGCCTGTTTTTGTGCTAACCACTAAACTTATCCCTGATCTTGTCGGGGTGCCTTTTTATCCATCATTTTTGATGTATTTAGGCTGAGATTGGCTATGCCATATCCCGTTGAACCTGATCAGGTTAACACCTGCGTAGGGAACAAGAATTAACAGCCTTCCCTTTGCAAATATTACCTTTGCACCTGTGTACTGTTCTTTTTCTTGTCCCATTTTTTATTTTTCAATGGGCACAACACATCATGACAACCTTGAACATTGCCATCATTGGTGCAGGCTTAGCAGGTAGGCTATTAGCTCACCAGCTTAGTAGATATTCGTACAGCGTTAGCTTATTTGAAGCAAATCAGATTAATAACACACTAGAAGTGGCCTCGTTATCAGCCGCCGCTTTTACCGCCGCCGGTATGATTGCACCCATTTCAGAAACTTTAGAGTCAGACCTAGATACTTTCGATTTAGGTAAAACATCTTTACAACTGTGGCCTAAAATCATTGAGCAACTTGAAGCGACTTGCCAAGAAAAACTTTACTATCAGCATAATGGCAGCTTAATTATTTGCCACCCTCAAGACACTCCTGAGCTCACTCACTTTAGACGCAGAGTAAAAAATTTAGCCGCCACCTCTAATGCGCAATACCAAGATTTAAACACTGCTCAAATCCAGCAACTAGAACCTAATTTAGGTAATGGTTTTAATGATGGCATGCTACTACCTGATGAAGCGAATATCGATAATCGACATTTAATGGCCATGCTATTGAAAGCAAGCATTGAGCAAGGAGTGAAACTTATCGACAATACCACTGTGCAAGTGCAAAACAATGCAGTGCATCACCCAAAAGGCAGTGAAACTTTTGATTGGGTATTTGATTGTCGTGGTGTAGGCGCTAAAGCACAACTAAGCAACCTAAGGGGTGTACGTGGTGAAGTATTAAGAGTGCATTGCCCTGAGGTGCAGCTGAGCCGTCCAGTACGCTTAATGCACCCGCGTTATCAACTGTATATATGCCCTAAACCCAACGATCAATATGTTATCGGCGCTACCCAAATTGAAAGTGAAGATGACTCTCCCGTTTCTGTGCAGTCCATGTTAGAGCTATGCAGTGCCATGTACAGCTTAAACCCTGCATTTGCAGAAGCGCGAATCATCGAACAAGGCACTAACTTGCGCCCAGCGCTTGCCGATAATCGGGCACAAGTGCTAGTACAAGATAAGCACATTTCAATCAACGGCCTCTTTAGGCACGGCTATTTAGTGGCTCCCGCCATTATTAACAGCGTTATGCAGTGGCTAGATGGCAATCAATGCCAACATCATCACACTCTTTTTTCTATTTCGGAGCAAATAAGTGCTTAACATATCAGTCAATAATAATGCCTTGCTTATAGAAGAGCATAGTAACTTACAGCAGCTAATTAGCGTTGCAGGATTTAGCGAGCAAATTATTGCGGTAGCAGTGAACGGCGAATTCGTGCCAAAAACGCAATATTCGAATACTATTTTATCAGCCGATGATCAGATCGACATCGTTAAACCTATTGGAGGCGGCTAATGCAAGATTTAGCAAATAACAACGCAGATTTACTTACACTATATGATGAAACCTTCAACAGCCGCTTTTTACTAGGCACCGCACTGTACCGCTCGCCTAGTGAGATGTGTGAAGCAATTAAAGCGTCTGAATCTGAATTCATCACGTTGAGCTTGCGCCGTCAAAATCCTCAGCAAAACAAAGGAGATAGCTTTTGGCAGATGATTAAAGAAACCGGCTGTAAGCTGCTACCTAATACTGCCGGCTGTAAATCAGCAAAAGAAGCGATTAACCTTGCTGAAATGTCTAGGGAACTGTTCGACACTCCTTGGATTAAGTTAGAAGTAATTGGCGATGATTACAATTTACAGCCTGATCCATTTGAACTTGTGATTGCAGCTAAAGAACTAATCTCTCGCGGCTTTAAAGTACTGCCTTACTGTACAGATGACTTAGTGCTTTGTTTGCGCCTTCGTGATGTAGGCTGCCAAGCACTGATGCCATGGGGTGCTCCTATTGGTACAGGGCAAGGGTTATTAAATAAATATCATTTACAAAGCTTACGCGAGCGCATTACTGATATCCCTTTAATCATCGATGCAGGCCTTGGCTGTCCATCACAAGCCGCCGCTGCACTTGAAATGGGTTACGATGCGGTTTTGTTAAATACTGCCGTGGCAAAAGCAGATAATCCAGTACTGATGGCCAGAGCTTTTTCACTAGCTATTAGTGCAGGACGCGCGGGTTATTTGGCCGGTTTAATGCAACGCAGGCAAACCGCTGCGCCGAGCACTCCTATTTTAGGCCAGCCTTTTTGGCATCAAAACAGCTTATGAGAACAATGCAATGCCTGTAAATTTATCAGTAACACCCCAAGAAACACAGGGAATTAGCTATAGTGATTTCCCTGCTGATAGCCCTTATAAAATCGATACGTTGCTACAAGGCTTATTACAAGACCCTGAAATTGCAGTGCAGTACAGCATTGCATCTAACAGCAATAAGATCGCTAGATTTGTCTTAACAGATCTTTCTGATATTGAATCGGTGCTTGATTCGTTAGCAACGATTAATAGCGATAATGATGTTTTTTTAATTGTTGAAATGGGCTTTACGTCTGCACAAATTGCTACATGCAATAACAATACTCTACATAAAGAAAACTTAGTAAATATTTGTTATAAAAGTGATTTATTAATCTGCCCTGAGCATTTAATTACGTATTTTACTGAGCAAAAACTTGGCATTGAGCAAACTTTTTCACAGAACTCAAGTAACGTAAAAGCAATAGGCTGTAACGCCATTGTTATCATAAATTCAGCAAATGATACATGCTTTTATCTTGATCACCTCACCCAAGCTGTTTTAAGTAACGCCCGGCAGCGTGTTGGTTTCTTAGATCACAGCGGCGCATTATCTGCAAGCATAGCGGCGTTTATGCTCTGTGCTAAACGCAGTTGTGATGCTATCGTGCTGAGCTTTGCGCATCTCAATCGATACTTTGAGCCATTGCTTAATAGTGATAACATCATACAAACAAGCTTCACACAGTGGCCTTGTGATCTTAGCTATTTCCCTCAGCTCACTACTGCGCTCAATTATGTGACAGATGACCAGAAAAGCGAGACGAAACTCGCGGCGTTTGAAAGCACAAACACTTTATCACTCGGCTTATATCCAGTGGTTGATAGCGTTGCTTGGTTACAAAAGCTTTTAGAACTCGGTATTAAAACCATTCAAATTCGCGTTAAAGATACTTCACCAGAACAGCTTGATAAAATGATAGCGCAAGCGGCACAACTGGGTGAAAAATATCAAGCACGGCTCTTTATTAATGATTACTGGGAGCTAGCTATAAAGCACAATTGCTACGGAGTGCATTTAGGCCAAGAAGATTTAGATGAAACTGATTTACAAGCAATTCAGCAAGCAGGTTTACGCTTGGGCATCAGCACTCATAGTGAATATGAATGGCTACGTGCAATATCAATTGAGCCTAGCTATATCGCCATGGGCACGGTTTACAATACCCAAACTAAACCCGCCATTTTAATTGGCTTGCATAATTTGAAATACTGGTGCAAAACCCTTGCTGCACACTTCCCTATTGTCGCCATAGGCGGCATTAAGCTGGATAATATCGATCCGGTGTTAGCATCAGGCGTAGGGTCAATTGCAGTAGTGACGGCGATTACGTTAGCTGAAGATTACAGCGCAGCAACGGCATTATTTACTGCCAAACAGCAAATTCAATATCGTACTGCTTAAAACCAGCATAACATTGCTATGATTTACTGCGCAGCGCTTAATATTGATATCTGATATTAAGCGCTTATTTATAATTACTGCTATTAAGCTTTAAAACATTCTCTTAAATTACTTATTTTTTTGATAAATAAGAACTTTACAGCTTTTTTCAATATCCAATTCTGCAAAATCTTCAGGCACAGCCAAACGCTCTACAAAGCTAAACTCAGCACATTCAACGGCCATTAAAGCATGAACAAACTCACTACTTTGCCCTGGATCATTATGACACAGCATCACTCTAGCGCCATCACAAGTTAGCTGATCTAAACGCCTTAGCACTTTTACATAATCATTTTGTGCAATAAAAGAGCCCGGCTGAAAACTAGGTGGGTCTATCACCACGATATCGTATGGGCCTGGCTTTTTAATGCGTGACCAAGATTTCAACATATCGTAAGGCATAAACATCGCTGCATCTTTAACGTGATCATTTAACTGATGATTAGTACGGCCAATCGTTAATGCCCGTTTACTTAGATCAACATTGACCACTAAACTTGCACCACCTGCAACCGCGGCTACCGAAAACGCACAAGTATAAGAGAACAAATTAAGTACTTTGCAATCTTGTGCATTCGCTCTCAACCAAGAGCGCCCGTTACGCATGTCTAAAAACAGCCCAAAATTTTGAAATTGCAACGGCTCTATCTGAAAGCTGAGTCCCATTTCTTTAACCGTTAATTGCTGGGGTACATCGCCATAAGCGATATGAAATTTGGTTTCGCGTTTGCGGCCGCGCTCTTGAATAAGTACCCCACTGACTTCGCTTTTCGCTGCCAAAAACTCGATCAAAGCCGCAAGTTTATCTGGTGCTAAATCATCGTATAAACGAATCACGGCAATACTTGGCAACCAATCTATTACCACTTGTGCAAACTCACTTATGCTGCCACTTCTACCGTGAAACAGTCTTCTCACTTCTGTCTCACCCGCAGTACAAGCTTTACTAAATTGATCATCAATCCAGTGGGTTATTGGGGTAGGCAAAATAGCAAAATTTAACATGACAACAGGGTTCGCTTTGTAGTTTTTTGGAAAGCGATTATAACCCAACAATCACTAACAATAGTGGCGAATTAGTTGAAAAACACTAACACTTGCCTATCTGAAGGCAGCTTATATAAAAAAGACAGAGAAGCTAAAGATAATCGTTCATGCTAGGTCGTTTACTCGCTCTAAACACGATGATTACAATAATCACACTTAGATTAAAGGAGTAACTTCAATTGCAGCTAATCCAACAAATTCTTTTTAAGTTGCTGTAGTTTTAATAATAAATCGTTGAACGCGCTTTCATCTAAATGCGTAGCGGTTGCAACACATGATTGCATTTGAGCCACCAAAGGGATTAATTCTTTTGCTTGATCCGTAAGCTTAACATTAACTTTTCGCTCATCGTGCGCACTACGTTTGCGTATAACACGCTGCTGCTGCTCCATTCTTTTAAGCAACGGCGTTAATGTGCCTGAATCTAAATCTAAATATCCACCTAACTCTTTTACGGTTAGCTCACCTTGTTCTACCAACACCAAAAAAACTAAGTATTGCGGATATGTCATACCGAGCTCTTGTAAAAATGGGCGATACTTTTTAATAATTGCCTGTGAGCTAGAATACAAAGCAAAACACAGACGTTGATCTATAGTGGATAATTTAGGTTGGCTCATTGTATATTTACTGTTATTAAGGTTATTGAAGTCAAAGGGCACTGGTATTAAAAGTGCTGGATAAAATACTGGCAGCGGGTAATTATAGATTACCCGCTGAGCTTACACTTTTGTGAGAGGCGAAGAAAGCTTCTTTCCTAGAGGATGGTAATGCACTTAAAAACTAATTTTATATTCTTTTCAGGAAACTATAATTAAGCGTCATGTTTTGCTACTAAATTCAAATCAACATCAATATTTCCACGTGTTGCATTTGAATAAGGACAAACACCATGCGCTTTTTCAATTAATTGCAAAGCCGCTGCTCGCTCAAAGCCAGGTAATGTAACATTGAGCACTACTGCAATGTTGAACCCTTCCACTGTTGGACCTATGCCAACTTCAGCTGAAACTTCTGTACTTTCAGGTAGATTCAGTTTCTCTTTTTGACAAACAAACTTCAAAGCACCAATAAAACAAGCCGCATAGCCTGCTGCAAACATTTGCTCTGGGTTAACTCCGAACTTGCCGGCACCTCCCAGCTCTTTGGGTGTTGTTAATGCAAAATCAAGCGCGCCATCATTTGATTTAACCCAACCTTCTCTGCCGCCAGTTGCCTCTGCAAAAGCCGTATAAACAATTTTTTCTGGTTTCATGCATCACCTTGCTAAATTTAGCTATGTTAATGATTTTTGATATTTCAAACTCAATATTAAAATAGCCTACAATTTAATTGTGCACAAGCTAAATATCTTGTTTTCTCCTTTAACTGTTAAATACTGATGCTCCATGAGAGAAATGGCGCTTAGGCGTTGCGTGGCCCTTTTAAAAAGCTAAATAAACGATTAACCCACGCAATATTAAAAAAATCTCATGACAGAGCTAACCTAATGTCATAGTTTTTTTTAGCACGGCAATTTAAAGCTAAATTTATCTGCAGACTACTGCTACAATAACCACTCTTTTATATAGATATAATTACCCACTTATGACATTTGAATACATTCGACAAAGCCTGTTTTTCTTTCGCAATAATTTTAAAACTTTAGCCATAATTAACTTACCGTTTATTATTCTTTCCTATTTTATTTTTGCGCAATTTGACCTATCCATTGAAAACCAAACACCTGAACAACTAGCCAATACCATGCTGGTTATTTCCGGTTTTAACCTGCTATTTATGCCTATATATTGGGGAGCTTCAATTGTTTTCATGCAATCAAGCATGCAAGAAAAAATATATTCCCCAAGTCAATGCATTGTCGCTAGTATCAAACTTTGGCCGCAACTACTGGTAGTCTTTTTCTTTTATACTCTCTTCATTTCCCTTGGTTTTATGGCATTTATTGTGCCTGGTATCTATTTCGGTATTCGACTATCGCTTGCTGATTATATTTGCGTGACAGAAAAAAGATCAACTATGCAGTGTTTTAAACAAAGCTGGGAGCGAACTGCACAGTATTTTTGGCCACTGTTCCAAGGCATTGGAATTATCACTATCGGTATTTTGTTACTTAGGTCATTTACGTTATCATTTTTTGATGGTTTATTTCCTGATTCTCAGAGCCTGCGAATATTGCTGAACACAGGCTTTGATTTGATGAATGTATTAGTGCTTATCTATGGCTTTAGAATCTATTGCCTGATAAAAACAGAGTTATAATGTTGTAGACTATAATTAACAAATTTTATAGAATTAGCTATGTTTTCGATATCAATAAAATCAATTGCTTATATAAAATTTAGCTTTAATTGATATCTCAACACTGCCATCGTTGCTGCCCTAATAACGTATCGATGATGGCAAAATACTCATATTTTACTAAGGATTAAACAATGGCCAGATTTTACTTGAAAGACCCTATTGATAGTGAACTCTTTGCTGAAGCCCATGAGGAATTCTTAGAACAGTACAGTATCTGTGAATCTCGAATAGTTGAATTGGAACACAATCCGCAAGATAAAGTACTACTTGATGATTTATTTAGAACAATCCACACTGTAAAAGCTAATAGTAGCCTTCTCAGTTTTGAACCAATGGTACTCATGCTGCAAGAACTAGAGAGTATCTTGGACTTAGTACGCAAAGGAAATATCCCCTTTTCAAATCACACTGGCGACCTCACTTTATTGCTGATGGATAAAGCTAGAGATTTTATGGAGCAATTTAGCGCAAATCAGCAAGTCGATTATGATCAAACCCTTTACAGTGCCATCGATTCAGGCCTTCAAGAGCTTATTGCCAGCTCTGCTGAAAAAGCATCTGACATTATGATTGGATTAATCGCTTTAATTGATCCTGACACAACAAACGCATCTGATGTTCCAAAAAATTGGTTACAAGCGCTAGCTGAAGATAACGAAGAGTTAAAGTTTTTGTATCACTTATCTAAAACCTGTGAAGCTCGGATTGGATACTGGGAAGGACGAACTGACAGAATTGGCCAGCTTGCGCTTTCAATGAATATTGCAGCGGGCAGCCCTGTAGATGCAGTTAATTTAGCGGCATCACTTTTCGCACACGATATAGCCATGGCTTTTCTGCCTATTTCATTATTGAACAAACAAGAAAAACTTAACGCTAAACAAAAAACGCTCATGCGCCAACATGTGCAAACATCCTCTCAGCTTATGCGTTCCATATTTGGTTCTCACTTGGCTGGGCAAAGCTTAATGCAGCACCAAGAACTACTTAACGGCACAGGTTACCCAAATGGTTTACAAGGTAATGATATAAGTCCCGCTGCCAAAATCATTGCCATTGTTCACACCTTCGAAGCAATAACCCATGGCCATTCCAGTGTTACCTTACACAAACGCCCACTGATGCGTGCGCTACTAGAGATCAATAAAAAAGCCGGAATTGAGTTTAGCGAACGCTGGGTAGAAATCTTTATGAAAGTTGTTCCTAAAGGGTATTAATAGGCTGGTACACTAGGCCGCTAGCGCTTGGTTTATTACACCACGTTGAGCGATAACGGTCAAAATAGCATCAAACAGTAATAAGTAAACTTTACTTATTCTAAATTGTCCTAAAACGGTAAGTAAGCAACACTTTGTACTCTCTGTTAAAGGCCTTATCAGCTACCTCAACACTCGTTTTATTGCTACTATCTCGTACGATTAGCTAATCGAATATCCCTTCATTAATTAGTAATTATTACCCATCTATTAAAGGAATGAAAAAACAGTGAAATGTAAATTTTGGAGTCCTGAATTATTAAATCTTGTTCCCTATACCCCTGGCGAGCAACCTAAGATCAATGATTTAATTAAACTTAATACTAACGAGAACCCCTACCCTCCTACGCCAAGAATCAACTCGTTATTAAAGCATTTCACTGTAGATCATTTACGCAGATATCCAGATCCCCAAAGTAGCGAACTAACCAGCACTATCGCTCAATACTACGGCGTTGATAACAGCAATGTCTTTATTGGTAACGGCTCAGACGAAGTATTAGCGCATACCTTTATGGCCTTTTTCAGGCAAGATGCGCCTATTTTAATGCCCGATATCAGCTATAGCTTTTATACTGTTTATTGCGATCTATACAATATAGATTTCAAACCGATACCCATAGAAGATGATTTCTCAATTAGTTTAGAAAAATACAACATTGCTAATGGAGGCATTGTCTTTGCCAACCCAAATGCTCCTACCGGACATACATTAGCGTTATCTGAAATTGAAGAGTTGCTAATTAAGAACCAACAATCGTTAGTGGTAGTAGATGAAGCATACGTTGATTTCGGCGCTCAGTCAGCCATTGAATTAACCAAAAAGTATGATAATTGCCTAGTCATTCAAACCTTATCGAAATCACGCTCTTTAGCAGGATTACGTATCGGGTTTGCGATTGGTAGCGCTCATTTAATAGCAGCATTAGATAGAGTAAAAAATAGCTTTAATTCATATCCATTAGACATGCTAGCGCAAGCATCAGCAATCGCTGCCTTTGCTGATGAGAACTACTTCAAAGTAACTATTGCTAAGGTTATTGCTACGCGAAACTGGACCCATAAACAGTTAACCGCGTTACAATTTTCAGTAATTCCTTCTAACACCAACTTTTTACTAGTGAAGCACGATAGCATTCAAGCAATTGATATAATGGAATTTTTAAGAGATCGAAAGATAATTGTACGTCACTTTTCAACACAGAGAATTAACAATTACTTGCGCATCAGCATCGGTACTGATGAGCAAATGCAAACGTTAGTGGATACTCTAAATGAAATGATTACCGCGTAGAATTTATTTTGATCTCATAAATAAACAGGCTCCAATCACGTGTATTGCAGCCTATTTTTGTATCAATGAAAGACTTCTAGATTTGCTATCAAACTGCGCTACCTTCAAAGCTGATCGTCTAACTCTTAAATATCAGCCAACATTTAAACGCATCTGTAAAAGAGTTGTATCCGAACTTAATCGATTGATCCCCAAATGTATTCTTAAGCCCTTGCATGTACAGGGGGACTCATCTCTAATCAGGAAGACGATTAGTTACTGTCAAGCTCTATACTATTAGCCCCAGCTGCTTTGGCATTTTGTAGATTCTCTTCAGCTCTGCGCAACATGGTTTCGTGAGTCTCTTCAGGTTCTATTAAAGTAGCAGCACCGATACTCACT
>JBALXS010000107.1:0-16111 GCA_036960485.1 Oceanospirillaceae bacterium
GCCCTGGCAATGTTACGGCAGATAAACTGATTTTTGATGGTACCAATTTACAGCAATTATCCACACGTGCTTATCGTGAAATTCGCGGCAAGCGTATATCGATGGTAATGCAAGATCCTAAATATTCGCTTAACCCGGTGATGACGGTAGGCAAACAGATGATTGAAGCTTGCCAAATACAAATGAAAGTATCTAAAAAGCAAGCTATACAGCGCTGCTTAGATATGTTGGAAGCCGTGCGTATTAGAAACCCACAGCGGGTATTTAATACTTATCCACATGAGGTTTCAGGTGGGATGGGCCAGCGTATCATGATTGCGATGATGCTGTTATCTAGCCCTGATTTACTGATCGCTGATGAGCCAACTTCTGCACTAGATGTAACCGTGCAATTACAAGTGCTCGCAATAATGGATGATTTAGTCAAAGAGCGCGGCATGGGGCTTATTTTAATTTCCCATGACTTGCCATTAGTGGCGAGCTTTTGCGATAGAATTTTAGTGATGTACGCGGGGCGTATTGTTGAAGAAATAGCCGCGGGGGAATTAGAGAATGCTAAGCATCCCTATACTCGTGGTCTGTTATCATGTTTACCGAGTAACGCCGTAAAAGGGCAGCCGTTAGCAACATTGCAACGCGATGAAAGCTGGCTGCATGCATCTTTAGATGAGCAAGGTAATTTAGTATGAGCTTGGCAGAAAATAGTGTGACAGCAAAAAATATGCTTAATGAACAGCCATCGAGTGATGCGCTAATGGAACGCAAGTCAAGCCAAAAGGCTAATGCAACCGCTATAGAAATCAAAGATTTATCAATACATTTTGGCAGCGGCGACGAGCTAGTAAAAGCTGTGGATGAAGTCTCTTTTGCCGTGCCTGCTCAGCAATCTTTTGGTCTTGTTGGAGAATCAGGTTCTGGTAAATCGACCATATTGCGCGCACTAGCTGGGTTAAATAGCAGTGCTGGTGGCAGTATGTTAGTACAAGGTGAAACGCTGACTAATGTACGTGATAAAGCGTTTTATAAAAATGTACAAATGGTGTTTCAAGATCCTTATGCATCTTTACATCCACGTCACACCATCGACAAAATTCTTGCTGAACCCTTAGCGATCCACGGCTTAAAAAATGCCAATAGCAGAATTGCCAATATTATGGAGCAAGTAGCGCTGCCTAATGAGTTTCGGTTTCGCTACCCTCACCAGTTATCAGGCGGCCAGCGCCAACGCGTAGCTATCGCAAGAGCACTAATTTTAGAGCCAAAAATTTTATTACTCGATGAACCAACCTCAGCTTTAGACGTATCAATACAAGCTGAAATACTCAATCTACTCACTCGTTTACGTGATGAATTGTCACTTACTTATTTACTAGTGAGCCATGATTTAGCGGTCGTTTCTTACATGTGTGATCATATAGCGGTGATGCAACATGGTAAATTAGTTGAATTGCTCGAGGTGGATAGCAAGGGAGAAACTAACGCACAACACCCTTATACTCAGCAGCTTAACTTGGCCTCGAAAGGCTATGATCGAGCGGTTGTTGAACAATTTATAGATCATGATTAAGCACTTTTTTGCAGGGCTTGAGCAAACGGTTACCACACCGAATAGTGAGGTAATTAGTACTGGGCAAGTGCAGCATAGTCGAACACCTTTATATCAAGCTCCTAATAAACAAGCTGTGCAGATTAGCCAGTTATTATTGGGCGAAATTTTTGACACTTATTCGCTAGAGCCGAAGCTTAGCGCTGTTGGCAGCGAACAACATTGGCATTTAGTGCAAAGCCAGCGCGATGATTATGTCGGTTATTTATATAGCCCAGAAATAAAAGCGCCTAGTTATACCCCTAATGCTAAGGTTTGTAAGCTATCCACTGCGTTGTATAGTGCGCCGCACATGAAAGCTCCTATGTTATGGCAGCTACCGTTTGGCGCACAAATTGAAGTGGCGCAAAGCACGGCTGACTACCTTTATTCACCGCCGTTACAAGGCTGGATTCATAGTGAACATGTGTTACTAGATGAGTCACCACATCAAGACCCAGTAGCATTAGCCAGACAATTCATCGGCCAAAGTTACCTATGGGGTGGGCGTTCAGGTTGGGGTTGTGATTGCTCATCACTAGTGCAATTGTGCTATGAGTTAAGTGGTTGTCATTTACCGCGAGATAGCGTTTTACAGCAGCGCTATGCGCCAAGTTTCAGCACTGACAACATTGCTATCGAACGAGCACAAAAAGGCGACTTAATATATTGGCCCGGGCACGTTGCTATTGTCTCCAGCGCTACCCAGTTAATTCATGCAACTTGTATCGGTATGCATGTTGTTGAAGAGCCTATTGCTACAGTGTGTCATCGTATGGCGACCCAGCAAAGGCGGCAAATTAGCGCTGTATTAAGACCGGTACTCACTCGCTAGTATTAACGATTAGCAGCAGTCACTGCCAATGCGGTGGCAATAAAAGCCTTCGCCGCAGGAGGTGCCTGTCCATCACTGTGCAGTGCTAAACCAATACTGCGCTCTTTAACTTGCTCCAATGGTTTAACTACATATCCTTTAGGGTTTTTATCTCCCGCATGAGGATGCTCATCAATAATAGTGTGATGTGCATTAGGTAAGGCCATTTCAGCAACAATCGCCAAGCCTTCATTGGCGCTGACCATCGCTAGCGTACTCAGTACTTGTGATGTTCTAAACTGTGTTTTAGGGCGTAATCCAGCGCTTTTGAATAAGCCTCCGATAATGCCGGCACTATCAGCTTCGGTCATAATAAACGGGCGCTCGCACAGCTCTTTAAGCGTGATACTGGCGTTATCAGCTAAATCACTCGCTTTAGGCACGAGTGCCACAAACCTATCTTTAAGTAATTCATGGGTGATGAAACGCTCATTCGGCAATACTATAAAGCCGATATCAACACGCCGTTCTTGTACCCATTGAATTACCTCTTCATCAGGCCCTTCTTCGATATACACATCGATATCAGGATATTGATGTCTAAACTGGTTGAGAATAGTGGGCAAGATATGTAAAGAAGAGGTTAAACCAAAAGAGCCAATACGTACGCTACCTAACTGAACACCGCGAAAATCCGCCGCTTCTTGGCGCATTAATTCTTGCAGGCTGAGCATTTCTCTAGCACGAGACAATAAACGCGCACCTAATTCGGTAAGTTCCACTTGCACAGAACTGCGCAAAATAAGCACAGCATCGAGCTCTTTTTCTAAACTTTTTATCGCATGCGATACAGCTGATTGACTAATGCCTAGGCGCTGCGCGGCACCGGTAAAACCTTTGGCTTCTGCGACGGTGGCAAATATTTGTAATTGACCGAAGGTCATGAGTAATTCCTCATTTGACTATTACTTCAAATTACTGAAATCATATACAAGTAACGAATAACAAGCACTGATTGATTGGGCTTTTTGCGCGCCAGCTCAAGCTGGCTATAACGCTAAGCATCTACAACGCAAGATATTACCAATCAATCGCTGGCATTCACTTAGGATAAGCATTCTCATGATAGAAAAAACTAAACGCAAGCTCTCTAAAGTAACCAGAATCTCGCAAGCACTACACTTTGTTGAAGCAGAAACAGGCGCGGTGGTCCCTTCAATTCAACCAACAGCGACTTATGCCCGTGATGAAAACTATGAAGTGCGCAAACCTTATTGGTATCGCAGAGACGGCAGCCAAACTACCGCTCATGCAGAAGCGATCATTGCCGATTTAGAAGATGCGAGCGAATCACTATTATTTTCATCAGGTATGTCAGCGTGTACTGCAGTGATAGAGCACTTGCCGACAGGTGCGCACGTCGTTGTGCCAGAAGTTATGTATCACGGTGTATTACAGCAGATTCAAATATATGCAGCGAAACAGCGCATTTCTGTGAGTTATTATACTGCTGGTAACTTGCTTGAATTAGCTGCTGCAATGAAGCCAAATGAAACACAATTAGTGTGGATTGAAACGCCGAATAACCCTAATTGGGAAGTAACTGACATTGCCGCAGCCGCTGAAATAGCGCACAGCCACGGTGCTAAACTGATGGCTGATTGCACCGGTACACCACCTTGCATGACACGTGCTTTAGAGCTCGGTGCTGATATCTCTTTTCATTCGGCAACTAAGTATTTAAATGGCCACTCAGATATTACCGCTGGTGTATTGTCTGTACGTGAAACAGGCCAGTATTGGGAAGATATCTTCTGGGTACGCAAACTGCAAGGCACAGCACTGACATCGTTTGATGCATGGTTGTTAATTCGTGGCATGCGTACTTTGTTTTTACGTGTTGAAAAAGCTTGCGCTAATACCATGAAAATAGCTAAACACTTTCATGGGCATGAGCACATTGAAGCGGTGCTATATCCAGGCCTACCTTCAGATCCAGGGCATGAAATAGCCAAGCGCCAAACAGATGGACAATTTGGTGGCATGATGTCATTGATTATTAAAGGTAGCGAGCAAAATGCTATTGATGTCACACGCTTTTGTGAAGTGTTCTATCCTGCTACTTCGCTGGGTGGCGTTGAAAGCTTGATTGAACATCGCAAAACAGTATCAGGAGAAGGTTTCCCGGTACATGCAAGACTGCTGCGTTTATCTATTGGTATCGAAGATGCTGATGACTTGATTTACGATGTTGAACAAGCGCTAGCACGCGTTTTTAGCTAAAGTGATGTAAAAGCCCAGTTCAAAAAAGGTGCTGGGCTTTTAAATGAAATCATACTTAGCGTTGAGCTTAGTATGGAGCTTGATATTGAAATTAGGCGTTATGAATTTCGCCATCAGTCACGATCGCCGTAAGCGGTATATCCCAACTTTCTACATTCAATTTAGATACTTGCTGCAAAGCGTGGGCTAAACCGATTAGCACGGGCGTACAAGGCTGCTGCTGAGTGTTAATAAAGGCAAAGCTTCTATCATAATAACCGCCTCCCATACCCATTCGCGAACCTTGTTGATCAAAAGCCACTAACGGTAATAGTACTAAATCAAGCTCATCTGCATTGATGGTGTTTTGATAAGGCGTGGCTGGCTCGCTGATCTGGTATTTGTTAAAGCACATTGGAGTATCTTGGCGATATTCTACAAAAAGCAATTGATTATGCTTATCAGGATCTAGCACGGGTAAATACACACGCTTGCCTAAGCTCCAGCAATGTTCAATGACAGAAATAGGGTCTATTTCGCCATCCGACGTTAAATACAAAGCTATGCTGTTAGCAGTATTAAAACTGGCGATACTTTTTAGATGTTCAAGAAGGGCATTACCAGCAGTAAGCTGCTGTGCAGATGATAAAGCTTTCCGCTCTTGGCGCATTTGTTGGCGTAGCTCTTTTTTGTATTGCTCTATAGATGTTGAATTTTGCATCACTATTATCTCAGCGGTTAATCACGCTCTGATAATACATTAATTGTGAAAGATAACATGGAAGTGATGACAAAAAACGCACTCATAGGCCGCTATCCCCTGCTGATGAGCAAAGGAATAAAGACTAAAACGAGTGAGCTTTTAGGTGCTTTACTGTATTCAAAACTTACAGGATTTGAAGCTTACCGCACTTGAAATACAGCAGTCATACTATCCATGCCCGCAGTTAATTCTCCGGTTTTGTTGGCAGCGGTTGAAGTGTCTGGTGACTTTTTCGAAATAGTTTCACTGCCACTATTGATATTAACAATGTTTTGATTCACTTCAAAAATAGCAATGCTTTGCTTTTCAGAAGCGGCTGCAATGTGGGTATTGCGGGTAAGAATATTGTCAACGGCTTCGTTGCTGTTGTTCAAAAATTGGCTGGTATTATTGGTCTTTCCTAAGCGCTAAAGAGTTTGCTATATCTTGTTGTATTAGCGAAGGACTATGTACTAAAAAAATCTTGGAAAGCTGTTTCTATCGAACAAAACTATTGCCAATAATAGCTCTATCATTAAGAAAAAACTGCAAGTGAGTAGCGTTAATGAAACGATTCATTTGGCGATAAAAGAAGGGTTGTTTGTAACACAGTACTAGGCTTTGCATAACGGGTTTATAAGGAAATTATGAAGGGTTTTGTAATCTGCATTTAAAGTAACAAGTGAAGGTTTTAAGAGTAGCGAAGAAATAGTAGAAGGAAAAAGGTCCCCAAGATGCCGGTATTGGCTTTGGTCCTGAACCCGAGGGTTCAAGGAGGGAGCTACTGAGTTACATTAGGCTTTCCGTAAACGGACATGCACACAATAACCACAAAACAGCACCCATGTTGGTAAGAATCGGCTCGAGGAACTACACCAACTGTCAAACACCCCAGGGATAAATATATTATAACCCTATTCAATGAAAAAGCTGCTAAAAAATTACATAAAAGATAAATTCAATGCTAGTTGATTAATCTATAAACACATAGTGAATACTTCTTAATCATTTTGCATTTACATGCATATTTTTGACTAACGCTAGCCATTTTTCTGAGCTAAATATGGGTCTTTGTTTAGCTTTTTGCTTGCTATATTCAATGGCTACAGTGATGTTTGAGTATCAATTGAGCTAGCTATCATCAAACCTGCGTGCATCTATGCTGATAGTATTTCGGGTTTGGCTTTCTCATCAATGCTGCTGTGCTTAAGTTTGAAAGCACTTGCTCTAGTGCACATTATTTGAGTGTCTAGTCGTGTTAAAGTGATCCCAGAGAAAGTGATGTTTTGCCGCTTACAGCGCTGCGGATGTCAGCCTAATTAGCAGTATTAAAAAACGGTTATAGAGTGTTTGTTTGACTTTAAATGAAACTAAATATCGGGCGAATACTCGTCACAGTACTAATATTGAGAGCGAGATAACAAGCTTCGTCATTGAAAAAGGTCAATGCTATTGCGGCGTCGATTTCAGGGTTAGCTGCTAACTCAATTAAGTCTTTAATAAATAGGTTTTATGATTAAATATCAGGCACAAAAAAGCCCAGTTAAAAAACTAGGCTTATTGTAAAGATGGTGCCCGGAGGCGGAATCGAACCACCGACACGAGGATTTTCAATCCTCTGCTCTACCGACTGAGCTATCCGGGCAATCTTTATTTCAAACAGAATGTTTGCTGTTTGAAGAGGCGCGTATTAAACCTTTATCTTTGAGCAGTGTCAACCAACAAAATGCACAATTGTCATTATTTTTCTAAAAACATAGCACAGTCTAATAATTGATTATTAACCAACCAGTATTTAAGTTAGAGTTATAAAGCTGTTTACTTTTCTGGTACGTAACCTTCAACTTTAGCATAGTTGTCTTCAGCCATGAATTTATCCATTTCGCCTAGTAAGAAAACACGGCTACTAGGATCCATCATGTTCAAATGTTTTTCGTTGATAATCATCGTTTGATGATTAGTCCATTCTATCCATGCTTTTTTCGAGATTGTTTCAAAGATCTGTAATCCTTTAGGACCCGGGTAGGGAGGTCGCTCTAGGCCTTCTAATGTTGTTTTGTACTTAATACATGTGACAGTGCGCATAGTAATACCTGCTGTAGGAATGAATGGTGTGTAGTTTAAATCATTAAAGGCTGTTCAGCTAACTGAGCTGCAGTTTATTGGCGGCTTAAGCTCAGTAGTAGTTTTTTAACCGGTGCAGGCAAACCAATTATATTTGCTTGTTCAGAGCTGAACCAAAGCGTTGCTGCACTTTCCATTATGTTATGGCTTTCATTGCTCAGTGAGATCTGTACAGGGGTTATGTCTAAATGGAAATGACTAAAAGTGTGGCGAAAAGGTTCTAGATAAAAAGCGCTATTTAAATCCAAATTTAGTCCTAACTCAGTAGAGCAGTTTTTTAGATCTTCGGTTTGTGGCAAGCTCCACAAGCCTCCCCAAATACCGCTAGGAGGTCTTTGATATAGCAAGGTTTCATGCTGCTCATTGTTGATGAGTAACATGTAAGTTTGTTTAGTGGGGATGACCTTTTTAGGCTTAGGGTAGGGAAAGTCTTTAACTCTATCTTGGGCCAGTGCTGAACAGCCGCTTTGAATCGGACAAAGTGGGCACTTAGGCTTGCTACGAGTACATAAAGTAGCGCCCATATCCATCATTGCTTGGGTGTATTGCCCAGCTCTTGAGTGCGGTGTGTTTTTCTCTGCAAGTAACCAAAGCTGTTTGGTTATATCTGTTTTGCCGGTCCAGCCTTCTATTGCGTAAAAGCGGGCTAAAACTCTTTTAACATTGCCATCGAGTATTGCTGCGCGTTTGTTGCTAGAGATAGATAAAACAGCACCGGCAGTAGAGCGACCAATACCTGAAAGGGTTTCAAGTGCATCCACAGATAAGGGAAACACCCCGTTATATTGATCGACCACTTGATGTGCGGCCTTATACAAATTGCGTGCACGGGCGTAATAACCTAAGCCTGTCCATAAGTGTAGCACTTCATCAATTTCTGCAGAGGCTAAGCTGAAAACATCGGGAAAACGGGCGATGAAGCGTTGGTAATAAGGAATAACAGTGCTGACTTGGGTCTGTTGAAGCATTATCTCAGAAATCCAAGTGTGGTAAGCGGTTTTGTGTTGCTGCCATGGCAGGTTATGACGACCGTTTTCATCAAACCAATCTAATACAGCACCGTTAAATTTCACTGCATTATACGCTACTACTTTTTTCAACACTCACTCCTAGATGTTCATTGTTTTTCAATAGGTAAGCAAATATTGGGGTTTGTATAGTCAAGCTATTCAAACCCCACATCATTGCTATTCTGTCATTAAAATAGGCCTTTCAAAGCGCCTTTTAGCTTATCTTCAAGCTTGTTTTTGATTTCTTGTTTTTTTTCCTTAACAGATCCGCCAAGTTTAGCTTCTAATTTTTTACTTAGCTTTTCCTTAAGGGCATTTTTCAGTAAATCTTTTACCACACTTAAATCAGGCTTACACAGTTTTAAAGGATCGTCACTAAAGTTACCTTTGCAATCGATAGGCCATTCAACACCTTGAATTTTATTATTAACAGAGCAGCTTTTTTTGAATAGGTTTTCTTGGATTTTCAAACCAACACGATAGTCTAGAGCTTGCTTAGCAAGATCCACACTGCCTTTGCCAGCAATGTCTAGTGCATCTAGCTTAGCGGTGAAATCTTTATTGCTCATCACTCCATTTTTGAAATTCAATTTCCCCTTTATAGTAGCAAAAGGAGTGGATTGATCAACAGATTGCGTCGTAGCAACCGTGCCGCCTAATGAAGAAATTTTGTTAATCGTTTCACACATCTTTTGTGCAGCATTAATACCTTTGATTACGCCGTTTGCTAAGGATAACTGTGTTTTTCCGTTTAAAGTGTTGATGATGCTATGTAGAGATTGGCCTCTAGCAGTTAAGGCGCTGCTAGATACAAGCGTGCCTGTTAGCATATCGGTGTTCGCAAAATCGGTGAGCAATGGGCCTATGTTGAGCTTATTGATTTTATTGTTGATGCTCAGTTTTAAGGTTTCCTTGCGAGCATCTAAAGTAATGTTATTGCTGAGGTTGCCACCGTATACATTTAAATTTAGCTTAGGGATTTTCACTAAACCATTGTTCGCATCAATGTTGAGCTCTAAATTACTGATAGCGGTTTTTTGAAAAGTAAGCTGCTTAAAGCGTAATTTACCTGTTAGTTTCAGACTTTTTAATGGCTCGATAGGAATGATGATATCTTTTGAATAGCCAGTGCTTGCAGGCTTTTCAGCCGTTGTTTTGGTGCTGCTTGTTTGAGCGGCTGCATTATTAGCAGGGCTTGGTAAATAGCTGTTTATATTTAACTTATCGCCCGTTAAATTAAAGGAAGCTAAAGTGCTGGCTAAACTGTAGCTAGCGCTACCTGCTATTTTAGTGTCGTCTACAGTTAATACTAACTTATCAAAATTAAGCTGCTTTAAATTGCCTTTAATTTGAGTGCTAAAAGCTACCTTACGTAAGCTGTTGTCATCACTGGTGATGATGGGTGGTAATGTTAGCTTCGCAATTAGTGCTTTTAGGTCAAATTGAGCGATATTAAGGTTGCCGCTAATGTCAGAAAAATCAGCACCTTGTGCTATGATTTCTCCACTAGCATCCAAGCCAAAGCTTTGTAGCTGTAGATTGTCAACACGAATAAGGCTAGCTGCCATGTCAGCATCTAAATCAGCTTTTAATTGCAGATCAATTTGTTGATCCGCTGTAATGCTGAGCTGAGTGACTAATTGGCTAATTTTAAAGCGTTGGTTGATGTGGTCGATATTGAAGTTAGCACTGATCTTAGCGGAGCTTTTAAGTACTGTTTTGCTCGCTTTTACTACTTGTGCAGTAAAATCTAATTGCGCATTAAACGCTTTGCCTAATACTACTCTGTCAGTGGTTAAATTGAGTGCTGAAATACTTGTGCTATCGCCAGTGGTTGCATCTGTATAGGTGATTTTGGCGTCGCGAATGATGATGCTTTCGACATCGATATCTAGTGTGCCGTCACTGTCTTGCGCAGCATTATCAGGTTCTGTGGTTGCTGATGTAGTCTCGTTTTCAGCCTTAGCATCACTGTTTTGGACTTGCCAGTTATTCGACTTTTCTCCTTGCACTAAATTAAGGTCTAAACCGGTAATAGTGATCGTTTTCATTTTTACTTCACTAGCAAGTAACGGTATCAACATGACAGAAACTTGGGCGTTATCTAAAGAGGCGAAAGTGTCCTTGCCTGGGTAGCCCGCTTGAATTTTAGTAATATTTAACCCAATAGAGGGATAAATAGACCATTCAATTGTACCGTCAATCTTTAACTTTAGATCAGCGTTCTCAAGTGCTGCTTGTTCTATTTCATCTTTGTAGTCGTTAGGATCTATAAAGAGCCCTAAAAGTGTTCCTCCTGCGAGCAACAAAATAACCACTACTGCGATTAAACTAGCTAGAATTTTGATGATTTTTTTCATTTACCTTCCTTAAGTTAGCCTTGTTCAAAATTATGTTCTATTAATTCGCTTTGATAATTTATGCAGCGAGATTTATTGTGCGAGTGAAACATAAAATAAGCGTGTATCAACTTTGTACAAAGTACTATTGTGCCATGAGCGCCGCTAAATTGCTGTTTTTACAATGGCTGTTTTTTGCTTTTTTAGTAAGTAGAGCGCTGCATCAGTGTTTAAAATCTGTGGTTTATCTGCTAAGTATTAGCTGTTCAGGATTAATGAATATACTCATTACTTACAAAGTTAATATTTAAAATTATTTGGCTGTTCCCGCAGACGGCTTCTATATATACTTAGGCCCTAAATTAGGTCCTAAATGTAAGCTGTTAAAAAGCATTATCAATGGTGCTTGTCTGCAGTTTTTTAAATTGTGTAATCAAAGGTAGGTCAGCATGTCTGAGCGCAAAGCGACAATAAATAGAGAAACGAGCGAAACGCAAATTACTGTTTCTATTAATTTAGATGGAACAGGTAAATTTCAAGCGGATACAGGCGTGCCATTTCTTGAGCACATGATGGATCAAATTTCACGACATGGCTTAATTGATATTGAAATTGAAGCTAATGGTGACGTTTATATCGATGATCACCATACTGTAGAAGATATCGGTATCACTTTAGGCCAAGCGTTTAAAGAAGCGGTCGGTGATAAAACGGGTATTGTCCGTTATGGTCACGCTTATGTGCCTCTAGATGAAGCGCTTTCAAGGGTTGTTATTGATTTTTCAGGTAGGCCTGGATTGTATTTCAACTGTGAGTTTACTCGCGGTAGCATCGGAAAATTAGATACTCAGTTGTTTTGGGAATTTTTCCAAGGTTTTGTTAACCATGCTGGCGTTTCATTGCACATTGATAACATCAAAGGTTTTAATGCACATCATCAAGCTGAAACTATTTTTAAAGCTTTTGGTCGTGCTCTGCGCATGGCGTTAAGTGTTGATGCTAGAGCGCCTAACTTAATGCCATCGACTAAAGGAAGCTTATAGATGAGCTCGGTAGCCGTTATAGATTACGGTATGGGTAACCTGCACTCTGTTGCAAAAGCATTAGAGTATGTAGAGCCTAATGTTGAGGTACGAATTACCAGTGACCCTCAAGTAATCGCAGATAGCGATAGAGTAGTGTTGCCAGGGGTTGGTGCTATTCGTGATTGCGTTGCACAAATGTTAGCACAAGGTGTTGATGTAGAAGTTGCTGACACGCTGGCTAGCGGTAAGCCTTTTTTAGGGATATGTGTCGGCTATCAAGCTTTGATGCAGTATTCTCAAGAAAACGGCGGATCTGATTGCCTAGGTATTTACGAAGGTGAAGTTAAGCAGTTTGAGCCGGGCATGATTGAGCACGGTGAGCGCTTAAAGGTTCCGCACATGGGCTGGAATCAGGTATCTCAAACAATACAGCATCCATTGTGGCAAGGTATTGAAGATGATAGCCGTTTCTATTTTGTGCATAGCTACTTTGTCGATGTGAAAAATCGTCAGCAAGTGGCTGGTCGCTGTCATTATGGGGTGGATTTTGACGTTGCTTTAAGCGATAAAAATAGTTTTTGTGTGCAATTTCACCCAGAAAAAAGCCACACTGCTGGATTACAGTTGTTAAAAAACTTCCTTAATTGGGATGGTAAGCTGTAGCAGGTTTACTCTTATAATGCAGCATTGCCTGAGGCCGGTACTTCTTTTAACGCAGTGCCTCCTTTAGGTTGAAACTCTTTCGTTTTTAATTATAGTGAAAAAATTATGGCTTTAGCAAAACGCATTATACCTTGCCTTGATGTTGAAAATGGCCGCGTAGTAAAAGGTGTTCAGTTTCTTGATATTCGCGATGCAGGAGATCCAGTAGAAGTAGCCAAGCGCTACGATGAGCAAGGTGCTGATGAAATTACCTTTTTAGATATCACTGCCACGCACGAAGGGCGCGATACTATGGTGCATACGGTGGAGAAAATGGCTTCTCAGGTGTTTATCCCACTCACCGTTGGCGGCGGTATTCGTACTTGTGAAGATATACGTACGATGCTCAATGCTGGCGCCGATAAAGTATCGATTAATAGCGCTGCTATTTTTAGCCCTGAATTTGTGCGCGAAGCCGCTGATCGCTTTGGCTCGCAATGTATTGTTGTGGCGATTGATGCTAAAAAAGTGTCTGCAGCTGGCGAGCCTCTGCGATGGGAAATCTTTACTCATGGAGGACGCAAGCCAACCGGTATTGATGCCGTAGAGTGGGCTGTTAAAATGGTAGAGTACGGAGCAGGCGAAATACTGCTGACATCAATGGATCAAGATGGCGTTAAAAACGGCTATGATCTAGGTGTCACTAAGGCTATTTCTGAAGCGGTGAATGTTCCTATTATTGCTTCAGGTGGTGTAGGTAATTTACAACATTTAGTGGATGGCGTGAAAAAAGGCGGCGCTGATGCGGTGTTAGCAGCCTCGATTTTTCACTTTGGTGAATTCTCTATCGCACAAGCAAAAGCTTACATGCATGAGCAAGGCATTGAAGTAAGAAGTTAATATCCTCTAAAACAAAGTAAACGTTCTAGATATAAACTAATACGCACAATTTCTGCGTATTAGTACTCTCATCATCATTGATCCCTTCTAATTACACATAACTGTGCGGTTAATCAGCATTAGATAGCGCTATACTTTCTATATTAGATTAATTAACAAGAGATATAGCGATGTCCATAATTCCAGGTTCACTTAGCCATTTTCGCAATCCACAAGCAAGTGCTGAAAATATTTACAGCAATGCGCAACAGAACATTATCTGTGTTGCCAATTCTGATCGTGCCGTTGCGGATATTTCACTTTGGCCAGGCTATAAGCCGACAGACTTACAATCATTCACTTCGCTGGCAAACACTGCTGGAGTGGCAAAAATTTGGTATAAAAATGAAGCGCAGCGTTTTGATTTAAAAAGCTTTAAAGCCCTAGGTGGCGCTTATGCCGTTGCCAGACAGTTGCAGCAAGCGATGGTCGAAAAAGGCTTGGCTGAACCAAGCATCGCCGATTTACTGGCGGGTAAATGTCAAGCGGATGTCAGTGAGCTGGTGGTGAGTTGCGCAACAGACGGTAACCATGGGCGTTCAGTGGCGTGGGGAGCCCAAATATTCGGCTGTCACTGCGTGATTTATATTCATCGCGATGTCTCAATTGGCCGCCAAACGGCAATGGAATCCTTTGGTGCGAAAGTCGTGCGCATTACCGGTAATTACGACGAATCAGTACGCATGGCAGATAAAGAAGCTAAAGCAAATCAGCGTATTATCGTATCAGATACTAGTTACCCAGGTTATATGGAAATCCCTAAAGATGTAGCTTTAGGTTATACGGTTATGCTGGCGGAAATAGTTGAGCAGTTAGCGGGTGATACGCCTACGCATGTGTTTATTCAAGGTGGAGTGGGTGGTTTAGCTTCTGCGGTATGCGGCTACTTTTGGGATTTATGGGGTAACACACGTCCACGCTTTGTCGTAGTAGAACCAGAGCAAGCTAATTGCTTACAAGAAAGTGCTAAAGCGGGTAAAGCGACAGCCGTTACCGGGGATTTAGATACTTTGATGGCAGGCTTGGCGTGCGGTGAAGTTTCTAGCTTAGCTTGGGAAATACTGGAAAATGGCGCAGATGATTTTCTTACAATTAGTGAAGACTCTGTCGCGCCAACCATGAAGATGTTAGCCACTGGCTATAAAAATGATGCGCCAGTGGAAGCGGGAGAATCAGCAGTACCTGGCTTATCAGCGGCGGTTATCGCGGCACAAAGCGCTGAGTTTAGTGCAAAACTGGGGCTGAATCAAAACAGTAAGATATTAGTAATAGGTACAGAAGGGGCTACCGATCCTGAGCTTTATAAGCAGTTAATTAGCTAGTACCCATCCAGAAACGGCTGTCTACTGCGAGTGCCTCACTAGTTACAGTCAATCTCGATAAAGAAATAGCTGCTGTATGACTCGCACAAGCCTCAAAAATACTCACCGCCGATGGCATTGAGATTAGCCTCGGCACAATGCAGTTGTTCTACAATATTCGCGATCGCAAACGCTATATTCGCCTACCACACCTAACCCGCACTGGCGGTGTTAGGATGCTACTCGGCACTGTCTATATCATCCCCTGTCACGATGCCAGTGATGCAGTTTTTAGAGTTAGACGTTATTAATGGCCAATATACATTAAAAGGTGGCACTGACAGCTTCGCCGGCCCAGACTTTTATGCCAACTTCATTGCCACTGGCGAAAGCGTCTACATAGGCGACAACAATGCCGATAGTACCCGTGATTTAGCCGTTGCCGAGCTGCGCAATACCATGCGTTTGAAGACAGCGAAGTACTAGGGATAGAGTTCTTTGTTCAGCTAGGTAAAAAAGCTGATGTGGTTGAAGCTGTCGCAGTCTTTTTACAAAAGCAAGCCAATGATTACATCGAACTCGCTGACAATATTTTAGTGCTGGCAGAAACCAGCTATCGCCAAGCCAACAGGTTAAGTCTTTGGGTTGATAACTATGACCAGTTTGATTTAAATGCAGATTACGTTACCTTCTGGCGTGCGAAAAAACGCGATGCAGAAGGTCGATTAAGCAGTTGCGTTGCCGGCAGCGGACTCACAACCACCCATAACTACGACCCCGCTACCGGCCAATTATTAGACATACAATCTGGCTTCTTTTACTCGCAAAAAGTGCGTGATCTAGAATACCGCTACGATTTGCTAAACAACCTCACGTATCGCGCAGATTTAGTCCAAGACGTAAAAGAAGATTTCGGCTACGATGCCCTTGACCGCCTAAGCGGGCAACCACCACCAGCACCCTCATGGGCAGTCAAGAATACAACCGTACGCTCAATTACCAGTACGATACACTAGGTAATATTACCGATAAAACCGGTGTCGGCAGTATGCAATACGGTGCAGGCAATGCCGGGCCTCATGCGGTTACGTCAATCAATCACGGGGCAACATTTGACTATGACGCCAACGACAACATGTTACAAGGCAAAGAGCGCACAATTGCCTGGACCAGTGCGGATCAGCCATACTTACTGACTAAAAATAACTAAACGGTACTCTTTAATTACGCACCTGATAGAAGTCGTTACCAGAAACTTAGCGCCGCGACTAATACCCTTTACTTAGATAAAGTTTACGAGCGCGTCACCGATAAAAACAGCGGTGATA
>JBALXS010000108.1:0-16079 GCA_036960485.1 Oceanospirillaceae bacterium
ATAGGCAGGATGCCTGAATGCCTTGGAGTATATGGATATACGTGAAAGGCCATGTCAGGCTCACGCTATTTTCTTCAACGTCCTCGATTTTAATTGAACCTGAAGCGATGAATCTGCTCTCGCATTCTTTTATAAAAAGTCTTTAACGGCCTCAAGTTCAGCGTTGAATTTGTACATTTTCAGTTAAACAGGCAAACTCATTTATGCCCATTTGTGAGTTACAAACTATTGCCAATGGTATAAGTGTATCTAATTATTGGCGCCAAGTTGTAGCTGATTGACTTACAAAAGAGTGGGGAAATAACTCTACCATTACACTGGCGCCTTAATATAGGCAAGGCTTAGTTTGCCTCCAGACTCAGTATTAATAATCCAGAATGACTAACTGAATATTAAACACTAAATACACATTTTTCACAGTCCACTCTAAAGGTTAAATTGATTCATTTAGGCTAGGCAGTATCTTGGGAGCCAATGAACTGCGAAGCAAGTTCATTGTTGCGGCACCGAAATAGGGATGCTTGTAGCCAAGTTAACCACTCATTCATTCCAGTCCCACTTTTGGCGGACAAGGTTAAGATATCGGTTCTATCCGACAATTCATACACAGCCCTTTTTGCATTGTCTACTGAAAAGTCATCAAAATGAGGTAATAGATCGGCTTTGGTCAGTAACACTGTATCGGCTTCTCGAAACATTACCGGATATTTAGAGGGTTTGTCATCTCCTTCTGTTACAGATAAAAGCACAACGTTCAGATGTTGGCCAAGATCGAAACTTGCAGGACAAACCAGATTGCCCACGTTTTCAATAAACAGAATATCGACCTTTTCTAAATCAAGCTCTATGATTGCCTTGTCAATCATATGTGCATCTAGGTGGCAAGCCATGCCGGTAGTGATCTGAATAACGGGCACCCCATGCTTACGGATCCTGTCAGCATCATTCTCCGTTTCCAGATCGCCCTCGATAACTGCAACACCAACACCGCGTTCTTTTAATGCACCAATACTCGCCTCTAAAAGGCGTGTTTTGCCACTGCCTGGGGACGACATTAGATTGATAACCAAGATGTTACGGTCATTAAAAAAACCTCTGTTATGCTCAGCCTGGTGATCATTCTCATGCAATAAATTTTTTATTACTTCAATCGATCTGCTTCCATCACTACAGTTAGCATACTCTGCACCTTCTTGTAGAAGGTGACGGTTACCGTCGGTTATATTGCAGTTACACGTATTACACATATTTAACTCCGTTACTCTTAGCAATATTATATTCAGGAATGGTGAGTTTGAACGCTATTCTCTGGTTCTGAATTAAGACTATTTAAAGCTTTTGACAAAAATTCTCCACTGCACTTCATATGAAATACTGCGCTCTCAATTGTCTCCGCAAGTTCGTTAAGCTCCTCTTCAATCATCTTTTCTCGCCAGTTATTAAGCTGGGTAATATGTTCATCGTTATGATGATTCCAGTGGGGTAATAGCACTTTTAATCGCTCTGCTATTGTTTGACCGATTGCAATTTTTTCAGCTTCGGTTTTTTGCATATTTACATCGTCTTTCATCATATTATTCCTAATTGACCTGGACTAGTTTGCCGTTCGAGAACCACGAGCCCTTGAAGAAAATCTATTAATACAGGTTTATAGCCTGACAAGGCCCTGTCCTGTTCAAAAAAAGTGCTTACTAATATGTCTGAAGTGCAAAATTCGATCTGAGTGACGTCTTTGATTAACTCTTCAGTATCGTTGGACATTAATTTAACTGTGATATTACACATGGCCTATCTCCAGGTTTTCATGCATTGTGGATGTATTAATTAAGGAATTATCGAGAAAAAGCACCGAGTGCAGTCACAATATTAGAAATTTGAGTTTTGAATTCGCCTTGCATATCAAAAGCACAAGATCCCTTTTTATCCGCTTCTCTTATTGCCTCACTTACAGACAGATGCCCCAACAAGGTTTTATTCTGAAGTGACTGTTGCAGATAAGTTAAATCAGCCTCGTCTGCTACTTTACTGGCAATGTATACAATTTTGGTTATACCAATTTCACCTGCCAATTGTTCTATCTGAATTGAAGTTTGCAGACTGCGGCTTCCGGGTTCAACGACAACAATGAGTACATCAACTGCCTCTGCGGTTGCTCTGCCCAAATGTTCTATTCCGGCTTCCATATCCATGATCAATACATCGTCTCTATCCAATAAGAGATGTTTCATCAGACTCCGCAGTAATGTATGTTCAGGACAAACACATCCAGACCCACCATGCTCTACCGTTCCCATCATCAGCAGGCGGACGCCAGCATGCTCTACGCAGTGTCTATCAGGTAAATCATCGACTCTGGGGTTGAGCACAAATAGACCGCCATTATTCTGATCTGCTCCCGTTCGTTGTTTGGCAAGGTTTTTCATTTTAGAAAAAGGCTGTAAACCCGCTAACTTTTGAGCCGGAATACCTATTGCAGACGCAAGGTTTGCATCGGGATCGGCATCAATCGCCAATACTCTTCGTCCTTGCAAAGCAAATGAGCGTGCTAATAATCCTGCAATAGTCGTTTTTCCGACGCCCCCTTTACCAGTAATAGCTATTTTCATATTGACCTCTTAATCAGCCCCGGTGGACATATGAAGACTCACCGGGGATGTTTTTAGTTAAATACCTAATTTTTGGCGTTTTTGTTTAATGACATCCACCAGTTTATTACCGGCAATTTTAGGATCAGTCTCGACAATAAAGTAACCATCAAATAGATCTTTAGCGCCTTCCTGCATTAGATCGGTAATCACATCAGAACCTGTCACCTGAGGCATAGTGCCAAGATGAGTAGGTAAGCCGATGGCAACGCCCCATGAAGCAATCGCAATTGCTTTTTCGGACATCGCCTCAGGTGCTGATGCCACTAAAGGTAGATCACACAAATCAACACCTAATCTGTTAGCCAATGCCGTCGCCAGACTCACCGCTCGGCTATTATCAACACAAGATCCCATATGTAGCACTAGTGGTAAGGGACCTCCGAGCCCCGCGGCCTGACCAATTGCAGTTAATACGGCCTTGAGTGAGTCACCTGCATACTGCTCCGTTGCCTGTTGATTCATCAGCCCATGTTTGGCAAATGCTCCAGCACCACAACCCGTTGCAAGCATCAAAACGTTATTTGCAGCAAGCGTTTTAGCGATGACCTGATAACTTTCATCTTGTACTGTTTGGGTACTGTTGCAGCCAGCAAATAAAGCCACGCCCTGAATATTTCCATTAACAATGTTATCAACCAAAGGTTTTAGCGGATCATCTGCATCGATCTTAGAAAGAGCAGCCATTACGGCTTCGCTACTGAACCCCACCACAGCAGTTTGTTTAATATTGGGGATGTTGACCCTCTTTGGATCCCGGCGTGTATAGGCATTTATTGCGCACTGAATGATTTCCCGTGCAGTTTCCACTGCATTTTCTTCATGGAAGCTAATATGACGTGCACCCTGCATCTTATTTTCATCCATGGTCGTAATGACTTCTGTATGGAAGCAATTTCCTATCTGAGGTAAAGATGGCATAATGCACTGCACATCAACCACCATTGCATCTAACGCGCCAGTCAATATAGCCATTTCTTGAGAAAGATAGTTGGTCGCTAAAGGCACACCATGGCGCATCATCACTTCATTACCGGTACAACAAATACCAACAATATTTATCCCCTTTGGAGCCCCAACCCCTTTAGCAATATCATTCATTTCTCTGGCCATATCGCAGATGACTTCACTGAGCATGGGGTTATGACCATTGACAGCGATATTGACAGCATTTTTATCTATAACACCGATATTGGCTTCAGTAACCACCGGACTTGGAGTGCCAAACATCACATCTGACAACTCTGTTGCCAGAGACATACCATTAAAGTCTGCTAAGGCGCCGCGAATACCGCCTAGGAACACATTCTTGGGTTCGGCATCACAACCTATGTGTGTTCTTGCCATGATCTGCGATACGGTGGCATCGATATTATGTGGTAGCACCCCAAGATGACTCAGAAGTTCAACCCGTTTCTTAGGCAGAGTCGCACTTATCCAATGACACCCTTTATGATGGTCTTGATTCTGATAGTCTTCTAGTGTCTTTGTTGCTACATCGTATGCTACTTCAAGCATTTCTTTGTTTTGAGTATCAATATTAAGCAACGTAGCAATACGATAAAGTTTAGCTTCATCACGTATCCGGTAAGCAGGCAAAAGTCCCTTACCAATTTTCTGCAGAGCTAAGGCAATATGACGGCCATGTTCTGAGTGGGCGGCGGCACCAGCGGCCATCATACGAGTGACATTACGCGCTACGATCGTATGTTTATCGGCACCACAGATACCAGCTTGGGGACCATCACCAAAGGGATCTACTCGGCAGGGGCCTTTCCAACATATTCGGCAGCACAAGCCCAAAGACCCAAACCCACACTGAGGTTGCTGTGCCTGATAGCGATCAAATACTGTAGCAATCCCCTCACTTTCAGCCACAGAGCATAGGGCTATTACTGCTGGATCACTTGTTTTAATTCTATTATTCATCACAGTTTCCTCAGTGTCATATTCATATGTTTATGCGATTGAGCTAGCTCTTTAGCCCTAGCCTTTAACAGTGCCGTTCTATATTCATGCATCTTGATCAGGCTGATAGCCTTAGTTGGGCAGGCTTCCACGCATGCCGTATCTTTTTTGTTATTCTCAGCACACCAAGAGGTACAAAGATCACATTTAAGCGCCACTCCCTGGTTGGTAGAAGAGCCATCATCTTTAAAACTATCTCTTCTTACTGTTATGGCTCCAAATGGACAAACCATGACACATAGCTTGCAACCAACACAGTTGCTTTCGACTATCATCACCTGCCCATTTTCTTGGCGACAAGCTCCTGTAGGGCACACCATGGCACATGGTGCATTTTCACATTGCCTGCACTGCATTGGCATGATCACACCATCGGCTTCCACCACTTTTATTCGCGGATGCAGGGGTTGTTTGTTGATTACAGCCCCTATAAGCCCACCTTTGCCCCCATGTGCCACTGCGCAGGCGAGCTCACAGCTATGACACCCGATACACTTCTGAGCGTCAGCATAGATAATTACATTCTCCAGCTCTTTCATAACGTCGGCCTTTTAGTTTTTTCTATATTTCAAAACTATCAATAAATAGCTCTTCACCCTGAATGATCTCAAGATTTGTATCATCACAGTCAGGACAACGAAATTTAAACTTCGGTACCTTAAACTGCACTTGGCATCCCCTGCATCGCGCAATGGGTGGAAGATGTTCAATCACCAATTCAGCATTTTCTGCAATTGTGCCTTCGGCAAACATGTTGAAACAAAAACTTAGCGCCTGTGGCTCTACCGCTTTTAGCATGCCGATTTTAACGGTTACACGCTTTACGTGAGTCACACCATGGCGTGTGGCCTCAGCAAGTAAAGTCTTGACCAGTGCACTGGTAATTGTTGCTTCATGCATTTAGGTGCCCATAGTTGAACAGTTGATTATTTTTTAGCTTATGAAAATTTTGCAGTAGCACCGACATAAAATCTGTCGGCCAGATGACACTAATAGGATAAAATATGCATAATTGAGACTTAAGTATCAGTTCTGGCTAAATACAACAATATATGAAGGGTCGGAGTTTTATTGCATTGAATAGGCCTTGATTTATAAGGAGATATCCCATTAAAACCCTTGTTTGTACGGTACTGCTTCGCAACTCATCTCATCGAGCACCAGCTCGACCTCCGCTATAAATCCTGCATGGTCACGTGAGTTTATATTCCACGGTTCGAACCCACCCAAGCTTAAACACATCCATATATGAGTGTGTTTTCATGACGGCACTGACAATATTGTTAATGACAGTGAGCGGCGATAACTTGTGCTTATTAGCGGTATCAACAACGGATAGCATTCGATATGGTAATTATTGGCCGTTATTAGAACCGGTCCATAATAAGTATTACTCATGATTACCCTAGCGGGTATTCAGTGCTCTGTTTCATTGTTTGTTACTGGAACTCCTAGGGAATGGATAAATATCCGTAGTTCAATTCCATTACTTTAGCGCGTTCTTGCATCTGTCGGCCTTTCTAAGCGCTAGCATGTCGTGGCCAGCTAAGATTAATCGTTGGCCTCTTTGATGGCAAAGCCGCTGTACTGTAATCGGCTATTTGTGGAAATTAGGCTGGATGTGAACCTAACAAGGCAGAGTTGTATCTAGACTCCTTTATATTCTATTTCTTATGACTAGCGCAGAGATTGCCGGCTGCCAAAGGTGGGAAAAATTGAGGCGTTCGAATACGACCATCTTGATTAATCACGCAAGTATTTTGCCAGCATATGCCAGCCAAATATTGGTACCTGATTATTAAGCGAAAAGCACCAAGCCATTGTGATAAATAATTTGGCTTCCCAAGACTAAGGTTCCTAGGCCGATTAAGCATCGTAGACCGGTGCTGATCTTGGTATTTAATTGGTTGGCTGTTTTTAAAAATGGTACTGCAATCAAGGCTGACAATGAGGCCATACCTAAAATGGAGCCTAGTCCAAATAGAACCACGTAGCATAAGCCAATTAATGGCGAGGGGGTTGTTGAGGCCACTAATATGACTAACGCAGATGATCCGGCCAAGCCATGAGTCATACCGATAAATAAGGTTCGCATTGGTATTCTTGGCGGGTGGGAGTGCCGGTGCATATTGCTGTCATGTGATCCGGTATCTAGGGCATGAGAATGGGCATGAAGATGTGGCTCATTGTCATGCTTGTGGAGATGGATGTGGACTTTATTCTTAACTACCCCTCTGAGTACAGAAAAACCCAAATAGATTAACATTATGCCAACACCAAACTCTAATAAACCAGTCATCGACTCGCTGAATTCAAGCCCAAGTAGTACCGCACCTCCAGCAAACAGCATAAGGGTCAGGGTATGCCCCATCCCCCAAATGGCGCCATGGGTAACAACATTACGAATAGAGGCTTCACCGACTGAAATTGAAGATACGGCTGCCAAGTGATCCGCTTCCAGCGCATGCTGCATTCCTAATAAAAATCCGAGTAAAAGAATCGACGTCATATTTTGTGTTCTCCAATTTGATAAATTTCTTAACAGTGCGTCATGTCATGAAATTGCGAATTCATATTTATTTCTTTGAAACTACTTGTATCAACTTCCCCTCCTAAAAAAAACTGTGGAGATAAATGTTATATTTCTGTTTTTATTCAATATGTTGAATATAATTTTTATTAGTATTTTGATAGTAAAATAATGCAGATTAGCTTGTTTTATCGCACCAGTTGTTAATGTAAAGCTATGCTACGAAATTTAATGACACTCTACTGTCAGCAAGGCGACAGATCCTCCCCCCTATCTGAATTAAATTTGTCCCGAATTATATTCACTATCAAACAAATATAACGGGGAATAACATGCTTGATAATTCGATTCTAGCTTGGGGAGGAGCGCTGCTTCTGCTGCTTGGCGAGGTGTGGACATTAAGAAATGTCCACTGTCTCAAAAAGATGCTGTTGTTTTCAACATTAGCGGAACTTGGTTATGTGATGCTGGGTTTCGGTTTGGGAAATGAGGCAGCAGAAACAGGTGCAATGCTTCACCTTTGCTTCCAGTCAGTGATGCGCATGTTGGTATATGTGTCGGCTTGGTATCTTATTAAAAGGACGGGATCATCGAGTCTTAGTAAGTTAGCTGGCAGTGGACATAGAATGCCGGTAGTAGCGACGATATTTGGTTTTGGACTCTTTTCTGTGATGGGGCTTTCTCCGTTTAAAGGCTCATTTAGTAAGTTCTTGATTCTTTATGGCGCGGTAGAACAGGGGCAGTGGTTGCTGGCTTTAGTGGGAACATTAGCCAGTATTATTGCATCGGTATATTATCTTATTGTCATACAGCGAGTCTGCCTTGAAAAACCGGCAGAATCAGATAATAAGTTAAACTTTGATTTCTCCGTCCCGAAAGCCAGACTGGTAATATCTACCATTTTTTGTCTTACAGTCCTGACCATCTTCATGAGTCTATTCCCTGAGCCATTTCTGCATTTTGTTGAGTCATTATCGTCAGATGTGAGTAACGTGGTGTTACCTGAATTTGAATCTCCATGGAATCCATTGGTGCTAGCGCCCTATCTGGGCGGATTTATACTTTTTGCAGTTGGTCGCTATTCTCCAACTTTGCGCAATGCCCTTGCTGTAGTTATTTCTGGTCTTACTTTGATACTCGCTTTCAATGTCGAAGGTGTGGACAGTCTGTCGTACTTGTTCGGCTTAATATTTGCTTTTATTTGCTTGATTGTAGTTATTTACTCACTTTCATACATGCGCGGTGATGAGCAATGCAATCGCTACTATTTCTTCTTGTTCCTAATGACAGGCTCATTGCTAGGTGTTACCAGTGCAACAGACTTTGGCAACTTCTATCTGTTTTGGGAGTTGATGACCTGGAGTTCATACTTCTTGGTGGTTCATGAACAGACTAATGAAGCGCTAAAGGCGGGGAAGAAATACTTCCTGATGTGTGTGTCCGGTGCATATATCATGCATTTTGGTATTTTGGTTTTGCATGCCAATCTCGGTAGTTTCGAGATGGATGTGATTGGTGAGGGGATTAATCAGCTTACGCCCCCTGTCGCGCTAACGGTCTTAGCTACCTTTATTATCGGTTTGGGGGTAAAAGCGGGTTTATTTCCTATGCACAGCTGGTTACCTGATGCACATCCTGTCGCCCCATCTTCAATTTCTGCACCTATGTCAGCCATTTTAACCAAAGCGGGCATTTATGGCCTTGCTAAGGTGCTGTTTGTTGTCTTTGGCACAGGAGCTTTAGCAAGTTTAAGCTCTGCCATAGGAGGTTTTTCTGTTGGTTTAATTGTCTCTTCATTGGGAGGGTTGACCTTTATTTATGGCGAGGTTAAGGCGCTGAAAGAACAGAATCTTAAACGAATACTGGCTTACTCAACCTTGGCTCAGGTAGGGGAAATTGTCGCTATTCTTGGGATTGGAAGTCATCTAAGTACTGCTGGTGCAATGATGCACGTGATGAATCATGCCATATTTAAAAGTTTACTGTTTCTTGCGGCCGGAGCCGTAATTTTCCGAATGAAAAGCAAGATGCTTGTCGACTTGAAAGGGGTTGGCCGCAAGATGCCATTCACTTGCTGTTGTTTCGCTATAGGGATTTTGGCGATTATGGGACTACCTCCATTCAGCGGCTTTTTCAGTAAGTTTCTGATGGTCTATGCTGCTGTGCAAACAGGAAACTTAATTCTGCCAATTATGATTTTGCTCGGGAGCATTATTGGCGCTATTTACTATATTCGAATAATCAGAGTGCTATTTTTTGAGCCATATAATGGCCCCGATATTACGGAGGCGCCGGTTTCTATGCGTCTTGCGACCGCCATACTTGCCTCATTGGTCGTATTAGGTGGATTATTTCCGCAGCTAGGTATGTTATTAGTGCAACCGGTAGTGGAGCTTTTTGCAAGCCGGGGAACCATTGAACAGATCTCCATACCCGATTTAACCCTGAATTGGTCTCTCAGTGCTCTCATTGCCTGTGGCGGGTCAATATTGGTTTACTTTGTCGGTAAGTCTGGTTCAACTCGTGCAGGGATCACTTCGATGATTGTAATGGCATTGGCATTAGGCGCTGTGCTGTTTGAAGCCGAGCGTTACGATTTGCTTTCATTTTGGTTTGCCCTGCTTATTTCAGGTGTCGGCATCTTGAACCTATTGTATTCCATCGGTTATATGCAACATGGACACGCTCAGAATAGGTTTTTCTTTTTCTTTGTCTTTATGATTGGTGGCCTGTTGGGGGTAACCGCAAGTAACGACTTATTCAACTTCTTTGCCTTCTGGGAAATTATGAGCAGCTGGACGCTGTATTTTGTGATTATCCATGAAGAAACCCAGGATTCTCTGAACGAAGGCTTTAAGTACTTTATTTTTAATTTTATCGGTGCCAGCTGCATGTTCCTCGGAGTTGTGATGTTGTCGGTCCGCAGCGGTTCATTTGATTTTAGTCAGATTGCTGAGGCTGCGCAGCTCATGCCTTTACCTTGGTTAGGCACGGCATTAGTGTTGATTTTGGCAGGTTTGCTAATGAAAGCTGCCCAACTACCTTTGCGTATTGATTTCCAGATGCACCCACCAACAGCGCCCACTCCGGTCAGCGGCTATATCTCAGCTGTTTTGCTGAAAAGCGGGCCCTATGGTGTACTCAAATTCTTCGCATTGATGGGTGGTGCGGCTGTTTTTGGCAAGCTAGGAACCAGTGGTGAACTGTCAAATTTGATGTATGCAGTTGCAGTCATAGCCTCGATCACTTTGCTGTATGCCGATGCAATGGCAATGATCCAGACAGGGATCAAACGATTGCTTATTTATAGTACGGTAAGTCAATTAGGTTATGTCATGCTTGGATTGGCATTATCATCTCCCCTAGGCATCGCCGGAGGTCTGATGCACTTAGTCAATCATATGTTTTTGAAAAACATCCTCTTTCTGGCGGCGGGTTGTATCTTGGTCCAGCTTCATGTTGACAGCCTAGATAAGCTCGGTGGTTTAGGGCGAAAGATGCCCTATACCTTTGGACTGTTCTTGTTTGCAGGCTTGTCATTATCTGGCGTGCCACCACTTAATGGCTTCGCTTCCAAGTGGCTCATTTACCAGGCCGCATTCCAATCTGGGCACTTTTTACTTGGGCTTAGCGCACTGATGTCGAGCATGTTTACCTTAGCCGCCGTTTTGAAATTCACTCATGTTGCGTTCCTAGGTCAAGCATCTGATGCTGCGCAGAAGGTGAAGGAAGCGCCCTTCAGTATGCTTTTCCCGATGTTTATCCTGGCCGGAATGAGTCTGTTGGTGGGTATATTTCCTGGGATTTTACTGGTACCTATCTCAGAAATAATGTCTTCCATGGGGCTTGGCAGTATTGATGTTACTTGGTTTGGAGCATTACCTGGTCCCGGAAGTTGGCACCCAATAACTCTGACATTGATGTTAGTCCTGCTAAGTGTATTTGGCTGGCTCTTCTATCGTTTGAGTAACCAACAAATAGTCGATATCCACTTGCACAGCTGTGGTGTGACTGATATCGATTCAGCAGATGCCCATGTCAATGCTTCTAGCCTCTATGAAGCCCCGAAAAAACTGATCCGTACCTTGCTGTTTAGCAAGAAACAGGCATAAGGAGACGATGATGTTAGAAGTAATGAATACGTTAATACTCAAAGCAGTATTGGCACCTTTGGTGTTGTTTCCTGTGGCCGCTGCCGTTTTGGTATTTGGTCTACTGCTCAAGGGAGTTGACCGAATAGTCGTTGCTAGGCTGCAACGGCGAGTGGGACCGCCGTTATTACAGCCCTTTTTCGACATTTTAAAACTCATGTCCAAACAATCAATGGTGCCGATTGGCGCACCACGGACTCTATTTTTGGCTCTGCCTATGATAGGTGCCTGTAGCATGTGTCTAGCGATAGCACTGGTGCCAATTGTGGGGGTGTATGAACCCAATGGCCAGTTTGGCGATCTGATCGTGTTGCTCTATTTACTCACGGTGCCGGCAATTGTACTCATGCTGGCCGGTTCGGCATCCGGATCAACCTTCGGAGCAATAGGTTTTTCTAGGGAGATGTCATTGATGCTCGCCTATGAAGGTCCTTTGTTATTGGTGCTGATATCAGTGGCCATGAAGACGGGTCTGGCTCAGGGCGATCTGATTACCTTCTCCTTGATGGATATAGTGCACTACCAGCAAGACAATGGTTCATTTCTGTTTGATCCATGGATGTGGCCCGCGGTGTTGGCTTATCTGAGTATTATTCCGGCGAATCTTGGGATTCCCCCATTTGATATACCTGAAGCTGAGTCTGAAGTACTTGAGGGCCCCCTATGTGAATATTCTGGGCCCGCTCTGGCATTGTTTAAGATCATGTCGACGATGAAAACCATGGTGGTATTGGCACTGGGAATCGTGATGTTCATACCGGGTAATGCGACCGGGATGATGGCGCTGATCGGATTTGTATTCAAATGTTTAATTTTGTTTTTATTGACTAAAAGTCTACTGCGAGCCTCGGTAGGGCGTATGCGTATAGATCAGGCTTTTCTGTTTTATTTCAAATGGCCTGAGTTGCTCGGCATCGTGGGATTATTATTGGTCGTATTTAAAGGATAAGGGTGATTGCAAATGAGTTTTTTATCGAAAGTGTCCGTGCGTTCTCCATGGCTTTACCGGATCAATGCAGGCTCCTGTAATGGATGTGATGTGGAATTGGCAACAACTGCACTTATTCCACGTTATGACGTGGAGCGTCTCGGATGCCAGTATTGCGGCACTCCGAAACATGCAGATATCGTTCTGATCACTGGGCCACTGACGGCCAGAATTAAAGATAAAGTACTGCAGGTATATCAGGAAATTCCTGATCCTAAAGTTACGATTGCAGTGGGTATATGTCCTATTTCTGGTGGGGTGTTTCGTGACAGCTATGCCATTGAAGGTCCAATAGATAAATATATTGATGTCGATGTTAATATTCCCGGTTGTCCCCCACGCCCCCAAGCCATTCTTGAAGGTATTGCAATGGCCATAGAGATCTGGAAGCAACGTTTGTAGGAGGCTGAGATGAAAATGCTAAAAGTATTATTACAGAATTTAATTAAGGGCCCATCGACGGATCCGTTTCCTTTTGGTGAAACCTTCACTCCAAAGGGGCTCCGAGCCCGCATCCGTTTCGATGAAACAGCTTGTACTGGTTGTCGTATGTGTGAACACGTGTGTGCAGGAGGTGCCATTCGCTTTCATGATTCACCTAATGGTCTGGAATTTACTCTCTGGCACAACACCTGCACTTTCTGCGGCCTGTGTGAGCACTATTGTGTGCCTAAAGCGATAAAGCTTACTGAGGATTGGCACCTAGCACATAAACAAGAAGATAAGTACACCATGACAGAAACCGGAACAGTTGCCTTGATTCAATGCGTGCAGTGCAGGAAAAAAATAATTCCTACCAGTCAACAACTCAATGCTGTTGCCTATAAGAGCTCAAATGAAATGATTAAGCGATTGGGACGGATGTGCCCTGATTGCCGTCGTGAGCTGTCGACAAAACTATTGATAAAAGGAGAGTCAGTATGAATGATGATATTAGCCGTTTCCAAACTATGTTGCACACCTCGATTCAGGGGGATCATAGTCTGACGATTCGCATCAACGACAAAGGAGTGCACACTTTATGGTGTAAGGTAGACAAAGTAAAAGATATACAGTTAATGGCCCAAATTGTTAAAGATCTTGGTGGCCGCCTAAGTACAATTACAGCCTATCAGCTGAAGGCGAATTTGCCGTCTGAGGACCATGAAATTGCCTATCATTTTGATATACACGGATCTACGCTGACGGCAACGGTAAAGCTGATCGGTGACAACAAGACTATTTCCTCCTTGACACCTATTTTTCGCAATGCTGACTGGAATGAACGCGAATTTATGGAATTGTATGACATAGAAGTTGAAGGGCATCCAGATCCCAGACGCCTGTTCATCGATGAGTCTATCGATCCGGCGGTGCTCCAACGCTTCATTCCTTATTCAGCGATGGTTAATGCCGCCAGTACCAAAACATTGTGGGAAAATATAATGGACAAGAGAGGACAGCCAAATGACAAGTTATAAATTACCTGTAGGTCCAATACATGTTGCATTGGAAGAACCCATGTATTTCAAGGTAGAAGTTGAAGGTGAAACTATAATCGGACTTGAGATTACTGCTGGACACGTACATCGTGGGCTCGAATACCTTGCTATGAAGAGAAACTTCTATCAGAACATCACTCTGACAGAGCGATTATGCTCGCTGTGCTCCAACAGTCATCCGACGACGTATTGCATGGCTTTGGAGGAAATTGCTGGCATAAAAGTACCCGAACGCGGCCAGTATCTCAGAGTTATTGCTGATGAAATAAAGCGAGTGGCATCGAATCTGTTTAATATCGGCATCATGGCACATATTATCGGGTATGACTCGCTGTTTATGCATGTGCTTGAGACTCGAGAAATAATGCAGGATGTCAAAGAGACTGTGTATGGTAATCGGATGGACTTGGGGGCAATTTGTATTGGCGGAGTAAAATATGACCTCGACGAAGATAAAATAGCTTACTTACTAAAGCAAATTGAACGAATTAAGAAGCCGATAGAAGAGATTAAGGAGATCTACACCACCAATAAATTCATTTTAATGCGTACCAAAGGAATAGGGGTAATATCCAAGGCCGAAGCATTGGATTTTGGTTTAGTTGGTCCTGTCGCTAGGGCATCAGGCATCGTTCTCGATGTTAGAAAAGACGCACCCTATGCCGCTTATGATAAATTGGATTTTGAGGTTCAGAGTCGTCCAGATGGTGATGTGTGGTCCCGTGCTATGGTTCGTTTTGATGAGGTTGTGGTTGCTCTGTCATTGATTGAGCAGTGTCTGAGGTCATTACCAAAGGGGTTGATTAGCATAACCGGATTACCAGTGATTCCTGCCGGGGAAGCTATTGCCAAAAGCGAGGCGCCCAGAGGAGAACTTCTTTATTATCTGAAGACCGATGGCAGTGACAAACCTGAGCGTATGAAGTGGCGGGTACCAAGTTATCCTAATTGGGATGCATTACATGTGATGATGAAGGGAGAAAAAGTGTCTGACGTATCTTTGATCGTAAACAGTATCGATCCTTGCATTTCCTGTACCGAAAGGTAGGGTTGCCTGTTAAAGCCTGTCCTGCTGTTCTAATGAATATAGTAAAATGTATCAGATTGGACACAATTAAAGTTGAGTATATAAGCGTTGATATGAACTATAAGGTATTTGCTGTGCTGGACCCTTCGATTTAGATATCAACAATTAGACAAATTATTGATGAGTAAAATAAACGGGCTGATAGGGCTTTAATAGAATATTCTTTTCAAATAATAAGGAGATCATGACATGCAATCAAAAATGAGAATGTCACGAATGAATACGATTGAGAAGCTTAAAGAGCCTAAATATGAAGGGTTTCTGGATGAGTTCAGATGTAAAAACTTTCCAAAAGGACAGCTATTTAGTATACCGAGTATGGGAAGCAATGAGGTATTTATTGTGTCTTCTGGTCGGATACGCGTATATCTGTCTTACGAAGGCCGGGAGTTTACCCTCTGTTTTCTTGAACCCGGTGATATATTCAGCACACATACTCGAGCATTTTTGGAAACATGCAAGGATTCGAGATTGATGCTTGTGGGGGCTGATATATTTCGTAATAAGATCACAAAATTTCCAGAGTTCTCTATGGTGATGACTGGGATTTTAGGGGAAGTATTAGGCAGTACTTTGGATATCATCGAGGGTCTAATATTTCATGATGCTAGACATCGATTAATCGAGTTTGTGCTGTCATGGGGACAAGCGTCGGGTGAGCAAACTGCCGACGGACTGAGATTCGAATGTGATTTAAGTATGGAAGATATTTCACTGCTAATAGGGACTACGCGTCAAACAACCTCTTCATTGATGAATAATCTCATTCGCAATGGATACTTATGTAGAGATGGAAGAAAAAATCTGATTATCAGTAGATTAAATGACATGAAACATTTGCTAGATAGTAGTACTAACGTTACTTAGTTAATTGAGATGTGTTTTCTATAACCATCCACAGTCATGAGCATTGTATTTAATGCTAATGACTGTGGGGGTGTGATTAAAAGCTTTCACATGTTGTAGGACTGTTTTTTTTCAGCTTCCAAACCAGCCTAAAATGTGGGAGTTACCCTAGATTCATTAATTATTGGGTTATCCATTTAATAATCACTCTAACTCTAAAATGTACAAAAATCAGTTAGCTTTGCTTAGAAATTTATAAATTCAACTCTGAACTTGAGGCCGTTGAAGACTCTTTATAAAAGAATGCGTGAGCCTGACAGGGCGTCAAGCTAGCTTTCGCGGTACAGGATGTACCATCGGAAGCGTTAGCATTTTCACTCTTT
>JBALXS010000109.1:0-15819 GCA_036960485.1 Oceanospirillaceae bacterium
TTTTAAGCCAATTATGGCTACTCGCTAGTTAAAGTGGTTTAAATCATTAACTTTTTAACAGGAAGGGACCGATATTACTTAATATGGCTTTTGACGTTGTGTCTGCTACTGTTCTTATTATTACCTAGAGTTATGCCTCTAATTCATTAGTAGCTACTGTGGCTACTACTTTATTGGCAATTAGTGAGTATGCATCTATCGCTGCGCGGTTTTCGATAAAGGGTGCTACTGTATCTTGCTGGTTATATCGCTGTGCGTAGTCAATAAACAACTCTAGGTTTTGTGTGTATTGCATTTTAAGTAACTGATCTTTGTAATTGCTATCTACTAGCTGTTGATGCTGAGTTAACATTTTCTCTTCTACTGCTAGCAACTCTCGTGCTTGCTCGCTAATTACTATGCTGGGTGTATCGGATTTACCCTTAACCTCACTAACCTCATTGGTATTTTCAGGCGCGTTTCCATTCACTGATGATGGCTGCTGGATATTTGATACGTAAGATAAAGCCGCTGAATTTATAGTTAACATATTACCTCACTAAACTGTATATTTTTAAGTCACTTTATTGGTGTCTATAAATTATACGCAGCGCTATTCATTATAGATTCAGCACTGAGTAAATTTTAATCAAAACTTAAGACTATGCTGGCTCTACTACTAGAATAGGTTGGCTCTAGCTATTATTGCCTTTTGAGGGAGAATAGTTATTATTCAATTAATAACTATTTTAGGAGCCTATAATGGCGTTACAAAAATATGGGTTTATCGTTAAAAACCCCAATCTAAACCTTTTTACTAATCACTCTCAAATTGCCACTGATAATTTCAACATGATGATCTGTGGTGTACCGGATGCAGAGCATGCTAATTACGCTGCGCAAGAAATGCTTACTAAAGGCGTGCAGCTAATTGAGTTATGTGGATCTTTTACGGCAGAGGAAGCACAAGCGATAAGAGATGCGATTAATGATTTAGTACCTGTCGGCTTTGTTCAATACACTGATGAAGAACGCGCTAGAATCAAACAAGAGCTTAGCTAACATTTATTAATCTCTTTAGTATTTTAGATTTTGCACTTTATATAGAACAACCAGAGCATTATAGCGCCACCAAAACTAAACCGATCAGCATTAAAGATACCCCTTTAATTTTTGGTAATGATATATGCTCTTTTAACCATATTGCCCCAATAGCCACACCTATCGGAATACTTAACTGGCGCAAAGCCACGATATAACTCACCTCATTAACCATCGACATACTAATCAGCACTAACAAGTAAGTGGCCATTAAGAAGAAACCCGTCAGCAAAATAGATTTTTTGCACATAGTGCTAAACCAAATATTCTCTTTAGTGCTACATTTTAATAGACCCAACATCCATATGGATATGCTCACCCCTTGCAAGACTACAAAACTACTTCCTGCTGCGAACGGCTCCCAGCCTTCGTTGCGCATTACGTATATTGCTTCGCTATCTGTAATTGAATAGCCAGCAGTACCGATGGCTGCGATGATTGCCCAGCCAACACTAGGAGAGAAGTAAGTCTTGATATGCCAATCTCGCCAGCGCCTCAAAGGTATTACTAGTGCACCTAGTACTATTAGCCCCATAGCCATGAAATTCTCTGAACTTAGTCCTGTTTCTCCATAAGTCAATAATACAAACATGGGAACGATTAACACTGGTAGTGATCTAGCTAAAGGATAAACCAGAGATAATTCAGCACTTTTATACGCCTTTGCCAATCCAGTAAAATACAATGCCTGAAAACCACCTGATATTACTAGAAGGCCCCAGAATTGGGCAGGTAAATTAATGATCTTATCCCAATTGATGATCATTAATGGACTAAAAAGAATGGTCCCTGCAAGAGTTGCCCAAGCATAGAAAGCGATACTAGTTGCCGAGCGTTTACCGATTGAATTCCACAGCGCATGCATTAAAGCTGAAATCACAACCAGAGATATTACTAGCCCAGTCAAGGACGCTCACCTAAGAGCAAGCGCTTTTCTATATCTTGCAGACAAGGAATTATATTAGCAATACTATCAACTACATAATCGGCACCCACATCTTGCAATTTCTTAGTCGCTTTGATTCGATACGCATGCTGGGCTGTTTTTTCTAATTGCTGCCATTGAGCAAGGTTCATCCCTACTTCATTACCACTGACACTTAAGCCAATAGTCCACATACCCGCATTAATCCCTTCTTCTATACCTGGAATTGTGTCATCTATCTTTACGCAATTAGCTAAAGTTTTAACGCCTAATTGCATTGCATTGGTCATGCACATATAAGGATAAGGTCTACCTTTAGTTACTTGTGTTGCACACACATTGCTTTGCGGGTGATAGCCTTGTTGTTTTGCAGTGATTAACAACTCACTTATCATCTCTTCGCTGTAACCTGTGTTTGCACCAATTTTTATGGCATTTTTATCCAACCAACTTAAAGTATCTAATAAACCTGGAATCAGCGTGCTCGATTCACTAATCGCCACTTTTTGCAGAGGGATGAATGCAGCATACATTTCATTGATATCTTGATCAGTCACAGATCTTGAATAACAATCATTCCAAGCCTGCTTTATTCTCGCCATGTCTAACAGCTGCCTGATATGCTCGCGCTTTTCAGTACCCATAGGTATACGGGTTTCTTCTTCAGTAATGGCTATTTGATAACTGGCAAATAATTTTTGAAAGCCTTTTATTGGCGCTAATGATCCAAAATCTACAGTGGTACCGGCCCAATCCATGATAACCGCTTCAATTGAACTAGTTGACTCATCGCTTTGTGTTATCTGTTGATTGATTTTTGCCGTTGATTGCAACATAAAGAACCTCTATTAGAAGTATGGATTGGTAAAATTAACAGGAAAAAATATCATCAAAAGGACAAGATAGCCCTGCGCTTATAAATGATGAGCCTAGCTAGAAAATTCCAAGATAGGCCATGCATGTTGCTGCGCATGCCTCTTTAATTGATCATCAGGGTTAGTCGCTATAGGGTTATCAACAAGCTCAAGTAATGGTAGATCATTGATTGAATCGCTATAAAAAAAACTGTTAGTTAAATCCAAGTTTTCACTTTTAAGCCATTGCTGTAATCTTGTTACCTTACCTTCACGGTACGAAGCGATCCCCTGAATATTTTGCGTATACCGCTCACCATCACACTCAATTTGGATCGCTATTACATCGCTCACACCTAAATCTTTGGCTATAGCTTTTACAATAAACTCAGCCGTTGCAGAGACAATGACAACTCTATCCCCTTGTTTTACATATTTCTCAATTAGCGCCCTACCTTGCTGGTAAAGGTATTGAGCAGCGCGTAATTTAACAAACTCATCGCTTAGATCTGCTACCTGCGATACCGTTAAAGACAATAATGGCTGAACTTGTAGTTTAATATACTCATCAATTAGCATCTTTTGCGCACTATAACTTTGCATTATTTGGCGCTCTTTGAACAGGTAATCAGAATCTTCTACTAAGCCTTTTTCCACACAAAATTGGCAAAACTGAGAAGAGGAATCACATTGAATCAATGTTCCATCTAAATCAAAAATTTTCAGACTCATATATAAATCTCTACTGCTAGTAATGATTAAGCACGCTGATACAACACGAATAGCTCAGCTGTTTAGAATGCTATTGTAAACAGTTTCTCAAATCTGGTATATACCAATTCTACATAAATTTAAAAGCCTAGCCTATTCTTCAACATTCACCACCAGCTTCAAAGCATCGTGCAACCAATACTCTTGATCAAACTCTAAAAACTGGCCCGCTTGTGCATAACTAATACGCTCAAGATACAAGCCTGCACTGCCGGTGTTTACATTTAGCCACTGCGCTTCATCAGCAATTATTGCCTGTGGATATATTTCGATCTTGCGTTTCTTCGGTCGCAGTTGATATTCACTCTCAAGTAATTTCCACAGCGAATTATCGGTATCTTTAGCTAGCAAACCACTACAGCTAGTTGCATTTATAAAATTGTGCTCAATAAGCAGTGCTCGCTCATCCACATAGCGACGCCTAACAAAATGGTAAATCGGAGCGCCTTCTACTAAATTACATTTTTTAGCTAACCAAGCAGGTGCTGTAATCAGTGACTTAACAATAGTTTCAGTACGAGGAGTAAAACCTTGAGATGCCACGTATACATTAAAGCCGACATCACGGCTTGGATCATATTCAAGTCTTTCAGGAGTGATAAACCAGCCGCGACGGTTCGAGCGGTAAATAACGCCTTCTGCCTCTAACTGCGCCAGTGCTTGACGAAGTGTAATGCGCGTTGTATTAAAATTAACTGCTAATTCTCGTTCAGCAGGCAGCTTATCCTGGCTACTCAGTTGTTTACCTTTTATCCAAGCAAGTAATTGACCTCGTAATTGCAAATAAACTGGAGGAGCTTCTGACATAAATTAACCACTTTGTTTGAATTAAATGAATAGTAAACTTAAAACGGTTAGTGTAATACGAGGAATGATGAAGGAAAAGAGAAAGATTTAGCTCTCAAAACTAAGCGAGGTAACTTTGCTCGAAACAGCCACACGACCGGTATAAATAGCGCACATGAAGACCAAGAAAAAACACAGCAATAACTGATCCAGTGTTTCTTTTTTTTGACTATTACGCCTATTTTAATACTGTATTAATCATTTTCATTACCCGACTCTGAAACAAAATAAGCAGGCATCTCTATTAGGTAATTAACAGTATTTAATGTAATCAAATGTTAATAACGTTGGCCTCTCATATAAACATGCAGGAACTAGTGCTAACTGTTTGCTATCTTGAGTAAAACTTAAAGCAGCAACCTTTCCTGCTTGGAGATTGATTGACCTACAATTACTGAGTTTTTGCTGGCTATCGACCTGCAAATTTTTTAGATACATCGCTTGCTCTGGTAGCACCAAAGCAAAGTGTTGAGAAACCGTCGAAAACAAACCTACCTCAGCATTTGCCAATTGCTGTTGGCCAATCAATGTTAGATCACTGACTATATAAATGCTTAATAAGCAGCCTTCGCATAGACCTCCTAAACACTATCTATCAGTTACTTGCGAAATTATTCGATGAAGGCTTTTTACAAGCTCTCTCAGATGGCCGCGGCTTAGTCTGTACCAAGAAGCTTAATAGCATTGCTATAAAGTAATTATGCGCCTTATTTGTAGTAATTAGAGGTAAACAAGATCAGATGTACACAGTCTTAGCCATGCACGCACCAATAACTCACCTCTACTTAGAAAAACACTCTTACATGCGCCTTTAATACGCCAAGCAGCATAAGACTTAGCTAATTTTAAGGAGGGTTAGCAAACGAGAATTTGTCTCCCCTCAAAATCCTACTTATCAACAGTAGCGCAAAATAAGATCAATATAACTATGATTTAATCACTAACAGCTTTAGCATCTTCTTTCATCATATCCGCTGCTTTTTCTGCAATCATAATAGTCGGTGCGTTAGTATTACCGGAAACGATTATCGGCATTATAGAAGCATCTACGACCCTAAGCCCTTTAATCCCGATAACACGTAAACGCTCATCAACAACAGCCATTTCATCACTACCCATCTTACATGTACCTGTCGGGTGATAAATTGTCGTTGCCCTATTACGTGCGTACTCAAGTAACTCCTCATCAGTTTGATGCTCTATTCCTGGCTCATGCTCTTTTGCAATCAAGGACTTAAGCGCAGGTGCATCCATGATGTTACGTGTGATTTTAATCGACTTTATCGCGGTTTTTTGATCTTCCTCAGTCGCTAAATAGTTAGGATGAATCGCAGGGTACTCACTTGGATTACTGCTCTTCAAGGCGATATAACCAGTACTTGTTGGTCGCAGCTGACACACAGATGCTGTAAACGCAGAAAACTTATGTGTTCCATCTGCTGGCTTGTCTGCGCTTAAAGGTTGTAAGTGATACTGTATATCCGGACGAGCCATCTGTTTATCTGTTTTAGTAAAAATACAGACTTGACTGGCAGCCATGGTTAAAGGTCCGGTACGAAACATTGCGTACTCTAAACCCATACCTACTTTGCGAATCGGATTATTTACCTCATCGTTTAAGGTTATTGGCTTATTCACTTTGTAGATTGTTCTTATCTGTAAGTGGTCTTGTAAATTCTTACCCACTCCAGGCAGATGCTTTACGCTCTTGATATTATGCGTAGCGAGTTCTGCCTCATCTCCGATACCCGATAGCATTAAGGTTTGCGGGGAATTGATCGCACCGGCACTCAGTACTATTTCCCTTGAGCAGCCTATTCTTTGTTCAACTCCTTTTATATTTACAATCACGGCCACCGCTTTATCTCCTTCAAACTCCACACGCTGCACTTGTGCTTTTGTTCTAACAGTTAGGTTTTGGCGTTTCATCGCTGGCCTTAAAAAGCCAACAGCCGTGCTACAACGAGTGCCATTTTGATTAAGCGTTAATTGAAAGTAACCTACACCTTCTTGTGTCTCTCCGTTACTATCGTTGTTACGAGGGATACCTGTTTGTTCTGCTGCATCAATGAATTTATCACATAACTCACGGCGAATTTTGATATTTGAAACTGCTAGAGGCCCGCCAACTCCATGATACTTGCTGGCACCTCGCTCTTGATTTTCTGATTTGATAAAGTAAGGCAGTATTTCATCGTATGACCATCCTTTATTACCTAATGTTGCCCAATCATCATAGTCTTCACGTTGACCACGTACATACAGTAAACCATTAAGTGAACTTGAGCCGCCTAACACCTTACCTCTTGGCCATTGAATTTGGCGATTATTAATTCCTGCGTCTTTCTCTGTCACATAACACCAATCGGTTTTAGGGTTATGCATTATTTTGAAGTAACCAATAGGAATATGAATCCAAGGGTTTAAATCCCTATTACCCGCTTCAAGGAGCAGCACGCTGTGCTCAGAGTTTTCAGAAAGGCGATTTGCCATGACGCAACCTGCTGATCCTGCACCTACTACTATATAATCAAATGTTTGTTCAAGAGACATTATAAATACCAATTGCTTGAATCACCGACATTCAAAACTGATGTAGGTGATCTATCGAGAGTTCAAAAGATAATCTTTTAAATAGTCGTCCTCATTACCGAGACGAAGCTATTCATGGTCATTAAAAATTATCAACGACAGTCACGTCATTTATCAGAGTTTTAATGCTCTGATTAAAACAGTGTATTATTTTTTACGAAAAATACAACTATTAAGACCTTTTTGAAACTTTTAGTCTCATTAGCATTATAAATGTTACTTGTTATGTGTGATAATCTATCATCTAGCAGTATTGAAATTTTGAGGTTACAACATGTCTACACTATTTCATCTCAATAGAAACAATAAAACCTCGACTCTTCAGCAGCAGATTAGAGGACAGCTGGTAGATGCAATTTTGGGTGACTATTTTCCTGAAGATAAACCCTTACCTTCAAGTAGGAGCTTAGCAAAATCATTAAAAGTCGCTAGAAATACAATTGTCCTGGTATATGAAGAACTGGCCGCTGATGGCTATTTAATTTCAAAGCAACGTTGCGGTTACTTTATAGATCCTAATTTTAATTATTCGCAGCTATCAACGAAACCCAGGCCTCAATTACACAAACCTGACAAACACAACTTAGATAAGAGTGTTGATAAGGTCTCTTGGCAAGAAAAACTAAAAGTCACTATTCTTTCAGCAACCCCACAAAACTTACCTAACAACTGGCAAAAATATGAATACCCTTTTCTGTATGCACAGTTAGATTCTAAGTTATTTCCAAGAGATAATTGGCGAAAGTGTTGGCGAGATGCCGCCAGTGTTAAATCAGTTAGGCAATGGAGTTCTGATAATTTTGATAACGACGATCCATTACTGATCGATCAAATTCAAAAACGCATTTTACCGAACCGAGGAATACAAGTAGATAGTGAAGAAATACTTATTACAATTGGCTCGCAACAAGCCATCTACCTGCTAGCACAGCTGCTAATCAACGAAACAAGTAACTTTGGCATTGAACAACCAGGTTATACAAGCGCCGCCCACACCGCAAAATTATTCAAAGCGAATATATTGCCACTTGAAATAGATAGTCAAGGCTTGTGCGTGACAGAACAGTTAGATAATTGCGACCTTGTATACACTACACCTAGTTATCAATGCCCTACCACGGTCACTATGCCCTTAGCCCGGCGCGAAGCACTACTTAAAAAAGCAGCTAGTAGTGATTTTTTAATCATTGAAGACGATTATGAGATGGAAATAAACTATGGCACCACACCGATCCCAGCCCTTAAAAGCTTAGATACCCAAGACAGAGTTCTCTATATCGGCAGCTTATCTAAAACACTCGCCCCAGGGTTAAGAATAGGTTTTATGGTCGGCCCTGCAGCGCTGATTAAATATGCAAAAAACTTACGCCAGTTGATGGTGCGCCACCCACCTTTAAATAATCAACGTGCTGTCGCATTGTTTTTAGCACAAGGCTATCACGATTCGTTATTAAGAAAACTTACCCGAACGTTTCAAGAGCGTAGAGAGATAATCGCCAATAGTATGCGAGAGCATTTACCTGTTTTGCATTTTGACCTAAATGAGGGATCATCTATTTGGTGTCACTTACCAAGCCACATCGATACACAACAACTACAGCAAAGATGCTTGGATAATGGTGTTTTAATCCATATCGCCCAACAGTATTATTTAGAGGAACAACTTTCAGCCAACGCAATAAAACTCGGGTTTTCAGCCATTGAAACCCACACTATTGCCGCGGGTATCGAAATACTTGCTGCGCAATATAACAGCTTTGAACTGGCTAACTAACGGCTCTATTTAACCCCGATTACCTAGCTCTGTGATAGCTGTATTAATTTCACTATGAGTATTACGATAACTTTTAGAGGGGATACTTATTATCTACTATAAAAAACCCACAGGCAGAGTTTAAAACAAAAACTGTGACCTTAACGATTCAACCGTTGAAAAAACATCTACCCAACTTATCGTTGGTACGACTGACACAAGCGTGGCACCGAGAAACCCTGATATCTGTAATTCAATCATTCCTTTACCAACAAAACTACTGACAATATAAATAACAGTCAGCCGTACCGCTAACAATATTTTTATATGACAGTTTAATAGAAGCTATAAAAATCACCAGCGATACTATATCAAGAGTAACTACCGAGAGTTATGCACCTAATAGAAAGCTTCCCATTAATACTGCGCATTACTCAATAGCGCTTGATTAAACAAGGTTGTTACAGCCCCTTCAAAGTAAACTGCAAAAAGGTCACGCTGGCAATCGCCGTTAACCTACCTTTTGTTATAGTTCCTCCTACTCTTATCATCAACAAAGCGCAGCCATTGCTCAGCCTCTCTACGCGAATACAGCCAAAGCTCACATAACTGAGTAAAGCTTATGTTTCTAGGGTAGTGACACCTTCAATATTCCTAGCTATTAATTTATGCCCCACAATCGCTAAATATTAACCGTTAACTGTAAAGGCTGTTGCTGTATTCATCACACAGACTCTGCTACTACAATTAAAGGTGCTTGTGGAACACGATTTAATGATCGGGTTATCTACACCACTGTTATCTTATTACTTTTAAGCATTATGAGAGTAGAAGGTTCTTGTCATTTTTGACTACCCACTTGGGTGACCTGCTTTTTTCTTCAAACCTACCTAAACAGCAAAGCTTTCTAATTGATTGGAAGTAGCTCTCTGCAGTTTTCTTTATCGATGCTTACACAACAACTCTAATACCACCTTCAATGATATGGTGTTGAAAATCGATTCAAGTCCCAAGAAGTGAAGCGCACTGACTTCGCAGCTTGTTTAATCTTTTCCTAATCTTAATACCGCTCCCATATTATGCACAGACGTCAATCTAATTAAAAAATCGAATTACATTGTGTCGATTAACCGCCCGCTGTTATTTTATTATCCTTAAAAAATTTAAGAAAACTGTAGAAACACGAAAGCATTGTCGATATCAGCGACCAACAAAGCTTTCAATGCACAACCTACTAAATTATTAATTAGCTTAAAAAGATAACATCCATAAACTCAGTGCAGGGAAGTAAGCCACTAACATCCAAGTTGCCAATAACGCATATAGATAAGGAAGGGTTGAGCGAACCAGTTGCAGATAGGGAATCCCTGTCATACTACTCGCAACATAGAGATTCAATCCGTAAGGTGGTGTGATAAAACCAATTGCATCACCTATCAGAAACAATACTGCGAAGTGAATAGGATCAACCCCTATACTTGCAGCAATAGGCGCTAAGATTGGCGCTAAAATAATAGTATTCGGCAGGCTCTCTAAGACAGTACCCGCAATTAGAACGAGCAATAGACAGGCAAATAATATCGGGTAATAACCACCGAGCATGTTTATGACATCAGTAATAAACTCCTTGGCGCCTAATAGTGACAACACCTGCTGCATTACAATAGAGATTGCAATCAGCGGCGCTAACATTCCGGTAATTTGACCTGAGCGCATCATAATTGCAGGAATTGCCGATATTTTAATCTCTCGAGTCACTAGCACCCCCGCTAACAAACAGAAACCGGTAGTAATACCTGCCGCTTCGGTTGGAGAGAACGCACCTGAATATATTCCCCACAGCACAATTCCTATCGCTAAAAAACCCAACCAAGCACGCATGCCAGCTTTGGCTGCTTTTTTAAGTTTAAAAGGCTGTAATATTCCCCATTTATTTTTACGACAAATAAAGTAACAAACTAATTGCATCGCAATAACCATCAGCACACCAGGAATAAGCCCTGCCATGAAGAGGTCACCGATAGGCAAATTCATCATAAAACCATACACAATAAAGATGATACTCGGCGGAATAATAATTCCTACGGTGCCACCGGCTGCGATGGTCGCTGCGGCAAACTTACTATCGTAATTCCCCTTGACCATTTCAGGGTGCATAATTCCGCCAATAGTAGCGGTAGTAGCCGAGTTTGATCCCGAAATTGCGGCAAACATGCCACAGGCACCTAGTGACGCCATACCTAAACCACCGTGCAACCAACTTAAGCAGCTGTAGGCAAAATCCGATAATCGTTTTGCAATACCAGCAGCATTTATTAAATCTCCCGTTAAGATAAATAGCGGCAAAGCTAATAGACCGTAGAAGCTTAAGCCTTCATGCAAAGTTACTCCTACATTTGCTAGAGTAAAATCAATCACTAAACTTACGCCGACAACCCAAAGTGATATGACTAAAAAAATAGGTACACCAATAACAAATAGTGCAGTTACCGCTAAGCTGATCAAGCTTATTAAAAAACCATCCATATCATACTCCCTAATCAAATAATGCCGCTTGGGTAATTAAAGGAAGCCCTGCACGATAGTCTGTTATATCTTTTTTTAAATTCTGTAACACTCTTACAAGCAATAACCCCCAAGCAACGGGTGTTGCCATATAAAACCACCATTGCATGACATCATCCGTACCTTGCACGATGGCAAAGTTATCGTACGATATATAAACTTGCTGAACCGCGTAAAAGATAACGATAATCCCCAGAGCAAACCAACAAAGTGCATCTAACAGCAAACAGTAGAATTTTCCCCTGTAGGAAAATCGCTCCCTAAATTCTGAAAACCTTAAATGTGAACGTCGCATAGTATTATAAGAAGCACCCATCCATGTAAGCCACAAAAATAAGTAGATGGGGATAGTCGTGCTCCAAGGGGCTTGCTGATTAAAAAAGAAACGTCGTATAACTTCGACAAAAATGATACCTGCCATCGATCCATAAGAAATAAGAATGATGAACTTTTCTATATTGCGCTCTGCATAGCGAAGTGAACCACCAATGGTCATTACCTGCGCCTCCTAAAAGTAAAAATAAAGCTTTAAAAAATAAAGGGGAAGCTAACTTCCCCGTAAACGTAGATTTAGCGATTCATCCAGCTAACAGTTAATAGCGGGAATCTGTCACTTAATAGAGTTTTTACTTGTTTAGACCTTTGGTTAAGCATCTTTCCACCAACGTCTCGTTTCGACATTCTCAGCTAAAGTGTCTAGTGGAATTTCACGCGCTATTTTGTGGATAGAGCCATACGTATCTAGACCGCCTGACCATTTATCTATACGACCGCGCCATTTCTCCCAAGGCTCTGGATTAAACTCAGGAGCACATATTCTCTCGGCTTTAGCACGCTCGGCATCCGATAAACTAGCCACTCTTACCCCGTGTTTGGCAAACAAAGTACCTGGTAACGAAGGATTAGTTGCACCTACAGTATTAACTAATGCCGCTTCTTGTGCGGCTTGAATTTTAACTTGAGTGAAATATGCAGATTCAAGAACCGCATCTTGTAACTCACCACTAAAACTGTCGAACTGTCTTGCATCCATCATGGTTGCTTCTGTACCACAGAAAAAACGTAAATCAACAGATTGAGACACTACCGGCGACATGTTGGCATAAGCAACTGCACCAGCCCAAGTCTCAGCACCATCAATAAGGCCTTGTTTAAGACCATCCAATGTTTCCGACCAGGCAATTGGCACAGGATTCAATTCCAGCAGCTGCATAGCAATACGCCCTAACTGAGTACCAGTCACCCGATTTTTAGTGCCTTTTAACTCATCTATGCTGGTGATCAAAGGCTTATCTTTCCAGCCCAAACCCATTTGCAAGCCTCGTAATTCACAGTGTGAAAACAAGAACTCTAAACCGTGACGCTTACGCAGTGGCTCACGTAATAATTTTTGGCTATCTGGGTGGTATAAAAAATGATATTGCGATGCACGCGTGGGGAACATATATGCGTAATCTAAAACATTCAAATATGGCGCACCGCCTGCTGAGTTCTGTGTCGATGCAGTAAACATTTGAATGATGCCTTGCTGTGTTTTTTTAACACAATTGAGCTGGCCGCAGATTTGATTATCTCCAATAAACTCCACACGGATTTCACCATCACTTCGATCTTCAATATCCTTAAGAAAATCAAGGCAGCCAGCGCGCTCAATTAGCAGGTTATTTTCATTAAAGCCGGAAGCACCAAATGTAAGAGTGTGTTTTGCTGGTTTTTTAAAACGTTTTTTAGCCTTCGCTTCTGAAGCTTGTGCCAACTGAGGTAATGTAAATGTTCCTAAAGCTGTCGCCGCCATGATAGTAGAGCTCATACCAAAAACAGAAGCCACTCGAAAGAAATCGCGACGCGAAACGCCAATGTCATCCGAACTTGAAGTTATTATTTTCTTCTCCATTTTTATATCCTTTTATTCTTATTGGACCCAATTTGGGAGTTTACCTTGACCCAATAAACCATAATAAAAAAGCTAAATCAAGCTCATATTGATAACGAAAGTCTCAATAAATCTATTTATGTTGCTTATATATCAGTACAAATGGGATAACTTTTGCCAACTCTCCTTTCAAAGCATCGATCACTTTGCTACAAGCCTTATTGCCTCTAACATCTACAGTAGTCACTCCTAATTCAATAGTCTAAAGTTGCCCAGAATTTTTTTTTACTACATAAACATTATTTATTTGAATATTGTGTATATTTCTATAAATGACGCTTCTTATATCGTAAAATGACATTAAAAATTACGAGCTCTAAAACCTGATGCTAAACGAAACAAACAAGACCACAAACTCATCTGTACAACGAGTATTACAAATACTCGAGATAGTCGCCAATGCCAGCCAAGCAATAACCGCGACAGAAATTAATCGCTATTTAAAGCTACCTAAGCCAACAATTCACAGATTGTGCGCACAATTAGTTGATGACGGGTTTATACAGGCTAGGTTAGATGGGCGAGGCTTTGTTTGCGGAAAAAAACTAAACTGTATTGCATTAAGCGTTTTGAGTAACAATGATTTCCAAAGAGCACAGCGCCACCGGGTTTTGGAAAACTTATCCGTCAAGTTAGGCGAAACGTGTAATATTGCAGTGCTTGATGGCGACCAAAGTATTTACTTTGATCGCATAGAAACCCACTGGCCTTTACGGGTGCAGTTACAAGTTAATGACAAAGTACCTTTACACTGTACCGCTAGTGGTAAATTGTTTTTAAGTGAGCTCAGTAGTGTGCAAAGATCACGCTTATTGCAACGATTACCTCTAGCTAAATATACTGACAATACGCTGACTAGCGCGCAAACATTGAAACCGGAATTATCAAGAACGCGTAAGGAACAAATCGGCATAGATGACGAGGAATTTTTTAAAGGCATGATTGCGGTATCAGTCCCTATTAGAGATAAGCAACAACGTATGTTTGCTGCACTAGCAATGCATGCACCTACTGCACGCGTCACGTTAGATAAAGCGCTATTAAATATTCCCTTAATGCGTGAAGCTGCCCAAGATTTAGCAGAGATAATGGAAGAACTGTAACCTGTCTTTGCCAGCTTTTAATTATAAATTACAAAGCTAAGTAGCTATCTAGCTTTATTAATCTTGCGTATCCTTTGCACCCTCTACAATCAAATCGATAGCTTTTACACAGTGGCGATGATCGCTGCATTGATAGTATTTGTAACGAAAACTGGCATAATTGACGTAATTACGCTTCATAATCTTGGCATTCCTATTACTGCAAGCAATCATCGATAATTGATAATTCATCACTGTCTATCTGACAAGTGACCACTCGTTTTCTTGTGTAATCTAGTAGCAGCATTATCGGCTTGATGCCCCATACTGGTCTCGTGCTCTTTGCTCTTTGCTCTTTTCTATTAGCAATAAAAGTGGAGTTACTTCTTTGATATTTCTAGTTATGTTAATCACTTTAATAGGCGTTAATTTATATTTTCGTACCCCTATTTCGTACCCCTAAATAGTTTTGATGAATAACATGACTTTGTTAGAGTTATTACCGTTAGCGCTATATGGCCATCACTGGCTGGCCTCAGCAATATATACATTAGCTATTTATAAATGAACAACTCTGGCAGCAAATCTGGTGTATGTCACCCTAGCTAGCAATGGCCTTCTACGATACTGATGCCATTGCTACGACTAAAATACTTGCTTATGCAACTAATGCTAGTGATCACCTAATTATTTAAGGTGATTATAAAATAGCGGTGAATTATGCTTTGACGCCTACTCGAGCTTTGCAAGGTTTGGATATATTAACTGAGGAATCTCTGCTTAAGGTCATCTAAAAGGCGGCCCCTAAACTAACAAGTGGTTTATGGAGGGGCTTATTGCTGCACTTATCGAGCAAGTAGAAATTACCCATGCTGATGAGAAAACAGCCACCCTTAAATAGTCAGAGCGCCATCGCCATCCTTTTAGGCGATGTTATCATCGCTCTTTACTACACTAATCTCCTGATTCTTAATAAACACAAGTAACTAATTGTTCAAAACATTCAACAATTGCTAACATTATTCTAATTTGATAAAGGCGAGGGATCATCTATTTGTGGTAATTGCTAAAGCATGTTGTACTGTTAATTATAGTGAAAATGGCTGGAGATTTTTCGCGGGACAACACAGTTAAGTAGATAAATGTAATGCTGCTAATTAGATTAAATTAGATTAAATTAGATTTTAACTATAAAGAACGCTATCAACTTCCACAAAGCTTTAGCTTATTGTTCAACTGTTGATTACATTTTTACCGGCATAACAGATATATTACCTGTTATTTAAAATATCTTACAGGCACAAAAAAGCCCTCATAAGAGGGCTTTTTTTAAAGAGTTACTAATTACTTAGTAATCTTAGATACAACACCAGCACCAACAGTACGGCCACCTTCACGGATAGCGAAGCGTAAACCTT
>JBALXS010000110.1:0-15153 GCA_036960485.1 Oceanospirillaceae bacterium
TTACATGGCGTATTGATAATAAATCAGAGGTGCCTGATTCAGTTGCTTTTGAAATGCCGTTCAACACCCCACCGTATTGACCAATATCTTGATAAGGTGCAATCACTAAAGGCTCTAAAGGTAAGCGATTTTCAAGCGTCTTTAATTCAGGGTTACCTGCAATACGCAAATTAAGTGCATTGATAGCCGGATTCTGCGCAAACTTTAGCTGACAAGCGTACTTAGTTTCAAATTCTAGCTTTTCAAATATGTGTGGGTAAGTACCACCCGCATCTTTACCGGTAATTGTTGGACATGCAGCAAGTACATTACCTGCTATTAAAAGTGCCGTGCCTGCAATAAGCATACTTTTCATATGAAGATTCCTTAATTAGTGAGCGTGTGAAGTGTGCAGTCAATTTTTAACTAATTGAAACTGAGAGTAATTTATAACTGAGGAGTATAAGTGGCTGATATGACAGTTAAGTGACAGCTAAAAGATAAGCCGCTAGTGACATTAGAATCGGTGTTACCTTGCCTGATTAATAAATAAAAGATTTCATCAAACTGTCATCATAAAATGAGAATATTACTGGTATATACCAGATAAAATGTTTTATGATCTATGACAATGACATTATTCTAAAAATAACTAACACTAAACAGCGTGAAAAGTGAGAGCAAATATGAATGCACCTGCTGCACAAGCACATCCATTTCTATCGACGATAGTTGAGCTATATAACGATCAAGGGAATTTAACCTACGGCGAAGATATCACACAAGTAGAGCATGCTGTGCAGTGTGCAGAGCTTGCTGTGAGAGCGGGTGAATCTGACGAGTTAATTAGCGCTGCACTGCTACACGATATCGGCCATTTAATGGCGGCGACTGATATTGCATTCGGCAATTACAAGCACGACTCTATAGGTGCTGACTTCCTTAGCCCGTATTTTTCAAATGCAGTTATAGAGCCCATTCGCCAGCATGCTCAAGCGAAGCGTTATTTATGCAGTGTTGAAGAGGGTTATCTGCAAAGCTTATCAGCAGCTTCTTTAGATTCGCTAAAAAACCAAGGCGGATTGATGACTGAAGAAGAGCAGCTAGCTTTTGCAGCCATCCCTTATTTTGCAGAGTCAATAAAGTTACGCCGCTGGGATGATGAAGGTAAAAACTTAGAGCTTAGCAGACACTCAATCGAGCATTACTCACATCACTTAGCTGCGACTATAAAGCCTGCAGAAAATCCTGCAAAAACTGGTAATGACCCTATGCGTGAACAAGCCGAGCATTTTCAGAAAAAAGGTTACATTGTTTTACCGCAAGCGTTTGATAGCAGTGAGTTGAGTAACCTTGAGAACGAAGTGAAAACACTAAACCAACACGCGCAGACACTATTAAATCAATTGAACGATTCTAAGCAAAGCTTAGATGATTTTTATCAAGAGAATTTAACAGAGCTTATTGTAGTACCTGAGCAAGATGATCCAAAAAAGGTGTGCCGTTATGAGTATATTAATGGATTCAGCACTGAAATTAAGCAGGCTTTAGTGCCTAAATTGCAAAAGCTAATTAAACAGCTAACGGGCACTGATTTTGTATTGTTTAAAGACAAGTGTAATGAAAAAAATCCAGGTGGCGGCGCGTTTGATCCACACCAAGATGTAATTGCCTATGATCATTTTAAGCCAAATTATCATGTAACCGTGGCGATATTTTTAGATGATGCAACTCTTGAAAACGGCTGCCTACACTTACCTAAAGATTACCTAAAAGATCTAGCAAAGCTTGATACTAAGAGAGTGATGACTAAAGTGGGCGAGCTTCCAGTCTTACCAAGTAATGTTGGAGGGCCCAAGCACGGTGCTATTGAGCAATCAGTGTCGGATCAAATACATTGGCAGGCTATTCCTGCGAAAAGTGGCGATTTAGTTATTTTCGATTCTTATGTACCGCACTACTCTGAGAAAAACAACTCACTTAATTCACGCCGCGCAATGTTCTTCACCTTTAACGCGGCGCAAGATGGCGATTATTATCATGCTTACTATGATATGAAGCACCGTGAATTTAGTAACCCTAACTTTCACATTGCTACACCGACAGTACATAAGCTGTAAGTTAATTTGTAGTCTTCTAATGTAAAGAGAGCTTGCACTAACATCTAGGCAGTCTAGAGAAGCTAAAGAGTCAAGAGAGCTAAAGCATCAGCTCTTTGGCTCTATTTACATTAACGTTTCCCTCAATAGCGATTAATTTAGCGATACGTTCAATTCCAGCACCCGTAGCACCGGCCATAATAGCGATGTTTCTTGCATGCAGTGCCATATGTCCTCTTTGAATACCTTCTGTCGCTAATGCCTTAAGGGCAGCAAGATTCTGTGCAAGGCCAACAGCCACCACTACTTGAGCTAGTTCAGTTGCAGATTGAATATTCATTAAGGCAAGTGAAGCTTGCGCGGTAGGATGGGTTTTCGTAGCGCCACCCACAATGCCCAGTGCCATTGGCATTTCAATAGTGCCTATTAAGCAATCATCAACAATTTCCCAATTTGACAGTGCACTGTAGCGGCCATTTCTGGCGGCCCAAGCGTGAGCACCTGCTTCAATAGCACGCCAGTCATTACCTGTAGCAATAACAATAGGATCAACTCCATTCATTATTCCTTTGTTGTGGGTTGCCGCTCTGTAGGGATCAATAACTGCTAAAGCGCACGCTTCTAAGATACCTTGCGCTACCTCACTGCCTTGTAAGTCTTGTGTGGTTAAAGCACTAAAGGGAATTTTTACTTTGCCTCTGACTAAACGCCGATCTGCTAAATTGGATAAAATACGCAAACGAACATTGCCACCACTAATTTCTTCAATTTTAGGGGCGATCATTTCTGCCATGGTATTTACTGTATTGGCGCCCATTGCGTCTCGTACATCCACCAGCAAATGTAATACTAGCATTGGCCCGACAGGTGATTCTTCAAAGATATGCACTTCTACTTCTTTACAGCCGCCACCTAAGTCCAATAGGACTTTGTCTTTACTATTGGCAAGTTTTATTAAGGCATCTGTCGCTTGTAATAACTTTTCGCGAGTAGCGACTAGGTCTCTAACCGCGAGTATCTGCACTTGTGCGCGCATAATAGGCTGATCACAATCCATGATGAACCCGCCACAACCTCTAACAATTTTAGCCATATGCGATGCAGCGGCCACCACAGAAGGTTCCTCAACGGCCATCGGTATGAGGTAATCTTTGTCATTTATAATGAAGTTTGTCGCAATGCCAAGTGGAAGTTCAAATTTACCAACCACGTTTTCTATCATGCCATCAGCTACTGCTAAGGGCAGAGCGCTGCTGTTATCAGTGCTATTAAACTTATCCGCGTAAGTATCAGCTAAATCTGCCTGCCGCAAAACTTGCAATAAGCGCTGTACAGGGCTCTTTTGGCGCAATTTAGCGATGCGAGAATTAATAACTCTTTTTGGCTGATCAATAGGCATGTGCAAACCTCGTTTTATTATTATTACAAGAACAATCAAACACCTAATGTAGCGAGAGCAACGGCTAAGTTCAAGCAGTGATGCTTATGCTTATGCTTATGCATAAGCTGTACGACTAAACGCATTACAAGCAATGGACTACTTAACTAGCTTGTTCACGGCCTCGGTTAACTGCTGTTCTATCGCGTCATCTGTTATTAGGCCATTTTCAATATCAAAAACGTCATAAAAGTTGGGCACTGCTAAGCTCGCCACTACATCACCAGCAAAGTAAACAGCGCTATCGGTTGCTGTTTTTAATACTGTAGCACCGCCTCTTGCGCCACCAGAACTGGACAGTAAAACCAATGGCTTATTTTGGAAAAGCTTTTGACTGATACGCGAGCACCAATCAAAAATATTTTTATACGCAGCACTATAGCTACCGTTATGTTCAGCATATGCAATGATAACAGCGTCACTGTTGCCTATTTTATCAAAAAACTGCTGCGCTTTAGCCGGTATACCTGAAGCTTGTTCACGATCTTCACTGTAAATGGGCATCTCGTAATCATTTAAATCCAATACTTCAACTTGGGTGTGTTCAATGAGTGTTGTTGCGAAGGTGACTAGCTGTTTATTGATCGACTTCGTACTATTACTGGCGGCAAAGGCTAATAATTTCATGGGGTATCCTATAATTTGTTTAATGCGTTGTTTGTTGCGTAACTTACTTGTTATGAAGCTGCTCAGTGGGTATCTTAAAACCTAAACTTAAGTTTAGGTCAAGAGGTTATTTTGCATTTATCAGCCATTAATTTAACTAAGCAGTTTTCTGTAGGAGAATTAGCGCATCGCTCTGGTGTGTCCATTTCTGCCATTCATTTTTATGAGCGTAAGAAACTCATCTACAGCACCCGAAATTCCTCTAATCATCGACGCTACAGCCGCGTCATATTACGTATTTTAGCGATCATCCGCTTTGCGCAAAATATAGGCATCAGCCTAAGTGAAATAGAAACCGCCTTAAGTGTACTGCCTAATAGAGCAAAGATGACTCAACAAGATTGGGAACAGCTGTCGATGAATTGGCAAGCACAGTTGAATAAACGTATCCAACGTTTAACCTTATTACGTAATCAAATGTCCGAGTGCATTGGTTGTGGGTGCCTTTCTTTGGATAAGTGCAAAGTGGTAAACCCATATGATGTGCTTGCAAAAGAGGGTAGTGGTGCTTGTTTGCTAGATGCAGAGGTTAATTAAACACTAGGCTGAGAAAAGGAGAGCATCTGCTCCCCTTATTTTGTTCACTTTTGTGTTGCTGAGCGTTTAAATAAGCAGTTCTGTTTGTGGATCAAATAATACGGCTTTGCTCATATCAAACATGAACTCGCACTCTTTTCCCAGCTCAATTTTGTAACTTGGATTAACACGACAATTTAGCTCTTTATTACCAAACTGAGCTAACACCATAGTGTCAGCTCCCATCGCTTCAGTGAGAATAGTGGGTAGCTTTAATGTTTTTACACAAGCTAAAGAGCGCTTATGCTCTAAAGGCTCTGTGATCATTTCAGGTCGAATACCTAAGATAACAGGCTTGCCAAGGTAAGCATTGAAGTTTGCGTTATGTGCTAGCGGTAGTTGAATTTTCTGATCACCCATTTCGATGGTTAACATAGATTCACTTTCAAGTGTCGCTTTGATAAAGTTCATTGGAGGGGAGCCCATAAAACCGGCTACAAAAATATTAACGGGCTGGTCGTAAATTTGCTGAGGGGTGGCCAGTTGTAATAATAGCCCGTCTTGCATCACTGCAATACGGTCGGCAAGCGTCATCGCTTCTACCTGATCGTGGGTAACGTAGACAATCGTGGTGCCTAAGCGCTGGTGGAGTTTCTTGATTTCAGCACGCATTTCAACACGCAGCTTGGCATCTAAGTTAGAAAGTGGCTCGTCAAACAAGTAGATCTTTGGCTCACGTGCAAGGGCGCGGCCCATAGCAACCCGCTGGCGCTGCCCACCTGAAAGCTGTGCAGGTTTGCGCTCTAACAAATGTTCAATTTGTAGTAGTTTTGCTACTTTATCGACTTGAATTTCACGCTCTGCTTTGGGCATCTTACGTACTTCAAGGCCAAAAGAGATGTTACCGCGCACTGTCATATTCGGATACAGTGCATAAGATTGGAACACCATTGCGATATCGCGATCTTTCGGATTGGCGTGCGTTACATCTTTACCGCCAATTAAAATACGCCCATCAGTAACAGATTCTAACCCTGCAATACTGTTCATCATAGTAGATTTTCCGCAACCAGATGGGCCGATAAGTACTAGAAATTCACCTTTATCTATGGCGATATCAATCCCTTTTAGAACCTCAGTTGAACCGTAACTCTTTCTAACGTTTTCAATGGTTAATGCAGCCATTTTTATGCTCCTTTTACTGCACCGGCTGACAAGCCACGTACAAAATATTTACCAGCAAAGATATAAACAAGAATGGTAGGCATTGCGGCAAGTAGTGCAGCGGCCATATCGACGTTATATTCTTTACCACCAAAACTGGTGTTTACTAAATTGTTTAAGGCGACAGTGACGGGCAAGTTATCAACCCCTGAGAACACCACTCCAAATAAGAAATCATTCCAAATCTGGGTAAACTGCCAAATCACCGTGACCACGATAATCGGTGGAGATAGCGGTAATACGATGCGCCAAAAGATTAAGAAAAAGCCTGCACCATCAATCTTAGCGGCACTGATTAACTCTCTCGGTAAACCAATATAATAGTTGCGAAAGAACAGGGTCGTAAATGCCATACCGTAGATAACGTGCACCAGTATTAAGCCACTAGCGCTACTGGCTAGGCCTAACCAGCCAAGCGTCATTGCCATCGGGATAAGAATGACTTGGAAAGGAATAAAGCAGCCAAACAACAAGAAGCCAAAGAATAGCTCACTGCCTTTAAAGCGCCACATGGATAGCACATAGCCGTTAAGCGCACCTAGTAGCGTTGAAATGATGACTGCTGGAACAACAATTTTGAAAGAGTTGGAAAAAAACGGTGCGATACCTTCACAAGTACTACCTGTGCAGGCGCTGCCCCACGCTTTACTCCAAGCGGCGAAGCTAGGGTCTTGAGGTAGTGCCAGTAAGCTCCCTGTGCGTATTTCCTCAACGTCTTTTAGCGAATTTAGCACCATCACAACCAGTGGCAGTAAATACAAAAGGGCCATGATGAGTAATACAGCGTAGAGCGCGAATCGCGCAATATGTTGTAACAAAGATCGGTGTTGAAAATTAGTCATTTTGTTACCCCGCATTCTTATTTCGAAGTTCGCTGTAAAGGTAAGGAATTAAGATAGCCAGTACCCCTCCTAACATCACGACACCACTAGCAGCACCTAAGCCCATTTGTGAACGGGTAAAGGCAAACGAATACATAAAGTTAGCAGGAAGATCCGAACTGTAACCGGGGCCACCACCGGTTAATGCGGTTACTAGATCAAAACTCTTAATAGCGATATGCGATAGAATTACAAAGGCACTGAAGAATACCGGCTTTAAGCTCGGTAAAATTATGCGGCGGTAAACGGTCGGCATAGAAGCGCCATCAAGTTGAGCCGCTTTAATCATTTCGCTGTCGACACCGCGTAATCCCGCTAAGAATAACGCCATCACAAAGCCAGATGACTGCCATACGGCAGCGATTACTAAACAGAACACCACCATTTCGGAGTTGACTAGCCAGTCAAAGGTAAAATCGCTAAAGCCCCAATCGCGCACAATTTTTTCAATACCAATGCTAGGGTTTAGCAGCCATTTCCAGGCAGTACCTGTCACGATAAATGAGATCGCCATTGGGTACAGGTAAATAGTACGCAGCACGCCTTCTTGACGAATTTTCTGATCGAGTAATATAGCCATCGAAATACCAATAGCTAAACAGATAATGATAAATAAACCGCCGAAAATGATTAAATTCTGGGTCGCTACGTCCCAGCGGTCATTGTTAAAAAGTTTGGTGTATTGCTCAAAACCAATGAACTTCCACTGCGGAAGCATGCGTGATTTTGTAAAAGATAGAGCAACTGTCCATATTATGTAGCCGTATATGCAAACCATCACTATCAAAAATGAAGGTGCAAGCACCAGCTTTGGTAAGCTGTCAGCGAGTATGTCAGTTAAAGGGCGTTTTTTAGCCACGAGTGTCACCTGAGGATTGGGCGTATTATCGCTATTTAAGAAGGTGCGAATGTGAATGTCTAAAGATTGGATACACATAACAAGCGGGCCGCGCTGAGTTGCTCGCTAGAACAAACGCGGCTCCCTTTGATATGTGTATCACCTGAGAGGCTGTCTTTTACGACCGCTCCTCAAGGAGGAGAATGTCCTCAGGTTTTTACAAGCTGGCTTTAACAGAGTTCGCTAGTTTAGTCACCGCTTCTTCAGCACTTTGGTCGCTGTTGAAGAAGTTGGTAACAACATCGGAAATAGCACCGGCAGCGCTAGATGTTGTTGCCATACCGTGCGCGAAACTTGGTACTAGGTCACCTGATTTAGCCGTTGACGCGAAGCTTGCCATTGATGCTTTAGCACAGCTATCGAAAGGTGTTTCATCCATACCTTGACGAACAGGGATAGAACCTTTGTTAAGGTTAAATGCTTCTTGGAAAGTAGGTTCCATGATTAAGCGCGCTAAAGTTTCTTGCGCTTCAACATCATCTTTCTTCTTCAAATTAAACATTGCGAAGCTATCGATGTTGAATGTGTATTGGTGCTCAGTTTGTGGCGCAGGCGCACAGATGAAATCTTTTCCAGGTACTTTGCCAGCAGCAGTGAATTCACCTTTAGCCCAGTCACCCATGATTTGCATAGCAGCTGTACCATTGATAACCATAGAGGTAGCAAGGTTCCAATCACGACCCGCACTGTCTTTGTCGATCAAATCACGTGTTTGCTTGAAGGTTTTGAAAATCTCAACCATTTTAGGGCTACGTAGCGTTGCATCATCATGCGTTACAAATGCTTTGTTGTAAAACTCAGAACCACCTAAACCTAGCGCAACGGCTTCAAATAATGTTGCATCCTGCCAAGCTTGGCCACCGTGTGCTAACGGAATGATACCCGCTGCTTTCAGCTTAGGACCAACAGCAATCATTTGTGCCCAAGTAGTCGGTATTTTTACGCCCGCTTTTTCAAAGGCAGCAGGGTTAGCCCATAACCAGTTTACACGGTGAACGTTGACAGGTACTGCAACGTATTTGTTCTCGTACTTCATGATGTCGCTGACAACAGTGGGTAGTAAATCATCCCAGCCTGCCTTTTTAGCAACGCCGTCCAAGTTGGTAAGAAAACCAAGATCAGCCCACTCTTGAATATCTAGACCTTTCATCTGAGTTGCAGCAGGTGGGTTACCTGATACTGCACGTGACTTAAGAACAGTCATTGCCGCTTCACCAGCACCGCCGGCAACGGCGAAATCTTTCCAGCTATGACCTTCTTTAGTTAATAAGTCTTTAAGAACGCCGACAGATTTAGCTTCTCCGCCTGATGTCCAATAGTGAAGAACTTCTACTTCACCTGCTTGGGCGACTACAGTTGAAACAGCGATAGCTAAGCCAGCAATGGCAGCTTTAGTTTTATTCATTTGAATACCTTATTATATTTATTGATAGTGTTTAGTGTCTTTATAGACAGCTTATTTTAAAACATCTGAAAACCCTAAATCAGCTAATAACATCGCTGCTATATTTGATTGAGTCGAGATAAAACGGCGTAAATAAGCGCTCGTTCTCATTAGGTATTATAGATTTGCTTTAGATCGACAATCTATTAGAGGAGGGCTTGCCTAGTAAGGTAGCAAAGCGCGCAATAAAAAGGGGTCACAGTGTGAAAAGCTTTGTCACATAGTGTCACTAAAGGTGTGTTTGTTTAAAAAACAACCATCTTTAAGCTCAGGTCTACTAGCAGCATTGCGTGATAAATAATTGTTTTTTTAAACACTTATTTACTGTTTAAAGTTTGGGTGGTTAACTCAAGCAGCAATTTTGCTTATTGGAGCACAGGCTATACAGAGGTCTTATGATAATTAATCACTTAAAAGATATAGTAAATACTGAGCGTGATGTGAAAGGGCCAGGTTGGAATAGCCGGCGAGTGCTGATCCGTTCAGAAGGTATGGGTTATTCCATTAACGACACTATCATTAGTGCCGGCGCATCTATGACATTGGAGTATAAAAACCATTTGGAATCTTGTTATTGCATCAGCGGATCAGGAAAAATAGAGGATCACCAAACAGGCGAAATTCAAACAATATCAGCGGGAACCATTTATGCCCTTAATAATCATGATAGACATACGTTAACTGCAGATTCGCAAAGTGATATGCATTTGGTGTGTGTATTTAATCCCCCTCTAGAAGGCAGTGAAGTGCATGGGCCCGATGGCAGTTATAGCTAATCGTTTTTTGATATAATATAAGCACATTCTTTAACTTTAATATTAAACATTGAATATCAAATAGTAGCAATCTAACTAAAGTTTGTTGGTACTCACTATCTTTTAAAGTATTGTTTTTACGGTTTTTCTAGCATTTATTGTAATTAGGAGGATATATACAGAAAACTTTCCATTGGGGGTGGCATTATTAAAACTGCGTCAAAACATTCGCCAAACCATTCCCTGCAAGCGGCACTTTGGGTGCTGGCGAGAACAGCAATATTCTCTATTATATTCGCCTCAGCAAAAATATTTAACGCGAGCAGCTGGGTATGGAAAATTATTTTTGGACGCTACTTTTCTGGCTTTATTGTGATGGTGATTCTGGCTAAATTCAAACTCAGGCTCGTTATCTCTAGCCCCGCTTGGCCACAGCATTTAGCCACAGCAGTGGCAGGTAGTTTAAGTGGTTTTGCAGCCATATACGCGGCGGCAAATATGGCGGTATCAGACGCTGCGGCGATCGGCTTACTTGATTGTGTGTTTACGGTTTTGCTCGACATTGCGATATTTAACGAGCGAATCCATTTACATCGTTGGTATGCCATTGCAGGGTGTGCGTTAGGTGCATTTTGAAAAAGGCGCATTTCAAGAAAGTGACAATCTTGGCACCGCTGCGCTGGTGGCATTAGCAGGCACGGTATTTTTAGCGATTAGAGAGTGTGTTTATTTGTACGGTTGCGATGCGTGAAAACAGTACAGCAGTATTGTTACAAGTAAACTTTTTTGGTGCTTTGTTATTTGTCATCCCCGCTGCGATGGAATGAAACTAGCCTGCTGCTAAAGCTGAGTTTATGTTCATTAGGCCCGTTAGCGGTGATGGGGCAGTACTGTAACATTCGAGGCTATCGCATTGCGCCATTATCAGTGGTGGCACCAGTGGGTTACAGCTGGGTCTTATTTTGACTGTGCATTGATTACTGGCTGTTTGATCAACAACTGTCGGCTTATCCGTTAGTTGGCGCTGGTGTTATTCTTTTTAGTGGCTATCTGCTTACTAGTAGCTGCTCAGAAATTTGATTTTACTCAATAAGTTAAGTGCTGTTTTTGCTATAGAATATATGATAGTTTGAAGGCCGTTCGCCTTACTTTGTGATAATTTAAGGTATAACAAAATATTACAGAGGATAATGATTTTGTCGATTAAATTAGCAATCATAGGTCTTGGTACAATTGGCCAGCGTATTTTAGTGGCAGCCCAGCGCCATCCTGATGTCGAAGTTGTCGCTGTTTTCGATGCTACTCCTATTTCTCTAGAAGCATTGTCCTTAGATGAAGCACAGCGCTCAAAAATTAGTGTAGAAAGTTCAGCTCAAGCCTTGATGGAGCGTTCTGATGTTGATGTTGTGTATATAGGCACACCACCCAATAGCCATATGCAGTATTGCCACATGGCACTTGATAACAACAAAGCTATTTGGTGTGAAAAACCTCTAGCGGTAAATGTAGCAGAATCTAAAGCGTTTATTGCTCGATTGAAACAAACATCTGTTAAAGCTGCAGTTAACTTATCCCTAGCTTCAAGCCCTGTGGTTGCTGAAATAGCAGCACAGCTCGAATCAATGAATAAACAGCAAATTACCAGTATAGAGTTTCAATTTCACTACAGCGCTTGGCCAAGACGCTGGCAGAGTAATGCCAGTAACTGGTTGTGCTTGAGAGAACAGGGAGGGTTTCTTAGAGAAGTTTACTCACATTTCGTTTTCTTGCATCAACGCCTTATCGGTGAGCTAGAGCTGATCGATGCCAAAGTAGAATACACCCGTGAGGGCTATGCGGAAACGCTAGTGCAGGCAAATTATCGCAGCCAGGGGATTGATGTTCGATTACAAGGCGTTGTAGGTGGCAATGGCCCAGATACCAATAATTGGATTGTTTATGGCGAACATAAATCAATTCACTTTACTGGCTTTCGAGCACTTAAAATCAGTGAAGATGACTGCTGGAAAGATGTCGATATCGATCTAGCAGGCGATTTAGATTACACCCAACTAGCACAAGTGGTAAAAATGCTGCGCAATGAACCGCACAGTCTTGCAAGTTTTGAAGAGGCACTACAGGTTCAGGAAGTGGTAGAAGGGCTGCTAAGTAAAGGTTGATAATACATCCCTTGCTGGGGTGGCTTAAGTGTCACACGCAATCGTTAAACGGTCTCTTATAGTTAGCATTGAGTTTATTTGCTTAGGCCCCATTAATAGGTTGACCTTGTTGACCTTGTTGACCTTGTTGACCTTGCATAGAAAGGCTGCAAAGGTAAGTATATCCACAGCAGGTAATCGCCGAGTGATTACATCATCACTGTCTAGCGTTAGTTTTGGAGAAGCACCATGAGTGATAAAACACTGCAAGAAGGCTATCTAATACAAGGGTATATGGATGCTGATATTGCTGGATATCCATATAAAGTTGACCCTTATCACGCTGACTTCTGGGGCAAAGCCGCCGCGGGTACTTGGGAGCCAAACACCTATAAAATTTTGTCGCACTTTTTAACTAAGCAGAAAAATTACTGCGACATAGGTGCCTGGATAGGGCCAACAGTAATGCATGCGTCGCAGTTGGCAAAACAGGTTATTTGTTTCGAACCTGATCCTACCGCTTATCGCTATTTGCGCTGGAACATTGATTTAAACAAATTAAAAAATGTAACCTCATACAGTTTCGCACTGGCAGAAACGATGTCGATATCACGCATGGCTAGCCATAGAGGGAAGCCTGGTGACAGCATGACCAGCTTATTATTTGATAACGAAGGCAGTGGTGTTGATGTACTCACACTTAAGTGGGAGCAGTTTTTGTCAATGTCCCCGATCCAACAAATTGATGTGATGAAAATTGATATTGAAGGTGGTGAATATCAGTTAATGCCAAGCTTAGAAGTTTATTTAACCACGCACAAACCCGTATTATATTTATCAACACACGCTCCACTGCTAGCTGTAGAAGATAGAAAAGCTAAAATGCAGGGGCTTATCGATGTGTTAAGCCTGTATAAAACTTGTTTGGATGATAGTTTACAACCAATAGATATTAATACTTTAGTAAGCGAAGATGCATTAGATCACTTTAGATCTTATGTCTTTATGGATTAGGAGAGTCAGATGTTAGACAAACGCAATTTTTACATTAACGGTCAATGGGTAGCACCTCAACAAAGCAATGACTTTGAAGTGATCAATCCGGCTACAGAAAAAGCTTGCGCCGTTATTTCAATAGGTGATCAAGCGGACACAGATGCTGCCGTTAGCGCTGCACGCGACGCTTTTGATAGCTGGTCACAAACGCCGAAAGAAGAGCGTTTAAGACTACTAAATGCATTACTTGAAGAATACAAAAAGCGTTCTGGGGATATGGCGCAAGCTATCTCTATGGAAATGGGCGCACCGATCGATTTATCGACTAGAGCACAAGCAGGTTCAGGTGCTTCGCATATTAAAGGTTTCATCGACGCTTTCGCTGATATGGAATTTGAATCACCAATCACAGCAGAGAATACTTCAGAGCGCATCATCAAAGAGCCTATCGGCGTGTGCGGTTTGATCACGCCTTGGAACTGGCCGATGAACCAAGTAACGCTGAAAGTTGTTCCGGCATTAGCTGTGGGTTGTACTGTTGTATTAAAACCTTCAGAAATCGCACCACTTTCATCAATCGTTTTTGCTGAAATCATAGACGCAGCAGGCTTCCCAGCTGGCGTATTTAACATGGTAAATGGCGATGGCGTGGGTGTTGGCACTCAGCTATCTTCTCATCCTGATGTTGATATGTTGTCGTTCACAGGTTCTACTCGCGCTGGTGCACTGATCACTAAAGCTGCTGCAGATACGGTAAAGCGCGTAACACTTGAGTTAGGCGGCAAAGGTGCGAACATCATCTTCGCAGATGCTGATGAAAAAGCGGTAAAGCGCGGCGTTATTCATTGTTTTGGCAACACCGGTCAATCATGTAATGCTCCTTCTAGAATGCTAGTTGAGCGTTCAATTTATGATAGTGCTGTTAAAATAGCGATGGATGCGGCGAATTCTGTAACAGTTGGCAAGCCAAGTGACAGTGGTCGTCATATTGGCCCTGTGATCAGCCAAGCTCAATTTGATAAGATCCAAGGGCTTATTCAAGTTGGTATCAATGAAGGTGCTAATCTAATTGCTGGTGGTGTAGGTCGTCCAGAAGGCTTTGACGCTGGTTACTACGTTAAGCCAACAGTTTTCGCTGATGTTAATAACGACATGGATATTGCCACCGAAGAAGTGTTTGGACCAGTGCTTGCAATGATTCCTTTTGATACAGAAGAAGAAGCAATCGCGATTGCCAATGATACGGTTTATGGCTTAACTAACTATCTACAAACTCAAGATCCAGAGAAGGCCAAGCGTGTTGCGCGTAGATTACGTAGCGGCATGGTACGCGTTAACGGCGTTGATTCTAAAGGAACTGCTCCATTTGGTGGTTACAAGCAATCAGGTAATGGTCGTGAAGGTGGTATTTGGGGATTGGAAGATTTCCTAGAGATCAAACACGTTACAGATTGGAAGTAATTCTTTAAGCATTAAGTTGAAACGGCTACTTAGGTAGCCGTTTTTCGTTGTGGTTACTTTTCATATCTCTGTAAACGCATCAACATCAACCCAGAACTCAAAATAATCGCCGTCCCCAGCCAAGTCATCAAATCCGGAATATCATTAAATATCAAATATCCCAATGCTGTAGCACTGATAATTTCTAAATAGCGAAAAGGCGCCAAGATATTGGCCTGGTTCAAGGTGAAGGCTTTACCCATCAACCAATGGGTTAATGTGGCGAAAAAACCCAACAACAAAATCAAACTATAATTTGAAGACTCAATGCTATTCCATTTCAGTACGGGAATATCAAAGCCTTGGCCGAGATACAACACCGCGCCTAAAATGACGGTGCCAGCTAAACTGATATAAGCTTGAGCTTGGGTGGTGGATACTTGGCTGCGTGTGCTGCGAATAATGAGTAGATAGATCGCGAAGCATAGTGCGCAGCAGATAGGGAGTATTGCGGGCCAGCCGTAGAGTTCCCAATTAGGCCTGATGACCACCATTGCACCCACGAGGCCAATGAAGGCGAGTAAGTAGCGAAGGGGTGACGATTTCTCCTTTAAAATTATTGATGAGAGCAGCATTAACAATAAAGGTTCGACAAAGAATAAGGCGATTGCATTCGCTA
>JBALXS010000111.1:0-15132 GCA_036960485.1 Oceanospirillaceae bacterium
GCTTAAAGCTATTTTTAAAAGCCAAGCTCTAGATATATCGCCAATTGATAATTTAAATACGCAAATTAGCCAGTATCAAAAACAATTTAGTATTTTGGTCGATTTGCAAAAGAGCATTGGTTTAAATGATGCACAGGGTGTTACTGGGCAGCTACAAGATGCAGCACTTTCTTTTACCAGCAGTTTAACTAATAATTCATTTGAACAGCTCAGTGTGTTTTTGAAGATTAAAAGTGATGTAAACAGCTTTGCGATGCACAATCAGCAACAGTACATCAACCTTGTAAAAAGCAATCTTACTAAATTATCTCAAAGTCAGTTATCTCAACCATCAAGCGCTGCATTACAGCGCTATCAAAATAACTTTAATCAACTGGTGGAGCTAAATACAAAATTAGGTATGAAAAGTGAGCAAGGTGTGCTCGCGCAATTGGCGGTTATTATTGATAATGCTGAAACATCTTTACAGCAGATAGTTGCCGCTAATATGCGTGAAATAGCAGCAACGTCACAACGCATTTATGTTGTTATGTCTATTTTATTTTTGGCTATTTTCACCATCGCAGTTTTTCTATCAATCGCTACCATGCGCAGTATTCTTACGCCGATAGCTAATCTACAGGGCACGATGCAAAAAATCAGCACTAGTAAGGACTTAACACTACGTGCAAATATTGACGGCAACGACGAGGTTTCAGAAATGGCCGAAAGGTTTAATACTATGCTCAGCCAATTTCAGGAGCTAATAGTTGATGTTGATCACTCTGTTAGCACCTTGCATCAAACCACTGGCCAACTATCTTCAAATGCAGTTGCCACGACGCAAGGGATGAAAAAGCAAATCGCTGAGTCCGATATGGTTGCTAGCGCTGTATCTGACATGGTAAGCATTGTGGGAGAAATATCACAAAACACCGCAGATACAGCTGCAAAAGCACAGCTAGCGGATCAAAATGCTGTATTAGGTCTGGATGGTGTTAATAAAACTATTAATCAAATCCGTGAATTATCGAGTAATCTGCTTGATTCCGAACAAGTGATTAATGAGCTAGAAACCGATAGTAAGAATATTGGCACTGTTGTAGATGTGATTCGTGCCATTGCTGAGCAAACCAATCTATTGGCTTTAAACGCTGCTATAGAAGCCGCTAGAGCAGGAGAGCAAGGGCGAGGTTTTGCCGTAGTAGCAGGTGAAGTGCGTTCACTTGCGAATAAAACACAAGAATCGACCACAGAAATCGAGTTAATTATTGCCAACTTACAGCAGCGCACCAGCCTTATTGTGGATTTAATGAATAAGTGTCGTGCACAAGGAGAGATGAGTACTGAGCAAGCATCAACCACAGGCGATATGTTGCACGAAATCACCCAAGATATAAAAATGATTCTAAGTATGACAACTTCTGTTGCCAGTGCTGTTGAATCACAAAGTGAAATGGCTAGTGCTGTGAATGAGCATATTGTTTCTATTCGTAATGTCACTGACGATACCGCTTTATCTTGTGATACCAACCTGCAACTAAGCGATACTGTTTCGGCGCAGGCGCGCCAATTAACGCATTCTATTGAGGCTTTTAACGTTAAAGAAGCTAGTCGTTCTCTATAATACAGCGATAAGATGCCTTGCTATCGTTAAGGCATCTATAGGCTTTATTTATGAGCCTAAAATACCGATATAAGTTACTAGTTTAAACTGTTTATTTAAACAGTACCTTACGTTGCGCTTAAGCATAATTTCAAAAGTAGTTCAAGTATAAAATAAAACCAATATTGATTGAATAAAAGATAAATTCTGGTTAAAGTTTAACGTATAAAAGCATACAGTTTCATATAATTTTGCTATTCGTAAAAGGGTTCAACATTGCATTTCTCACAAAAAATTCCAGATGGTATACCACACAAAACGTTATTCAAAATATCCTCTAGCATGCCTTACAAAATTAGTTTATTTATTCATTTATTAGTTGAGAAGATTTGTCTCTTTTTAGTTGTGGCATTAGTATTTAGCGAAATCTGTATTGTGTTCTTAAGGTATATCTACGACATTGGGTTTTTACAGTTACATGACTTCGCCCTTTATAATTTTAGTGCGTTAGTGGTATTCAGTATTGTGTATACTTTTGGTTGTAACAAGCATGTTCGGGTTGATGTGTTTCGCGAGAACCAATCCATTAAGGTGCAACAGCAAGTTGATATAATCGCGGTGGTATTTTTTCTGATGCCAGTTTTTTTGCTTATATTATATTGGGTATGGTCTGATATTTATTACGCTTGGAGCATATTTGAAGGCTCGCGGGAAACAGGCGGTTTAGGCGGGCTTTTCCTAGTTAAATCAACGCTACCGTTAGTGTCTTTGTTGATGTTTATACAAGGTGCTTGTGTCATCGTGCGCCGCGGAAAATACTTATCACAAATACCTGATAGCTTGGCAGCTTCAAGCAATGTTGAGGCACATCACTGATGAGCATTACGGCTATTTGGTTACTAATATTAGTGGTTACCTTGTTAATTGCGATCATGAGTGGTATGCCGGTTATGCTAGCCATCTCTGGCATCCCGGTAATAATAGGGGTTATCGCTGCATTTTTTGGCCATTTCGATTTAAGCTTTTTTGGGGCATTCCCACAGCGTGTATTTGGCATCATGAACAATTCATTACTGATAGCGATACCGCTATTTGTGATGATGGGTATTTTATTAGAACGTTCAAAAGTTGCTGAGCGCATGCTATTAATAATGGCCAGTTTTTTTGGCGGTGATAGGGCAGGGTTAGCTTATTCAGTATTGATTGTTAGCACGTTGATTGCTGCATCAACAGGTATTATCGGTGCCACTATCGTTATGCTGGGAATGATAAGCTTGCCGGCACTGTTAAAAGCGGGTGTCTCTGTACGTTTATCATCAGGCCTTATTTGTGCTTCAGGCACTTTAGGGCAAATTATACCGCCATCGATAGTGTTGATTTTGCTTGGCGATCAAATTTCAAATGCTTATATAGAAGCACAGCAAAACATTGGAAACTTTGCCCCAGACCCCGTTTCTGTTGGTGATTTATTCGCAGGCGCTATACTGCCGGGCCTATTGCTGGTTTTGCTCTACGCGTTTTATGTTTTTATCCATAATCGTTTTATTGAACCTGAACCGCGTGTAACGAATCATCCTATATCGGGCGCAAAGCAAGAAAACACAGCTATCCAACAAAGCATATCTATACAGGAAATTTGCACCGCATTTATGCCACCGATACTGTTGATTATTGCAGTACTAGGTTCAATCCTGTTTGGCGTAGCAACACCTACTGAAGCAGCAGCTGTAGGTGTTGCTGGAACTTTATTAATAGCCGCGGCAAACAGCGTCAATGCAGTTAACTGGCTTAAGAAACTCATTTTATTAGGCGCTATAGCAGCGTTTAGCTTGAGCTTATTAATTTCATATGACATTTCAAAAATAGATTTAAGCAGTGGCTCGTTAGTATTAGATTACGGCAGTGTGGCTGCCATTGGATTGAGTTTGATTTTATTAAGCGCTTTGGTTTTTTCATCCCATAGGCTAGTAAAGGACAACATCTTAAGAGATGCGATTAGCCAAAGCGTGAGCGTTTCTGGCATGGTGTTCGCCATCATCATAGCCGCTTCAATGTTATCTTTAGTTTTTAGAGGCTTTGAAGGGGATGAAATGGTCGCGCATCTTTTATCGCAAATACCTGGCGATAAATGGGGCGCACTCATTGCGGTAATGCTAGTGGTATTTCTACTTGGCTTTATCTTAGAGTTCGTTGAAATTCTATTTATTGTGATTCCTATCGTCGGCCCAGTTATTTTGGCGATGGATTTCAATCCAATATGGTTTGCGATAATGATCGCTATCAATTTACAAACCAGCTTTTTAACACCGCCTTTCGGCTTTGCGTTATTCTATTTCCGTTCAGTAGCACCAAAAAGCATCAGTACTATAGATATTTACAAATCCGTTATTCCTTTTGTTTTTATCCAAATAATTACAATGGGCGTGTTAGTCGTTTTCCCTGAATTGGTTACCTGGTTGCCCACATGGATTTTTTCATAGCGATGAACAGAGCGTGATACATTTAGAACGAAATAAGAACGATAGAGAAAACAACTTAATAAGGAGCATTTATGCAGCGTAGAAAATTTTTACAAGGTGCCGCTTTGGCAGGAGCCGGTGTTGCAATAACCGGCGCACCCGCTATCGCAAGTGGTAAAATACAGTGGAAGTTACCAACCAGTTTTCCTGCTAAAGCGCCAGGTGTTGGCACAAATGTCACCAGTTTTGCCAAGCGTGTAGAGGCAATGTCTGGCGGTCGCTTGAGCTTTAAAGTGTATTCTGGTGGCGAACTAGTACCTCCTTTTGCGGTTGAAGATGCAGTACAAAAAGGTACAGCTGAAATTGGCCACAGTACACCTTACTACTCGGCGGGTAAAAACTCAGCAATTCATTTTTTCAGCACCGTTCCTTTTGGGATGACAGCAACTGAGCACGTCGCTTGGCTACAGTATGGTGGAGGCCAGCAACTGTGGGATGAAATTTATGACCAGCGCGGTCTAAAAGGCTTTTATAGCGGCAATTCAGGTACCCAATCAGGTGGTTGGTTCAAAAAAGAAATCAACTCTGTTAAAGACCTTTCTGGCTTAAATATGCGTATTGCAGGTTTAGGTGGAGAGGCAATGCGCAAGCTTGGCGTTAATGCTATCTTGCTGCCGCCACCGGAAATTTTCCCTGCCTTTAAATCAGGTGCTATTGATGCCGCTGAGTGGGTGGGGCCTATGTTAGATCAAGCTTTCGGTTTAAATAAAATCACTGATCTTTGCTACACACCAGCCTTTCACGAACCTGGCGCTGCGCTTGAAATTGTGGTTAACAAAGATGCATTTGCTGAACTGCCTAAAGATTTACAAGCGATTGTAGAAGAAGCTGCTCGTGCTACTTCTGTTGAAACATTAGCTCAGTTTGATTATTTTAATACGCTAGCGATGCTTAAACTGCAAGAAAAGGGCGTTAAGTTCAAAGAGTTCCCAACGGATGTAGTTGAGGCATTGAAAAAGGCCAGTATTGAGGTAATGGATGAGCTTGCTGCTGCAAATCCAGAGTTTGCGAAAGTGCAAAAAAGTTATCAAGCATTTTTAACTCCAGCGACCCAATACGCTAACCTGTTTCAAGGTGCTATTTACCGCCAGCGTAGTTAATTCTGTAAGCTCCTTTTTATGACGATGAAAGGGAGCTTGATTGTGGTATATCTAGTTAAAAGATCTTTGTATGATATTGAATAGTAAAAGTAGTATTAAGATCACTACGAGACAAAGTTTATATACGCAAATTCAAGCATTAGGGGGTGAATCTTCCATTACTAAAAGCTCCTGCCTTGTAAATTGACACGCTGCTGGGCTTTACATCGTTTACCAACAGTTATAATAATCGCTTTGCATAAGCCTGACTAATAATGAGCTTGTAATCATTCTATTCTGCACTCTTCCACTCTTTTAATAAAATACGCCTCTTCACTGTTAATCATAGTAAAATTTATATAAAAATGAAGGCAAATTGCTAATTAGCTCATATAAAATAAGCGTGATGATTTAAGTAAAGCAGTAGCCTAGCACGCCGCCTTAAGTTACTCTTAACCTTATATAATAATGACTTTTTAAAAGGTATGTACATGTCTAATGCTTACGTTGAAAGCTTAACTTTTTATCCATTAAAATCCGCTGCAGGTATCGATTGTGATTCAGCAGAAATACTCAATGCTGGGATAAAGGGCGATAGACGCTTTATGCTAACAAAGATGGACGGTCGTTTTGTGACAGGGCGTACTCATCCTAAAATTACCGCCATTACTTGTGAATATGCTGCTGACAACTTAATTCTTAAACATGCTAGTTGTGATGATTTGATCCTAGAGCAACACACTTTTTCTCAGCAGTACTACCCAACAGAAGTGTGGGGGACCAAATTTTTAGGCCAAGGCTGTGGTTATGCGGTAGATCAATGGATTAGTGCTATTTTTGATGAGCCGTTACGTATTTTATTCTTTGGCGATAACTCAAATAGAGAAGTGGCTGACCACGATGCGCATCAAGTTGCTTTTGCTGATGGTTTCCCACTACTAATCACCAATACTCACTCACTTGATCATTTAAATCAGCGTTTATTAGCACCTGTTAGCATGGCAGCCTTTAGGCCAAATATCACTATTAGTGGTGTACCTGCTTGGGCGGAAGATGAATGGGCGCAAATTAAGATAGGCGAAGTTATTTTCGATCTGCCTAAGCCTTGCGGCCGCTGTATTTTTACAACGGTAGATCCCACCACTGCCATTCATGATAGTAAATCAGAACCAGTAAAAACTTTAGGTACTTATCGCAAGCAGCAAGCGCAAGATGGTGACGTAATCTTTGGCGAAAACATGCTGGTTGTAAAGCCTGGTATTATTCGTGTTGGTGATAAAGTTGAAGTATTAAAAACCAAAGCGAAGCCTGAGTATATAGATAGTTGGTCGTTTGAAAACAGTCGCTTATCACAGCAACTTGCGCTAGCTTCTAGCTCTAAACAAGCAGGTAATATGTTGCTGCGCTGTGTCCAGATCATTGATGAGACAGAGGATGTTAAAACATTCAAGTTCGTTGCCGATCCCATCTGTCGGTTCTCGTATTTGCCGGGTCAGTTTATTACGTTACAGCCGGTTATCAACGATCAAAAATATCCGCGCTGTTATACGTTATCTTCAAGTCCATCTACTCCTGATATCATCTCAATTACCGTTAAGCGAGTAACACAAGGCGTTGTTTCAAACTGGTTACACGACAGCTTTAAGGTAGGTTCTTCTATCAATAGTAGTAATGCGAGCGGTGTTTTTCACCTAGCAGCTCAAAGCTTACCTAAGTTATTACTGCTATCGGCAGGATCAGGCATCACACCGATGCTATCAATTGTGCGTTACATTGCAGATCTAGCGCTTGATATGGATGTTCATTTTCATCACAGCGCTAAAACAGCAGCAGATTTGATTTGTTTTAATGAACTAAAATCAATGGCGAATGGATCAGCAAAGTTATCTTTATCTTGTAATTTTACGCGCCAAGACGCTATTGATGATTATGAGGTTGTTAATAGTAGCGGCCGATTCGGCCCTGAAATACTGCAAGCATTTTGTAGTGATGTATTAGAGCGTGAAGTACTTGTTTGTGGTCCCGACGGATTTATGGATAGCGTTAGTAATATACTTACTGAGTTAAAACTGCCTGCAACGCAATACCATCAAGAAAGTTTTGTGATTGATAGCAGTACAAATAATATTGAGCAGGGCGAAGACAGCAAAGCAAGTAAAGGGCCGTATAAGCTAAAGTTTTTACAAAGTGGCTTAGAAATGGAAGTAGATGCTGATCAAACAATTTTAGATGCAGCAGAAAGCCTTGGCATCTATCCTGATTACAGCTGTTTAGCGGGAATTTGTGGTAGTTGTAATAGCACATTGATAAATGGCGAAATTCATGCGCCTGATGCATTGGCTTTAGATGAAGAGGACAAAGCAAACGGTGAATTCTTGCCTTGTTGTAGTTATGCGCGCTCTGATTTAGAGATTGATCTGTAAACCGCGCTTTAAGACGTAAAGAGTAGGTTGCTGGCAAAGTAACATCAGCAATCTGCTTTGCTAGTGCTTTAGAGCAGCTTTTTAGCAATAGCTCTTCAATGACACTAACCTAAACTGATATTTGTTAAGAAACTCAGTCAAAAAGAGAGCAAGATGACACCGGCGATCAATACTGCAAAAAAACAGAACATAAGCCACATTATTCACCAATACGTGCATGATGTGAAAGCGACTTCTTATGGAATTGAAGCGGCCGAGAAGCTAGCAGTCGATCCTAAAAATATCTTCAAAACATTAGTCGTCAGTTTAGATGATGGCAGATTAGCGGTCGCCGTTATCCCTGTTTTAGACAAGCTCAGCATGAAAAGCGTGGCAAAAGCACTTGCAGCAAAAAAAGCAGTCATGGCCGACAAGGTATTGGTAGAGCGCACTACAGGTTATGTGCTAGGCGGCGTTAGCCCTTTAGGGCAAAAAAAATCATTGCTAACAGTGCTTGATCAATCTGCTCAAGCACTAGATACACTTTATGTCAGCGCAGGCAAAAGAGGTTTAGAGATAGAGTTAAAGCCAAGTGATTTAATTAAACTGACGCGTGGAAAATTCGCTTCAATTAGCCAGCTTATTTAAAGCGTGCTACGTTTTTAGCAAGGCTAAAACGCAATCATCATTTAGAGAAAGTGCATATAACTATCCTATCTGTTTGTTCTCTTTCTAATAGGATTTTTAGTAGAAATGTATTTCTTATTAGCTGTTTTTTTAGGGACATCTAAATGCACTACTTCTTTGCTAGTATCGCCACAGGCTAAGTTCTCAACGGTCCAGTTGCCAATAGCATATCTTACTAATCTTAAAGTAGGGTAGCCGACCGCTGCAGTCATGCGTCGAACTTGACGATTTTTCCCTTCTTTAATTTTGAGTTCTAGCCAAGAGGTTGGTTTGTCTTTGCGTTGTCTTATTGGTGGATTACGCGGCCATAGATCAGGTTCTTCCATTATTCGAGCTTGCGCAGGTTTTGTTTTACCATCTTTTAACACAACCCCTTTAATAAGCTGGTCTAGGGCTTCTTGATCTACTACACCTTCTACTTGCACCCAATAGGTTTTTTCTAGCTTAAATTGCGGGTTTGCCAGTTGGTGCTGAGTTGGCCCGTCATCTGTAAGAATTAGCAATCCTTCAGAATCATAATCTAAGCGCCCAGCAGGATAAAACCCTTTTTCGCTAACAAAATTGCGCAACGTTGTACGCTCTCCATCATCTGTGAATTGGCTTAGCACTTGGAAAGGTTTATTGAGTAATATTAAATTGGCCATGAATCATCATTTTGTTAGGTGAAAAATAAACACGAAAGAGCTTTCTAGGAGTCTGCCCGAGAACTGCGATCGCAGTAGATCAGTTTGTTTTCGGACAAGTTCCTGGGTATATATTAAAGCTGAAAACATAAAAAATCCCGCGTTAAGTCAGTACTTAAGCGGGATAATATCATCTTAATGTTGTTGCAGATATAGCATTGCGAGAATGCTAGACCATCAACTCATTAATACTAATGAATGGTTGATGGTCTATTTCGTAAGAACAACAATTAAGGCTATTTACGCTTCTACAAGTGGAATTACGTTAGATGCTTTCTTAACGTAAGTTTCCATTTGATCGAAGTTTAAATAACGATAGATTTCGCTAGACATAGCATCGTATGTTTTAGCATGCTCTAAGTATTCTGCCACGGTCGGTAGTGAACCTGTAATAGCAGCAACCGATGCTAGTTCAGCAGATGCTAAGAACACATCAGCACCATCACCTAAACGGTTAGGGAAGTTACGTGTAGAGGTTGAAACAGCCGTTGATTTAGGAGCGATTCTTGCTTGGTTACCCATGCATAAAGAACAACCAGGCATTTCAATACGCGCACCAGCACTGCCAAAGATGTTGTAGTAACCTTCTTCAGAAAGTTGAGCTGCATCCATCTTAGTCGGTGGAGCAATCCACATGCGAGTAGGAATAGAACCTTTGTTAGCTTCTAATAGCTTACCTGCTGCACGAAAATGACCAATGTTAGTCATGCAAGAGCCGATGAAGACTTCATCAATCTTGCGACCTTGAACGCTTGATAATAAACGGGCGTCATCTGGATCGTTTGGCGCACAAAGAATCGGTTCTTTAATTTCAGAAATATCGATTTCTAAGATGTGTGCGTATTGCGCGTTTTCATCAGCACGCATTAAGCTTGGGTTTGCTAACCATTCTTGCATAGCAATAATACGACGCGAAATAGTACGTGTATCGCCGTATCCTTCTCCTAACATCCACTTCAACATAGTGATGTTAGAGTTTAAGTATTCAGTTACTGATGCTTCACTTAAAGTGATAGTACAACCAGCAGCAGAACGCTCAGCAGAAGCATCTGTTAATTCAAAAGCTTGCTCAACTGTAAGCTCTTCAAGACCTTCGATCTCTAATATACGACCCGAGAATTCATTGATCTTGCCAGATTTCTCAACCGTTAATAGGCCTTCTTGAATACCACGATAAGGAATAGCGTGTACTAAGTCACGTAGCGTGATACCAGGTTGCATTTCGCCTTTGAAACGCACTAAGATTGACTCTGGCATATCCAATGGCATAACACCGGTTGCCGCTGCGAAAGCAACTAAACCAGACCCTGCAGGGAAAGAGATACCTAGTGGAAAACGTGTATGTGAATCACCACCAGTACCTACGGTATCAGGTAATAGCATACGATTTAACCAAGAGTGTATAACACCATCGCCTGGGCGAAGTGCAACTCCACCACGATTCATAATGAAATCGGGTAGGGTGTGGTGTGTATTTACATCAACAGGTTTTGGATAAGCAGCGGTATGACAAAATGACTGCATAGTTAAATCAGCGGAGAAACCAAGACATGCAAGATCTTTTAGCTCATCACGTGTCATTGGCCCCGTAGTATCTTGCGATCCTACTGTGGTCATCTTAGGTTCGCAATATGTGCCCGGTAAAATACCTTCAACATTACACGCTTTACCAACCATCTTTTGAGCAAGAGTATAACCTTGATCGCTAGCAGCGGTAGGTTGATCAGGAGATCTGAAAAGATCTGTGTTTCCTAATGATAATGCTTCTCTAGCTTTTTCAGTTAAACCACGGCCGATAATTAGCGGTATACGACCACCGGCTTGAACTTCATCAAGTAATACTTGGGTTTTAAGCGCGAAAGTAGAGATTGTTGCGCCAGCTTCGTTAGTTACTTTACCTTCGTAAGGGTAAACATTGATAACGTCGCCCATCTGCATGCTATCAACATCCAGCTCGATAGGTAATGCACCCGCATCTTCCATGGTATTAAAGAAGATAGGCGCAATTTTATTACCAAAGCAAAAACCAGCGGTACGCTTGTTAGGAATATTTGGGATATCATTACCAAAGAACCAAAGCACTGAGTTAGTCGCAGATTTACGTGAAGAACCAGTTCCTACAACGTCACCTACATAGACAACAGGGTTGCCTTTAGCTTTAACCGCTTCAATTTGTGCTAATGGGCCTAGTACGCCGTGTTCTTGTGGCTCAATACCATCACGTGTCATTTTTAACATCGCATTGGCGTGTACTGGAATATCAGGGCGAGACCATGCATCCGGTGCAGGAGACAGATCATCAGTATTTGTTTCGCCTGGTACTTTAAAAACCGTTAGCTTAATGCTATCAGCAAGTTTTGGCTTAGAAGTAAACCATTCAGCTTGCGCCCAAGATTCAATTACTTGCTTAGCAGATGCGTTTCCAGCATCCATTTTTTCTTTTACATCGTAAAAAGCATCAAACATTAATAAAGTATGTGAAAGTGCTTTAACCGCTGCTGGCGCTAATTCATCAATTTCAAGACAAGCTATTAAAGGCTGTATGTTATAGCCGCCTAGCATGGTACCTAGAATTTCAACCGCTAAAACTTTTGAAATTAAGGGAGATTCTGCTTCGCCTGTGGTGATAGCGGCCAAAAATCCTGCTTTCACATAAGCAGATTGGTCAACGCCCGCAGGAACGCGATCGGTCAAAAGGTTAAGAATGAAATCTTCTTCGCCAGCCGGAGGTGCTTTTAGTAGTTCTACTAAAGCTGCAGTTTGATCTGAATCTAATGGTAATGCTGGAACGCCTTGAATAGCACGTTCTTCTACATGTTTACGGTAAGCTTTTAACACGGTTTAGCCCTCATCTGTTTGTCTGCCGTTTAATTACTATAATATGAAAATGTCGGCGTATATCTAATTTATTCACTAGAATTACTCTAGATCTTGATATATGAATAATTCTACCTGAAAACGACAATATTGTCGACAATCCCGTTTTAATTACTTCACTTTTATGGGTGATTAACACTTTAGTCTATGTTTTCATGATAATTAGCTGTAAAAAGCCGCTGCAATTCGGATTAAGGGTAAAAAGGGGATTAGAGTATTAATCTCAGAGCTTAAGCTCAAACTGATGTTGTTGATGCAATTACTTTCCCAGCCGAGGTTTAGCGTTAAACATTATAACAGCGTTTGCGCTATAAATATTACGTGGCTTTTGCGCCCCATATAGTGCATTTCTCCATTAGATCGAAAAGCAGAGTCTTGATTAGTAAGTTAGTGCGTGACGCTGGCTATCACTGTTGTAGATGAAATCTACAATTTCAAAGCAGGGGGGCAGTCATTGCGATTGGTCATTGCGATTGATAGTGGTAATCTTGATGATTTCAGGCCGTTGGATTTCACTGAGCTGGGATTGCTTAATATTCAATATGCTTGAATACATAGCAAATTATGGTTGTATAGGTGCTAAAAGAGAGGTTTCTTTTGATTTTTTGATTTAACATATGGCGAACTATTTTTCTTACTTAATTTTTCTTTATAGCGAAAAATAAGTAAATAGATTAATTAGTTAATTTACTATTTATTAGATTACTTGATGTAGAGAAAGGCGCTTAGCAATGATGAATACCAGAATATATAAATCCGTCCACAGCTTAGCTGAAAAATTAATGCAAGCGGCCAGTAAGGATGACACGCAGACATTCTATCCGCTGTATGCAGAGCTAAAAGCTATTTGCATCGATAATGAAAATACAGACAATGATCATCCAGTACAATGGGAAGCTCTTGCGGATTTTACAGAAGAGTTAGAAGAGGCTGAAATTGTCTACAAAAAAGCGCTAGATAAAGCAACGGCTATTAATTCTAAAGACTATATGTCTTCAATTGCTTATTCTTTAGCTGAATTGCAAATTGGGCTAGGCAACACCGACGCTGCTCTAAAAAACCTGCAAGATGCCCAAATTAATGCTAATAAAATTGAAGATAAGGACCTTAAAAGAGAAATAGATATGCTCCTTAAAACACTATTAGAAGGTTGAGCGGCTAACGCATAAACACACACACAACCGAATAGAGTAGCTAATTATTAGCCAATAAATTACTCGGCGTGAGCACTCCTGCTGGATTTAAGCAATAAGTGAAACACGCATACCAGTAAGGCCTGCATTTGGATGCTCTATAAAAGGTGTTTTATAACGACTATTAAAAGTAAGTATCAATGTGGGGCATCGTTTTGTAATGATATATTCCGCGATATTTACGCTATACAGTGAATTCTAAAGAAAAGAGGGACGGTTTAAAGCAAGAAATGAAGAAGAACATATAACTTTTTGTTTGTTATATGCTCTTTAGTTTTTTAGTTGTATTCTGCAAATGAGCATTGGTTAAAGCCTAGCAGCTAAGGTTCAGTGCTTGACTAACTTTAGAGTTATTTGCTTTATTCAAATGCTCGCTAATCCATTGACCAGTAGCTGCTACCTTTTGCAGGTCTATGCCGGTCTCTATCCCTAGCCCATTAAGTAGATAGACAACATCTTCTGTAGCCACATTACCACTGGCACCTTTTGCGTAAGGGCAACCGCCTAAGCCTGCTACAGAGCTATCTACAGTGTTGATACCTAGCTCCAGTGCTGCGTAGATATTAGTAAGTGCTTGGCCGTAGGTATCATGAAAATGCACTGCTAAATCTGCCATAGGCACTTCTTTTGCAACAGTTTCGAGCATCGCTTTTACATTGTATGCAGTACCAACACCGATGGTGTCGCCTAAGGATATTTCATAGCAACCCATCTGATATAAATGTTTGCTGATATTTGCTACCTGTGCAGTATCTACATCGCCTTGATAGGGGCAGCCAAGTACCGTGGATAAGTAACCGCGTACTCTTACATTGTTGCTCTTTGCCAATTCCATAATGCTTTCAAAGCGCTGCAAGCTTTCAGCGATAGAGCAGTTAGTGTTTTTTTGACAAAACGCTTCAGAGGCAGCAGAGAAGATTGCAATTTCTTTAACGCCAACCTCTAATGCAGCTTTAAAACCTTGTAAATTAGGCACTAAAGCACTGTAAACAACACCAGGCTTGGGGTTGATAGTAGTCATCACTTGGCTGGCATCACCCATTTGTGGCACCCATTTGGGAGACACAAAACTAGCTGATTCAATATAGTTAAGGCCTGCGTCCGCTAGGCGGCTAATCAATTCAACTTTGGTGCTGGTGTCGATTAATTTAGCTTCGTTTTGCAAGCCATCTCTTGGGCCAACTTCTACAATTTTAACTTTTCGATTACTCATACTTAACCTTAAATTATGCACGTTTAATGGTGAACTGTTACCACTGGCAGTGTGCAAATATAGTGCATTAAAGTCTATGTTTGCACGTTTGATCAAAGCGCTTTATTTACCTTCTTCTTCATCACTTTGCATAGCGATTAATATATCGCCTTCTGCAACCAGTTCTGCTTGTGCGTAAAACACATCTGCCACCACACCATCTTCAAGTGCTGTAATAGTGTGTTCCATTTTCATTGCTTCAATGATGATTAAAGGATCGCCTTTGCTTACTGTATCGCCATCCTTAACTAATACTGCAATCACACGGCCATTCATTGGTGCTGTAAGTGCACCTTGATGATGATCGCTTTCTGCATCGCCAGAAAAATCAACTTGATGTAGTTCTATTGCAAGGCCTGCATAGAACAAGTTCAGTTGTAGATTCTTAATGAACATATGCAGCTTAATTTGCTCGCCATTAACGCAGGCAATCAGTTGATCGCCCTGCAGCGTTGCTTGAATGCTGTATTGTTGCTGCGCGATGCTGACATTAAAATCGCGCGTTTTACTACTAAATCCAGCACTGCTGGGTAATGCAGCTTGCGTCTCATTTACAGTGACAGTATCGATCTGCTCAGTAGCGCTGTCATTTTGCTTTGCATTTAACCAATGCACATCACGGTTAGAGGTTTGGTTCATGCGCCATTGGCTGGCACTTGCAAACGGTGATACAGCAGACGATGCGTCAGAAATCGCCATTTCAGAGATTATTTTTGCGCAGCTGGCAATCGCCAATATTTTATTGCGGTCGTAATCTTGACTAAATAGCACTTGCTCATTTTTTTCAATGAACTGGGTATCAATCGGCAAATCACTAAACGCCGCTGAGGTGATAACTTTATGTAAAAATGGAAT
>JBALXS010000112.1:0-15114 GCA_036960485.1 Oceanospirillaceae bacterium
GATCCTCTGCTGCTAAAGGAGATAACCTATAGTTCGACATTATCATTTTTTCTTGCAGGCATTTCATCTACGCAAAGGGAAGCTTGTTCAAAGATATCCATTACGCTTTGCTTTGAAGATACGCCAGCTGCTAGCTGTTCAAACCCTTTCGCTACCTCTTCACGTAGTATTTCAAGCTGCTTATTTTTAGCAACATCCTTTTCAAATAACATTCTCAGTCCATCACGGATCACCTCGCTTGCTGAGGTATATAAGCCATCGGAGACCTTCTCAGTAATTCTTCGCTCGAATTCTTTACCTAAAGTAACATTCATCAGTAGCACTCCTATAATAACTTCTTCACATTATACGCATGCTTCAAGTTTAATCATCAGGGTGAAAATAAAAAGTAAACTGCCCACGCTTAGCCTACCCCTTGTAAATAATCATCTATTTAAACTATTTTTTTGCAGAAAGCATGCTGCCTAACAAACAGTGCTCAATTTACAACCTTTTCAGAAATCCATTTACTAATAAAGCATCAACATATACCTAGCCTTGCATAAATTAAAGACAAAAAAAAGCCTGAATAAATTCAGGCTTTTTTACTATCTAGGAAGTGGTTGGCTTACATCATGCCGCCCATACCGCCCATTCCGCCCATGCCGCCCATATCAGGCATAGCAGGAGCGCCGCCAGCTGCTGGCTTATCTGCGATCATTACTTCAGTAGTGATCATAAGACCTGCAACCGATGCTGCTGCTTGTAGCGCTGCACGTGTTACTTTAGCTGGATCTAAGATGCCCATTGCGATCATATCGCCGTATTCACCGGTAGCAGCGTTATAACCGAATGCGCCTTCACCTTCACGTACTTTAGATACAACGACTGAACCCTCTTCACCAGAGTTTTCAACAATTTGACGTAGTGGAGATTCAAACGCTTTAAGTGCAAGTTCGATACCAACAGTTTGATCAGCGTTAGCGCCTTCAAGACCTGTTATTTTCTGTACTGCACGTACCAGTGCAACACCGCCACCAGCAACAACGCCTTCTTCTACTGCTGCGCGTGTTGCATGTAATGCATCTTCAACACGTGCTTTCTTTTCTTTCATTTCTATTTCAGTTGCCGCGCCAACTTTGATAATTGCAACGCCGCCTGCTAGTTTAGCAACACGCTCTTGTAGCTTCTCACGATCGTAATCAGAAGAAGTTTCTTCGATTTGTGCTCGAATTTGGTTAACACGTGATTCAATAGCAACTGATTCACCGATACCATCAACAATAGTGGTGTTTTCTTTAGAGATAGAAATACGCTTACATGAACCTAATTGCTCAAGTGTTACTTCTTCTAGAGATAAACCAATCTCTTCAGAGATTACAGTACCGCCAGTTAGTGTAGCGATGTCTTCAAGCATTGCTTTACGACGATCGCCGAAACCAGGTGCTTTAACAGCAGAAACTTTAACAATACCGCGCATGTTGTTAACAACTAGCGTAGCAAGAGCTTCGCCTTCGATGTCTTCAGCAACGATCAATAGTGGGCGAGATGCTTTAGCAACTGCTTCTAATGTTGGAAGTAGATCACGGATGTTAGAAATCTTCTTATCAACTAAAAGGATGAAAGGAGCATCTAGCTCAACAGACATGCTTTCTTGATTGTTGATGAAGTAAGGAGATAGGTAACCACGATCAAACTGCATACCTTCAACAACAGTTAGTTCGTTTTCTAGACCAGTACCTTCTTCAACAGTGATAACACCTTCTTTACCGACTTTAGCCATAGCTTCAGCGATAATGTCACCTACTTGTGAATCAGAGTTAGCAGAAATAGTACCTACTTGAGCAATAGAGTTTGCATCAGTACAAGGTACTGATTGCGCTGCAATGCCTTCAACAACAGCAGCTGCTGCCTTGTCGATGCCACGCTTAAGATCCATTGGGTTCATGCCAGCAGCAACGGCTTTTAGGCCTTCTTTAATAATTGCTTGCGCAAGTACTGTCGCTGTAGTTGTTCCGTCGCCCGCTACATCGTTAGCTTGTGAAGCAACTTCTTTAACCATCTGTGCGCCCATGTTTTCAAACTTATCTTCAAGTTCGATTTCTTTAGCAACAGATACACCGTCTTTAGTTACGGTAGGAGCACCGAAAGACTTATCTAAAATTACGTTACGACCCTTAGGTCCCAAAGTTGCTTTAACAGCGTTTGCTAAAACATTAACACCAGCAAGCATGCGGACGCGCGCGTCATCACCAAAAATTACTTCTTTAGCCATTGTTCTAATTCCTTAAATTTTGTTTGAATTATTTCAAGATATAAAGTGTTAAAAATAGAATCTTGAATTAAAAAAATAGTGGGTGATTAGCTTTCTAACACACCGAAAATTTCGCTTTCGTTCATGATAAGCAATTCTTCGCCATCAATTTTAACAGCGTTAGATCCTGAGTATTGACCAAATAATACCGTGTCACCAGCTTTTACACTTACCGCTTGAACTTCACCGTTATCAAGTACACGTCCTGAACCTACTGCAATCACGACACCTTGATTAGGCTTTTCTGCTGCAGATCCTGGAAGAACGATACCACTTGCTGTTGTTTTTTCTTCTTCACTACGGCGAATAACTACACGATCGTGAAGTGGACGAATGTTCATTTATAGATTCTCCTAATGGTTTATCACAAAAACTCAATATAATTATGAGATATATTTAAGCCGTAACTTTTTAATTTAGCAAAAGTTACTGGTTGATTACTAGTTGGGGTCTGGGCAAACTGATTTCAATAGTAATTTGCAATTTAATTGAATTCATTACTGCCCAGTTAAAAAACCTAAGTCCTCTAACTCATTTATTTATGGTTTCCTAGCAGGTTAATTCGGTGTTTCCCAGTGAAATGGTAGCTATCGTTATCGTAAAATCAATGAGTTAGAGAGTAGAAAAAACTAAATCAGGCACCAACGAATTGAATTAAACAAAAGCTGACGAACCAACGCCATGGGTAGTATTGATAAAGATTACTTTAAGATTAAAGTTTTGCTGTATTGAATATGCTTGTTAGAAACTGTGATCAACCCATTAGGCTGCGCTTGGCATTTTGCAACGAAGAGTTTCTACAAAATATCATATAAAAGTAGCCTTACACATTGAATATCAAAGACGGCTCAATATCGGGTGAGAGCTGGAAAAACACTATAAAAGTATCTGATTGAACTGAGATAACGGGTAATTAAAGCATAGAGGCAAAGCGTGAAAGCAATGTAACAGCTTCATAAATTAAGAACTTAGCTGCTAAAACCCCACCCTCTATTAGTTCAATCCTTGTTATCATGGTTGTTATCTTGCTTATCTAAGTTAATGTCTCGCAAGGTATATTTAGCTTCTGCTTCTTTGCTGTACTCGCCTTCAAATACATCGCCAGATTTAGCATCAGCATCGGCACTAGTCTCACTATGAAATGAGCCACTGTTCATACTGCCAAAGCTAGCAGCCCCTGACATTTTTGCTGACATACTATGTTTAAAACGATGGCTGACTATTTTTATAAAACCAATTCGGGTCAACGGCACTAAGCAGCAAAAGCCAATCACATCAGTAACAAAGCCAGGCGTAATGAGTAACGCCCCACCTACTGCAAGCACTAAACCTTCTATCATTTCTTGCTGAGGCATCTCACCTTGGCTCATTTTTTGTTGAGCGCGCCCCAGTGTAGCCAAACCTTGATACCTCAACATATTCACCCCTACAAAGGCAGAAAATAGTACCAAAGCGATGGTATACCAAGCGCCTATCAATTGACCTACATTAATCAATATAGTGATTTCAATAATAGGGATGACAATAAAAAGAATAAATACGATAGGCATTGGCAGAATCTACATTAGAAAATTTGATTAAAATTATAAAGCAACCTTGTGACTTGTCTAGTTTAAAAGAAGTAGTAACTTTAAATTTTGCTTTTTTAATATTTGAATATCAGCCGTTAAGGCCAAACCTCTCTTTTTGCTTTGAGTCAAAAGTAAAGATATGACCCGAATCGCACTTCAGATTATCTGCATTATCATTAACGATAAAAATGTCACCTCACTTATGCAGTGCCGCTTAATCTCGCTCACTTTAAAAGACGAGCGCGGTAACAAAGCTGATCAACTTGATATCACCTTAGATGATAGCGATGCTCAGTTAACCTTTCTCGGTAAAAAAAACCATTGTTCAAGTATGGCTAGATTTTAAAGAGAAGAGTTTCAAGAAGAAGGCTTTAAATCAAGCAGCACACCGCTGATCTTTAAAGGCTACTTTACGATAGATGAAATCAGGTACGGCAATCAGAACGGTATCGGTACACTTCGCATCACCGCTCGCAGCGCTGATTTCAAAGGGCCATTAAAAGTTAAACGTGAAAAGAGCTGGCACCAGGTAAAGCTGCAAGATTTAATCAGCAATATTGCCACGCCCCATTCACTCACACCGCGCATAAGCCCGACCTTAGTCACACAAAAAATCGATCATATTGACCAAACTGATGAGAGCGACATTGTTTTTTAAACCGCGTTGCTAAAAAGTTTGATGCGCTGTGCAGTATCAAATGGCCCTTCTCGCTTTTCTAAATAGCTATTACCGAATACTAAGTAACGAGTCATATATGCTCCTACTCAAAAAACCAAATTGATCGTTCTTTGATCAAACTTGCTCTGCGCGTATTCTTTTAATTGATCAAACTTTATGGCTATCCTTAAGGTACGTTAGTTCTTAATATACGTTAAGATACGTGCAAAGTAGCGAATAATAACAATTTTATAATTGAATCTATTGAAGAGGGAATACACAAAGTTCATAAATTTAAAAAACGGGTAGATGGAGATCAACATTTACTAATACCGTTCTGCTGTTATTGAAGGTATATTATGTGTTATCAATAATTATGCTAATCGTTATTTGGATATATAGTTTATATAATCAAGCTTATAGGGATAGTAGGTAATAGCATGAACGGACAAAATACGGCATCGACATGGGTGCCATGGGTTTGCATTCCACTTCTTTTTTTTCTCAATTTTCGAATTTACACTGATTATGTTTCGCTCAATCTGACGCTCCTGCAGATTCCCGTTGCGGTGGCACTGACCTATCGCTATGGGCGACATGGCTTTGTTGCAGCACTCATAGGGGCGGCTCCTCTGCTTTATTCTATGGAGTTAGATGACGTTCATTTCGGCGGTCGGCCCGCGTTATACATCATCATTGCCCACGCTGCCTGGCTGACCTTGACCAATCGCTGGTTCAACCCAGCGAAAAGTGTGTCGCTCCACACCCCATCCATGATTTTTTTGTTGCTTGCTTGCAGCATTGAGTTGGATTTTGACTCGCTTTTTAACTGGAGGGGAAATATTGTCCTTTACTATGCTTTTTTCGTATTCGGTTTGCGTGATGCGCAAATTCGGCGGTGGTTGGTTATCGCCGGGCTAATAACGTTTATGGGTATGGTGCTGTTGCTAGCGAAAGGTTATTACGGGTTCCCACATAGGGCTTATCTGACAGAGTCCTTGAGTTTGTCATGGATGCTGAATCAGCCGGGTGACTTCCTAACATTGCTGGTATTTTTCTGGATGGGCAAATGGATACGTGCTATTGCAAATGCTACCACACCATCTACATATATACTCTCTGGTGGCGTAAAACTGGCTGTGAGCGCTAGTATTTTGTATTTGCTTAGCCCCATGTGGCCGGGGCTGGTAGCGGCGGTCTCACATTCAGAGATCCACGATAGTATTTTGTATGCGATCTCTCCCGCAGGGTCGTTTTATATTTTGCCGCTATTGGCGTTATTGCTTTCGATCAGCCGGCGAAATGGCTTGCTCATAACCGTGGCTCTAGTCGGTACCTATTACATGCTTGCTGGTTTTGTTGCCTGGAGTACAGATAGGTACTTTAGTATCGACCTTGTAGATTTTGCGATTGCCATCACTTTCGCGATGCTCGGAACCCGCATTGCCAGACAATGGCAGGCTATAGATCACATACAAACGGCCTCCTGGTTACCGGCTCCATTTGCCGTCAGGCAAGCTAATCTCGAACCGGGTGAGTGGAAGCGTCAGCACGATGAAATCTCAAACACTGTTCGACGAGTCATGCTCTCACTGCTTGCATATGCATTGTTCTGTGGATTAACACTGGCCTCATCGAACGATACTTCTCTTTTCGGTGTCAGTTCCGAAATCAAATTGCCAATCGCTGGCACATTGATTAGCTACTCGACTTTCCTGACAGTAGGCCCCCTGATTATGGTGGGCTTAGTGGTGTACTTACATCTCTTCTTACAAAGTGCCAACAGTTTAGGAAGACCCTCTGGTGCCAATCCATTGCCATACCTATTCAACATGGACAACCCGATTGCTGTGGCATTATCGGGTTTTCTTCTCTATTGGTTGCCTGTTTTAATGCTATTTCAATTTGCCTGGAAAGCAACCCCACAACCCATCGCCGGATTTTGGCTTGGCCTTGCCTCGACTGGCATGGGCATTGTTATGGTTTATTTGTATATGGTGCGCATGCCTGCCGAAAAGCAAGGCGCTTCCCGTTGGTTAGTTAATGTAATGTTTTTTATATTTACACTGCTGTTCGCCATTCAAATTGCGAGCAGTGGTGCTATATTGAAACGACCGTTGCTATTAGACCAAGCCCCATTTGAAGGCCTGGATCTCAGTGGCGTTGATTTCAGAAAGGCATCACTGAAGAAAGCCGATTTCAAACGAACGAAACTGATTGGAACCAACCTGCGAGGGGCAGATTTGAGCGGTGCCCAATTCAGCAAAACAGACGTGAAAAACGCAGATTTTCGTGATGTGATTGGAATAGGTTGCGATCAATTCAAGCTCACAATAAACTTAGAGACCGCTTATAGAGACAGTTCTTTTTCTTGTGGAGCAGATATCCCACAACCACTGGAGAACGAGAAAAAGCGAGGTATGTAGTGGTTGAATTAACAGGACACTTTAGTAACGGATCATAATCCTAATATTGAGGTGAATATGATCAAACGTAATAACAAGAATTTTTATACAATTAATTGAAAAAGATCTATTTTTTCTATTCGTTATTGGATTGACAGAAACAAGATTAAAGCCCAAGTAATTTAAGATTCCCGCCTTATTCAATATTGTGATTTTCTCTGTGTAGCGCAGCGCCTCTGTGCCCTCGGTGGTAAAAAAGCTTTTAAAAAATAGATTGACCACAGAGGACACAGAGAGCACAGAGGAAAGATTTAAAGCATATAAACCTAAGATTTTGGTCTTGTTCAATATTGTGATTTTCTCTGTGTAGCGCAGCGACTCTGTGCCCTCAGTGGTAAAAAAGCTTTTAAAATATTGATCGACCACAGAAGAAACACAGAGCACCGAGGAAAGATTTAACCCAAAGAAACTAAATCTCTAGCGTCTAGGCCAATATGGTAAACGTTGTAGCGCAAGTTGATTTGTCTTATTTGCTCGGTTTGTGATGCAAAACCTAAGCCGCGCCATTGTCTCATCTAAAGATATTCTAAACCCTGTATTTCCCTGCTTTTCATTGTGCATGTTTTACTCATGCAACATGGTGGAAAATTTATGCCGCAATGGATTAATAGTCCTACAATATTATATCTGCATATAACTACTGTATTTTAAGCATAATTTGCTATGATCCCCATTTACAGCCTGTGTATTTAAACTGGCTATAGATCAAACTTAACATTTAAACACTTCTCGCATTGGAGCCCCAGCTTGAATAATAGCTTATCTTGGAAACAAACCTTTCAAAGTTACTTGGATAAGCGCCTGCTATGGATCTTTTTAATGGGCTGTTCCAGCGGTTTTCCATGGGTTTTAATTGGTTCTAATATGTCAGGATGGTTAACGGATGCAGGCCTTACCCGCTCTGCTATTGGTTACTTCGGTTCTGTCTTTGCGGTGTATGCTTTAAACTTTCTGTGGGCACCATTAGTAGACAGGGTAAAAATCCCTCTACTAACCAACTCTTTAGGTCAGCGTAAGAGCTGGATATTTCTCTGCCAAGCTTTTATCTTAATCTGTACTTTACAAATAGCAGGGCTTAACCCTGCTGAAAATTTAATGCTAACCTCGATGTTTGCGTTAGGCATCGCTACCTTTTCAGCCACTCAAGATATTGCCATTGATGCTTACCGCATTGATACTTTTCGTGCTGATGAAGATTATAAAATGCCGCAAGGCTCTGCCATGGGTGTGATCGGATGGTGGACAGGTTATTCTCTACCTGGGTATTTAGCCTTTATTAACGCTGATAGCATCGGCTGGAACGGTGTGTATTACGGTATGGCAGCTATCGTTGTCTTATTGATGATCTTCACCTTAGTTGTGAAAGAGCCTGAGACTAATAGAGAAGCCTTACAACAGCGCGCGCAAAGTAAACATAATCAAGTTTTAAAGTCTCAATTTGCGGCTTGGCTAAGTGTTACGGTATTTGAACCTTTCATCGATTTTGTAAAACGTAACGGGCTAAAAACAGTATTGATGTTATTGCTATTTGTATTTTTGTTTAAAATTGGCGAAGCATTTTTAGGGCGTATGTCAGTCACTTTTTATCGTGAGGTGGGCTTTTCTAACGAGCAAATAGGTTATTACTCAAAACTTATCGGCTGGGGAGCGACTATTTTCTTCACCCTTTTAGGCAGTGCCTTTAATGTGAAGTTCGGTGTTATTAAAGGGTTAATGATAGGCGGCATGGCAATGGCTGCAAGTAACTTGATGTTTGCTTGGATTGCGGCTATTGGCCCTAATGAAAATTTATTCTTAGCGACTATCTTAGTTGATAACTTCACTAGTGCATTTGCAACGGTTGCTTTTGTCTCGTTTTTAACATTGATGACAGGGCGAGCCTTTTCCGCGACCCAATATGCACTATTGGCATCTTTAGGCAATTTCGGGCGAACCACCTTGGCATCCTTTAGTGGAGAATTGGCAGACTACCTTAATAGCTGGCCTACTTTCTTTATACTTACCGCGGTAATGGTTATTCCAAGCTTAATAATGCTCGCTTTCATCGGTAAGCATTTTAAGAAAGTTATAGAGAAAAGAGCACAAGAGCAATAAGCTATCGCTATTTGGATGGGGTTAGGTGATGGTTTAATGCAGGCATATTTGGCTGACTAAATTTGTAACGGTTGCTAACCAACCGTTACAAGATGTTCTTAATCTCTAAAGTTATTGTACTGCAACGGCATCTCGATATCGCTTTCTTTAAGCAAAGACATCACCGCTTGTAAATCATCACGCTTCTTACCGGTGACTCTTACTTTGTCGCCTTGAATTTGCACTTGTACTTTAGCTTTAGCATCTTTGATTGCTTTTGTAATCTTCTTAGCACTTGGCTGATCTAAGCCTTGGCGCAATAAAATTTCTTGGCGCGCTTTAACGCCTGATAGTTCAGGGTCTTGCTCATCAAAGCACTTAGGGTCTAATCCGCGAGCCACAAACTTTGCCACTAATACATCAATCATTTGGCGCAGCTGAAAATCAACATCAGCCTCCATAGATATAGATTCTTCATTGCGGGTGAAAGATGCTTTAACCCCTTTAAAATCAAATCGCGTACTTAATTCACGACTTGCTTGATCCACAGCATTAGTCACTTCATGCTTATCTAATTCAGATACAATATCAAATGATGGCATAATTTTTATCCTCGAAAAGTTTACGCCAGATTTTACTGGGTTTTGGGCATGACACAAGCTTTAACAAAATCTAATGCCTTGATAAATCAATACGATGTAATTTGATTGATTTTAAGTTATCCATTACTGAGCATTTACACTTCTCAAATTTGATGTAAAACACCCATTTAATAAGGCACCAATATATACTTGGTCTGCCGGTGTTGATGAACTTTGCTAGATAACAAGACACCTTAATAAGCGTATATAAATATTATTAAATCCGTTATATTGCGCTAAATTCATTTTGGTTTCGTGTCGAATGTTAAAAAACAACCATGCATGGTTCATATTAGGCACTGGCGCTATTGGCACGCTTTGGGCTGCAAAATTATTACAGCAAATGATCCCCTGCGTCCTACTACAACGCTCAGTTCCTCTTGTTACTGCTAGCCCTGCTTCTACTGTTGCTGAAACAAAACCCACAACGGTGACTCTAAAAATAACTCAATTAGATAACACCGAGCAATGTTATGAGGCTGATTTGCAAGCAGTTAACAGCTCACAAGCTATAAATAAACTCATCGTTTGCACTAAATCATACCAGGCAGTAACTGCCATTTTACCACTGCTAAGCCGCCTAACAGATGATGCAACAATTGTATTATTGCAAAATGGCATGGGCCAGCAGCAAGCTATTGCTAAGCTATTTCCTACCCAAACGATTATTGCTGCGAGCACCACAGAAGGTGCGTTTCTTGAGGACAAACTGTGTGTTAAACACGCAGGAGCTGGCGTTTCTTTTTACGGCAACTTCAATAAAAACCAGCCTATTCAACAAAAAATATCGACAGTGCTTAACGCTATTGGCATGCAACAGCATCCGGATATCCAACAAATATTGTGGAACAAACTAACCATTAACTGTGTAATTAACCCACTGACAGCCATTTACAATTGCAAAAATGGCGAGTTGTTGCACAATGCTTTGTATGAAACACAGGTAAAAAAACTTTGCTTGGAAGTAGATAAAATTGCCAATGCACTCGGCTGCTCTATACCAGAAAACCAAAAAGACCGAGCAAGCAAAGGAAACTTAACAACCTTGCAAAAGGTTCATCAAGTGCTTAAAGCGACAGCCGATAATTATTCATCAATGCAGCAAGATATTAAGTATCAGCGTAAAACTGAAATCGAATTTATCAATGGATATTTACAGCAACAAGCATCTCTTTTGCATATTTCTTTACCTGAAAATTTAAGTATTATTAAACAAATTGAACATCTACAAGTAACTTGAGTAACGTATATTTATGGCTAATAAAGAAACCAATCGCTTAGATAAGATCTATACTCGCAGCGGCGATAGCGGCAAAACATCTTTAGCTTTTGGGCAAAGATTAAAAAAGAGTGATGACCATATTAAATCTCTCGGTGAAATCGATGAGCTCAATTGCCAAATTGGTATCGTGATTGCCCACTTATCAGTGCAAAACGCATTAACCGCCGAGTTTCAATACATTCAAAACTCACTATTTGATATCGGCGCTCAATTAGCAATGAATAGCAGCGAGTACCCACAGCTCGATCAATTTTTTATTGATGACTTAGAGCAAAAGCTGGATCGGTTAAACACGCAGCTACCTCCTTTAAAAGAATTTATTTTACCCGGTGGTCAAATGAGTTCTGCACATTGTCATTTAGCGAGAGCCGTGTGTCGACGCGCTGAAAGACAACTCATTGCGCTTAGCGATAAAACAGCAGCTTTTTCGCAACCCATTAAATACTTGAACCGACTGTCAGATTATTTATTTGTTGCTGCTAGATTTTTAAACTTTCAGAACCAACAACTCGAAGTTTTCTGGAAAGCAAACGTTATCCCACCTAAAGTTGAATAAAAATTTTCATATTTTGCCATTCACCCGTAGGCATTTTAAGTGATTTGATTTATTCTTAGGCAATCGTAAAAGAGCAATTTTATTCATTGATCTTTTCAATTATTAGCAGTAAGGAGACACTGTGGAAGAAAGTAATATTTTAATTGTTATCATCAGCCTAGGAATAGGCGGTGCTATTGGATTTTTCGCTGGCCGTTCTGGTGCAACGGATAATAATGCTCAAAAACAGCAAGTTGATGAGTTAAAAAAAGAGATCAACCAATATAAAGAATCTGTTACTGATCATTTCCAGCAAACCGCTACCATGGTTAATGAAATGAACGATAGCTACAAAGGTGTTATTCAACATTTAGCGAAAGGCTCACAAGATTTATGTGATGCAGGAGTTGCCAAAGATATTGAGTCACGCTTAATTCCAAATTTAGCTGCAACTCAAGAATCTGCTGTAACAGAGCAGTCAGAAGCAGAGCAAAAATCAGCAGCTTTTGAGCCTCCAAGAGATTATGCACCTAAGAAGCCAGACGAAATGGGCGCACTTTCTGAGAACTACGGCATTCAAGCTACAAATGCAGAAAAAGAAGACAGTGTAGCTGAAACAATAACACCACCTTTAGATGCTGCTCCTAAGATTTAATTAGCCGTTTTAAGTAATACGCCGGCGACAATTAGCTTTGCTAACTGTCGCTTTTTATTGTCTATATGAAACCTGAATATGTTACTCATTGAAGTAGGTACATAATTTATGCTAAACAGGATTATGAATATTGATAAATTGATGCTCAATATTAAACTGCTCTGCTAGATGTTCACCTAACGCTTGCACACCAAAACTTTCAGTTGCGTGATGCCCTGCTGCAAAATAATCAATTCCTAGCTCGCGAGCTAAATGAACCGTTTGCTCAGATATCTCACCGGATATAAAGGCATCAACGCCATGTTTGGCCACCTTTTCAATATAGCTTTGTGCAGAACCAGTACAAAAGGCTATCTTTTTAATAGCGCGATCATGCCCTTTTATGTGTATTACGTTACTGTTTAATTTACTGCCCAAGTCTTGGCAAAGCTCATCACCTGTCTGTGACTTATGAGTTTCCCCTAATAACACGATCGCTTGTCCTAGCGCTTCATTCATGCCACTGGTGACTTGCCAGTTCATGACTCTAGCTAATTGCACATTGTTACCAAACTCGGCATGAGCATCTAATGGCAGATGATAAGCTAATAGATTTACATCGTTTACAAGCAATGTTTTTAAGCGATTTCTTTTGATTGATACTACACGTTGATCTTCGCCACTCCAAAAATAGCCATGATGCACTAAGATCAAATCAGCATCAGCTTCGATGGCTGCATCGAGCAATAATTGACTTGCGGTAACACCTGAGACTATCTTCTTAACTTGCTTTTTACCTGAAACTTGTAATCCGTTAGGGCAGTAATCTTTAAAGTTACTGGCATTTAATAGTTGATCACAATATTCGACGAGTGTATCTACAGTAACTGGCATTTTATTCCTATTTCAAGTTAAGTTAATTGGTTATTTAATGACTATCATCACGTTTATATAACACTTTACCTGTCGTAAAAAGATAGAGTGCATTGGTTATCCTCTAATTATAGAGCGCTAACCCGGATATTACATGCAATGTCGTGATGATAGCGCCGCTAGTTGCTTTTACAGGTTTTTTTTCGATTGAGAGCCGTACCGGTGTGTCCGGTTGATTGAGAAATAAAATCCTGTAGAAGCAAGGAGCAAGCTAGAGCACGAGCAATTGGGTGCAATATTCGGGCTAAATGTTTATTAGCAGTTTTTGTTGAGTAAACCACCTAAATTTTGCGTTTTCTGCATAAAAGCGCTAACTAACTAACTCCCAATTAATTACACCGGCTAAAAGCGCGCTCGATTGCTAATTTTATCTTGTTTTAACTTCACTGGTAACGTTATGCTATGCGTCTATTAAAATACTGACTTAAATTATTTTTTTCAGCTCTATATAGACACTTTTACAACTTATAATTTACTCTATTCACAGCACTTTAAACACTATTAAAAATCGATGCTACTGCGGTTCACTATGAAGAAATTTGCATTTTTAGCTTGGCCAACTGTTTGCGGTATATTAATTGCGCTTTTATTTGTGCAACTTAACCCGCAATTCTCATCACCTACCCCTGTTGTGGTTAATAAAGTTGATTTAACCACACTACAAAATCAAGTAGTAACCAACAACCTATCAGTTTCAAATGATTTTGTGCGCTCTTATGCTGACGCCGTTGAAAAAGCGGCACCAGCAGTGGTTAATATTTATATTCGCACCAATGATAGTGAACAAAAGGATGCTGAACAGCCACTACCCTCTCCTTCTAGTGAGTCTAATAGCAGCTTAGGATCGGGGGTGATTTTAAATCAGCAAGGCTACATTGTTACTAATAATCATGTAATAGCAAAGGCTGATGAAATCGTTGTGGCATTACAAGACGGTAGAGAAACCGTCGCAAAAGTAATTGGCACTGATCTTGGTACCGATTTAGCCATTTTAAAGATTAGCTTGCCAAATTTACCTAATATAATCATAGAAAATTCTCAAAGCTTGCGCGTCGGTGATAGCGTTTTAGCCATAGGTAACCCATTTGGTTTTGGGCAAACGGTCACTAAGGGTATTATAAGCGCTAAAAGCCGTAACAGCGTAGGCCTGAGTAGGTATGAAAACTTCTTGCAAACTGATGCTGCTATCAACCCTGGTAATTCAGGTGGGGCTTTAATCAACACGCAAGGTAATTTAGTTGGCATTAGCACCGCTATATTTTCAAAATCAGGCGGTTCCAACGGTATCGGCTTTGCTATCCCCTCTTCCCTAGCGTTAAAAGTCATGCGTAACTTGATTGAAGATGGCAGAGTCATTCGCGGTTGGTTAGGCGTGGAAACACAAGAGCTAACCCCACAACTTGCTGAATCATTCGGGCTTAACAACATTCGCGGATTAATTCTAGCGGGCGTTTCCCCAGATGGGCCTGCTTCTAAAGCGGGTTTACAAGCAGGTGATTTAATATTAGCTTTCAATGATATGTCTATTATCAGTGGCTTAGACTCGATGCGTAGCATCGCTGAAGTAAAGCCTGGTAGCATTGTAAAGGTTAATTTTTTAAGAAACGGCGAAGCATTAACTGCTAATATTATCGTTGGCGAAAGACCAGCGAGCTAAAATATTGTCTGAGAGCTGCGCTGTTAGCGAAAGCAAGTTTATTTGAGTCAAATTTAGCGGTCATTTATGGCGAACAGTTTGTTTTCTAACAGCTTCTTAATGCTATTTTAAGCCTAGCTCACGCAGCTTTTTATATAAAGTATTACGGCTAACTCCCAAAGCTTTAGCCGTTTTACTTAAATTACCATTACATGCTTGATAGCATTCTAACGCGCTTTGGTTTGGGCTTCGGGTTTCATCATTGTTGACCGTTTTTAGCAGCATTTCGTTTTCATTCATCGTCGATTTAGCTTCGTTATTCTTTAACTCTTGAGCTTTTTCTTGGACAACTGATTCTAAAGCTCCTCGATTGCCAACTTCCTCAATAGGCGA
>JBALXS010000113.1:0-15113 GCA_036960485.1 Oceanospirillaceae bacterium
CCATCGTTTTGGCCTCTGGAAGTGCCACAACGCATGCAGGATTATTAGCTGGATTAAAAGCGCTAGGTAGCGATATTCCTGTCTATGGGTTTTGTGTGCGCCGAGACCAAGTTGCTCAGGCTGAGCGTGTTTTGCACAAGTCCAGTCAAGTGGCCGAGATGATCGAATGCCCAGGCGTAGTGAGTGCAGCAGATGTTTGGGTCGATGACCGTATGTTGCGTCCAGGTTATGGTCAATTGAATGAAGATTTATTAGAGGCAATTCGTCTGACGGCTAGATATGAAGGCTTACTGCTTGATCCCACCTATACAGGTAAGGCAATGGCCGGGTTGATTCACTTGATCAATAGTGGCTACTTCCGTCCTGATCAAAACGTGCTGTTCTTGCACACAGGTGGTACACCAGCTTTATTCGGCTACCCTGAAATTGTGCAAGATAAAACAGCTTAGCTTGCTCTGCTCACTAATAAACAGGAAAAATAAATGACTTTAACAACCTAAATTAACTTTGATGTCTGCAATAGTAAAAATAATTTATTTTCAGAGTCCTGAAATGCTTGAAACCCATAACGTTCGTAGAAGTGTTTCGCGCCGTCTTTGGCACTGACAATAACCACAGGAAAAGCGACGCTATCACTGGCTGATTGGTGTTTTTTATGTGGTTTTTTGGGTAGAAGTTTAAGATCAGTCGGTGTCATTGTTAGTGTGTAAAAACCAATGATACGAGAGCTATCGTTGTCATCTTCAAGAATAAAGGTTCTGGTATTGTCTTTTTTATCCCGCTGATTAGCGCTAACTTTCAGATAGGTATAAGCACTTCAATACCACAATCAAAAAAATTCCTATCATGCTTGTCTTTTACTAAAAGTACCGTTTTCATCACAGAGTTTTATCTGCGTATTTACCAGCAGCAGCTTTGAGGTTTGCATTTGGTTGTGCAGGTGAATCAAGGGCTTGCATCAAAAGTATGTCATCAGCTTGGCTAGGTCTAAGTGTTTGTTCGCGTTCAATAATTTGCTGTGCTTTTCAATGGCAGCACTAAGTACAAATGAATTGATGCTAGATATACCAGCAATAGCAGCCGCTTTTGTTAATAAATTTTGTGTGTCGACATCAACTCTAGCGGTGATGCGGGGTATTGAAGTAGCCATAAATAAATTTTCTGTGTGGCAAGGTGTCACACTAGCATTATGGCTGTTAAATGGATTTAGAAAAGTGTACACAACAACCTAAAATAACTTTCAAGAGTAAGTCATTAAGTTTACCACTTTGTGGCGTCATCAAAGCCCAAATAGCTAGAAATTGTAGCTACAAATAACCATGGCTTCCCAATACCCCGCCTGCGACGGCAACCACACTAATGCTAAGCAATATAATGTGCATCAAATGCAGATATTTAAAGGTTTTAACGCTGTCTTTTTGGGCACTACGCTTAAACCATTTATGTAAAAACCATGGCTCGAATATAAACAATACGCAGCTGAAAATTAGCCAAACGGCGGTCATTAATGTGATCCACCAATAGTCGATAGATGCGTATCTGGGCCATGCTTGTAAAAAGTTGAGCATATAAAAGCCAGAAAGGGCGCTAAGTACTGTGCTGATTTTTGCCTGTGTAGCAAAGCGGCTTTCTAGTTTTTCAAATAGCTGTAGTTTATCTTCAGCGCTGTTAATTTCCTTAATAGCAGGTATTAATACACAAGTAACAAAAGCGACCCCGCCGATCCAAAAAACGATGGCGATGATGTGTATGGCACGCGCGATAAAGTAGCTATCTAAATTATTTAGCATTGGTAAGGTCTTTTATTAAATGAGTGATCTGAGCTGTCCGATGAGCTGCATAATACTACATAAAGCAAAGGTTAGTATCAGCAGATTGAAGATAAGAGTGTAGTGTTTTTGTGGATGTATCAGCGAGCTGCTAAACAACAGCTCGCTTGCTGAAGGCGTTTAGCTATTACTTAAGTTCAATTTCAGTGCCTTGTTCGGCAATTGATATTCGCTGTAAATCTTTAACTGCATCCGTCATCGGTGAGTAATCAGTATCGCCAATATGATAAAGCTGAAAAGGTACATCGGGTATAAGCTTGGCAAGTTCTAGTATTTTAGCAAAATCGCTATGGCCAGCACCTTGTGCTAATGACATGGCTTGGCATTCAATGAAGGCTAAATCGCTGTTGGCTATTAATTTAGCGCTTTGCTCCGTAATACAGCCATCGCCTGAATAAAATAAGCGCTTTTGTCCATCATCTAGCCATAAACTATGGTTGGTAACGCCATGATGGGTTTGCTCGCTTAAACAGCTAAAAGGGCCTATTTGAAAGGGCTGACTTAAATCTTCGTCATCTATAATGACAAATTCAACGGGGTAGTTTTCACGATCTGACCAGAAGCCGAATTCAACTAATTGCTGTAGTCTTGCCTCTTTTCCCTTGTGGCAAAAAATTTGCAGTGGCTGGCGACGACCCATAGAGTTGAACCGATTAATTAGCGAAGTTAAACCCAAGGTATGATCTGGATGTAAGTGGGTAAAATACAGGGCGTTAATATGCTGCCAGTTAGCTGTTTTCCATAGCTGCTGGCATACGGTTGGGCCGCAATCGACGAGTAACTTAAACTGCTGTTCCTCTACTAAAATCGCGCTATTTGCGCGGTACAACGCATAGGCATCGCCGGTTCCAATAATAGAAATTAACACGCGTTATCCTTGTGCAGTGGCGCTATTTTCGGCTGCGCGAATCATTGCTAGGCCTTGCTCATCAAACAAATGACACTTATCGATAGGCAATTGTAGATTCAGCGTTTGCTGGTAGTCTAAAGGCATATCTTTATCTACTTCAGCAATAATAGTCGTATCTAAAAAACTACCATAAACAATCGTTTGGCCACCTAGGTGCTCACTAACATCAACGATTATCTGCAGTGTATTGCTTGAATTTTGTGATGGCTGTTGTGAGGTCGAGATAACCAAATCACTTGGGCGAATCCCTAAAGTCACTTTATCGCCAACATTGGCTTGAGAGCTATCAAAAGGTAAGTTAAAGCAGATATCACCTGGCAAATTAATTTGTGTGTTTTGGCTAGACTTGTGAGTAATGATTGCCTCAAGAAAATTCATTTTAGGCGAGCCTAAAAAGCCTGCTACAAATTTATTGCACGGGTTTTTGTATAAATGCATAGGGCTGCCCACTTGCTCGATGCGTCCATCACGCAATACGACAATACGATCAGCCATGGTCATTGCTTCTACTTGATCATGAGTTACATAAATCATAGTGGCGTTTAAGCGCCTGTGCAAACGAGTTAATTGTACGCGCATTTCTACTCGTAATTCTGCATCTAAGTTAGATAGTGGCTCATCAAATAAGAATACTTCAGGTTCGCGCACAATTGCACGGCCTATCGCCACACGCTGGCGTTGGCCACCTGATAACTGCTTAGGCTTGCGCTCTAATAAGCTATCAAGTTGTAATATTTGCGCGGCGTGTTGGATTCGTCTATCAGCTTCATTCTTTTCTATGCGATTCATCTTTAGGCCAAAGGCCATGTTTTCGCGCACGGTTTTATGAGGATATAAAGCGTAAGATTGAAAAACCATGGCGATACCGCGCTTAGCAGCATCTATGTGATTCACCACACGATCGCCTATTTCAATGCTACCAGCACTAAGGTCTTCAAGGCCTGCAATGGTGCGTAATAAAGTAGATTTACCACAGCCAGATGGGCCGACAAAAACAATGAATTCCCCATCTTTAATCGTTAAATCTACCCCTTTGATAATCTCAACGTTACCAAATGATTTTTTTACTGCACTGAGTTTTAAACCGCTCATGTCTTTGTCCTTCTGCTAGCTAGAGAGGTAGTAAATACTTACTCTAACTGTCGTTTTATAGGGTGTTGTGGTTCTGGTTTTAATGACTGGAAATAATACTTTACCAGCGATGAGTTACTTTAAACCCATCGAGAAACCACGAATTAAATGCTTTTGAATGAAGCCTGCAAAAAGTAATACTGGGATAGATGAGAGTAAGCCGATCGCCATTAACTCACCCCAGAACGTTTCATTTTCAGTGATGAAGTTTGAAATATATAAAGGCAATGTGAAAGTGCTCGGCTTTTGTAAAAAAAGCAGCGCAAACGGAAATTCATTCCAGCATAAAATCAACGTAAAGATACTTGTGGCGACTAATCCAGGCTTACATAACGGCAATACGATGTACCATAAGCGCTCTACTATATTGGCGTTGTCTAAGGCGGCGGCTTCTTCTATTTCCAAGGGCACATCGCGCACAAATCCCAATAACATCCATATACAAAAAGGTAATGTGTAAAGTTGATACACCAAGACTAAACCGAACAGTGAGTCTAATAAGCCGATATCGGTGAGCAATCCGTAAAGTGGAATCGCCACCACAATAGGCGGCATTAGCTTTACTATTAACACTAGCAATAGAAAGGCGATGTCTAAGCGTGCAGGGAATTGAAAACGCACTAGTGCATAAGCGGCCATAAAGCCTAAAAATATAGAGGTGACAGTCGCGCCAAATGCCACATATACCGTGTTACCTAGCCGCTGTAAAAAGCCATCGTCAAGCAAACTTTCAAAATGTTGTAGTGTTAATGTGGTTGGGAAAAAGCTAGGAGTGCTAGATACATATTCGCCAGGCTCTTTAAACGCGGTAGCTAACATCCACAATACAGGGGTGATAAAAAAGGCAATACTTAACAGTAACGCTGCAAAAAACAAGCCGTTTTTGGTGAGTTTGAGCAGCGGTAGGCCGGTATTTATCGGCTTAGAGTGACTTAATTGGTTCATTTGTTTTGCTCTCCCAAAATCTTACTGGCATAGAGAATACTTAAAGAACAAGCGATAACGAGCATGAAAACAGAGGCCGCTGAGGCTAATCCAATTTCGAAAAACTTAAAGCCGTTGCGATACACAAACACTGACATCGTTTCGGTGGAGTTGCCAGGTCCACCGCCGGTTAGTGCATATACTTTATCGAATAGCTTAAAGGTATCTAAAGTACGCAACAGTAATGCCAGCATGATATGCCCTTTGATCATCGGCAGTGTGATGAAGAGCAGGATTTGAAATTCGTTAGCACCATCTGTGCGTGCTGCTTCTGAAATATCTTGCGGAATTGATTGTAAACCCGCTAGTACGATCAAAAATGTCATCGGTGTCCACTGCCATACATCAACTAATATAACTGAGTAAAGCGCTATGCTCGGGTTAAATAACCACTCAACAGGGCTCATGCCTAAGCCAGTTAACCAGTGGTTTAACATGCCAAAATCGTAGTGATACCATGAGCGCCAAATGGCAGAACATACTAAGGTCGACAACATCATTGGGTAAATAATAATGGGAAGTGCGAAGCGTTTGCCTGGAAAATTGCGATTAAAAAGAATAGCCAGTAATAGGCCTAGGGAAACTTGTACCACAGATGCTATTAGCGAGAATCTTACGGTATTGCTAATACTGGTGGTAAAGAACCAGTCATCTAACAGATCTCGGTAATTTTGTAAGCCGACGAAATGGCTTTCATCCGTATTAAAATCAACCTCCATAAAAGAGAAAACGGTCACTTGTATAACGGGGTAAATAGCAAAAATGCAGAGCACTAATAACGCGGGGAGCAGCAGCATTAATAGGTGTTTTTTATTAGAGAAAATCATGGTGTTAAATCTCGATAACGGTACATATCCAAAGCTATCGTTTAAAACGAATAACTAACAAGTGCGCTTTGATACTGGTGTTAATAACTGGCGACTGAATAATAAATAATTTGCAGCGTTGTAGTAGATTGAAAAGTGGTGCTAATCACTAATTTAATGAAAAGCACCGCGGGTACTTATGTTTTTTTACTTCTTACGTAAAGCGCGAGTAATATCTTTTGCCGCTAATTTTAAAGCTTGCTTAGCAGGCATTTGGCCAACAAGTGCTAGCTGTAAGTAATCACCTAAAACGGTTTCAACTTGCTTCCACTTCTTAATTCTAGGACGTGGCTTACCGTTTTCTAACGCTTTAAGTTGAGCTGGGTACCAACGGTACTTGCTAACCACATCAGCATCGGTATAAACAGATGAACGGGTAGGCGGTAAACCTAGCTCTAAAGCGAGCGCTTTTTGGTTTTCAGCTGAAGTCATGAAATCTAAGAACTGACGTGCAGTGTCAGCGTTTTTAGAACCTTTAGTAATACCTAGCTGCCAAATGCCTAGCATAGGTGCAGGGCCTTTTACTTCACCAGGTGCTGCGGTGATAGTCATTTTGCCAACCACTTTAGATTTAGCGGGGTCGTCCATTGAAGGTACCCATGATGGCCATACTTCAATTGCGATAGCCGCTTTACCTTGTTGAATGGCATCGCGAACTTCAGTTGAGTTATAAATTTCAACGCCCTTAGGTGCTAAAGGTTTTAAGCTTAAGAATTGATCCAACGCTTTTTGCCCAGCTTCTGAGTTAAGCGTCACATTGCCTTCGCTATCAACAATTTCGCCACCGTTAGCCCAGAAAATAGGTAAGAAACCGGTCACGATAGGGTTGCCTTTAGCGCCGCGAAAGACGATACCTGCAACATCTGCTTCATTTTCGTTAATTGTTTTGGCCGCTTTAACCACTTCGGTCCAGCTGTTTAACCCGTCAAAGCCGTGCTTTTTCAGTAAGTCAGCGCGATAGGCCATCATCTCAACATTACCCACAAGAGGAACAGAGTATAGCTTGCCGGTGTTGATTGGATACTTTGAGATATTCAATGCAGCAGGTACGAAATCAGCTTTTACATCTTTTAGTTCTTTTAACCAATCGTTCTTCATGAACTCGGTTGCCCAAGTATCATCTAGTAATACTAAATCGTATGAACTGGCGTTTCCTTTTAGGGAAATAACTAGTTTTTCATACAAGTTAGCGTAAGGCAGTTTTAATAATTCTACTTTTACATCTGGGTTGCTTTGGTTGTACTTGGCAATGGTTTGTTCCATCGCAGCACCATAAATGCCATCGCGAGCAGCAATCACCAAATCTTTTGCGGCAACACTAGTACTTAGCACTGCTATAGCAACAGCAGCTGCTGTCAGGGATTTTTTTAGGACCTGTAGTTTATTTATTGCTTTTATCATTTTCAGCCTCCAATAGCTGTTAAAACTAGGTACACGTTGCCGCCGTTTTCATGGCGGTTTAATCATATTGTTTACTTGATATATATGAACACGTGTACACTGTTATCGTCAATAAAAAACTGTAAATAATTAAAAAATAATAAATTTTAATGAAGTTTTTTTAAAAATAATATTATTTAAATATATATTTATCAATTAGTTAGGTTTATAGTTTGTTACTATTACTGCTATTATAACGATCTAATATTGCAGTATTATGACGATATGATCATAATGAACGCGTGTACATTGCTGTATGCTATCTTTTTATGAATAACCAATGATTGAGTGACAGTGAAAAATAAAGCAAAAAATATAACAGCCCAAGATGTTGCCGATTTAGCTGGAGTGTCAAGAGCGGCGGTGTCTCGCACCTTTTCCAAGCGAGGCAGTGTTGCACCAGCTACTCGCCAAAAAGTTTTAGAGGCGGCTAAAACGCTTGGTTACCAAGTAAATATTTTGGCGCAAAGTTTAAATAGGCAACGCAGTGATTTGGTTGGATTAGTCACCACCACGATTCGCGACCCGTTTCGCAGCTTGCTGTTAGAACACTTGATTAAGCAAATTCAATTAGCGGGTTTCCAAGCGTTAGTGACTGAGGTTGAAAGCGCTGAAGATTTAGAGCAAACCTTGCAAAAATTTATTCAGTTTAGAGTGTCAGGGGTAATTATTACGTCTGGAAGGCCACCTGCTGAATTTGCTAAAGAATGTGTGCGCTGTGAAATTCCGGTGGTGGTTATCAACCGCGAAACAGATTTAGCCAATGCTGACGTGGTGAAATCGGATAACTCAATGGGAGCAGAATTAGCCGCCAAATGCTTATTAGATGCTAATTGTAAAAACATTGCTTATTTAAATGTTGAAAACGACACCTATTCATCTTCTGCACGTGGTGCGGCTTTTCTTAAAGCAATCGCGCAAGATATTGTGGATAGCCGGGTCAGTTTTGAGCAAATAGTGGCACAATACCCGCGCTATGAAGGGGGCGTTAAAGTCGCTAAAAAAGTCTTTGCGGATGGCTGTAAATACGACGGGATTTTTTGTGCAAATGATTTGCTGGCCTGTGGTTTTATTGATGGTGCAAGAAGTGCATACAACTTAACAGCCCCAAAAGATTTTTGTATTGTTGGCTTTGATGACATCCCAGTCGCTGAATTTGAAAGTTATCAGTTAACCACGATAAGGCAAGATGCCGCAGCAATTGCCCGCCAAGCATTAGCATTATTAAAACAGCGCGCTGCAGATAATTCAAAAGTACAAGTGGTTGAGGATATCGCGGTAGAGTTAATAACGCGAAGCACTGTTGGACGACGCAGTTAAGTTCAACGTAAAGGATACGTTTGGGCTATTTGTTTCTAAGTGGCAGTTAATTAATCGCAATCGTTATTTATTAAAGATCAATTAGGCGAAGCCTAAATCATCCAAGGGTGAATGCCTCGTTCCTTGGAGCGAATTTTTTTGCCTTTGCAGTAACACAAATACTCCGCTTCACACAGTGAAGGCAAGCTTAAGCGAAAGGGCTGCCCCGGGGACTTTTATGATAGATCTAGGAGAAAAAATGAAGCTTAATTTGGCCGAGCGCGGTGATGTCGTGATAAGGGTAGCAAAAATGGCTGGTGAGCTAGCACAACAACAGCGCAATCAAGGATTGAGTATTGATGCCAAAGGTATACAAGATTTTGTGACACAAGCTGATGTAGCCGTCGAGCAATTAATAAAAACGCAGCTATTAAAGCATTACCCAACAGATGCTGTTTTTGGCGAAGAGCTGGGGAAGGGAGCAAGTGAGAGCACGAATGAAGATGCCAGCGATCTAACATGGGTAATTGATCCAATAGATGGCACCACCAACTACATGAAAGGGATGGATTATTGGTGTGTATCGATTGCTTTAGTACGCAATAATGAAATTTTATTAGGCTGTATTTTTGCGCCAGATAAAGATGAAATGTACTTAGCGCTAAAAGATCAAGGCGCTACTTTAAATGGCAAAAAAATCAGTAACTTGCTAGATGTAAGTGCTGACAAAGTAGTGTTAGGAATAGGGCGTTCTAATCGTAGTAGCTTCAAACAGTACATAGCGACCATAGAATATCTTTATCAGCAACAGATTGATTATCGACGTTTTGGTTCAGCAGCTTTAACGCTGGCGCAAATAGCCAATGGTGAAATTGATGGCTACTACGAAGCACATCTTAATAGCTGGGACGCCTGTGCAGGCTGGCTAATTGCCGCAGAAGTAGGGGCTAGTTGCAGTGAGTTTTTATCTGATGGCGCGCTACAAAATGGTAATAGAGTAGTAGTAGTTAATAACAGTATCTACGCCAAGCTCAATGCGCAGCTTGCTTGACTGTATAAGCAGAGTTGTAAAACTGATCATCCCAAAAATATTATTTGCGATTTATTATGCGTATTTTGCGGCCCCATAAGTAAGGCTAGCGTGAGCTATTTGCAACTTTAAAATAACGATGTATCTGCTCAATCACTACAATATAGAGATGTTCTTTTAGTCATATACTGTCTTTTGTGAGGCTTGACCGGAAGTTGCTAATTACAGTTTTTCCGGTTTTAATCAACCTCTCATTAGCTGCAGCATTCGTTTTGCTAGAAAACGAAACAAAAGTGTTAAAGAGCAATTGTGTATTTCAGTCTAGTGGTTTCGCAATCGATAGGAGCTAAAGATATAAGTGTTTTTGGCTAAAATGAGCGAATATAGTCTTTAAACCCTTCTCCTGGCTGGTCCTTGAATATTTCTCCTGTTCTTGAAATTGATCGTACTCTGTTCACTCTAAAGTTACGAAAATCATGTTTTAACTCGCACCAAGCTATAAATAACCAAACTGAATCAAAACAGACGACACCTAGCGGCCTGATATACCGCTTGGTTTCAGCGCCATTGCCATCCACATAACTTATTTCAATCCGCTCTTTATCTCTTATAACTTCACACAGCTCGCTCAATATATCTCCTTTAAGTGGCTGTTTATTGGATGCTGGCGAATGGACCAGTAGTGGAGAATCTAAAAACAGGTGATCATAATGATCTGGAAGCACTGCCCCAATTTTGTTCAGTGCCCGTGAGGCTGCGTCGACAAGTTTGCTATCAGCATGAGACTGGAGCATACGCATACCAATGAGTAAGGCATCAAGCTCATCAGGTGCAAAGTGGAGAGGCGGTAGAAAAGTTCCAGCTTCTATCTGAAACCCTAATCCGCTTTCGCCCCGAACGGGAGCTCCCATTGTTTGGAGGGTCGCCATATCGCGATAGATGGTACGAACCGATACATTAAGTAGATCAGCGAGGACCTCGGCTGAGACCGGTAATCGCCTAGAACGTAGTTCATCTAATATGGAAAACAATCTTGTTGTGCGCATTAATCTACCCTGACAGAAACTGTCACAGCAGTTTAGCATAATAGCCACTCTGACCAGTATTAAGACGTTGGCCATTGCTAACGCGAAATTGTGCCTAAAACCTTGCTTAACTTATGAGATGTGAAATTATGAAAATGGATTACTGCGTGCTTGGAACAAATAACATGGGAGCATCGATTAAATTCTATGACTCACTTTTCCAAGGAACAGAACTTAAGCAAGTTCTATCAACTGAAAGAATGACCTTCTGGCAGTGTGAAGATTTTGCATTTGCAATAGCTACTCCCTTTAATGAGGAGCCCGCGAGTAATGGAAATGGAACCATGATTGGTTTTAATGTTGGCTCAATCGAAGAAGTAACAAGGCTTCATAAAAAAGCTATTGAATTAGGCGGTACTTGTGAAGGCGAGCCAAATCAACGAGGGCCTAAGTTTTCTGCATATGCGAGGGACTTAGATAACAATAAAATAGTCTTTTCTGCATAGAGCTAAACAAGCACGGGTAAAACCGTGCAAAGAAATAGGTTGTTTTGAAAATGGATGTTTTGATATATAGAATGCCTGCTTTCGACGCTTACAAACAATGGGGAGTTGATACGGCTAAATATTTAGAATCTAGTTATCTTTAGCTACATCGAGTAGATTAAAAATCTTCACGGCCTGATAATTCACTAAAGTCACTCATGATCCATTGCTTATAGCCCTCTCGAGATTTTAAGGTTTCGTACCATTGCGAAACATTGGGAGGAAGCTCGATACTTAATCCTTGGGATGTTAAACGGTAAATAATTGAACCCACACAGATGTCGCTAAGTGTTATAGATTGACCAGCCAAATACTCTGAATTACCTAATACTTCATTCAAAGTATTCAAGCATTGTACGCATTTACTAAGGTTATTATTTACTTTAACCATATCTCTTCTGCTAGCAGGTACTCTGTAGTATCCCCAGAAAGTTCCCATAAATGCAGGTTGAAATGTAAGGTGTGACCAATCCATCCAACGCTCGTACACTGAGCGTTCATACGCATCCATTGAATACCACTTGCTACCGCCATAACTTGCGGACAGGTAACGTAATATTGTATCAGACTCCCAAATCACATTTTCACCATCAACTAGTACCGGCACTTTCTTCATCGGGTTTAGATTAGAGAATTCTTTTGTATCTAAACCGCCGAAGCGCCCACCTAATTGAATGTGCTCATAAGAGATACCCAATTCATCAAGAAACCATAGTACTTTCTGCACATTAAATGATGTAGTTCTACCGTAAATTTTCAAAAAGCTATCCTTTTAAAATAACGAATCATTATTGAAGAGGCCTCTCAATAGAGCAAATCACTGATTATAAGTAACGGTAATTAAACGTTAATAGTACGTAAATGACAAGAAGCTATTAGGAGGTTTGATTCACATTGAAAATGGCAGCTTTGGCCGTTATCACCAGAGCGATTCCTTGAATACACCACACAAAGCGGACATGCCAACGCCAGCCACTGCAGTGTAGTAAGCTTAGCGGTTTTAGTGCGTTTTTTTGCACAAAAGGTGGCACGCTTACGGAGTCTGATTGCTGGTTTTGTTAAGCTTCTAACTTCCCATTCCTGGCGGTAGAATGTCAAATTTTGGCACATCGTTAGGGAAGATTGCCCATGATGGTGCTGAAGATGCGTAGATTGACATTTTAGGAGTGAACTTATTATTTTTTAATGAAGTTGCTGACACAGAGTAAAAATTACCCGCTGTTACCTCTGCGCACAGAGCAGTGCTACAAGTACCACAGAACTGATAATTTACCGCTTTGCCTGAATTGCCAGCACGCGTATATGATGAAGGTGTGCCTTTGGTAAATTTAAAATTATCTTTTGACACCCAAAGCCCAAACCATTTGTCTGAGCTAGTGAGCGCTTGACACTCCTTGCAATAACAAAAAACCGAATTTATCGGGTCGCTATCAAAGTAAAATTTAATGTCGCCGCAGCGACAACTTCCAATATGTCTTTCCATGTTATCTCCGATCTGGTTAATGTCTAACGACGATATCGTTAAAAATATTCATATTTAATTTCCTTTCCAAAGGTGGAACTTCATCTTAGAGTAGATTTTATATATGATAAAGAACATATAAAATAATAAGAAGGCTCTACCCTATGCCATATACAAAGACACACAAAAACAAAACCCGGGAGAGAATTCTTGATAACGCCTTCAGACTATTTGCAATAAAAGGTTTTGAAGGGGTTACAATCAATGATTTGATGAATAACTGTGGGCTTACCCGAGGCGGGTTTTATGCGCATTTCACGAGTAAAGCAGAACTTTACCGTGAGGCATTAAAATTTAGAGCCAGCAGCACTAAACTTGCTAGCCTTAAGCCAGAGGGTACATCTAATAAACAGTGGTTGTCTTTGCTGCTAAATAAATACCTAAGCTTGGAGCATGTTAGAGGAGAGCGCTCTTTGTCTTGTCCGTTAGCGTTCTTGGCCACTGACATCAATATGCAGGATAAAGCAATAAAAACAGCTTATGCCGGGGTTTACTATGGCATGAATACAGCAATTATGGAGTATGCGAATAGCTATACCGACTGTGACGAACAAGATATTTTATCAGTAACCGCAATGATGATTGGCGCTGTCGCTATAGCTAGAACGCTTCAGAATCAAGATTCGATTGAGAGTTTACTAGCAGCGTGCAGACGAGAAGCAGGTGTAAAATTGGGTGGGATATAACAGCTTGATTGTGCGACGTCTCATTTACATGAAAGTTATAGTCAGACAATGCGTTAATTTTTAGGTTGTTTTTAAATTGCAAACTGTAGTTTCAAGATGTCTCACTTTCCCCGAATTATTGTCCCGCTATCTATCAGTGAGAGTAGTTTAACTAACTGAATTTAAAAAGAATCGAGAATATCACTTTGTGGAAAAGTGCGCCACAATCGTATAATAATTATCTAGCAATATGGAAATTATTGATACAGTGCATAAAAACACAGAAAATATTTTTTGATTTTTACACCAAAATGACCGCTTTTGGACACAAAGCAGACTATTCAAACATACTGAACTTAAATATTTGAGCATAAGAGCTCCCAGAAGGCAAAGGGATAACTAAAGACATTAGCTCTACTTATATTAACTGTTCGTGTTTATCCATAATTGTGCTAATGTCAGAAAACTCACATGCCAAATATTGTTATTTCCGTTATGAAAATTCACTTACTTGTAAACCACAAGGTATTTCTTTACTCGATATTCCTAATTTGTAGCTTAAGCTTTAAAGTGTGTAATGCTGATAGTAATAGTTTGAAGTTTTCTACTACCTTGAAGGAAAATACTCTCTCTTTTAAACTTAGTAAAATTCTTTTAGAGAAGATATCTGAAGAAGTTAAAGTGCCCATCGAATTACTTTATCTCCCTGCAAATCAGTCAGCTCTTTTATTTAGTTTAGGGAAGATAGATGCTGAATTTTCCCGCGTTTCTCAATACCAAGAGCTTCAACCCAACTCAATCAAGATCGTCGAGCCAGTATCAAATGTTCCTATTCATGTATACTCTGTAAATAAAAACTTTACCGTGAATGGTTGGAAAAGTTTAATACCTTACCGCATATTGACGGTCGGTGGCTGGCTGTATACAAAAGAAAATTTAACTGAACATAAGACCTTTGAAGTTGAAAGCCCGCTACAAGCCTTCAAGCTACTTAAGGCAGGTAGAGCCGATTTATTTGTTACAGGCTTACTTACAGCCACTGGCGTATTTAATTCTAAGGGTTTTGACAAAAGAAATATTATCCGCTTAGAGCCACCCGTACACATTATTCAAACTTTCACTTATTTTAAACCTAAACACACGGCCATTGCCAAAGCCTATGGTGATGCATTAAAGATGTTTAAAAAAGATGGTACTTACGCGAAAATATTAAAACAGGAACTTTGACTTCACTTTCCATTAAATCTATACCTACATCACTATTAATCATCAGCTCTATAGAGCTGGTCTGATCTACAGGATAGATCATCTTTGATTCAGTTAATGATCTAACCCCGTAACAGCCAGCATTGTATTTCATAGAAGCTTTTATCATATAGGAAAAGGACTTTCTTTAGCATTGGACTATTACAAAATTGAAAACAAAGCCTAAATTCTTCAATTACCTAAAAATTACAATCCCCCCTTTTAACACTGAGCAGCCATTTTACTACGGAGGTTAACTACGAAAATAACAGCCCTCCGTTTTTTAGTCCTTGCTAATTTTCTTGTCAGGCATCAATTTATTTATAACCTCATCGAAGTTATTACAAAATACTATTTTAGCTTTATGCTCCAATATTTAGCATGAGCTTCATTCTAGCTACCCATCAGCCTGTTGTCGGTTTGGTTTCAATTTATGATTTTATCGCTATCACCATAGGATACACAGACAAGACCAATAGAGCTGCCATCGAAAGATTGAAAATATTCAAGGCTTTCCTCGAACGAAAAACACGGGAAATAACTGTTCCAAAAAGGGCCCAGCTCGAAACCGAAACAAAGCCAACCATAAAGATAACGGTTGCAATTATTAAGGTCTGTAATA
>JBALXS010000114.1:0-15085 GCA_036960485.1 Oceanospirillaceae bacterium
AACATGAAGAACATGAAGAACATGAAGAACATGAAGAACATGAAGAACATGAAGAGCACGCACAAGAAGTAGAAGAGGGCGAGCATGATGATGATCATGCTAAGCACAATGAATTTATCGCGACTTATGAAGTGAAATGTAAACATTTAGCGATGGCAAAGAACTTAACGCTACTTTGGTTTAATGAATTCCCAAGCATTGAAAAGATAAATGTGCAGATTGTTACTGATCACTCACAAAGTGCCAATGTACTCACTAAAAGCAATAACTTACTGCCCCTTTAATTTATCTGTATATTGCTCTGTGGTTAAAAATGTAGGCTCGCTAACTCATTGTTTTATGGTTATCTATGATCGTCATAGAGCAGCCCTTCAACGAAATAACCCTTTTCGTTATTGTAAAATCAATGAGTTATATAGCAACAAAAATTGAATCGCATAGCATTGTACCAGTGGAGAAGGTGGCAACACCTTCTGAGTGATCTATGAATATTATAGAATTAAACCATGTCGATTTTCGCTGGCAAAACACAGCTGATTTAACGTTAGCTATTGATAATTTGGCGATTAAACGAGGGCAAAAGGTACTGCTAAATGGAGACAGTGGCAGTGGGAAGTCAACGCTACTAAGCTTGCTAACAGGTATAAACAAACCTGAAAAAGGCAGTATAAAAATATTAGGTGTTGAGATAACAGCGCTGTCTAACGCTAAAATGGATAACTTTAGAGCCGATCATATCGGGTATATATTCCAGCAGTTTAACTTAATCCCCTATTTGTCCGTTGTTGAAAACGTGTTGTTATCTTGCCGCTTTTCTAAGAAAAGAGCGAGGAGCACTCTTAAAGAGGATGTTACACAGGCTCATGCTTTACTTTCCCAACTAGACATTGGTAGCCACTTATTTGATCGCAATATTACTCAATTGAGTATTGGCCAACAGCAGCGCGTTGCCGCAGCTAGAGCTTTAATAGGTGCACCGCAGATAATTATTGCCGATGAGCCTTGCTCAGCACTTGATCCGGCTAATAGTCAGCGTTTTATTGAATTACTGATGCGTGAATGTGAGCAACAGCAAAGCACTTTGATACTGGTCAGTCATGATGAATCTTTATCTGCTGGGTTCGATTATCAATTAGCACTTTCGCAAATCAATCTTGCCAGCCAATTATCTTAGGTGTCTATAATGAATTCAGTTATGTATTTAGCGTGGCGTAGTTTGTCTAGCCGTCGAAGCAGCACAGTATTGACTATTTTGACTATCGCCATTTCGGTTTTATTACTCCTTGGGGTTGAGCGAATGCGCACCCAAGCTAAGCAAAGTTTTGCAAACACTATATCGGGTACTGATTTAATTGTTGGAGCACGGGCGGGGCAAATTAACTTGCTGCTTTATGCTGTTTTTCGATTGGGGAACCCAACGCAAAATATTAGCTGGCAAAGCTATCAAAAAATAGCCGCTGATCCAAAAGTTGCCTGGACAGTACCCATTTCTCTTGGCGATTCACATCGAGGCTTTAGAGTACTAGGTACTAATACCGATTATTTTAAATACTACCGACATGGTAGTAAGCAGCTATTAGCTTTTTCACAAGGTGGTGAATTTGAAAATATGTTTGGTGCTGTGGTCGGCGCTCAAGTTGCTAAAAAATTAGGATATAGCGTCGGTCAAAAAATCATTATTGCCCATGGCATTAGTGATCAATCTTTCAACCGACATAAAAACTCACCTTTTAAAATAACGGGCATATTGGCAGCAACAGGCACTTCGGTTGACCACACGGTACACGTGACGCTTGAGGCGATTGAAGCTATTCATAGAAGTGGTAAGCCTGCAGTAAACATGAGTAAACAAGCGCAAAAAGAAAAATATCGGCCCAGTCAAATTACTGCTTTTTTACTGGGCGCTCATTCAAAAATGAAGATTTTTGTATTACAACGCCAAATTAGCACCACAAAAATAGAACCACTGAGTGCTATTTTACCGGGGGTCGCGTTGCAAGAGTTATGGTCAATTATGTCAATTGCTGAACAAGCGCTGTTTGTGGTGACTGTTTTTGTGGTCATTGCTGGCATGCTCGGCATGTTAAGTACCTTACTTATTAGTTTACAGTCGCGCAGGAGAGAAATAGCCATATTGCGAGCACTGGGCGCTAGGGCTACTTATATAGTCGCGTTGATATTGACTGAAACCGTTTTTCTGACAGGTATAGGAATTATTGTAGGTGCGGCTTTATTGTATTTATTGATTGGCGTGTTTGCACCTATGGTGCGTAGCCAATACGGTTTAAGCCTGGAGTTGAGTATGTTTTCCAGCAGTGAGCTATACATGCTGCTTTATGTACAGCTGATAGCCATCGTCGTCGGTGTGATTCCGGCAATTAGCGTGTATAGGCAATCATTAACAGATGGCATTACAGTGAGGGCTTATTGAAATGAAAAAATTTATATTAGTGTTAAGTTGTTTGTGGGCAGTATCAGTTAATGCTCAACAAGTCACAGAATTAAGTTGGGAAGATTTAATCCCTGAAACAGAAAGGCAACTTTTAGATCTATGGGAGCGCCAATTACCGACAGATGAAAACTTTTCTAACCCAATCGCTAGTGAATTAGGGAAAGTTAGATCTAACTTAGACGGTAAAGATATTAAAATAGCAGGTTTCGTTATTCCTTTAGAAGGAGATGAAGAGCAAGTTTTTGAAATGCTATTAGTGCCTTATTTTGGTGCTTGTTTTCATGTGCCTCCACCGCCTGCGAATCAAATTATCCATGTTACATTCAAAACCGGCGTCAAAATAAAAGACCTTTGGGATGTGGTGTACGTTTCAGGAAAGTTGCAAACAAAAACAAGCATCAATGAATTTGCAGAAGTCGCTTATTCGATGCAAGGTTTGAGTATTGAAGAATATGAAGAATGATAAATTAAAAGTTAATTAGCTTACAATCAAACTCCTGGATAAGCGTGAGAGTTGGTTAAGGCAGGGAGGTTAACACTTTCAATTTAAGTGTTAATTTCCCAAGCTTGATTAGAAAACATTAATCGTAGCTTTCATCAATCACTAAGCTAGAAAAATCTTTGCGTGCTTGCCATTTTTTTTGCTCAAGTTCGGGAGATGTATAAAATTGATCTACATATCCTAAGCATAAATAAGCGACTAGTTTATTTTCTGCGGGAGCATTAACAATCTGCTTTACTTTTTCAGGGTCTAAAATACTCACCCAACCTAAACCAATATTTAATGCTCTAGCCATTAGCCACATATTCTGTACCGCACAAACCACACTATAAGGGCCCACTTCTGGCATGTTAGTTTGCCCTAACACGGGGTGTTTACTCGGGGTGTAGAATACCGCGATATTGAGAGGTGCTTCGTGAATACCCTCTAGTTTTAGTGCTTCGTATTCATTTTTTTTAGTGTCATTAAATTGCTGTTTCTCGCTGTTATTTGCTGCCATAAAGTTTTCTTTTATCGCTTGTTTGCGCTTTTCATCTTTAATGATCACAAATTCCCAAGGCTGAGAAAAACCCACAGATGGGGCGTTAATGGCGGCAAATAGAATTTTGTCGAGCGCGCTTTGCGGTATTTGTTGCGCTAAAAAGCGATTGCCGCGCACATCTCTGCGATGCAGCATAATTTGCTCTAAAGTTTCGCAATCTTGAGGGTTAAATTGTTTCATAAGTTAATAACAGCTCACTCATCTCAAAGCAGTAATATCAAAGCAGCATAATCTCTTAGATATTTAGTTTACGCAATGAATTTAGCGTTGCAGCATTAACAAAAACAAAATTTCACCGGTGATAGAGAGTATTTCGAATCATTTGTTGAATTGCCTGCGCCTGAACTGTTAATCCTGCTAGCATATATAAGTAACAAGGGTTGATAAGCATCTGTGAAAAAGGCAGCGCTTATCATCTCGATTTCTCAAGTGCTGTTGTGAATTGTCGTCATTTACTGTCTAGGCCCTTCAAATAAGGTCTTTAGAAATCAATGATGATAAATGAAACCACCATACATATATTTTGTGGCTTCAGCGCCTAGTACTAATACTTTATCGCCTGAGGATAATTTATTGCTGTGGATTAAGCCGGTTAAGCTGGCCCAAATTGCGGCTGAACCTAAATTGCCCCAATGTTTTGCATCGTTTACGACTTGCTCTTTGTCGATGTTTAGATGCTGGCTAATCAAACTGTCAATATGACCATTGGCTTGATGGGGAATGATGTATTTAAAATCGGCCAATTTATAGCCTTGTTGTTCAATAACTTCAATGCCTTTTAGGAATAGCTCAGCTCCTTGTGCTTTAACGTGCGTTGCATTGTGTTCAAAAAAAGGTAGGCCTTTTTCGCAATGAGCTTGACCAGACCCGCCGCCTAATAGTTGAAACCCAGGTGGTTTCCCAATGCCAATATGGCCGCTAAAACTATGGCTTATATAGCTTTGATAAACATCATCCATGGCACTTAAAATAACAGCGCTGGCGCAGTCACCCATTTGTACGTAATTAATAAGCTGTTGCAAATCGATAAATTCATCATTGATATCAAAAAATACAGAGCCCGTTTCAGAGCCAACAATACAGATAGGGTCCATATTCGGATTGTGACAAAGCATAGGTACTGCAATTTGTAAGGCGCTGGCGAAACCAGTGCAAGCTTGTCTTAGCTCCATATATGGGCTGCTAGAAGCTAAGCTGTCGCTAATCCAAGCGGCGTTTGATGGCAATAACGTATGCGGTGTTGCAGTGTGCGATAGTAAATAACCAAATTGGTCAACATCAGTGGGAGCGTTGCTCTTTGCTTGTTGGATAGCACTCACTGATAACTCGATTGCGCTAGGCGAGGGGTTAGATAATGCGCTATCTAAACTGCGGCACAAATAGCGGCTTTCTATACCTAAACGCTTAGCAATAAACCGCGCTTGTCTAACCGAGCCTTTTGAGCAAAGTAAGCTGAGTTTTTCTAATAAGTAGTCATTTTTAATCAACTGATTAGGGAAAGCGTTAGCGCAACTTACTAGTTTTACTTTATCGGTGTTGATGATCGCTGTCATTTTATTGCTCTCTTTTTCGCTATCGAAGGTGTCGTAAAACTAACCCAAAAGGGATGCTAATTGAGCTCAATAATACAGTATTGAAAATTGGCCCAGTGTGCTCATTTAAAATTAAAATACCTATTAACAGAGGCGCGCCGCCCCGCTATTTTGTCGATTTTTGCCTTGTCTAATTATCGCTCGCGACCTTGTACGACAGCCCCTATCTAACTGGCTGCAGATTTTAAGATGCGTTTAAACAAAATTTGACTATCGATTTGTAAGTGTTGCAAAGCAGGTAACTGAGTATTAAGCATGTTAACCAGTTGCTGCTGTATTTTTAAATCAATAAGAGGTGGTGCTGTTATTTCGTTTTTCAGCAGCATTACGCTATGTTTTTTGGCAATATTTACATGCCGCGCTTCATCTTTTTTGATCAGCCGAAAAAGCTCGGCTAGCGAGCTTTGCTTGATACTGCTTTTAGCAACCGCGTCCATCAGTAAACAAACACAAGTATCAAGCTGCGCTATAACTTGGAAATGCTGCGTAACAGTATTGGTTTGTTGCGCTATGGATGCATAAAAGCGCTGTGCTATGCGCTTTATTTTGTGCTGCTCACTAGCGACCGGCAATTTATCTAAAATGAACTGTAATGCTTGTTCATGGATGCGCTCATCTGCTTCAATTTGCTGCAAATAGAGAAGCGCTTTTTGCCGTTCTAATTCATTGATGGCTGGGTGAGTATCACTAACTTGGCTTATTCTGCTGCTTTCAGTATTAAAAACGTGTATTGCCGATTGCTCACCACATAACAGTAAAGGAAGTAAGTTTGCCAGAGCAAGTTGTTGTGTGTTTGAGAGTTCAAACACTTCGTTTTGATGGTTTGTTAACCACTGCGCTATTGGGTGTTTAGCTGCAATAGCACTATCGCAGGTACTAGTATTGCTCGAGTGTGATTTAGGTAGAGGGAAACAGCGCATTAAGAACTCTTTGCCTCATTAGATAATTCAGTATTATTACGCAGTTTTAACAACACAGGTAGTAGTAAAACATCAGTTAATAGCGCTAATAGAATCACAATAATACTAAAGAAACTGATCTCGAAGGTCGGTTTGAAATCAGAAGTTAAACCTATAGAGAGTGCTAATATTATGATGAAGCTGCTGATAATGACGGCAGGGAAAACTTTTTGCTGTAATTTACAGAGCGCTTTCATCAATGTGAACTTTTTTTGATAGTTATTGAATTTGAAAAGTAAATGCAGTGTATCGTCAACAATAATGCCAATAATCATACCGATCACAACCGTGCTGCCTAAAGATAAATAACCACCGGTTAAACCAAGTGCTCCGTAAGCAATGATAATAGGTAAAAAATTACAGATAAACACCAGCACACACAACCACCAAGAGCGCAGTAACAAACCACTGACAATACTGATAATACTGAGCGCTAACAGTAAAGATGAAAACATGCTGCTTGCGTTGTTATAACCTACATTGGCAAATAGTAAATCGGGGCTAGTGCCGTTAGCAACCTTGAGCCGATCGAGGTTATTAGCTGCCACCCAGCTGGTAATATTATTATCTATATCAAGTAATTGTCTTGAAGACATTTCTTTAAACCTAAGTTGTATGCGTATGCGATGATCTCGTTTATCTAGATACGTATACAAGCTTGATTTGGATGTGTTTTGCTGCAGGTAATAGTTATTTAAATTATTCACATTCAATATATTAGCGCTTGGAAAAGTGCTGTTTACATCGCTTAGTGTGTTCGCATATTCCAATAGTTGATAAATTTGTGATAAATCCTCTGCTAACCAAGGTGATACAGAAGTCGTCGCTTCAGGTAATTCCTGGCGTTCAATAATATAATCGATACTCACCACGCCATTAAACTTTTCATTGAGTAGAGCGACTGATTGTCGAAATCCGTAGTCTTTAGGGAAATACTGATAAACATTATCGTTGATGGTTAACTGGCTGAGCCCAATCAAGCCCATCAGCGCTAAAGCACTGCTTGCGATGATAACTTTTGCGCTATATTGCTTAAAAAAAGCAATGCTCGGATAAGCCCAATTGATTAACACTAATGATTTTTGACTAATTGCTTTAGGTGCATATCTGTATAGCATTGCCTGGAACACGCTTAAACTCAGCGTTAGTGAAAAGAAGATGCCTAATGCAGAGGAAATACCAGTAACGACGATAGGCGGGGATGGACTGTTTAGCAAAAATAAGAAACCTAAAGCGGTTGTAATGCAGCTCATGCTTAAGGGAATCAAATTGTCTTTAAAGCTGCTACGTAGCGCAGCTTTTCTTGACTTACCCGCCGCTAATCGTTGATAAAAAGCGATAGTGCCATGCATATTTGTAACAAGGCTTAAGCCTATAATCATAATCGGGGTAAAAGCGTTAATAGATGCTAATGGATATCCTAACCAGCTGATAATACCAAAGGATGCCATTGTGGCTATTATCCCCACGCTTAACATGGCAAGCGCTACTTTAACGCTGCGAAAAAGCCACACTAATACACCAAACATGGTCAATAATAAGAAGGGGATAAATAAGCTTAGATCATGGCGCACGCTTTCTATATAAGCATTGTTTAACCCTAGTTCGCCACTGAGGTACAGTTTGATGTTGTTGTCAGGGTACTGGCTGCGAGCGGCTTGTAAAACTTGCTGGTTAAACTTCACAATTTGTTGTGCACTGGTAGGATCATCTAACTTAACATCTAACGAAATGAGTGCGGTACTTGCATCAGTAGACAGTAATCGTGCAGTGTTTTTGTTACTAGTGGCGAGTAGATTATTGCGCCATCGAAGTTCTGTTAAAAAGCTGTCTGTTTTTTGTACTTGTGCAAGCTGCTGTAAATATTGTAGTAATTTTTTGGAATTTTTATAAAAATTAGGACTCTTAGCTAAAGTGCTATGCTCATTGTGCAGTACTAAAATCAGGCTACTGTGCTTGTTAAAGCTGCTTTGTTTACTTATGTAGTTTTTAACCAATTGATCACTTTTATCAAAATACACTAGGTAACTAGCGTTTGTTTTGATATTAGCTAAGCCGGCTATCGCAATCAATAATACCAAAGTGAGTAACGCAGATGCTTGTTTGAACGCGGGGTAAAGTGGCACAGCTAGCTCCAAAGTAAAAAGATTGAGTGATTATAACCAATTGGTTAGATTAGTCTACGCAGCATATTATAGAGGCAATTATGAAGACTAAAGCAATACTATTTTTAAAAATCAATATTATTATTGGTTTAGTGCTGGCTGTTTTAGGCTGCTCTTTAAATGGCAAAAAAATATATCAAAACGAGAAAGGTTTACTGGAAGGCTATGACCCTGTTGCCTACTTTTTAGAAAACCAAGCAGTAGCAGGAGACAAACAATTCAGCCTTGTAAGCGAAGAGGGTACTTGGTATTTTTCATCAGCTGATAATAAGCAATTATTTACCCAAAACCCCGATCAATATAAACCACAATATGGCGGATACTGCGCATACGCGATGACTTATGGCTTAGTGGTTTCTTCTGATCCGCATGCATTTTCCATGGTAAATGATAAGCTGTATTTAAATTACAGTTTAAGCGTGCGTGAAAAATGGCTCAAAAAAACAGAGCAGTATATAGTGGAAGCTGATAATAATTGGAATAAAAAACAATAAGGTAGTGGGTGTTATTTAGACTTTGCATTAATATTGAGCGTTACTGAAAAAGTGACTAGAAAATAAAAAAGGCCTTATATGATAAGGCCTTTTTTTTCACTAGCTAGTCTCCATCCAGAAACAGAGCCGTAGCGAGAATGACTCAATGGCTTGAGATTAGTGCTACTAGATATGGGCGTTTAGTCATTCTAAATAGCTATATATAGTGGTGCACAGATCGAGCCATTGAGGCTTTCGCAGTAGGCATTCGTTCCTGGATGAGCACTAGCTAGTCAGCAGTCACTTGAGAAAGCGTTTCTGCAAAGGTAGCAACAGCGCTATCTACATCATACAATTTATCTAAGCCGAACAAGCCAATTCTAAAGGTTTTAAAATCATCACCTTCATCGCACTGCAAAGGAACACCCGCTGCAATTTGCATACCTAAATCAGCAAATTTTTTACCGTTTTGCACTTCACCATCAGTGGTATAGCTTACCACCACACCCGGCGCTTCAAACCCTTTTGCAGCGACACTGTTAATGCCTTTACTGGCAAGTAACGCCCGCGTTTTATCGCCTAGTTGTTGCTGCGCAATTTTAAGCTTTTCAAAACCGTAAGCTTGGGTTTCGTTCATTACTCGAGCAAATTTAGCTAGGCTGTCTGTGGGCATAGTAGCGTGATAGGCATGTCCGCCTTGCTCATAAGCTTCCATTATTTGTAGCCACTTTTTTAGGTCGCAAGCAAAACTAGTGCTTTGAGTTTGCTCAATTCGCTCACGTGCTAATTCGTTTAGCATTACTAATGCACAACAAGGAGAGCCACTCCAGCCTTTTTGTGGAGCACTTATTAATACATCAATCCCCACATCTTGCATATCAACCCAAATAGTACCTGAAGCGATACAATCTAACACGAATATTGCGCCAACACTGTGTGCAGCTTGTGCCACACTTTTTAGATAGTCATCTGGCAGTATGATGCCAGATGATGTTTCCACATGCGGTGCAAAAACGATTGCCGGTTGCTCTTTCTTAATAGCAGCCACCACTTCTTCAATAGGCGCTGGTTCAAATGGAGATTGTACACTGCTATCAATTGGGCGTGCTTTTAATACGCTTGTTGAAGTGGCAATATTGCCCATATCCAGTATTTGCGTCCAGCGAAAGCTAAACCAGCCATTACGCAAGATAAGGCATTTTTGTTGATTGGCAAATTGTCTGGCTACCGCTTCCATGCCAAAGGTGCCGCTACCTGGCACGATAATGGTGGAATGTGCGTTATAAACACTTTTTAAAGTACTGGAGATGTCCTTCATTACTGCTTGAAAAGATTGTGACATGTGATTTAGGGAGCGGTCTGTATAAACAACAGAGTATTCGCGTAATCCTTCAGGGTCGATATTTGAAAAAGGTTGATTCATTATGATGTCCCGTGAAAGTTATGTAGTTTTTTTCATTATACTGAGCTGTTGGTTATTTAAACAAATTTTTAACGCCGTAAAATAAAAAAACAAGTGAGCGAAAGATATAAAATAATACTTAAAATAATGGATGAACCCGTAGTTTTTATAAAAAATACTTTTTTATCAGGTAGTTAAATATAAATACTATGATAGTTAAGGCAACTAAAAGGATTGCTATTCGCATTATTTATCGAACTTTGATTCTAGCAACTAAATAAAATATAAGCCAGTGATGGCTTACTGCCCACCGGTTAACTGGCACTATTTACTGAATATAAGTAATGATAAATCCACTATAATGAAATAATTGTTAATTATTTCATTTACAAAGTAGTAAAACTACTTTATTTTACCTACTCATTATTGCAGCCACTAGCCCGAGGATAAGATGAAAATACTGGTAGCGATTAAACGTGTTGTCGATGCAAACGTAAAAATCAGAATCAAAGCAGATCAAAGTGATGTAGAACTTACCAATATTAAAATGGCGATAAACCCTTTTGATGAAATAGCGATTGAAGAAGCTGTGCGCTTAAAAGAAAGCGGCATCGCATCACAGGTACTAGTGGTGAGTGTTGGATCTAAAGCTTGCCAAGAGCAATTACGCACAGCGCTGGCTTTAGGTGCTGATAGTGCATTGCAAGTTGAAGCCCCTGATGACCTTGCGCCGTTAGCGATCGCTAAACTGCTTGCAAAAGTGGTTGCTCAAGAACAACCAAAGCTGGTTATTTTAGGTAAGCAATCAATTGACGCTGATAATAATCAAACTGGGCAGATGCTTGCTGCATTAACCAATATGTCACAAGGTACTTTTGCTTCTAAGCTTGAAATAGAAGGTGAGAGCATTAAAGTCACACGTGAAATAGATGGCGGACTACAACAAATTGCATTAGCTATGCCCGCGATTATTACCACTGATTTGCGCTTAAATGAACCTAGATATGCATCATTACCTAATATCATGAAAGCCAAAAGAAAGCCTTTAGCGACTGTCAGCTATGAATCTTTAGGCGTTGATATCACTACGGGTTTAACCACCTTGCAAGTGTTTGCGCCACCTGAGCGTGCTGCAGGTATTAAAGTGGCGTCAGTTAGTGAATTAGTAGAAAAATTGCAACATGAAGCGGGAGTTATTTGATGTCTATATTAGTAATTGCAGAGCATGACAATAATGCCTTAAATGCGGCGACCTTTAGCACTTTACAAGCGGCATTAGAGATAAAAACAGCGCTCAAGCAAAAAGGAGGCCTAGCAGGAACCGCTGATAATCTTGCCATCACTTTGTTGATAGCAGGGCGACAAGGCGCTGACTCTGAAGTTGTATCGCAAGCCAAAAACTGTGGCGTTATCGATAAAGTATTGCTAATCGAAACCGCTGCTTTAGAGCAACAACTTGCTGAAGACATGACGCAAGTCGTGCTTAAACTGCATGAAAGCGTCAAATATAGCCATATTTTAGCGCCAGCCACCGCCAATGGTAAAAATCTTTTACCAAGAGTGGCCGCTTTATTAAATGTATCGCAGCTATCAGAAGTGATTGAAGTCGTCAGCGATGATACGTTTATTCGCCCTATTTATGCAGGTAATGCGTTAGCAAAAGTACAAAGCTCAGATGTTGTTAAAGTGATGAGCATTCGCAGCGCTTCCTTTAATCTAGTTACTGATGGCACACAAGCCACCGTTATTGAAACGATAGATACAAACGCATTAGCACTGACTGAAAACCTACATAGCCGTTGGATTGAAAACCAGCTCAGTATTTCACAACGCCCGGAGCTTGCCTCTGCACGTATTGTTATATCAGGCGGGCGTGGCATGCAAAGTGGCGAAAACTTCCCGCTTCTAGAGGCCGTCGCAGATAAGCTAGGTGCAGCCGTTGGCGCATCAAGAGCGGCTGTAGATGCAGGCTTTGTTAGCAATGATATGCAAGTTGGCCAAACGGGTAAAATTGTAGCTCCAGATCTTTATATTGCGGTGGGTATTTCAGGTGCAATTCAACATTTAGCCGGTATGAAAGATTCAAAAGTGATAGTGGCGATCAATAAAGATGAAGAAGCGCCGATTTTTGGGGTGGCGGATTATGGTTTAACAGCTGATTTATTTGACGCTTTGCCGCAATTGCAACAGCAATTAGCGACGCGTGATTAAGAGAATAAAACCTACCATGAATAGTGAAAAGAATACTAGCTCGTTGGCATCTACAAAATCGACTTATCGTATAGTGCTCGATTGCCCAGATCGGATGGGTATTGTCACAAAAGTCGGCGAAATTATTGCGCGCAATAATGGCTGGATTAGTGAAGCTGCTCAACATTCAGATGAAGAAAGTTGCTGGTTTTTCGCACGCTTTGAAATTCAAACTGCCTCTCTTTCGATTGATAAAGACGCGCTATATGCACAGTTTTTGCCGATAATTACCGAATTTAAGCTGAATTTACGTATTGAAGACAGTCGCCAAAAGAAACAAGTAGTGCTGATGGCAAGCAAAGGCAGCCATTGTCTTTCGGATTTGCTCGATAGATGGAAAAGCGGTGATCTCGATTGTGATATCGCTTGTGTTATATCCAACCATGATGATCTGCGTGGATTAGTAGAATATTATCAAATCCCCTATCATAAAGTGGTTATCGAAAAAGATAATAAAACGCCAGGCTTTATCGAAGTAGAATCGCTAGTAGAACAATACAATGCTGATTGTGTGGTGTTAGCACGCTACATGCAAATATTGCCAGAATCACTGTGTGAGAAATTAAAGCACAAAGTAATTAATATACATCATAGCTTTTTACCTTCGTTTATTGGTGCTAAACCTTATCATCAAGCTAGTAATCGAGGAGTAAAGTTGATTGGTGCTACGTGTCATTATGTGACAGCAGATTTGGATGAAGGCCCTATTATTGAACAAGATGTGGTGCGGGTAACCCATAATGAGCAAGTGGCAGATTTAGTACGTTTAGGTAAAGATGTTGAAAAAACAGTGCTCGCAAGAGGATTACGCGCGCACTTAGAAGATCGAATTTTGGTGCAAGCTAATAAAACCGTTGTATTCAATTAGCATCGTTAATTGATGCACGAGTTAGAAGCACTCAACACAAGTTAAAAGCAGTGCTCTTTGTAGATTATGAAAGGCACTATTATAAAAATACATATTATAATAATTTTGCCGTGTGCGAAATTTAGAGGAAAAAATCATGAGCAAACAACTTCCATCTTCGGCTCAGGTCGTTATTGTAGGCGGCGGAGTCATTGGCTGCAGCATCGCCTATCATTTGACTAAACTAGGCTTCACAGATGTGGTGCTACTAGAGCGCCGCCAGCTCACTTGTGGCACCACTTGGCACGCTGCGGGTTTAGTGCCTACTTTACGTGCTAATTATAATATGTCGATGCTAGCTAAATACAGCGCCAATTTATATGAGCAATTGGAAGCTGAAACAGGCCAAGCGACTGGCTTTACGCGCAACGGTTCTTTAACCATCGCGACCAACAAAGAGCGTTTAGCTGAAATAAAGCGTGGCGCGTCAATGGCAAAAGTTGCAGGTTTTCCCTGCGATGTTATCAATCCACAGCAAGCGCGTGATCTTTGGCCGCTGCTTAATATTGATGATGTTCTAGGCGCTATTCACTTGCCGATGGATGGCACAGTAAACCCAGTTGACGTTACCCAAGCATTAGCAAAAGGTGCGCGCTTTGGCGGTGCTCAAATTTTCGAGGATGTTAAAGTCCTTGATATGAAAATTAAAGATGGCAAAGTGGCAGGTGTTATTACCGAACAAGGTGATATAGCGGCAGAATACGTGGTTAACTGTGCCGGCATGTGGGCACGAGAATTTGGTAAAAAAGCAGGGGTTAACGTACCTTTGCATGCAGCCGAGCACTTCTATGTAGTCACCGAAAACATGCCTAATTTGCAGGCAGGTTTGCCGACACTTCGTGATATGGATGGCTATTGTTACTACAAAGAAGATGCCGGTAAACTGTTAGTTGGCATGTTTGAACCAGGTGCGAAACCTTGGGGTATGGATGGTATTCCAGAAGATTTCTTCTTTGATGAACTACCAGAAGATTTCGATCATTTAGAACCTTATTTAGAAGCGGCGATGCATCGTGTACCTGAATTAGAGCGCACCGGCTTACAAGTGTTTTTCAATGGGCCTGAATCTTTTACCCCCGATGATCGCTATCATCTTGGTGAATCGCCAGAGCTTGGAAATTACTTTGTCGCCGCAGGTTTTAACTCAGTGGGCATTCAATCAGCTGGCGGCGCAGGTAAAATGCTTGCTGAATGGATCAAAAAAGGCCATGCACCACAAGATTTGTGGGATGTAGATATTCGTCGCAACTTGCCGTATCAAGGTACCCAAGCTTTCTTACAAGAGCGTACCACTGAAACGTTAGGTTTATTGTATGAAACGCATTATCCCTTTAAGCAGTTTAAAACCGCGCGTGGCGTACGCCGCTCAGTGTTGCATGATCAGCTAAAACAACAAGGCGCAGTTTTTGGTTCTGAAAACGGTTGGGAACGCGCTAACTGGTTTGCCAACGAAGGACAAGAGAGAGAGTACAAGTACTCTTTTGGCAGGCAAAACTGGTTTGATAACAACGCTCAAGAGCATGCAGCGGTGCGTAACGGGGTAGGGGTTATTGATCAAAGCTCATTTTCTAAATATCAGCTAGAAGGGCCAGATACCGAGCTGTTCTTGAACCGCGTTTGCTCTAACAATATTTCAGTTGCTATCGGTAAAATGGTTTATACGCAGTGGCTAAATGATCGCGGTGGAATTGAAGCGGATGTAACAGTTACTCGCTTAGCTGAAGATCGTTTCTTAGTTGTATCAGGTGTTGCTTGTCAAAATCGTGATGTTGATTGGCTAAAGCGGAATAAAGCGGCTTCAGAAACAGTCATTATTACCGATGTAACTTCAGCTTACGCAGT
>JBALXS010000115.1:0-15083 GCA_036960485.1 Oceanospirillaceae bacterium
TGATAACATTATCTTGTCATTAATCGAGTTTAGTTTTACTTGCTAGGCTTCAAAGGGGCTTCAACCTTTTATCAAATTGCGTTTATAAAAACATCAGCTCATCTGTTTACATCATATCGATAATTTTTCATTCTAATTCTATGTAATAACAACTCTTTATGGCACAATCCATAAGGACTTAGTAAGTCCAAAGCTGTTTGTTATCTTCTAAGAAGGACCTTGATAAGCAATGAGCATCAACAAAGCCAAGTTTACTGAAACGGATATCATTACTAAGTTCATTATGCCAGCGGTCAAAGCCGCGGGTTGGAATGATATGACGCAAATTCGCCAAGAAGTGAAATTGCGTGATGGTAAAGTCATTGTGCGCGGTCAATTGGGTGTGCGTAAAACGGTTAAATCGGCTGATATTGTGCTTTACCATAAGCCCAGCATGCCGCTGGCGGTGATTGAAGCCAAAGCCAATAAGCACGAAGTGGGCAAAGGCATGCAGCAAGGGCTTGATTATGCGCGTTTGCTTGATGTTCCTTTCATCTTTGCTTCAAATGGTGATGGCTTTATCTTTCATGATAAAACTCATACCGTCACCAACAGCCTAGGTACTGGCGCGGCGCACCATCTTGAAACAGAAATTCGCTTAGAAGATTTCCCCTCGCCGCAAGACTTATGGGCTAAATACTGTGTGTGGAAAGGTTATACCCAAACCCAGTTACCCATTATCAATCAAGAATATCATGATGATGGCACGGGTAAGCATCCTCGCTATTATCAGCTACAAGCTATCAATAAAACCATCGAAGCGATTTCATCCGGTAAAGACCGTGTACTGCTAGTCATGGCAACCGGTACAGGTAAAACCTACACTGCTTTTCAAATCATCTGGCGCTTATGGAAATCCCGCGCTAAAAAGCGCATCTTATTTTTAGCCGACCGTAACATTTTGGTAGACCAAACCCGCATTAATGATTTTCAGCCCTTTGGCACTTCAATGACCAAAATCACCGGGCGCACGGTCGATCCGGCATTTGAAATTCATTTAGCCTTATACCAAGCATTAACCGGCCCAGAAGAAAGCCAAAAAGCCTTTAAACAAGTGGACCCAGACTTTTTCGACCTAATCATTATCGACGAGTGCCACCGTGGTAGCGCTTCAGAAGACAGCGCCTGGCGTGAAATTTTGGAATATTTCAGTAGTGCCGCCCAAGTTGGCCTTACCGCAACGCCTAAAGAAACGGATCAAGTATCGAACTCCGATTACTTTGGTGAGCCTGCTTATACCTATTCCCTTAAAGAAGGCATTGAAGATGGGTTCTTAGCGCCTTACAAAGTCGTGCGGGTAGATATTGATGTCGATTTACAAGGTTGGCGACCAACAAAAGGCCAAATCGATAACAACGGTGAAGAGATCGAAGACAGAATTTATAATCAAAAAGACTTTGACCGCACCATGGTCATCGATGAACGCACTCAGCTGGTGGCCGAGACAATAACCAACTACCTAAAGCGCACCGACCCTATGGCCAAGACTATCGTGTTTTGTAACGATATTGACCACGCCGATCGCATGCGCCGTGCTATTGCTAATCTCAACCCAGAGCAAATGGCCAAGAATGAAAAGTATGTGATGAAAATCACCGGTGATGATGAGCTCGGCAAAGCGCAGCTCGATAATTTTATCAATCCTAAAAAAGCCTATCCGGTCATCACCACCACCTCAGAATTGATGTCTACAGGTGTAGATGCCAAAACCTGTAAGTTAGTTGTACTCGATCAAAACATTCAATCCATGACCAAGTTTAAGCAGATCATTGGTCGTGGCACCCGCATTGACGACAGGTACGGCAAGCTGTGGTTCACCATTCTCGACTTTAAAAAAGCCACCGAATTATTTGCCGACGAACGCTTTGACGGTACACCAGAAAAAATCATTAAAGTGACGCCTGAAGACATCGAAGATGAAGACCTTGATATCGACGCCGTTGGTGATGAGATAACGGATGAAAACGGTGCCGTTGATAATCAAAATGAACAGTCAGATGAATATCAAGATGGCGATCAAAACACTATAAATGAGCCTCAAGGCGACGGCAGCTTTGACGAAGGTGAATGGACTGACGATGAATCCCGTAAAATAAACAAATACCGCGTGTCAGGTGTTACTGTTAGCAAAGTGGCTGAACGAGTTCAATATTACGACAGCGACGGCAAACTGGTCACCGAATCCTTTAAAGATTACACCCGTAAAACCATGGCCAAGCAGTTCAGCTCACTCGATGAGTTTGTTAAGCGCTGGAATGAGTCTGACCGCAAACAAGCGGTGATTGATGAGCTGGCGCTGGAAGGCATTATTTGGTCAGCACTTGAAGAAGAAGTCGGCAAAGACATGGACCCCTTCGACATGATTTGCCATGTGGTGTACGACCAACCGCCATTAACCCGAAAAGATCGTGTAAACAATGTGCAAAAGCGCAATTACTTCACTAAATATTCCGAAACAGCACAAGCAGTACTACAAAATTTACTGGTAAAATATGCCGACGTCGGCGTGCAAGAAATCGAAAACATGCAAGTGCTTAAAGTCGCCCCGTTTACCGACTACGGTAATTTGAGTGAGATCGTTAAAAAAGGCTTTGGCGGCAAACAAGAATACGAGCAAGCCATCAGTGAATTAGAAGCTCAGATTTATCAAATTCACCAGCAATCGGCCTAGCATCTGTTCTTTGTATTAGCACTTTGCATCAGCACTTTGGAACAGCGCTTTGTATTCGTTTTTATATTAGCTTTTTATATTAGCTTTTTATATTAGTTCTGTTTGTTAAAAATAAAACACAACATCATTTTATACTGCGGCCAATAACAGCCGCAGTAACCGCTTAAGAGAATATTATGTCTGTCAGTTCAGCAATTAAATCCATCCAAGATATTATGCGTAAAGATGCCGGTGTTGATGGCGACGCCCAGCGATTAGGGCAAATGTCTTGGTTACTGTTCTTAAAAGTATTTGATGCCCAAGAACAAGAACAAGAGTTAGAGCTTGAACTAGACGATTACCGTGAGCCAATCCCTGAAGCGTTTTTATGGCGCAACTGGGCGGCAGATAATGAAGGCATTACCGGTGATGAGTTACTTGATTTTGTAAATGATGAGCTATTCCCACAGCTTAAAAATCTCACTGCACCAATAGATAAAAACCCACGGGGTTTTGTGGTAAAAGCGGCATTTTCTGATGCCTTTAACTACATGAAAAACGGCACGTTACTGCGCCAGGTGATTAACAAGCTTAATGAGATTGATTTTACCGACTCAAACGAGCGCCACTTGTTTGGTGATTTATACGAACAAATATTAAAAGACTTACAAAGTGCCGGTAACGCTGGCGAGTTTTATACCCCGCGCGCCATTACTAAGTTTATTGTGGCGGTAACCGACCCCAAACTGGGTGAGTCGATTATGGACCCTGCGTGCGGTACGGGCGGATTTTTAGCCTGTGCATTTGACCACGTTAAAGCCAACTACGTTAAAACAGCAGACGACCATCAAACCCTGCAACAGCAAATCTTTGGTGTGGAAAAAAAGCAGTTACCGCATTTATTGTGTACCACCAACATGATGTTGCACGGCATTGAAGTACCAGTGCAAATTAGACACGGCAACACCTTAAACAAACCGCTTTCAAGTTGGGACGAGCAAGTTGACGTTATCATCACCAACCCACCATTTGGCGGCACTGAAGAAGACGGCATTGAAAAAAACTTCCCTAGCGAATTCCAAACCCGTGAAACCGCCGACTTGTTTTTACAGTTAATTATTGAGGTGTTAGCAACGAAGGGGCGTGCAGCAGTTGTGTTGCCAGATGGCACCCTGTTTGGTGAAGGCGTTAAAACCAAAATCAAAAAAATGCTAATGGATGAATGTAATCTACACACCATAGTGCGTTTACCTAATGGCGTGTTTAATCCCTACACCGGCATTAAAACCAACATTTTGTTCTTCACCAAAGGCACGCCTACCAAAGACGTGTGGTTTTACGAACATCCTTACCCATCTGGGGTGAAGAACTACAATAAAACCAAACCGATGAAGTTTGAAGAGTTCGAGACAGAACTTGAATGGTGGGGTAATGAGGCCGACGGCTTTGCATCGCGTGTAGAAAACGAGCAAGCCTGGAAAGTGTCGATTGAAGACATAATTGCCCGTAACTATAACCTCGACATTAAAAACCCGCATGTGGGCGAGGTTATAAGCCATGACCCACAAGAGCTACTAAGCGATTACGCCAAACAACAAGCCGATATTCAAGCACTACGCGATCAACTAAAAGGCATCTTGTCAGCAGCATTATCGTCGCCTTCGGCAGCATCAGACGGTGAGGGCAAGTAATGGCTGATTTATCAACACCTATCAACGACGGTCAATCAGAGCAAACATCAGATAATTTGATCACGCAGCATATTGATATTTGGACGACCGCTATAGAGCGAAAATCCTCTGCAGGTCGCGGCACCTCGAAAAAATTCAGTTTGTATGGCATTAAAAAACTGCGTGAGTTAATTTTAGAGTTGGCCGTGCGCGGCAAGTTAGTGCCACAAATTTTGAGTGATGAATCTCCTTCTGTTTTACTTGATCGGATATCCGCTGAAAAAGCGCAATTGGTTAACGAAGGTAAGATTAAAAAGCCAAAAGTCTTGCCAGAAATAAGTGACGATGAAAAGTCGTTTGAACTGCCAAATGCGTGGAATTGGTTGAGGCTTGCTGATATTGGTTATTGGGCAATAGGTTCGGGTTTTCCTAAAGATATTCAGGGTGAAGTAGATAAGGAAGTACTAGTCTCTAAGGTTAGCGATATGAACCTCGAAGGGAATAATAAGTACATATATTCTACTAATAACTCCGTTGACCTTGAGATGGCACAATCTAAGAAATTAAAAATACATCAGAAAGGGACGGTTATTTTTCCCAAAATTGGTGGTGCGATAGCAACAAATAAAAGAAGAATAATAGTAAAACCAACTGTTATAGATAACAACTGTTTAGGGATTACTCCGTATAGTATTTTTGATAGTGAATATTTATACTTGCATTTAAAGTCTATTGATTTTGTTGAATTTCAAGCTGGCACTTCAGTACCAGCACTAAGTCAGGCAGTACTTGAACTAATTACATTAGGAGTCCCTCCACTCGAAGAACAACACCGTATCGTTGCTAAAGTCGATGAGTTGATGAGCTTGTGTGATGCCCTTGAAGCGCAAACTGAAGCGAGCATTTCGGCACACCAAACCTTAGTTGAAACACTACTGAATGCATTGTTACTGCCTAACACTTCTCAGGCAGCAGATAGCCTATCAACCAGCAGCAACACTGTAAACGCTAAACATCTTAATGCAGCCAGCCTTGAGCTCGCTCGTGGTAATGCCCTTGAGTCTTCTTCTGCTGACAGCCCTGAGCCTTCTTTTGCGGAAAGCTGGCAACGTGTTGCCGAACACTTCGACACGCTATTCACCACAGAAGCCAGCATCGACACCCTAAAACAAACCATCCTCCAACTCGCCGTCATGGGTAAGCTGGTACCATGGAACGAAGGTATATGTGAAAGAGAGTTAAAAGAATATTTATCTTTTGGACCTAGAAATGGTTTTTCTCCTAAAGAAGCTTCATCAATAACAAACGTGCGCGTCTTAAAATTGGGCGCTACCACATATGGTGATCTTGATTTAAACCAAACAAAGTATGTTGATGTCAACGTTGAGGATAACTCGCACCTTTGGCTTTGTGACGGTGACATTCTGATTCAGCGTGGTAATTCTGCTAATTACGTTGGTTGTAATTGCTTGGTTAGAATTGATGTGGAAGGGGTTATTTATCCGGATTTGATGATGAAGCTGAGGACTGTGAAGAATTTAAACCCTGAGTTTTTATCAATATGGCTGTCCTCGCCAAAATCAAGACAATTCATGTGGGATCGAATGACTGGTACCTCAGGAACAATGCCCAAGATCAGCAAGAAAATTGTTGAGGCAATACCTATCATTGTCCCCTCGCTTGAAGAGCAACACCGAATCGTCGCCAGAGTCGATGAGCTGATGACACTCTGCGATCAACTCAAGGCACGTTTAACCGACGCCCAAACCACCCAGCTTCACCTCACCGACGCCATCGTCGAACAGGCGGTTAACTGATGCGCCTGAAATCTATTTATATAAGCCAATATAAAAACTTGAAAAACTTCAAGTTGAGTTTTTTGGAAGATAATTTTCTTGAAGTATTTGTTGGTAAAAATGGCTCTGGCAAGTCAAATTTTTTTGAAGCTTTAATTGAGGTTTTCCGTCATATCTATGAATTCGATACGACGATGCCACATGAAATTTATTACGATTATAAAATAAGTTATGAGATTTTTGGAGTAACAACAACGATAGAGTTTAATGGTACTTCTGGTGAACTAAAGGTGAATGATGTTGTGCTTACGAAAATTAGTACGACCCCAACGCCAGACAATATATTGATTTACTATGCTGGGCAAAACGATACAATTTCTGAAGTGCTAATGGCGTATCAAAGTAAATTTTTGTCTAGAGTCAAGACGGCTGAAATTACTGAAAGTCGTAAGTTTATTGGCATAAACTCTGATTATAAGGATATATTGTTGAGTCTTTTGCTTCTACAGGGAGATGATTGTCCAACAAAAAAATTTGTAATCGAGAAGCTTGGTGTTGCCAATGTTAGTGATGATTTGAAATTGAACATAAAGCGGCCTGCATACGCAAAAAGAACAACCTCTAATAAATATAACGTTCAAAATAATGATGCTAAGGACAAATATTGGAAACTTACTGGTTCGTCCAAAGTATTTTTGGATAAGCTGGAAGCTTGCGTTAGTGATTTTCCAGATAATGGCATAAGAACTGAAGGCTACCTACCTGATACAGATAGCTATCAATTTTATTTTTCCTTACAAAAAATCCGAGACTCCTTTCAAGATATCAGTCTTCTAGAACTGTTTAGAAATTTTGACAATTTGAAAACTCTAGAGATGCTTGATGGCATAAGTATTCCATTAACCTTGGGTAATGGTTTAGAGGCAACCTCTTCAAGTTTTAGTGATGGACAGTTTCAGACCATTTATCTCTTTGCGGTCTCAGAGATATTTAAAGAGTCGAATAGTCTCACATTATTGGACGAGCCTGATTCGTTTTTACATCCAGAATGGCAAGCGGATTGCGTCAAGCAAATCCATAATGTCTCTACAGAGGCCGTTCTAACCAATCATGTAATGATGACTAGTCACAGTGCTGTATCTTTAATTCAATCACCTCAACAAAAAATCAGATATTTTGATTTAAAGGATGGCTTTGCAAATGTGTACCCGTTGCCTAAAAGAGTTGCGGTTGAATGCTTGTGTTCTGACGTGATCAAATACTCCGAGGATGAACAAATTCTGAGTGTGGTGAATACCATTCAAATAGCAAATAAGCCTGTGTTATTTACCGAAGGAAGTACCGACCCACTGATTCTTAAAGAAGCTTGGTTTAAGCTCTATCATGAAGAAATGCCATTTATTCCTTTTTACGCCTTCAGTTGTACATACATTAGCCAGTTATTAACCGATGACAGGATCCATAATGAAATGGCTGGACTCCCAGTATTTGCGTTGTTTGACTTTGATAAAGCATATAATTCTTGGAACGGATTAAACGGTGATGTCATAGAAGAAAACCCGAAAATCGGGCTTATAAAAAAGTGGGCTCATGGCGAATCATACGCAATGATGCTTCCTGTCCCCGATAATCCACAGATTACCTCACAAGTTATTAACCCTACAACCGGCGAAACCTATGGTGGTGATTCCCTATGTGAAATTGAACATATGTTCTATGGGAGTGAGAAGGTTGAAGCATATTTTTCGACTAAGCGAGATCGAGGTGGAGAGCTGATTATTTTTTCTTCTGACGCTAACAAAACTAAGTTTGCTAAAGAGGTTGTATCTACAGTCGAGGCTGAATATTTTGAAGTGTTCAGGCCGATGTTTGAGTTTATTAAAGCCAAATCAGAAGATGCAATTAAATTAGAGGAAGAGGCCAAAGCAGAATGACAATCGAACAAGGCATCTGGAAAATCGGCGCTAAGCCAGTCCGACTGAAACCCATCACCATGGCGAGTGAGGATCTGCTAGAGCAGCAGATAGTCAATGATATTTCGCTACTCAACTCGGACTGGTTATTGATTGGTCAGCAGGTGCGTACCGCTTATGATAAGCGCATCGATCTGTTGGCTATCGATGGCAACGGCTCGGTGATCATCATCGAACTGAAACGCGACAAGACACCTCGGGATGTCGTCGCGCAGGCGATGGATTACGCTTCCTGGGTAGTTGGTTTATCGAGTGATGAGATCGAAGAGATTTATTTCGAATTCGCCACCGCCAAGCAACTCACTGCACTGAGTTTGGAGTCAGCATTTTCATCTAAATATGGCGTTGAACTGAACAGTTTTGTCGTCAATAACTCCCACCAGCTGGTAGTGGTCGCGTCTGAACTCGATGCCAGTACCGAGCGGATTATTAACTATCTGAACGAATACGCTCAAATCTCGATTAATGCGGTGTTCTTTACGGCCTTTGAAGATAACGGTAGTCAATATTTAAGCCGTGCCTGGATGATGGACCCGCAAGAGTCACAAGAGCGCGCGGTGTCCAAGAAGGCCAAGGAAGCCTGGAACGAAGAGTTTTACGTGTCCTTTGGCCATGACAGTGAACGTCACTGGGATGATGCTAAAAAGTACGGCTATATATCGGGTGGCAGGGGACTGTGGTATTCCAAAACCCTGGCTATGCTATCGGAAGGTGACCGCGTCTGGGTCAACATTCCCAAAACAGGCTATGTGGGTGTCGGCGAAGTGATAGGCGAGAAAACCCGTCTAGAAGAGTATCGCTTCGCTGAACAAGATAACAAAAACTTGCTCGAGTTGGACACCAAGGGCGATTACCACAGCTTCGCGTCGCTTGAAGACAATGATGCCGAATACCTAGTGCCGGTTCGCTGGTTGCATACCACCGCGTTAACGTCACCTTTCACTGAGATTGGCTTATTCGGTAATCAAAATACTGCGTGTAAGCCCACAACCCCAAAATGGAGTCATACGGTTTCGCGATTAAAGCAAGCGTGGAATATTGAGTAGAGGATGACTAGTCATGATTGGATTCGGTGACATCTAAGCCCTGTTTATGTTGCATGATAGGTTCAAACGCTGGCGAAATCCTGAGCTGGTGGCCGAGAATTCCGGCAGCGTTTCATTCGATTATTTGCGGCCCATGGAGCGGCGCGAGGGGGCAAATCCCTCGCTTCTTCGGCAATGGGCTCAGCATTGCGGATTGCCACTGGGCTGACTCACTCACTATTTAGTGCTAGAGACTGTCAAATAGGGAGAAGAGGACTGTGAGAGACCAAAAAGATGAACAAAAGGGCGCTTCACGTCATCCAGATATTGAGGATGTTTCTGTTTCTGTTTCTGTTTCTGTTCCTGAGAGAGGGAGAGCCGACATCGATGCATGGGCTTTCGACATACTTTCATCTAGATTGGGTGCGTAACGCTACTCAAACTTTTGTCTAGAAGAATAAGCATCACTAATTAAAAATGGAGCAGCTTAGTGTATTTCAACGCTCGATAGAGAACGACTGAATAAAATGGAGCCTTATAACCTCTTATTTTTTGGTATAAGTACAATGTGATGAGGTTTACCCGGTAATCCCCCCCAATTCAATACGGACGTCTTGGATCAATAAGACTAAGGATAGTTATGGAAAGTAACAAAACCCAATCATTGCTGTTTGATACCAATGTATTGCTGATCAACCCGGATTTGCTCAATCAATTTTCTCAGCGGGTTATTTTGCCGCAGAAGATCCTCGATGAGCTCGATTATCGCAAGACCAAGGCCGAGCATCAGGAAAAAGCCCAGCTGTGCCTGCATCATATTGAGAAGCATCGCCTGAAGGCTGTCAGCACACAGCAAAGATCGGGTTCGAGCCGGGGAAATAATGATGACATCATTCTGATCCAGGCTTTGTCCCACACCAAAGCCGGCAATATCCAATTAGTCAGCAATGATGTCGGCATGCGCAACCGCGCCCAGGCCAAAGATATTACCGCACTATCGCTGGATAGGTTTTTACAGCAAAGTGGCGAGGCCGACAGTGCATTAACGCCCGCACGCCAGGCCTTGTTTGAGTTGTTGCAGCGGGGAGATTTTGTCAGCCTCCACCAGCAGCTTACATCTCAGCCTGGGGCTCACTTTAATTTCTATCTCAGCACTGGCCTGACTCCCTTGATGTCCTGCATCCAACAGAGGAAGCTTGATGCGATTGATTTATTGCTGTCGCTGCCTTCGACGGAGCTGGACTTGATTGATAAGGCGAAGTTAAAAATTACCGCCTTCTGTCATGCCGCCCAGCGCCGTCAGATCAATACCATGGACAAGCTGCTACACGCCGGGGCCAACCCCTATATCACTTCTAGGGGCAATAACCGAGGGAACTCGGCCATTCTCATTGCCGCCTGGGATGGTGCCTTGAATGTGATCAAATTTATTCACGAACACGCCGATATTCGCTTCAGCCTGAATCAGGCCGATAACAATGGCTTCACCCCACTGATCAAGGCCAGTATCAAGGGCAATGACGCCATCGTCAGCTACCTGCTTGAGCAGGGCGTCGATATCGATATCCGCGACCGGAATGATAAATCGGCGCTGGATTACGCCAAAGAGAAAGGACACCAAAAGGCAGTGACGTTATTACAAGGAAAGATACATGGTTGAGCTGTACCCACCTAAAGCCGCGCCGGTCAAAATCCCGGTAAGGCAAGATTTACTTCCAGTAGAGCAAGTCGAGAGAATTTGTATCTCGGTCAATACCATTTGCAACCTAGGCTGTGATTACTGCTATTTTTTCCACCCCGAAAACCGAGTCGAGAAAGAAAAGCCATTAAGCGCCGATGAGATTTTTTTCATCCTGAAAAATGCGTTGGAATACCACAGGCATTATAGATTCGACAAGAAGGTTAAGATTAACTTCGTCGGCAGTGGCGAGCCGTTAATTCATTGGCGCAACATACGCGATGGCGTACAGCTGTTTGTAGACGCCTATCCAAACCAGGAGTCGGTAAGGTTCTACACTGTTACTAACGCTACCCTAGTAACAGAACAGATTGCCGAGGATATGCTGGTATTAAACATAGTGCCCAGCGTGTCCATCGATGGCCCTAAAGCCATCCATGACAAGCACAGACTGGATCACAATGGTAAGGGTTCATTCGATGCCGCTATGCTGGGCATTGAAATACTCAGGCGCAGAGGCTTTGATGTAGCGATTAATACCACGCTGACCATGGACTTGCTCAACCAGTTGGATGAGTATGTAGAATTTATCAAGCAAGAAGAATTTACCAAGGTTATCTTCGACCGCTTGGTTGATACCCCTGAACACGTCGAAGCCCTGAGCTATGCCCAGTACTATCAATTTTTGCAGGATATTAAGGCAAAGTTTGACCTTGCAGGGTTAACTCGGGTTGAAATCGGTAACTTGGAGGCTTACCGCCGCAACTTTGCCGGTAAGCCAGATAAAGTCTGCACCATGTTCGGCGGCAGCTGTGGGGCTGGTAGTAACTTTGTCATCTACATGGGCCGCGAAGTCTATCCCTGTGGCCGCATGTTTGGCCAATCCAAATGGCTACTGGGGTCAATCAATGATCCCATCGATAGCTTCCCCAAGAAAATGGCAAAGCACTGGCCAGAGCGGCAAGACTGCAAGACCTGCCAGGTCGCCTCAGATTGCGTCAGAGACTGCCTGCTCGAATACCACACCAAAGACTACTCCTGTGATCCAAGGAAGGATTTCCTCACCACCATGAAAGGTGTCTTATAGTGATCAGCAAAACACTAAGAATAGGCATCTATGGTTTGTCAGGTGTGGGTAAAACCACCCTTGCCCAGGCATTGAGCCGATACGAAAACGTGGTCAATTGTTACGATGGCTCCAGCATCATAACTCAGGTGGTCGCTGGTGGACTGGTCGAGTTCAAACAGGCCACCAGCAAGCAGAAGCAAGCACATAGAGAGGCTGCCATCACCGAGTTACACGGGCTGCATTCTCAACATAGAAAACATACCGTGGTGAGTGGCCATTTCAGTTTCATTCAAGCGGGTGGCTATGACATTGCCTGGACTCAGGCCGATGCCAAATTTTACGATGTAATATTTTTCTTGCATAAGCCCAGTGATGATATCAAGGCTCAACTCCAGAACGATGCGCATCGACACGCAAGGTTCACTGAGGCAGAACTAGCTCAATGGCAGGACGTGGAACGCCAAGGTTTAGCCGAGTGTTGCTCGGCTGGCAATATCAGATTTGTCGAACTCGATGGTCGCCTGCCACAAGCGGTATTGACCAAGACGATGATCCAACACATTTCAGAGCTGGTGTTACAGCGCTTTGCAGCAGAAATCGTTGCGCATCAAAAATCTGTGGCCTTGTTTGACTGTGATGGCACCCTGAATCACTGCGACATTTATGATTTCTCGCCGGAGGAGTATTTATCTGCCCGTGTAACTGAGCTATTCAAGCGATATGAGAGCTACTGCTTCGATGCATTTTTTGATGTGTCTCAATATCTCGATAGCCATCAGTGCAGTCAGTTGATGCAGACGACTTTCAATGCTGCACGACAAGACTTATCCATACATCCAAAAGCCATTGATGTCATTAAAGCCCTGAAAGCCCAGGACACCTTGATAGTGTTTATCTCTTGTGGCTTCCCCGCTTTGTGGCAGGCTCAGTGTCAATTAGCCGACTATGTGATCGGCGGTGCTAGTTTCGGCTTATGTGGATGCATAGTGACCAATGAGAGCAAGACCCAACTAGCCGACATCATCAAGCAACACAGTCTCCCACTTAGTGCCTTTGGTAATGGCAGAGTGGATTTAGGCATGTTGCTGCACAGCGATCAGGCCACCTACATTTTTAAAGACCAAGCAAACCCCAAGCATTTATCTATTTTAGCGGGTCATGAAGACCTAAATGTTGTCAAATTGGAGGACTTCTAAATGCTAAAAATACTGTCTGAGAATAATCATTACTTGCAAGAACTAAATACCCTGTCCCGTTCCATCGAGGTGAGGGGGAATCGACTCGCCAGTATTCATCAGCAAATTGGCAAGATACTCGGGGTAGAGTTTATTAACTCGCTACCCAGGACGACCAAGGAGGTGACCAACCCGCAAGGCAAATTAGGTACTTCCGAAGTAACTGATTTTTCAGGCATCACCATCATCTGTTTGCTCAGAGCCGGACTCTATGTCAGCCAAGGTGTGCGCTCACTGTTGGGTGACAATCCACATCAATACATCTTATCCAATAGTGCCGATGACATAGCTATAAACGCCATTGAGGAACAGCACGTCGTTATTGTCGATTCCGTCATAAACTCTGGAAAAACACTAGCTAAGTACCTTGAAAAGGTTAGTGAAGCCAAAAGCTCCATGGTAATTTCATTGGTGATGCAAGAGGGTTTTGTGCCTCAGATTGAGCGCCATTACCCCAAAACTCAATTCGTAGTCAGCAGAGTGTCACAAAACTACTACGTGGGTAGTGGCACCAATGACACAGGAAACAGGTTATTTGGCACATTTTAAATAGATCATGAAATGAATATTGCGGAAAAAAAACTAACAACTGGGGCAATTTTGCCTCGTCTGGTTTAAATATTTGGATTATGACATTGCGCCAGAAGGCCTAGCACCAGAGCGGGATGATTATATTAGAGTCATTTTGCATGAGTGCTTTGTGCGCTAAGTTGCGCAATCTGGTGCGTCTTGCATTGCGTAAATGGAAATACCCGCCGGATCTGGCGAGGAAGCCGTGCCGCTGATACTGCTACAGGCCGAGGCATTAGGCGAAGAGTGGATATTAATCGGCCTTGCGCGAGTGGCGTAGCGGCCAATATAAGATAGGAAGATAGCCGGATGATTTTTAATTTTACTGCAGGGGACGTTGCCGATCTGGACCTTGGCGAGCCGCCAAGCCTTGAGGTGCAACAGGCGATGCTGGACGAGATAGCGCGGCTGATGGCTGGTGGCATCAGCGAAGCAGAGGCGGTGCGACTGGTGATGACAAACAATTCGCCTACCAAACCTGGGCACTAGGACACGTTGGTCTATGAGGGGCAAATAGGCATTTGAGGCAGATGGACGATTTTAGATCAAAGGATTGATGAAAGATGAATATTGGTATTCCCTTCGGGCAAGATAAAGGTTCGGGCGAGTGGCGCGATGTTGCCGAGGTGAGTCGTGGCCTAGCGTGTAATTGTACTTGTCCATCTTGCAAGCTGCCGCTATCTGCCCGTCATGGTGACGAACGGGAGTGGCACTTCGCCCATCATACCCGCAACATCCCCAAGGAAGAGATTGCCGAATGTGAGTTTTCCTTTGAGGTGTCGCTGAGGATGATGGCCCACCAACTGCTACGCGAAGGTGTGGCGCTTAAACTCCCTGAGTACATTCAGTCCGTCACAGTTCCTTTAAATTTACGCGGTGAAATCAAGCCTGAGGTGAAGATTGCCGCCGAGCAGTGTTTGAAGCCAGAGGATGCCAAGCTGAGTGTGGATGGAGACTTTTTAGGGCATAAGGTGGATGCCCTCTATGAGTTCGATACTGCATCATTGCTGGTTTATTTTGTCTATCGAGGGCGAAAATTTCCGCTGACAACCAAGCAGCTTAGGGACATGCGCGCAGGGGCCATATTGCTTGATTTGGAAGCACTGGCACAACTTTTTTATCACCTACCTATGGCAGAGGGCGGAAAATTGGGTACTGCCAAAGCCCAATTGCTTGGCTGGCTGCAAAGCGGCATTGAGGCCAAATTTTGGCTGTATCACCCCCGTGAAGATGAGCTGTTAGCGAGGGAAAATACAGCTATTGCGCAAAATCTTGACCTTATCAAGGCGGGTACCAGCAAGGCTCGAGGGAGGCCGACAATAGCGCCACATAAGCTGATAAAATGTCATTGCCTTGGCTGTGGTAAAACTTTCAATGG
>JBALXS010000005.1:0-101310 GCA_036960485.1 Oceanospirillaceae bacterium
GGCTTGTGATATGCAAATTACGTTGCAAAATGCAAAAAAATTCTTATTTCGCAACACTCACTCAAACTATCAATGTTAAATAATTTCCTTTTTTCTCTATAAAATTATTTAAAAACAATGTGTTGCGAAAATAAAAAATATTGGCACATGTTAAGCAATGGTATCAACAAGACCTTAAATAAATAAGGAGTTAACACCATGAAAAGTCAAACTCACTCACTTGAAACGACAAGGGTCACTTTAAAACGTGAAGAATTGATTAGCGCTAGCTTATTGCCGCGCTTATTCGCGCTTGTACTGGTGGTTTTTATCTCACCAATTGTTGTGACCAATTTAATCATTGCTTTTTTTAAAGGAAACACGCTTCTCTTCAATACTAAAAAACAAGATGCACTCGGTAGAACAGTATTGCTGCATGCCTTTAGCGGTGGTTTTTTTCGAAAAAGCGCATGGCTGTTCGATATCGTCAATGGCCATTTAAGTTTCACGGGTGTTCCTCTAACTCATTCGTTAAAGCGTGCCGATCAATATGAAATACGTCGTAAATTTTTATCTACCCCAGGTATCTTTAGTTTATTCGACTTACATAAAAGCAGCGGACTTGCAGTGGCCAATGAGAAGCAGCTGCTGATACAACAGCTCAATGCATCTGTATTACAAAACGCTGGCTTAATTATCAGAAGCATCCTGTGTTTATGTCTGTACTCACGTAATACTAAAAAGCTTAACGATGACGCTAATATTACGTTATTTGGCTTAAATATCACTAATTCGACTATCTCAGAGGCAGTTGATTGGGTGACTTCAGCCTCACGTAAAGCATCTCCTAATATTGGGTTTTATGTTAATGCCAATTCTATTAATTTAGGTTTGAGTACACCTGCATTTCTCAAACAGCTGCAACAAGCTGACGCATTATTTGCCGATGGGTCAGGCATGAGGATGGCTGCAAAGAGCGCAGGTTACCAGTTAAAGGATAACAACAACGGAACTGACATGTTGCCCCATTTATGTTGTAGCTGTGTTAGTAACCAGAAATCTATTTTCCTGTTAGGGGCAAAACCCGGCGTTGCTCAACAAGCGGCGGATAATTTAACTAACCAATATCCACAATTGCAGATAGCAGGGGTGCAGCATGGCTATACATCCCCAGACAAAGCTGACAAATTAATCGCGCAAATTAATGATAGCCGCTGCGATATTTTACTGGTCGCTTTTGGCTCACCCATTCAAGAAGCATGGGTATTGAAGCATCGCAGCGCATTGAAATGCCACACTATATTAGCGGTTGGAGGCTTGTTTGATTTTTATTCTGGTGAAATATCACGCTCGCCAATGTGGTTAAGAGAGCTAGGGTTAGAGTGGGTATGGCGCTTAATTAAGGAGCCTAAAAGTAAATTCTACCGTTATGTAATAGGTAACCCACTGTTTTTATTTCGTATCCATGTATTAGGCTTAGCGTCTAAGGGAGCAAGATTATGAACATGCAAACTTTCGATAAAATGATGCACACTGTTAACTTTTTTCAGCCACCAAAAACTGAAGCCGCGGGCTTCGGGCACCGAGGATTACCCATAATATTGCAGCAAATAGCCGCCGGCATTGCATTATTATTGCTTAGCCCGCTAATTTTATTAGTGATGCTACTGATTAGAATTGAGAGCCCTGGTAGTATTTTATTTTCGCAAATAAGAGTAGGGGAATATGGCCGACATTTTAAAATGTATAAGTTTCGTTCCATGTATTTAGCCACCGATCCGCGTTACCAAGAGCCTGATCCAAGCACTAGTTCACGTGAAGGGGTGTGTAAAAAGTACGTCAACGATCCACGCATCACCGTGATTGGCAGGTTTATTAGAAAGTACTCAATTGATGAATTACCGCAGTTATTTAACATTGTAAATAGAGATATGTGCTTGGTCGGACCGCGACCAGCGTTAGCTATCGAAACTTATGCCTATGATTACGAAGATCAAGCAAGATTGTTTTCAAAGCCAGGCTTAACAGGTTTGTGGCAAGTTTCGGGGCGCGCAGATACTGATTTCATACAGCAGTTACACTTAGATTTATCTTATATTAAACAGCAAAGTATCTGGTTAGATTGCAAAATTATTCTCTTAACCGTACCTGCCGTACTCAGCGCAAAAGGTGCATATTAGTTATATTTTTTGCCCGCCTTTATCGGCGGTTTTTTTGGGAGATGTTAGTCTTTGCGTAGCAATAAGAGAAATCTGTACCTATAGACTGAGCTCGCTTATTACAAAACCTGCTTTATTATCTGGTTATGTTATTGGTAGCCAGCAATTCATCGATGATAGAAGCATTTTAGACATATTGTAGAAATAACAAGTTAAACTCCCCCGGACAGATAAACCTCTGTCAGTATCTTCCTGCAACTACCCAAGAGCTTCTTCGCTTGTTCTTAATGAATCATCGTGAGTATAAAATCTGGCATTTGGGCTTAAAGCAACAAGCCTACTCGACAGGCTATTATCTTTACGTTGCATCCGGCGCGTTAGCCATGAATAAACCTCCCGCACTTTCTGTATAGCCAATATTTATCTCTATGGATGGACCGTTTCATTATCGCTAATTTAGGGCAAGCGCGCCGCTACAATTTTATTACAGATTACATATATAAACTCAGGTTACCTATGCGATAGCAGTGAATTCAATATTATTGCTTATCTATATGCTAAATGTTTATATGTAGAAATAATAATATTTACCTATAAATGTTGAATAATGAGCGATATAAACTTGGAAGATACTGCATTACTTACGAGCCATATCAAAGAATACTGGCATCAACAAATCACCCCATATGCGAGTAATCTCGGTGATATAAGTGAGTCGGTTGGGCTAATTGGTTTTTGCTGTGATGCTGGGGTTAAACGTAATAATGGACGCGTTGGTGCTAGCCAAGGCCCTACTGCTTTTCGTGATCATATGCGTAAAGTGGCTTGTCATAATACGCTGAGTTCTACGATTGATTTTGGTGACATTGTCGTTATTGATGATCAGCTAGAAGCTGGACAAAAAGAATTGTCAGTGCTCGTGGCTAAACAAGTGCAACAGGTAAAACGGCTGTTGGTGATCGGTGGCGGGCACGAAACGGCTTACGGTACATTTTGTGGTTTACATGAAGCGTTAGGAGCGGATTGTAAAATAGGTATTATCAATCTTGACGCTCACTTTGATTTACGCCAGCCAGGAGACGCAGGTGCATCATCAGGCACTCCTTTCTACCAAATACAAGCGCTCACCGGGCCCGACAACTTTTATTATTTTTGCATGGGTTTGGCCAGAGAATCCAATACGCAGATATTATTTGATAGAGCTGATGAATGGGGAGTGATGTATCGAACAGACTCTCAAATGAAACACTCCGATTTAGATCAAATCAAGCGCGAGCTACAATCCTTTGCACAATCTTGTGATGCACTATATTTGACTATAGATATGGACGTGTTGCCACATTACCAAGCGCCGGGAGTAAGTGCTCCCGCAGTGCGAGGAGTCGATCTTGATGTGATCGAAAGCGTTATTGATCAAGTAATTGATTGCGCGCAATATTGCCGTTTCGGCCTGCCTGTAGTTGAACTGACCGAATTAAATCCAAACCACGACCCACAAGGGGTCACCGCGCGTACCGCAGCTTTTCTGGCTAACAGGATGCTGAAATCAGCAACTGTACCAATTAATTTCAGTGCGCAAAACTCGAAACAAAAGGAAAGAATATGAAAAAAACACTAAAAACACTTCTTGTCTCTGCGACTCTAACTGCAGGACTTGCAGCGGGTACTGTTCAAGCTGCAGAACGAGTATTCTTCGGTATCGCAACGGGTGGTACTGGTGGTACTTACTATCCATTAGGCGGTATGCTTGCTCAAGTTATCTCTAACAATTCAGAGATTGCTGGTAAAAAGCTATCAGCGACTGCTGAAACCGGTAACGCTTCTGTAGCAAATGCGGGTTTACTGGGCCGTGGAGCTATAGAATCAGCATTTGTCGCTGCTGACGTATTAGATGCTGCATATAAAGGCATAAACCAATTTAAAGGTAAGCCTATTACCAATTTGCGTGCTCTTGGTGCGCTTTATCCTGAAACAGTACAGTTGATTGCTCAGCCTGGAATCAAGCGCTTTGAAGACCTTAAAGGTTTGAGTGTTAGTTCTGGCTCACCAGGCTCTGGACAATGGCAGTTATTAGGCGATTTACTCGTTGCGCATGGTATGAAGCGCGAAGATATTAAAGAAGATTACTCTTCTTTTTCACAATCTGCTGAAAAAATCAAAGATGGCAATTTAGATGCATCTCTAATTACCGCGGGTTCGCCAACAGCCTCTATTGTTGAATTATCAAATGGCCATGATATAAGCATCATTCCACTAACGGGCGCACCGATTAAGGCTCTGCAAAAGTCACAACCTTATTATGCGAGTACTATACTCCCGGCTGGTACTTATAAAGGTATCGATAAAGATGTTGAAACATTAGCTGTTCGCGCAATTTGGGCGACACATGCCGAGCTGTCTGACGATATCGCTTACGCTGTCACTAAAGCACTTTATGAAAATGTAGAAACGTTGGCTAAAGTACACGTTAAAGGCAAAGAAATTAGCCTAAAAACAGCACTTCAGTCAGTCTCTATTCCTTTGCACCCAGGTGCTGAGCGTTACTACCGTGAAAAAGGCATCATTGAGTAAGCTGATCACAACACTGGGAGTCACTGCGTTATTAGCAGTGCCTTCTAGTGGACAAGCAGTAGGCTTGCAAATAATAGATTACCGGGGCCAACAAACACTAGGTTGTGTTGATTTGGTTGATCAATCCTTTTCATTATCATTTATTCACTCAGTCTCTTTGACACCTGTCATTGATGAGTACGATTTACTAAATACCGATAATCACTATCGAATACTACAAACAGCAGAACGTTTTTTTGCACATGGACAAGGTTTGCCTTCATTAGTAGATGAGCCAGACGCCACTGCTTTTGAGCATACTAATGGCCAATTTATATTAAGGCTTAAACGCAAGATAGATAATTTAATTGTGCGTACCGATAGCCGCTTCAAGAACCGGTTGCACACTGGATCTATCACTATAGATTTAAATCAATGGCCAGATAATGGCCTGAAAATACACCCCGTAGAGCACTGTCTGAACACGACACAATAGTCATAAAAGTGAGCGTTATGAATAACATCCCAACATCAAATAATAATCAAAATGAAGCACTTGCAGAGCCAGTGCCTCAAGAGAAGTTAGATAATTTAATCAAAGAGTTTGATAGTGAAAGCAATTTTCGTAGCCTGCAAGGCTGGTTAAAGTTGTTTGTAACGGTTTCTTGCGTCGGGCTTAGTTTGTTTCATATTTACACCGCTGGCTTTGGTTTGCTCAATGAGATTTCTCACCGTACCTTCCACATGACCTTTATCATGGGGCTGTTGTTTCTGGTCTTTCCACGCAAAGCTGCAAAGCGCCCCAAGGTTAGTATTGTATTGAGCCTTGCCTATGGTGTTTTTTATCTGGTGATCGCTAATCAGCTAGTGAATGCGATGGGTGATCAGCTACCGGCCGCTTTAAATATTGGTATTTACGTTTTTGCTGCCATGATGGCTTTATCTGCCTTGCCGTTATCTTTTTTAGGAGGCCGAGGCAACATCCCTTGTTTACTTGATTGGATTCTCGCGGTGATGGGAGCAGGTTTTTCTGCTTACTTGTTATTCTTTTTTGATGAAATTTTTATTACCAATATTGGCTTCCCACAGCCTTTAGATTATGTGTTTGGCGGCATTGCTATTTTGCTTGTTCTAGAAGGAGCACGCCGCACGATGGGTGAGTCGCTGGCTATTATCGGTGTGGTTTCATTGCTCTATGCAATTTTAGGCCCTCAATTACCCGGTGTATTGGCGCATCGTGGTTACGATATTACACGCCTTGTCGAGCACTTATATTTAGGTACTGAAGGTATTTACGGTATTGCCATTGGCGTTGTCGCCACTTACGTTTTTCACTTTGTACTTTTTGGCGTACTGGCACAAGCTTCTGGTTTGGGGCAATTATTTATTGAGCTCGCTACTGTGCTATCAGGTCGGTATGCTGGTGGTCCTGCTAAAGTATCAGTCGTTTCTTCAGGCTTCTTTGGTATGATTTCGGGATCACCTGTAGCGAATACTGTGACTACTGGTGCTTTCACTATCCCTATGATGAAGCGTTACGGGTTTAGCGGCCGCTTTGCTGCAGCGACCGAAGCCGCAGCCTCCTGTGGCGGTCAGATAACGCCTCCGATAATGGGTGCTTCTGCGTTTGTTATGTCTGAAATGCTCGGTGTGCCTTATAACGAGTTGATACTGGTTGCCATAATCCCTGCTGCTTTTCACTACTTAGCCACTCTATGCATGGTGCATTTTGAAGCGCGCCGCCTAGGTCTTAAAGGCATGCCCATCGCCGATATCCCAAAGTTTGCTGATATAATGGCACGGCATTGGCATCAAACTATTCCGTTAATCGTGATGGTTTCGATGCTGTTAATGCAATTTACTCCATTTTTAGCCGCTTTTTGGGGGATTATCCTGACAGTTGTGTGCTCTTATATACCATTAATACTACGACCGCTTGGGTTTAAAAAACTGGATCATCTAAGTGTGCTAACCCCGCGTAAACTAGTGGTTAGTTTAGAAGAAGGTGCAAAACAGTCCATTGCTATTACTGCCGCTTGCGCCTGCGTTGGTTTCCTCTTAGGCGTAACGACTCTCACAGGATTAGGCTTTAAGTTCTCAGGTGCTATTGTCGGTCTTGCGTCTGACTTTGGTGGTTGGATAACACCTTTAATACCTTTTGATTTATTTAGTCAAACAAGCGTGACACTATTTATTGCGCTATTGTTAGTGGCTTTAGCTTGTATTTTAATGGGAGCGGGTATTCCAACGACACCCACTTACATTATTTTAGCTTCTATAGTGGCACCTGCATTAGATGATTTTGGGGTTGCTATATTGGCTGCCCACTTCTTTATTTTTTACTATGGTGTATTAGCAGATGTCACGCCTCCTGTGGCTCTAGCGGCTTATGCCGGTGCTGGGATAGCGAAATCTGACCCTATGCGCACCGGATTAACCGCTTTTCGCCTGTCGATGGGTAAAGCATTAGTACCATTTATGTTTATCTATGCTCCTAGTATGTTGTTTTTAAACTTTAATTGGTTAGAATTTACATTAGCCATCACTAGCGGAATATTGTGTATCATTGCACTTGCTGCTGCTTATATTGGTTTCTTTAGTGCACCCATAAATAGAATCGAAAAATGGGTATTATCGATATCAGGATTAATTTTAGTGGGCAATGAGCCTTGGTTAATTGCGTTAACAGGGTCTCTCGTTATCGCTATATTAGTACGTAACTATCGGCAGGGGCACGCTCTTAGCCACTAATGAATGCTTAACCGCTAACACTTAGCGCAGTATGAATTATAACTTGAGATTTTGAAGTGACTGATAAAAACTATACAGTGCCCGCGTTGCAAAAAGGCTTACAAATAATAGAGATGTTTGATGGCCAAACACGGCGCTTGACGCGTTTAGATATGGCTAAGGCTTTACAAGTAACAGCGGGGTCACTGTATAGAATTACCCAAACATTGGTTGATATGGGTTATTTACGCAGAACTGATAACAACGGTTATGAGTTGGGTTCTCAAGTTATTTCTCGCGGTTTTAGTTATTTAATAAGCCGCGAAATTTCTGAAATCGCCGCACCGTTCATTACTAATTTACGTAATGTAACTTCTTTATCTAGCCACTTGGGTATTCGCGAAGGCAATGAAACCGTTTACATTTTTCGCGCCCTCGCGTTACAAATTCTTGCTGTTAATGTCCCCATTGGTACACGTTTCCCCTGTCATACAACGGCGATGGGTAGAGCGTTACTCACTGATCTATCTCCAGCAGAGATTGAATTCTTGTATCACGGCCAGAGGTTAGATGGTTATCCAGCGCCAGCGCCGCAAACATTGCCAGACTTGATTGAGCTTTGTAAAACCGAGAAAGAGCAGGGTTGGAGTGTTCATAGTTCTGATTACTCCTTCGCACTTGCGATGCCTATCAAAGAATATACCGGCAAGGTTATTGCCGCGATCAATGTATCTATTCCCGATGCAATTTTAAAGGAAGGAGCAGCGCAACAGCGCCTAATCGAGATGCTCAAACAGACGGTTAAAAACATTGAGAATGAAATAGGCGGTCATACTGCTATATAAAGCTAAAATAGCTGGGTATTTAAGCAGTTGAGAGAGCCAAATCTATGCACAGACGCGGGTTATTTAATTAAAAAGAGGATTCAATTTGCTGATAAACATCATAGCTCTATGTTGAAACTAGGCTGAATCATTTTTTAGATGTTTAGCTACAAATTGACGATCTCAGAATGATAGAATCAACGAATTACGCATAAAATAATCCATTAGCTACAAGTTTTTCAAATGAATCATAGAGCGGCATATATACAGTCGCCAATAAACCCAGCGATAATCTATAAAAAATCCGCAATGGTCGACAAAGAAGCCGTATTCATTCATAATCGCGACTATCTAGGAAGGAAACGGTACTAGGCAGTAAATGGTACTTAGTTCAATCTAGAACGTCTCAATCCTCTGTCTCGATTAGCTACTCAGAAGGCGCGAAGCCTTTTATTAATAACCCGTATCCTTTTACAGCATTATCCATAGCTTTTGTTAATACACGTGAAGCTGTACTAATATTGTTCACCAAACAATGAATACTCAATGAAATATTGTGGAGATGAATTTGGACTATTTTGAAGTATTGGGGGTTGAAAAATCAGCCTCTCAAGATGATATTAAAAAAGCCTATAGACGTTTAGCCTCAAAGCTTCATCCAGATAGAAATACCTCGATCGATGCGGTTGAGCGCTTCCAGAAAATTCAAGAATCGTACGATGTTATATCTGACCCTAAAAAGCGCAAGGAATACATCGAACAGGAATACACTGAGGTTATGAACCCCAAGTCGTTCACTAAATCCTATTGGAACAGAGTTTTAAATACTTAAGGGGCATCATGTCTAAGATCGAATTTGTACCAGGCTATTTGGTAGATGACTATCAATTGCTGACTGAAAATATAGAATCTTATCAGGATCCAGAAGAACCGGAAAAGTTTACTAATTATGTGGCTAATTTATTGGCCCAATTAAATAAAACACCCGGGTTTTTAGCGGGAATGCCTGATCAGCTCGCAATGTGCTTACTGTTCGTCGTAAAAATCGATAGCGCCAAATTAGCCCCCTTAAGTTCTAATTCAGAGCCTACATGGGATGATGTGAAAGGCTGCGTCGGCATAAATAAGAGCTACCGGCCATTATTGTCGACGTTATCTGAAAAGTATCAGCATCAATTAAAAATTGCCTTACTACTGCTGTGCTTTTATGAGTTAGGTTCAACCGCTCAAGAGTTCAACGCTGAGATAGATGACAGTGAAGAACAAGAAGAGCGCGACGAATATGACGATGAAGATTACGAAGCATATCAAGGTCAAGATCAAGATAGTCTTGACCAATACTAATATTACACAGACGTTGATAGGATTATATTTTGAGCCAACAAATAGCCGTTTTAGCTGAGAAGGTCGTTGCAATCATTCATCAAAGTGGTCGCAGTGGTGGTGATGTATTAGAAGAAATAGCCTCAACCGAGGGCGATGCAACCATGATCGCAGTTATTTCTGAACTAGACATCATGAGTGTCGCAAAAATATTGCGCTCCTTTGACGCCACCATCCCGTCGATAGCGGCATGGTTGATGGACCCAGAAACAATTGGCAACATGCTAGATGTAGAGCCTTCGTATTGGGAAAATGAACTTCAAAAAGGTGCCTTTAACGCACAAGATTCAGTGAAATCCATGTTGTCTCAAATATTTCTGACGCAAACAGATGACGAAGAAAGAGAGTTGGCAATACTGGCGGCCATTATAGAATCAGAAACGGGTATTTTGTATCTCTCACTACCTTTTATTGGGCTAGATTTTGCGGCTATCGATCATACAGAAGAAGCTGTTTCAGGTAGTGATGAAGAATTACTACTCAAGATAAAATCGCTTAGCATGCCAATTTATGAGCAGATTCTTGCCACTGCTGAACGTGGTGATTTTGAGAAGATTGAAGCCATTTTGAAAGCACAAGCGAATAGCATCAGAGTGGGCGAGATCAGTAGCGATACTGATGATATGTTCGAGCCATTATAAAAAGAGAAATCTAAATGAATCTTGATAAAGTCAGGGCGAGACCTTTTTTATTGCTGATGATCAGTGATGCTGTTGAAAGCGGATCCTTGAGCGCAGAGCAACTCGCTACAATAGAAAGCCAGCTAGTCGACATGTCGTTGAAAATAGCCAAGGGCTTTTTTTCTCCGGTGATAAGTCATGACCTTAAAAAGTCATGCGCTATTGTCATGGGGGTTACTACTCTTGGCCTGTTGAAGTTATGTGAGGGTGACACTCTTAAGGCAAGAAAGCTGCTGCAAGAAGATTCAATTGTCAGCTGTTTTCGCAAGGGATGGGAGAGCGTAAACAACTTATTCAAAGCACATGGTGAACGAGTTGATCGCGGTGCATTATTGGCGTATTACCAATACAGCGATAGCGAATACAAAGACATAGCATCGATTCATCAAGTGCTGATGGCAGAGCAACTCGACGTTAACCTGCTAAAAAAGATTGCAGCTCAATTCAAAAATCCTATCTCAAATATGGATATGGACCCTGATTATATTGATGAAACATCTATAAAATCGGATGTTCAGTTATCGATATTTGAAGCGCTGCTGAAGCGTCATGATATTGGTCATCGAGATTACGATAACTTCAAAGACTTGCTGTTTAACTACCTCGATGAACCCGATGTCTTTTTCACTGAATTCAGTGAGGCTGCAGAGGCGATCTTAAAGAAACTTGATACCCAATTAAGCACTCGAATAGAGGCCTGGCTTGAAAGTATTGAGGATGATTTCGTAGAGAATTTTGAACTGCTAGCCATTGAAAATAGCGGGCCCGAAATATACATCAGTATTTTTCACAGCATTACGCGGGGCAATATAAACGCCAAAAAATTCATGCATGCGTATGAAAGCCTGCTAAAAACAGAGAAGCAACTGCACCCAAATCTAAAAGAGCAAATAGACGTAGAATACTCTTACCAAAACTTGGTAGAAGAGGAAAACGACTATTTAACAGAAGAAGAAGTGCTTGGCGAACTCAGTGAGAACATCACTGACGATGATTATTAAGTAGTGATTTGCTAGATCCCTCTAGCGCTGCTTAACAAGGCTATATCAATGCACGATATAGTCTTAGGTTTTTCCTTTGTTAGCATCAAGAGTATTCATTAACTGACTATTGAGAGTTGAGCTTGAAGGCAGCTTTAATAAAGCAAGAAACAACACGCGACCCCAATTGCAGTTGTTTGTGCTTTATAGCTTTAAATGATTAGAAGATTTTAAGTGATTTATTTTTTGAGGTTTTAGTTCAGGAATCCAAAGAGTGCCTGTCGTTTATTGTCTTTATTGCACTTCTGCAGCTGAATATCCCGGCGCAGTATGGCATCAGTTCTGCCTTGTTTTTTTAAAGCCAAAAAGAACAGTCTGATAATTATTTTCCCACAAAAAAAGAGCAATGAGCTGAGTAAGCAATATAAAATAGCTTGCGACTATTGCCGACCAGCTGATTAACACGCACAATCACGGCTATTCAATACTTTATAATCCCTTTACGGCACTCTGTTTAAAATGACGAGCTATGGATAGACACGATGATAGATAGACTCTCTCCTCTGTTGAGAGGCTTTGGCCAACTCATTTTTATGCCCCATGCCGGTGTCGGTGTTTTGGCGTTATTCGCTATCTTAATTAACTCGCCCTCTATGTTGATAGCGGGCTTTGTGGGAGGGCTTGGCGGAACCTTAGTTGGGCAGTGCGTGATGGAAAATAAATCCTACCAGCAGGGGCTCGCTGGTTTTAACGGTGTACTGCTCGGCTTAGCTGCCGCTATCCTTATACAGCCTTCAGCACTGCTCTGGCTATCGATCTTTTTGGGCGGCGCTATCAGCGCTTATTGCTTCAACTGGGGCATGAAGCGCAATTTGCAGCTGCTAACCACGCCCTATATTTGTGTGATGCTCTTAATCTGGTGGCTACTACCTGCGCTTGCACAACCCGATGGCGGCTACCAATTACACTGGTCTAATGCTTACTTTGTATCCGCCATCATTACGGGTATTGGTCAAATGGGTTTTCAGGGAAACCTTATTTCGGGGGCCTTTCTGCTGGCTGGGTTATATTTAGGCGGCGGTTGGCGGGCCATGAGCTGGGCGCTGACTGGCAGCCTCTGCGGTACACTGCTTGGGTTTATTGCAGGTATAGATCAACACACTATGGCCGTTGGCTTTGCAGGCTATAACGGTGCATTAATCGCTGTTGCTCTGACGGTCGGCCCTGGGCATCGGGTAACAAGTTGGCAACCTTGGTTGGGAATAGTTGTCGCTGTTTTACTGACATTATTGGGGCTGCATTTAGCGTTGATTCCGGTGTTGACTATTCCTTTTGTGTTAGCGATGTGGGTAGTAATTGCATTGGAGAGGCTGAAAGCAAGGGGAAGAAAGACAAAGTGACGTTTTGCGAAACTGAATCAGTTCCGCTCATTCATCAACAGAAAGTGTATCGTCGTGGCCTAACTTCTGGTGCTTTGCAACCCGGTTGTAGAGTTTCTTAAGCCAATAAGCAATTTACACTCTATTAACTTTAGCGGCATAACAGCCTTGTTTAGCAAAGTGCAGGTGGATGTATTCAGTTGCTCGATCATTTAGCATATCTAAAATTGTTGCTGCTATATCAGTACCTTGTGCCAAATCTGCATTTATCATCATATGCTGCTTATCAAAAGCGCGTAATGATATAATTCGCTTGCTAATCATCTGCGGTATTTTGTTTTTCTGCGGTGATGCTTGCTTCGCATTTTCTCTAATATAAATAGCATGACTGGCTTGAAAAGGGCTAGAGTCAGGCAAGTGTTGATAGTTTACTAACAAAACTTTGTCGCCAATATCTGCATCTTCAAGGCTAATACGGCAAGGCGTAGCATGCTTTTCAGTGACCAATTTACTAACAATATTACGCTCTTGTAGTTGAGCATCACTTAAGCTAAAAAGATGTTGAAAAGGTTTTTCTGGTAAAGCCGTGAGTTGAAAATTCATAGTATTATTCCTAATTAATTCTCTCAAGCTTAAATAATCGACAGTGTAGGGAACACCCGATTCTTGCTCAAATCCTAAATGAATTAGAACGCTTATCTTTCCCTAGAGGCACTAGTGATCAACACTGCTGGTGACTGGTGCCTGTTTGGGAGACAGATGTTAGGTTATCGATTCAACAGACAGCTCAATCAATTGGGCAAGTACTCTTTACTCCAGCTCTCACTAACATCACCACTGCCTATGAGTGAGTCTATGGCCGCTGCCTCATACCCCAATTCTGCAAGGACTTGGCGGGTAGACTGCCCAAATTTTTGCGGACGCGAAAGAGCGATCACAGCACTGCGCGTTGGACGTACCGCATAAGGATCAAGTTGGGTGACTTTGTGCCCGCTTGGATGATCTTCAAAAACCGAAAAAGAGAAACTTCCTCGATCTATACCCGATGTGTCATCAGCGGGTCGGCTGTAGTTTACTCGAAGTGAATCGATATTTTCGCAGACTACCGCACCGATATCTGCCGCCTGAAGCCGCTCTACCCAATCGGAGCCACTCGCCCCAAAAAAGGCATACGACAGAAATTGCGCTCTGTCTGCAACAGCAATATTGCTAAATCCTTTGAGACCTTCAACTAACTCTAAGCGAGGAATGTCATTTTCATAAACACTTAACAGCAAATGCTCACCTGAGGCGGTGTAATAAAATCGGGTGAGTGCATCGTAGCCGCTGACTTCACGCCCAGAAGGTTCATCAAACAAACCCCGCTTGTGATAGTCATAACAAAACGGAATCTGTAATAATGCGCTGTTCGACGTCAGTGACGTTCTACCTCGGCCAACACGACCCGTTTTGTATTTTTGATAGAGGGCTGTGGCAACACTCATGGCCCCGCCAAAACCGCACATAACATCAATCGTACCAACATGGGCATGCTCTTCGGGTGAATCCATTGCGCCACCAAATCTAAGCATGATCCCCGTAGACGCCTGAACGAGGTCATCGTAGCCGACGAAGTTGGAACAGGGGCCTCGATTTACGCCACTAAAACAATCCAACTTACAAAAAATGGCATCCGGGTTTAATTCACGTAACCGCTCGTTATCAAGCCCCATCTTTTTCACTTGAACATCCGGTGCATTCCAAATAATAACGTCGACGGATGCAACCAGTTTTTCAAAGACCTCTCGTCCCTTTTCTGATTGTATATCCGCTAGAATCGAGCGCTTTCCCTGCATTTGTGACATGCCGTAGATCACCGTATTCCAGCTATCATACATAGGCGTTGCCGGTTCTAGTTTGATAACCTCGGCACCGAACCGAGCGAGGTAGCAAGCAGCGTGGGGTCCAGCGATGACATTACAGAGATCAAGTATCTTGACTCCCTCAAGCCAACCGCTGCTGTCATCAATGTTGGTGATCGCCGGCAGTTTGGTCTTAATAGACTTAAACGCTCGCAGTGCGGTATCGAAGTCCACCCATTGGCGTGGTATTGGTGTCAGCATCTGCTCGCCGCTTTCTTCTAACCAAACGATCGGGCCAGGCTGGATCATCATCCCATATATAGGATCAGCCACTTCAATCATTAAACCCGCAGTTTCTGCGTAATCATCGTGAATCCATTCTTGTAGCCAACGCTGTGGAGCGCCAGGAACCCCTGCTTTTCCAAACAGCTTTTGCCACTCTTTTGAAGTTCGGGTTAAAATAACTTCTTTCATTCTCTCTGCGATCTTATCCGCCCAAAATTTCGGCATTGGATAAACACCCAGTGAAGTATCTGTCTCCCATTCGGAATAAGTCAAATAGGTATCATCTTCCTCAGTCAGTCCTTCAGCGATCAATTCATCGTAAAGGTCTAATACTTCAAGACAGCGCTTTGCATGTTTCTTATGGCTTGGGCAAACCACGTAAAACATGCGCCCGTCTTTACACATATAACTACGATAAAAAGGATCCATAAGCTCTTGGACAACGTCATATCCGACATTCATTGGCAGTCCTTCAATCCTACGGCGAGTAATCTCTTGTTCTCGTTGAGTAAGATAGCGCTCAGGCAATCCTTCGATATCGATGGAGTTGTAACATAGTCCCTCCATAGCGGCTGCAGCGAGCGGCACTTCTATGGAATCACCTAACCCCGACTCTTCTCGTGCCTGAAGTGCCATCACCACAGATGACCCACCAAGCATGGCACCATAGGCTGAAGGTAATGGCAGAGGAGAGAATGATGGGTTGACGCCCATCAAGACTCTATTGAGGCCCATGTCAGTAAAAACCCCACAACTTGCCGATATAACACTCTCATAAGCGCGCAAATCCCGGCGCAGCTCGTCGTTAGAAGCAAACCCTGGAATTGAAAGCGTAATTAACTGGGGACGTTCCTTTCTCAGCACGCTAAAATCAATGCCAAGCTTGGCCATTTTTCCCGGTCTAAAACCTTCAATCACGACATCACTGGCAGCAATCAACATTTTAGCCTGCGCCAGGCCCTCTTCAGTCTTCAAATCTAAATTGATAATCAACTTATTTCGATTCAAGATTGCGTTAGCGGGATTGTCCCAGCTAGGACCATTAGGTGGGTCTATGTGAACAACCGTTGCACCAAGGTCAGCCAACATCATCGCTACCGCTGGCCCAGCAATATACTGCCCAAAATCAACGACCTTAACTCCACTTAGAGGTAATTTGGATGGTTCGTTACGTGTCATATTATTCTCCAAAAAAATCTATATTTCAATTTCACAGCAGCCAAGTACCCTACCCAGTAGCGCTAAAGTGACGCCGCAGTGGTTGGCAGTGCTAAATGTCATTAGTGTGCCGCTATTTTCGGCGGTATTTTTTGCTTAGCGCCCCACTAGTATCAATACACATTGATTTAAATAGGTACCATTTGGTGACGATTAAATTCTATGAGACGCAACATAGCGGGGGATATTAAGAGTGAATGCGAAAGCTAGCCAGCAATAAAAAGAGCCCCTGAGACACGCTTTTTTTTATAGGTGTATCAGCAAGATCTTAAGAGCGGAATAATCGCTTATTCACAGCTACCTGACGCAGGGTGAATAAAATTAACGTGTGTGTGTTGCCTCTGCGATTCAAAAGGTGAGGGGTGCTCAACAATTGACGTCAGAAACCGGTATTTTCGCTGGCACAAATCCGCTGATGGCAATAAATTCGGGATTGCTACTTGATCGGAAACTTCTAATGGGTGATCCCATTCACACTGATCATTGAGAGTTGAGTTTGAAGGCAAGCTTTAATAAAGCAAGAAACAAGACGTGAGCCCAGTTACAAAGTATTGAGGTAGTTGTGTGCGCCATAGGTTTAAATGATTAGAAGATTTTCAGGGGTTTATTTTTTGAGGTTTTGGTCAAGGGATTAAAGATATTTAAAGGCTTTCGACTTCGTCGAGTTCATTTCTTTTGAGTGGCCAAAAGAAACCGAACCAAAGCGCTCTTTGCCATCCATGGCACCGCTTAATACCGTACATCCTGTACATAAAAAGGCCACCCTACCATTGCCGACAACTCCTGCGCTTTGCGCAAAATTATTGGCCGCTCGTAAACGCCATATATGGCGCACTCGCTCTACGCAACATCCTGCCACTACGCTTCGCCAATTTAGCAAATTCCTCCGGCGGCAATACAAAGGAGTTGAGCGGCTTCTTAGCAAGTATGTTGATGTGTTTGTAGTTAAATGATCCAACCCCTTTGGCTGTATCTGTTTGGCTAAATTTTGCATGTTCAATAACAAGGAGTACCCAGCACCCGAAAGCATCCTTTGCCAAGAGATGAAATATCGACCAAACGCTAAAACTCTCCAAGCATTATCTTTGTCTGCTCTCTACAAGAGGTTAAAATACTTTCAACTAAAGAGCTATCATCAATATTCCTTGCTATCGCTACCGCTCCGATAATCATCGATGTTAAAGCGAAAACACGCTCCTTATTACAAAGAGCCTCTTCATCAAGGTAACTCATAATGATCCTATTCATGTTTCTATAGGATTCGGTATAAGTCCCTTTAGTGGCTTCATCCCGCAATGCAATATCTATTGCCATAAAAGCCATTGGACATGGGCTATGACCACTTACATGCTCAAAGCTGAGATACGCATCTAACAGCTGAGATAGCCATTGGTGTGATGAAATTCTTTCAGGCTTTGTCTTTGCTAGCTCACTATTCACAGCTGAGTACTTTAATGCGTGCTGATATAACTCAGCCTTGCTTTTGAAGTGCGCATAAAAAGCACCTCGAGTGAGTGAGCAATCGTTCATTACATCATTCACTGTTACCGCATCAAACCCTTTCATTGAGAAAAGAGCGCGGGCACTACGCAAAATGCTGTCTCTGGTTTTTTCTTTATGCGCTGGGGAATAGGGCATGGTGGTATCCAATGATTTAAATATGACCTTGATCATATATAGATAATAGTTAAGATCAAGCTTTACTAATTAACTAGAAGGCTCAATTATGATTTATCCAATGTTTGCTCTTTGTTTGCTAACAATATTGGTCGGTTTTTTTACTGTTAAGGCGAGGTTTGCAAGTGTAAAAAAAGGTGAGTTAGCTGCTGAATATTTTGAGTTGATGCAGGGCGAGGATGTGCCGCGAGAGGTTATCAAAACGACCCGCTGTTTAAATAATCTTTTTGAGGTGCCAATTCTTTTTTATATTGCTTGCACTTTGTATCTTGTTCTAGAGGTTGAAAGCATTGCTGGATGGGCGATTGCTTGGGCTTTTGTCATATTCAGATGTGCTCAAGCTTATATCCACATAACTTACAATCACACCAGACATCGGATGGTAGCGTTTGGCTGTTCTGTGCTCTGTGCATTATTACTTTGGGTTAACCTTGTGGTAGTAGAAATATAAGTAGAGGTATAAGTAGAGATGTAACAGAGTATTAGGAGTGAAAAGAGCGAGAGTAAATTGGCGATAATATCAGTTCTTTAAAATAACTTCTTTGTGTCATAACCAGTTTTCTGCACTACTGGAATCAAGCGACGAAGCTGCAAGTTCCCTTGTATTGCCGCCTAAAATTTGGGCGAAATTATTGAAGCGGAGCAACAGGATGCTGCGAAGAGCGAATGCGCTATATATGGCGTTTACGAGCGGCTAAAACAACATTTCTGGATGCCCTTTAAATGTTTCTTCGACTATATGATGCACTCCAGATTTGAATCGAAGTAAGTCAATCTGTAGGGAACTGTACTTAAAACACCTTGTCGAATTTAGCTCATTTTTTATCTTTAGCTCTGAGGCTATTATTTATGTATCGTGTGTTTCTCTCTCGTTATCTTTTATTATTGACTTTACTACCTGCCGCATTTAATGCTTATGCCGTGAATAATCAGGAGCTGACCAAAGCGGCAGTTAAGGTGTATTATTCTGCACTAGAAAATCACGACATTGCCAAGTTAGGAAGTTATTATGCCCAAGATATCACTTATGAAGATATCGCCACGGGCGAGGTAATTAAAGGCCGCGATCAAGCATTAGAATATGTTAAGTCATTTTTGGAATCCTCACCTGGCTTAAAGGTAAAGGCGACACAGGTTGTTTTTGATGCTGATTCAGCATCTGTTGAATGGGTGATGTCAGCGGGCAGCGGCAAAGATGCTTGGAGTGTGCGTGGTGCCAGTGTTATCAATCATAAGAATGGTCTGATGACACGTGTTTCTGACTATTGGAATAACTAATCATCATCGCCTAGAAGATATCTTGTATTAAGTAGTATCGTGAACGAAAAATCGTAACAGAACGGGGGGAGGCTTTTTTCTTGCTTAAAGTCAAAAAGAGAACCTGATCCCGTTAATGTTTAAAATAGATCCTCTAAAATAGGCCGTTATAATGAATTCTCGCGTTGTATCTGTTGAAGCAATTAATCATTAAACTCTTAAACTATCATTTGAAAATCAATAGATTATATTCTTCGACACTAGCTCTTATTTTAAAAAAAGTATCTTTCAGGAGCTAAAAAATTTCAATTACTTCAAACAAGCATCCGTGGCTTTTGGTTCTGTAGAGTGGCCTCATGAACAAGATTTTAGTAACGATACTCTTTACTTGCTTAGCACAGTATTAGATAGCTAACGGTTTATTCTTCGAAAGCTATCTGTTTTTAAAGATGAGGATCTTGCGCGTATCAGGTTGTTAACTCAGCTAAATCTTTAAGTTTCTTAAAAATAAACTTCCCGATCCATCAAAACCAACTACGAGGCCGCCAATAATTTCGCATAGAGTGTAGGAGCCTGTTGGCAATAGTGGGCGACCTTTTTATGTACCGGATGTACGATATTATGCGGTGCCATATGGCAAGGAGCGGCTTTGCTTACCTTAAATCATAAAAAATAAATCAGTTAAAATTTTTTGAACTAAGAGCCTCATACAACACCCTACATCCACAATTTCAATATCCCCTCTATCGCTTACAAACCAACCTATTTATCACACTCCGCTACCCTTACGCAAAATGCGAAAAGCTATTTTTTAGTTCGCAAAACGAAAAAAACCATCAAAAAACGCTTTCGCACACCGCAAATAAAAACCAATAAATCCTTTAACATCAATATTTTAAAATAACTCCATAAGTTGGTACGCTTTCTGCAGGCTATAATAAAAGCGCGTTAATACCTAGGAGTACAATATGCCAACTATCCAGAGCCCTAAGCATCACCATATCGTTCTCACTAGTGTTGTTACGCTGCTTTTATCTGGCTGTGCTCAACACTCTTCACTAGATTTAGACAAAGGGGATGTGCAGTTTTATGGCACGCCTGGCCACAAGGGTGATTTCCCAGTTCATCAGCAATCTTCAGCTGATTTATTCTCCGCAAATCAAAATTGTAGAAAGCAAAAAAGCTTAGGGGCTGCATTAAGTTACCGCGCTAATAAAGCTTTAAGGCTGAAAAATGCTAGAGCGGTTGCCAATAAAACCGACCCTGTGCTGGCACAAGGTTTACTGCTTAGCCCAGGTGATTTAATTGAATTACATATCGAAGATGGTGAGGGCTTTAATGGTCGTTATATCGTTGGTAACACCGGCTCTGTAAAAATACCTATTATTGGTAATCTGGCCGCTGCGGGTGCAACTACGAATACTTTAGAAACAAACATTGAATTAGCGTTGATACGCCAGCAAATATTTCAGCCAAGCAGTGCTATCGTCACTATTCAAGTGCTGCACTGGTCATCGATAGAAGTATCTGTTGGGGGAGCTGTGTTTCAGCCAGGTAGAGTACTAATCAATAACAAAGGGCCTAAAGCGATACGCGAAGATCATCTTGCTGCCATGGGCGATTATTCTACGACTCGCTTATTGTCAGAAGCACTAAGAGCCGCGGCGGGTATCAGGCCAGATGCAAAGTTAGATCAAATCATTTTAGTCCGCAAAGGATGGAAAGTTCGCGTTGACATGGCCGGTATTCTTTCTGGTAAGCCTGTGAAGGATTATCCACTGGTCGCAGGTGATCGCGTTATCGTACCAAGCACTGGCTGCTTTCAGCCTCATCTAGTGAGGCCTAGCCAGATCACTCCTAAAGGTTTTCGCGTTTTTATGTCAAACCTGATCGATTCCGCCAACGATAATAGTGGTGCAGCGATTAGTAAATATTCCACAAACTTACCTTATGGCACGCGCTTGTTACAAGCGGCGGTATCGGCAAACTGCGTGGGTGGCAAGAGCTTAACCAATGCGTCACGCAGGGTAGTACTATCCAGTAAAAACCCAATTACAGGGGAAACCCAAGTGATTGAACGCTCAGTTGAACGTCTTTTAACCATGCCGAGCAAAGGTGAAATTAATCCGTACTTGATGCCCAATGACGCGATTGCTTGCTATGACTCGAACATCACCAATTTTCGCGACATAGCCCGTACCATCACCGATTTTCTAACACCGTTAAAGTTATTGTAGGTGTCTTATGAAATATCCTCTTGCAACAGGTAGTCGATTCAATATATTTCGCGCACATGTTTATCGCATCTTAAAGCGTCCGTATTTAGTCGTTAGTCTAACTTCATATGCCTTGGTTGGTTTATTGGTAACGCTCTACTTAATGAAAACACCGGTATACACCAGCAATATGGAACTTGTGCTACCAGGCACCGGTAATAGTAGCAGCGTATCGTTAAATGGCATCGGGCAGATTGTGTCAAAAACAGATACGCCCTTTGCAGGTGGCGGGTTTAATCCGCGTATCAATTACAAAGAGATGCTTTCAAGTAGAAGAATCGTTGAAGGGGCAGCTGCTAGCTTAAATATCGCTACTAAAGATTTTGGCAAAGCTAAAGTTAAGTTGACCGAACAGACCTCGATTATTTTGTTAACGGTTAAAGGTGCAACGCGCAGTTTAGCGCAAGCCAAGGCCTTGGCTTTATATGAGTCATTACAACAAGAGTTAGATAACCTGCGCGCTGATGAAGTGTTACGTCGCGATCAAAGTATTCAAAGTACGCTCAAGCAATATCAAGTACGTATGGATACTACCCGTAGCGCTATTATCGATTTTCAACAGAGTTCAATGCTCGTCTCGGACAGCCAATTGGAGCAGTTGATTTTAACATTGGCGGGCCTAAAAGAGCGCAAAATTTACGCGGCAGCGGATGCAAAAAAACTACAAGCATATGTTAAGCAGTTAAGTAAAGAGCTTGGCGTTTCTCCTAAATTAGCAGGGCAAGCCTTTGCTTTACAATCAGATGTGGCCTTTAGAGCTTTTTCACAAGAGCTTGAAAAAAGTATTACTAAGCTTACTGAATACAGCTCGCGCTGGGGTGTAAATCACCCGAAGGTGATTGCCCAGCAAAAGCGTTTAAATTTAACACGTAGTTCAATTAATAAGCGCAGTAGAAAGCTATTCGGCGTTAAAACTGCCGCCATCTTTAGCAACTTAAACTTAGAGGCAACGCCAAAACGCTCTAAATTGTTTGCTGATTTGATAGATGCCTATGCCAATTATAAAGGGCAAGTATCAATGCTCGCCGACTTAGATAGTTCCATCAAACGCTTATCTATCAACTTAAAAATTTGTTCTAGTGAAATTATAGAATTAGAAAATCGACAACGAAAATTCAACATGGCTGAAGCGATCTATACTTCTGCCGCCGCAAGGATAGAGGCCAGCAGAGCAGATATATTTGCGTCTTATCCCGTTATACAAATGTTAGCTAACCCATCCTATCCAGAGTTACATAGTAGCCCTAATAAAATGATCGCACTCGCGGCGGCCATTGCAGGCTTTTCACTCATCACTTTTGGACTTTTCTTAATATGGCAACGAGCGCGGTTAATAAAACTACTACTGAAGAAAAGCTAGTCTGGTACGCCATAGTGCTTACTTATCCATTCTTTGCTTTCGGCGGTTTGTATGTAACAGGATCATTAATAGGCTGGCTAATTTTCGCGGTTGCGATGTTGCGTTGGTATTTTAATGGCAAAGAGCAAAACGCTTTTATTCCAGCCATTATTTGGTTGTGGATAGTATCTGGTTTGATATTACTTATCGCGCTCATCATCGCCCATGCAAACTGGGAATTAGGGTTTGCCAAAACCATAAAATCATCGATTGGCTGGGCGAAGGGCTGGGCCTTAATGCCGCTATTTTTGTTGTTAGGTGCCCTAGTTGATATTAAGCCCAGCATGATGGTGAGAGCGGCTTGTGTTGTTGCTTTCCACACGCTCATTTTTGCCTTCTTTTCAGTGGGGCTTTATTTTGCGGGAGCACCAGCAGATTTATTTGTCTCACCACTACAAGCGATTGGTGGACCTGGGCCAGATTTTTTTAAAGTCAGCCTTTATGGCTTAAACCCGGAGACGGGAGCAGGGCGCTGGCGCTTTTTTGCACCTTGGGCACCTGCCGCAGGATTCATGGCTTGTATATTATTAATTTTTTGCTCACAAGAGTAAAACCGCTTTTGGAGAAACCTTGGTATAGCAGGCAGTGTAGCGATGTGTTTACTGTCGCAATCACGTGCGGGATGGGCCATTTTCTTAATGTTAATGCCACTATTATTCTTACTAGGAAAGTTTAAAAACCCGCTAGGGTTGGTATTTATCGGTATCGCCATGTGCTGCTTATTTCTGGTGAGTGAAGTGATATACGATATTGTCAACACGGCTTATATGGATGTTAAAGCGGCGCGACCTGAGTCATCACGCGTACGCTCAGCACTGGCTAAAATAGCATTAGAGCGATGGGAGAGCGAAGCACCAATATGGGGACACGGCATTGTAGAGCGCGGGCCTAAAATAGTTGAGTTTATGCCGATCGGCACTCATCACAGTTGGTACGGTTTATTATTTGTAAAAGGCGCTGTCGGTATGTTGGCGCTGGCAATCCCGATGTTTATCACTTCGTTATACTTATTGTGCCAGAGCCAAAAAACACCGATTTTTGGTAGTGCGTTTTGCATGATCTTAGTTTTTATTTGTTATTCATTTTTTGAGAATTTGGAGATTTTAGCCTACATATACTGGCCGGCATTGTTATGGATAGGTATGGCGCTAAACCCTCTTAAAGCAGGAGAAAAGTATGTTTAAAAAATATGACGCTCATATCGCTGGCTACTATGGAATGCAAAATAGTGGTGATGATGCCCTAATGTACGCCACAGTTTGGGGCGCTAAAGAAATCTTGCACTGTGAGTCTACCAGCATTGGGCTGTATAACATTGATAATAGCGCTCAGGATCAGCCACTGCAGGTGAACCGCCAACGTCCGTTGTACTACAAGCAAGCATTTTCAGGACAAAATAGATTAACTCAGTACCAAGCAGCGATCCAAAGTAAAGGCGTTATATTTGGCGGAGGTTCAGTGTTGCACAGTGTGTCTGATATTAATCTTAAACGTCATCTAATGATGCTGGCGGGCAGAGCGAATAGCCGCGCTGTCGGTGTCAGCGTAGGCCCTTTTCAATCAATAGCGGCTGAAAAAGCCTGCACTGCTTTTTTAAATGAATGTGGCTTTGTGGGGGTAAGGGATCAGCAAAGTTTCGAGCTTGCGCAATCACTAGCGCCGCAAGCAAATCTTGAAAAAACTTTTGATTTAGCACCATTGTTACTTTACGCAGCCAAACAAACACTTAGCAATAGCCCGCGCCAAGGGATTGCTCTATCGCTATGTCCTGTAGCTGTTGATCCATCGGGATGTGTGGATGAGAAGGCAGAACACAAGCGTTTATTAGAGCTTTGCCATTTGCTTGAAAGCCTTTATAAAAGCACTGGTGAAGCGATTACCCTATTAACCTTTAATGGCCATGATCAGTTGGGTGATTGGAAAATAAATAACGATATCAAGGCGTGTTTAGGGAATAAATTGCCGATTACCATCAAAGCATATAACCCTAATCCATTTGCGGTTTTACAAGATTTGGCAAGTTACAAAGTAGTGATAAGTATGCGCTTACACGGCTCTATTTTGAGTTACTTAAAAAACACACCAGTGATTTCCTTAAATTATCATGAGAAATGCCAGGGTTGGTGCACCCAGATCGGCCTTGCAAAAAATTATCAATTTAATCCTCAATGTTTAGATGTTGCAGGTATCAGGCAGCAAATAGAGCAAGGCCTAGAATACGGCTTTGCTCCATCATCATTAATTGTTGCCGACGCCTTAAAAAGTGCCTTAACAAATTGGAGTACTAGCCATGAATGAACTAAATTTTACTGTCATTATTCCGCTTTATAATAAAGAAGGGCATATCCTACGAGCACTAGAGAGCGTGCAGTGTCAAAAATACGCAGCGGCGCAAATTATCGTTATTGACGATGGCTCTACCGACGCAGGCGCGGCGCTTGTAAAAGCGGCTAATATTGAAAACTTACAGCTGGTGCAACAAGCTAATGCGGGTGTCTCAAACGCCAGAAACAGAGGCATTGCTTTAGCTAAATATAAATACATCGCTTTTTTAGATGCCGACGATCAGTGGTTACCTTTATATCTTGAAGAGACCGCAAGGTTGATTAAAAAATTTCCACAGGCGGGTGTCTTTGGCACCCGTTATCAAATTGTAGAAGAGGACAAAGCAGGAGGGGAGCGCTATGTGGATGCAAAAATCCATATCGATGACATCGATCCAACAGGTGTGATACTAACCGATTATTTTGATATAGCGTCACGCGGTGATTTGCCGTTTACTATGTCTAGCGTGACTTTCAGGAAATCATTATTTGATAATATTGATGCTTTCCCAGAGGGTGAGCGACTTGGAGAGGATCAGGATGTGTTTTGTCGTGCTGCTTTAAGGAGCTCTATTGCGTATTCAAACAACATTCATTCTTTATACCATCGTGATGCACAAAATCGAGCTTGCCTACTAAATATTCCGCACCAAGAATGCCCTTTTAGCATTCGATTAACCAAGCAAGCATTGCAAATGCCACATCGTAAAGACACTCAAATCAGCATGTTGCGCTGCAGTGCGGCTCATTTATGTCATATAGCGAAAATAAATATCAAGGTTGGGCGCTTTCAACAAGCAAGATCATTGCTGGCAGACCCGCGATGTAAATTAAAACTTAAGCATTTGTGTGTTCTATACAGCTTATCTTGGGTAAAACAGTTTACAGGTTTGTTTTTTGGATTGCGTCACAGTTAAGTTGTGTTGGATATTATGTTTCTAAGTACTAGTAAGGTTCATCAAAAATTATCATGATGCCACTGCAATGCAAATTGCAGTGGCATCACTCTGGCTAGCGTTGAGAAGGCTGATGCTACAACAACAGGCTGAAGGCAAAGAATATACCTAGCAAAACTTTTAACTAGGTGATTTCAATTGTCTAAGGTATTGGGGATTGCGAAAATCCTGCAAAGCTTGTTCAATCTCTTCATGTTTATTCATCACAAAAGGGCCGTATTGCACTAATGGCTCATCAATTGGTTGGCCACTTAATACTAGTAAGTCAGCACCTTGTGCTCCCGCTATTAGCGCTAAGGTTTCACCTGTACTGTAAATACCTAGCTGACGCTTGTTGACTGAATCTGTATAGCCTCTATAGACATATACCACTGCCGGGTTATTTTCAGCAAAAGATAAATCAATACTTTCATTAGGCTTTAACTGCACATCCAAAAACACAGCCTGCGCCGAACTTTTTGGTAACGGGCCTTGATAAGCTTGTTGATCGATATTTATAGCACCAGCAATAACACGTACTAGGCCACCCTCAGGTAATTGTTGTTCTATAATATTGTGGCTGCCAATTTCTTGATAAGCCGCGGGTTTCATCTTTTGCGCTGCTGGTAAATTCAACCAAATTTGAAAACCATGTAATAAGCCTTCTTCTTGTTCGGGCATTTCTGAGTGCAATACACCTGCACCCGCGGTCATCCATTGCACATCACCAGGTGCAATAACTCCCTCATTACCCATGTGATCCCGATGGCGCATACGTCCGGCTTTCATATAAGTAATGGTTTCAAAGCCTCGGTGAGGGTGCTCCGGGAAGCCGGCTAAATAATCGTCAGCTTGGTCAGAATTGATTTCATCGATCATTAAAAAAGGGTTCATCGCTTGTTGCACTTGTCGGCCACCTAAGCGATGAATTTTTACACCCGCGCCATCTTGCGTTGGTTGTGCATCCAATACTTTGGTTAACTTTCTCATCTATGTTCTCCTGTTACGAACTAAATAGCATCTCTGCTCATTGCTGTCAGGTTAAAAAATGTAAGCCCTGTAACTCATTGATTTGTGGTTCTCTGTTATGATTAAAGGGCTGCTCTTCAACAAAATAATACTTGTCGTTAGCGTCAAATCAATGAGTTAGCGAGCAACAAAAATTAAACCGGGCAGCAATGATCTCTGTTATGAGGCAGTGTTAAATCTTGAGCCGGGCCAACAGGGATCACGCCAGTGGGATTGATCATTAAGTGGCTCGCATAATAGTGAGTTTTGATATGTTCGAAATTGACTGTTTCAGCGACCCCAGCAACTTGGTAAAGCTCACGTACATAGCCACTTAACGCCGGGTAATCGGCTATTTGCTGGCGATTGGTTTTAAAATGGCCAAAGTACACTGCGTCAAAGCGAATCAGGGTTGAAAATAAACGCCAATCGGCTTCTGTTATCTGAGCACCGGCCAAATAGCGCTGTTTACTCAAAATATTTTCTATCCAATCAAGCGAATCAAATAAGCTATAAAATGCTTGTTCATAAGCGGGTTGCGTCGTCGCAAAACCGGCGCGATATACGCCGTTATTGATCGTTTCATAAATACGCTCATTTAACGTATGAATTGTGCTGTGTAAATTTTCAGGATAATAATCATCAGTATTACCGGTTAGGTGATTAAACGCGCTATTGAACATGCGAATAATTTCTGAGGATTCATTGCTAACAATGGTTTGTGTTTGCTTATCCCATAACACGGGGACTGTTACTCGACCTTCATAGGCGTTATCCGCTTTTAAATACAACTGGTAGACGAAATCTAAGCCATATAACTCATCGTTCATTTCCCAACCGTTTTCAAGCATTATTGGTTCAACCACGGTGACATCGATGTAGTCTTGTAGCTGTTTAAGCTCGCGAAAAATGAGCGTGCGATGCGCCCAAGGACAGGCCAGTGATACATATAAATGGTAACGGCCTTTTTCAGCTTTAAAACCTTGCTCACCATTAGGACCAGCACTGCCATCAGCGGTTAGCCAATTTCTAAAATGGCTATCTTGGCGGCGAAACTCTCCTGCGCTATCTTTGGTGTCATACCACTGATCTACCCACTTACCTTGTTGTAATAAACCCATTTTCTTATTCCTTATAAAATTTAAATTCTTGATTACTAAAAGTGATGCCGCGCGCTTTAAATATTACGCGCTGTGCTGTTAATCATTAGTTAAATTAATGCGCTTGGCTTATGCGTGCTTGTAGTAAACGGTCCGCGCTGAAACTGCCTGCACCACGTATTACCAAAGCAACGCTAAGGGCTAATAGCGCTAAGCCAAATTCGTAACCGTTGTTCGCCATAAAAAGACCATTTGGCAAATGCACCGTGAAAATGGCTACCAGCATCGTAATAGCCAGCAATAAAGCTGCTGGGCGTACCAGTAACCCAATGATCAACAGTAAGCCGCCTAAGAATTCAGCGCCGCCCGCCATTAGAGCCATAAGTAAACCAGGATCAAGGCCGATAGATGTCATCCATCCCGCTGTGCCTTCTAAGCCGTAACCGCCGAACCAGCCGAATAATTTTTGACTGCCGTGGGCGGTGAAGATAACACCAGCGCCGACGCGAATTGCTAAAGTATCAAAGCCAGAAGCCGTGTTGATTAGTTTGTTAATAGGGTTTTCAATGGATGTAGTCATGTTCTATCTCCAAAATTTATGAGTAGGTTTGTTTAGCTGATGGAGTTAGTATATCGAGCTGTATAATTGTAATAAGTGCTATTTTTTGTTTAGAATGATCTAAATTTCAGAACAATTAAAAAATAGCTACTTTCTGGCAATTAGCACAAGCTTAAATGCAATGCAGCAAAGGGGAGTTATGAGCAGGAATCCAATAACCATAGAAGTTCTTGAGACTTTAGATGCCATTGAGCGTCGTGGCAGTTTTGCCAAAGCAGCAGAAGAATTGAATAAAGCCACATCAGCTGTTTCTTATGCAGTGCAAAAACTAGAAGAGCAGCTAGATATTTCCTTGTTCCAGCGCCAAGGGCGCCGCTCAGTGCTGACCCCTGCAGGTCGTCTTATTCTCGATGAAGGTCGCGAAATACTAGATACAACCAGCAGATTGGCGCATAAAGCAAAAGAATTAGCCACCGGTTGGGAGCCAAGCATCAGCATTGCTGTTGAATCGCTTCAATCTTATCCTACGTTTTTCTCAGTGATTCACACGTTTCTCCAGCAGCATCCTACAATAGAAATTGATATTCGCGAATCAGTACTCAACGGTGGCTGGGAAGCACTTGAACATGATCGAGTGGCACTGATTGTCGGATCTCCAGGCCCCGTTCCCTTACAAAAAGGTTATCGAGCGATACCCATCGATCGCCCTACATTAATCCCAGTGATTGGTGCACAACATGAGCTAGCATCACTGGCAATACAGCCTGAAAAGCTTGCAACACTGTTACCCGGCATTCGGCGCGTAATCACGCACGATACATCGTTACAAGATATTACCCGCAGTGCTGGTTTAAGCAGTGATGGGCAAAAATTTTATGTGCAAAACATCGATCAAAAAGTAGCGGCCATTCTTGCAGGCATTGGTATTGGCCATCTGCCACAACAGCGTGCCCAGCAATATATTGAAGCAGGTCAATTAATTGTTCTACCATTAGCTGAGAGAGCCAGCCACGATAATTTTTTAGCCTGGAAAATAAATAACAAAGGGATGGGTTTGCAGGCATTAACTAGGCTACTGGCCACGGCATTAGGGTAATGGTTAGTGGTGTTTTTATGCGATCTAGCGATAGTAGCTAATTTAGCTGCTATGCTAATTTATCAATTCGAGAGGTTGTCCACGGGCGTTATTCCAGCATCGATTGGGGTTTTTGTTATCTGTGTTACTAGCTCTGCTTACCTAATCTTCCATTAGAAAGATCACTGGTTCTTCCTAATGGCGAGCATAACGAATAGCATCCACCACTTTATTCCCTAAATGCGTTAACTTTATTTTGTGGGAGGATGTTGTAAAATACTGCAATCAATACTAAGCCACCGCCGATCCAAGTTGCAGAAGGCGGGAGCTGCATAAAAACCAGCCAAGCCCACAACGGCGCTAGCGGTGCTTCCAATGTACTTATGAGTGCGGATTGGAAAGCTGGAATTAAACGAGTACCTTCCACCATCAATATCGTTGCCAGTGCGAACACTACACCAAATCCCACTAACAAAACTAAATCCATAGCACTGGGAACAACAGCACTGACAGCAAAAGGGTTACTTAATATAAAGCTAAGTAAGACGTGAATTGCGGCTGAAATAAGAGTAGATAAAATCATTGGCTTGTTGGGAAACTTTCTAAATAACACAACTAAGGCAGACATTCCTAAAGTCATCAATAGTGCCAATGCATCTCCGATCAGATTAATAGACCCACCTGAGCCACCCACCATAATTATTACGCCGACTAAAGCGAGCGTGGCACAGATCATGCCTTTAGTACTAATGCTTTCTCCTAGAAAAATCCAAGCCAAGACGGACACTATGAAAGGGGTAACAGCGTAGATTATTGATACATTAGCGATACTCGTGTATTTAAAAGCACTGATAAAACAGATGGTGGAAGCTGCGCCAATGATAGCGGATAACCAGCCAGGCCATCCTAAGCTTTTAAATTCATGCGTTATACCTTGTTCGCTTTTCTTGTGGACGTACAGCCCCAAAATCAATATTGAGAATAGTCCCCTGTAAAATAAAATGACCCAAACACTGGCCTCTATCCCTTTAGCGAACAAGCCAAGGGTGCTCCACACTATTGCGGAGATAGTGACCAGAATAATGCCAATGTGGCTGGTAGAGGTTTTCATTAGCTACACGACTCCTTCACAGTTCTTTGTAAAACACTGCACATAAATCCGCCAACTACGTTGCAAATATATCTGTGAGGTATCTAAATTATCGGTAGTGTGGAATGTATTCATTTTGAGCTCCTCGCTAATGTATTCTTTACTTATAATCGCAGTATAGGCTATGATTATTGCTCATACATCGAGGAGTATCGAACTATGCTTGTAACTAAAAACATGGCAGCTATTGCCGCAGCTATGGCATCTCCTTCGAGAATTAGTATGCTTGAAGCACTCGCTGGAGGCATTGCACGCTCAGCGACTGATCTTGCAGGTATTGCTGATATACAAACCAATACCGCCACCACACATTTACAAATCTTGTGCAAAGCCGATTTAATTAAGGTCGTGAAACAAGGGCGCTATCGCTATTTCAAAATCAAAGATGAAAGCGTCAGCGATTTGATAGAAGCTTTAGGAGAGCAAACCGGTGCAAGCCCAAAAACCACTGAGATGCCATTGTCAGATATGGCCTTTGGCAGAACTTGCTACGATCATTTAGCAGGGTGGTTGGGGGTGCAGCTAACTGAAAGTTTGCTACACAACCAGCATATTGTTCAGCACGAAAAGTCTTTTGATTTGACTGAAAAAGGGACGGATTTTCTCACCAAGCTAGGGGTTGTTTTAAATAACCCTAAAAACACGCGCCGCGTTTTTGCCCGCGCTTGTCTCGATTGGACCGAAGGTGAAATGCATCTAGGCGGAGCGCTCGGAGCAGAATTATTTGCATTCTTTGTCGCTGAAAAATGGGTGGCTAAGAATGATGATTATCGAGAGGTTGCTGTATTAGCTAAAGGTAAGGAAAATTTTCATCACTATTTTGGGATTACTTTTGCTTAATCTCGATTGAGGTTAAGAAAAATAGGATTTTGTATTACTTTTTTGACATGACCATCATGCCCTTAAGCGTTGCACGAGCATCAAGCTATTTGTAATTCAAACTAGCTACATTGTGCATGTTTTTGTTCAGTATGAATTCATTATATTAGAGTAGTATCAATTAAAGCATTGAATAAAATAAGTTATTTAGAACAGTTTTGAGCAGCTCTGTTGAAATTTACTACCGTGCTAATAAAGAAAAGGAAGCTTTATAGATATCAAAGCAACATATCTTAGATATTAAAGTAAGGCAGTGTTTGAAACGCTGAAATGTAATCAGGTTCAAGAGTAATACCAATGAAGATGTTAATTTTAGTCCTAATATTTATCAGTGCCGGCGCTTGGCACGTATACAACAGACCGAGTGTTCAAGTTATCACCAATGCAGACCTCTACTTATTAGATCTACCCACTCCCACGGTTATTTATTCATCCCCGCCCGCTACTGCAATTACTACTACCGCTACTACTTATCCAAGGTATTCCTGCGATGGCCGCCAACACTGTAGCCAAATGAGCTCATGCGCAGAGGCAAAGTTTTTCATAAATAATTGCCCAAATACCAAAATGGATGGTGACCATGACGGCATCCCTTGTGAGCGCCAATTTTGTAATTAATTAGATGCTAGTAAGTACGATGTTGAGGTAAAGCTCATCCTTGCAACCATCAGCTGGATAACGTCATGATACTGTTAATTTAGTCGTTAAAATCAAGGTATAAAAATTTGAAAGCGACATGACTTTAGATCTGTTAAGTATTGTTGGCCCTCGCCGGTAGGTATTTTTTGGTGCTAGCGAGTCAATGGCAAAGATGGCTCATTAAGACCTACAGTTATCTGTGCTGTATAACTGCCTAAAGTTTTAGTAAAATCAGGCTTTTAATTAATGGCCAATGTCATGTCGAATCAGCAAACCCTTTTAGATCTCCCTCACTACATCGATGCAAAACCTGCGCATCAACATATCGCTATTTTAGCTAACTGCTATCAAGCGTATTTCGCAGCACCGTTATTTACTGATAGCACTGATGAAGCTGAGCTTTTAACGAAGGCGTGGCAGGCAGGTTTTGTGTTGCTATCCCATGGCATAGGCGATGATCCTGTTTTTAATTTTGCTAATAAAACTGCGCAAAAATTGTTTGAAATGGATTACCTTACACTCACCAGTTTACCTTCACGCAAATCAGCAGGTAGCAGTACACAAGCCGAGCGCGACCAATTACTTGCTGAAGTCAGCAGCAAAGGCTGCATTGATGATTACTCTGGAATTAGGGTTTCGGCTAGTGGAAAGCAGTTTTTTATTGAGCGCGCTAAAGTGTGGAACCTAACAGATGAAGCTGGCAATTATTATGGCCAAGCTGCAATGTTTAATTCATGGACAGCAATTACTTAAGGGCAATCATGCACACTATTTTGCTAGCAGATATTTTTGGTGAAACTGCGGCGCTACAAAGGTTTTCAGCGGCGTTAGCTACAAAAAGTACTATTATTTCACCATATGATGAAATGTTAGATTTTGTCGATGAAGCGCAAGCGTACGCGCATTTCATGCAGCATGTGGGCTTAGAGAAATACTGCCAAAAGGTTATCGATCATCTGCACAGATGCAACGAGTCTGTTTCTGTGATTGCTTTTAGTATTGGTGCCTCTGCTATTTGGAAAATTAGTGGAATGGCGTACGAAGAGAGCAACGCTGCGAAGAATGTTAGCGGTGCAGCGACAATAAAAGAACTGGCGAAAATACGCGCTGCGGCGCAGATAAAAGGAGCGCTGTGTTTTTACAGTTCGCAAATTCGCCATTTAACTGATTTGCAAAACAGCTTCCCCGTGCAATTAGTTTTCGCTAAACATGAAGCACAGTTTTCAGTCAGTGATGTAATAAAGCAGCTATCATCTAAGCAGCAGCTGCATGTTTTTAGGTCAGATTATCTACACGGGTTTATGAATGAAAACTCAAAAAACTTTGATCAACACGGTTACCAGCAGTCCCTTAAAGCTATTTTAGCTGTGCCAGAAAAAAGCAGTTACCACTTAGCAAAATTTGATAACTAACAGTTGTGCAAGCAGTTATTAAATCGTGATTTTTTGATGGTCAACAGCAACACTGAAGTTTTTTGGTAATTTATCACTGTGTTGCATCAACCAGCAATCAAACTGGTGACTTATGTGGGTCAAAATAGTTTGCTTAGGCTTAATAGCTGCAATGATTGTAAGTGCTAAAGTGAAATCGTTATGGTTGCGCTTTGGTGTTTTGCTAGGTGCTAGTTCAGGTTTGAGTCTAGATGATTCCCTAGGAGGATCAGAGCAATCTAAAAAGCAGTAATCAATGCTTTGCTGCTGTAAAAAAAATTCGGTAGCTGCAGGTAAACCGACCGTGTCAGTTAAGTAAGCGATACGGGTATTGGCCAGCTCAATAAAATAGCCAAAAGTGGGTTTTGAATGAATAAGCGGTAGCGCGGTGATCTGCATATCCCCTAAATTGTATTTTTTAAAGGCCTGCCATGGTGATTGAAAATCAAGGCAGCCGCTGTGTTTGTATAAATCATCGGTGCCTGTTACATCGTTAGGACGATAAACGGGGATTTTTTGAGCACTATTAGCCCAGCGTAAATGGAATAACCCTTGTACGTGATCCATATGAAAGTGAGTGAGTACGAAACGTTTAACATCTGCAAAATCGTAGTGTTCTGCTAGGTCAGTACGCCCAGCATCGATCATCGTAACGCCCAGGTCAGTGGTGATGCACAAGCTACAAGGGCGTCTCTTATAATACGAATTTAGCTTTGCTCTGCAACACGCCGCGCAATCACAACCCCATTGTGGTACTTGGCTGGCATTGCCACTGCCAAGAATTTCTATGCTGGGCATATCGTTGATTCACTCCTGTTCGTCAGCGCTTTTATTTGGCAGCGTTAATAATTGCAGTTAGCTGCGTGACAGCTTCTTCGATACTGTTATTATTTTCAACTATTTGGAACAGGCTTGCGTCATTGTTACTTAGTTGGATATGGCGTTTTATGCGCGCTTCAATTTCAGCAACACTTTCACGGCCACGCTTTATTAGCCGCTCTTGTAGTTTATCAGCGGCTACATCTATCATTACTGGTAAAATCATATTTGGGTATAATTTCATCGCTTGCGGCAAGTAAGCTCTAGAGCCATTGACGAGTACATTTTGTTGGCACTCTAGCCACAAATCGACTTCCCGACCAATTGCGTATTGATGTTGATTAGCTGACCAAGCCATGGCGAATAAACCTAGTGCTTTGCGCTGTTCAAATACTGTTTGGCTGAGGGCGATATGATTCTCACCGCCAGATTGCCAGTGGCGGGTAATGTAGCGATGAGCTACTTGTAAATGGTCGAGGTGCTGTTCACGTACTGCATCGATAATAGTATCTTTTCCGCTACCTGACGGGCCCATCACATATATAATTTTCGCCATATTAACCTATCCAATCTAAAGCTGTTTTACTTAAGCTCATCAAAAAATTCGCTTACCTTGTTTGTATACATGTTCAATATGTATGTGATCTACCTCTTCATGGCTAATCACTAAACCTGCTAGCATGCCTTGCCCTATGCGACCTCTATCTTTTAAACCAACCGCTTGTGCTGGGTTAAGGTAACTAAGTTTATGGCTTGTGGCAAATCATATGAGTTACTGGCTAATTTAGCTATTTTAAAAGCTGCTTCTAATAAACTATTGGGATAATAACGAGTACATTTGCTGGCACTTTAGCCACAAATCGATTTCCCGGCCAATCGCATGTTGATGTCGATTAGCTGACCAAACCATGGCGAATAAAGCTAGTGCTTTACGCTGTTCGTATTCTGCTTGGCTGCGGCCGATATGGTTTGCTCGCCAGATTGCCAGTAACCAGTAATTTAGCGATGAGCTACTTGTGAATTATCGAGTTGCTATTCACGTACAGCACTTATAATAGTGTCTTTTCCGCTACCTGACGGGCCCATTACGTATATGATTTTCGCCATGTTAACTTATCCCATGGTTAAACTTATTTTAGAGAGTATCGCAAATAATATGACAACTAGACTCGATAATACAGTATTGAAAGTCGGCTAAATATGCTGATTTATAACTATAATAGCCCTAAATAAAGGCATGTTATTTGTCGAATATCATAAGTAGTGAAACCAAGAAACCCATCTCACAATATATGGTTTTTTACATTGAAGAATTCGAGGCAGGAAACGGCCAAAAGCGGAAGTTCTTCTTCGTTAGTATCACTAATTATAACATTTAGCTGCTTGAATATTTTTAATTTCATACACTATAATTGTTGGGAAAATAATTCAAACATAGTGCTAAAAATTGATAAGGTTAAATATGATAGAAATAAGAGAAGCGGTGATAGAAGATGCAGCGGCACTCATTAATCTTCGTAAGTGTTTATTTCGGGAAACTCAATATCTTCTTTTAGAGCCTGATGAATACTCTCCTTCTGTCGAATCAGAGGCTGGGTTTATAAAATCGTTTATAGCATCAAATAATAGCTCAATATTTTTGGCCTTTAATGAGAATTCGAAATTAATTGGATTTATGGGAGTTGCAGGCGGAGCAACAATTAGAACAAAACACAAGGCGACCGTTTTTATGGGTATTCTTCAAAGCTATTGGGGCAAAGGCATAGGAAGAAGGCTCTTTGAGTTCCTATTTGTCTGGGCCAAAAGTAGTAAGCTGATACGGCTTGAGTTAACTACAGCGCTCAAAAATAAACGAGCATTTTCACTTTATCAATCAGTAGGTTTTCAAAAGGAATGTATAAAAATAAAAAATATAATTATAAATAATGAACCTGTAGATGAATACCAAATGTTTTATATATTACCTTCGAGATATAGAAACTAAATAAATGTTTTACGCATCTATTTACAAGTTGATTATAGCTACTCTACAAGCACAATATATTTCTACATATTTGTCTATTTGTGTAAATTTTTATGTATAGAACTCTAGCCTTGCAAGACTACAGTTACTTATTATTATGCTCTCTGAATGGCCGCTTTGTGTCATTTCCTGTCATGGGTATCTAGAATTCCTCACGGAATTACTTTATCGGTAAGGATTCTTCATGTCTAAAAAAGCGACAGTTCAATGTCTGCGGTTAAATAAACACAACACTAAAATTAGTGCGAACGATTTCATTACTTATGAGATTTGACGGCCTTCTAAGCTACACTCCGGCTACCTTGTCTTATAATCGTTCGCGAATTGCTATTGTTCGCTAGCTGGTAGGGTGCTTTATAAATCCTGCTTATAACGTACCAGCATATCTTCTTGGCTTTCTGGTTGCTCTTTTATCGAAAGCTGATCATTGATCATAGTACCCATGTTGGGAAAACTATCTCGCTCTATTTGTATACTTTGCGACCAAAGATCAGAGCGCATTAGTGCTTTAGCGCAATGTAAAAACACTTCTTGAACATCAATGACAATACAAGATTTAAGCGGAATACGTTCATCTGTAAATAAGCTTAAGTATGCCTCATCAGTGGAAATACGCGCTGTGCCATTCACTCTTAACGTTTCGTCAATGCCGGGAATTAAGAACAGGCAGGCAATCTTACCGGTCTCTATTATATTGACTAAGCTATCGAGGCGGTTATTGCCTTTGCTATCGGGAATAAGAATGCACTGCTCATTTAAAACATGCGCAAATCCAGGTTTACCACCACGTGGCGAGCAATCAAGCATGCCTGATTTAGCACAAGTAGCGATGGTTGCAAAAGGTGACTTGGCAATAAAATTGATTGAATGACGCTCTAAAGCCGCTAGTTGCTTTGCTTTGGCACGCCCTTTGGCATGGCCATAAATTTCTCTGATCTGTGCCTCTGATTCAATGTACATCATTTTCCTGTGTGCTAAGTACTGATAAAAACTACCAGTAGATTCATAAAGGTAAATAGTGTTTTGATGATATCTTAAATTGCGTAAATAATTAATTTAATTGTATAAAACATTTTATTAAGCCAAAGGGAATTTCAGCCTCACCATGAGCACTTCACTGTCAAGTAGTTGTGCACTAACCTGAGCACGGTGTTTTTCCATAATTTGAGCAACCAGTGTTAAGCCAATACCAACGCCTCCGGTATGCCGGCTACGACTACCATCTGCTCGAAAAAACGCCTGAAACAACTGTTTAACATCCTGCTGGGATAGCTGTGCTCCGTCGTTTTCTACTTCCAAAAAGCAGTAATTACCTTCAGTATACAGTCTGACTTTAATATGATTTTTGTAATGTTGTATCGCATTATTCAACAAGTTTGCTATTGATTGACGTAATAAACCTGCATGGCCTTGAATCGTAATTGGCGTTTTGGCTAAAACCAACTGAAAACCTGCATTGCTAGTAAATGGAGCGGCTTTTAAACGTAGAAGCAGCGATAAATCAATGCTCTGCATCATCAATTTTTGATGTTGTAATCGCGATAATTGTAAAACATCTTCAGCAACTTGATGCAGTTCATCCACATAGCTATCAATATCTTCAAGCCCTTGTCTTAGAGGTTCGCCTTGTTTGCCACGTAACATGTCCAGTGCAAATCGAATTCGTGCAATCGGAGTCCTCAATTCGTGGGGGATGGCGGCTATCATCACTTGCTGCTCTGTGAGAGTGCGGCTTAATTGCTCGGCCATAGTGTTAAACGCAATGGCCATTTTAGGAATTGCTTTAACTTGTTCAGGCTTGAGTCTTATTTGTACATCACCCTGGAAGCTTTCCATGGCCTGTTCTAAAGCGCGTATGGGCTTGCTGAAATTATAAAGTAAGTAGCCAATGCCCATGAGCATAGCTAGCAAGATGATTATCAAAGGGCCAATTAAGAGTAATATGACAGCATCGTCGCTGCGACCCTGGTAGAGCAATTCGCTATCGCCTTCGGTGTAGCGAATAGACCAAGCTGGATTAGAGGTTTGAAAGTAGACGTAAAAAAGATCTTCATCATCTTCCCAGAAAAAACCGCTTTTCCCTGATAGCGTTTGGAATACAATAGATTGGTTGGGTACTTCTGCGCTGGGGATAAGGTGCGTGGTTAGTTCAAAATGGCTGTTGTAATTAGCCACGTATAATTGCCAGTTAGCGGGCGGTTGAATAGCTAAAGTGGTAGATAATTGTACGTGTTCTAGGGATGATTCCTCTTGGAAGTCTTGTTGAGAAAACTCATCAAAAGCAGGCTCGATCACCCAATAACCTAGGCTGAGGATTCCCAATATTATAATAGCGAAAATACCGAGCACGGTTTTGATAAAAAATACGCGCATAAGTTAGCACCAGTACCTTAATGAGTTATGTTTAGCTTTAAAGCTAAAATGAATGGCTAAAACACATCTTATAACACATCGGGCAAGGTGACAGAGGCAAAATTATACACGCAGTAGGCACTTTACAAATAAGGATCAACCGACGATTTTGTGGCTTCTTCCAGACATGCATTTAATGACTATGTTCTTGCGATCAGCACGGGCATCCCAAGCTTTGCCAGCAGCGCCTAAAGTGCCTCCAACAAGCGCTCCCGTTAGAATGTCACCGCCATTGCCACTAGCGCCAACTAAAGCACCTAATCCCGCACCTAACAAAGCTTCTGTTTTTGTTTCACCGTTTAAATACTCGCGCTGTTCAGCAAGTTGTTTACAAGCGGCTAGGTCACTATTGAAAGCTGCATTTTTGGGGCCGTCGACGATAGGTGTGTAATCGGATGCGGTGTTGGCACAACCGCTCACAAAAATTATCATTGAGAGGCTTGTGGCAAATGCTAATTGTGTTTTAGTATACATTTTCTATCCTCAAACATTGGCATGACGGTTTATCCGTATGCCTTGAATACGTAGCATAATAAGCGTCGATTGCATCAACTTCAGTTGCAAGATAGTCAGTAAATGTAAGCAATTGTAAGCGCGGGAATAACCATGAATGTGAAAAAAATTCTCTTAGTGGAAGACGATGTACCTTTAGCAAAAATGATTGAAGAATTTCTTCAGCAGGAAGGTTACCAAGTATATTTATGCCATGATGGCAATCTTGCTTGTGGCGCGCTTGATCAGCATCATTTCGATTTAGCCGTGTTAGACCTTATGCTACCTGGACGAGATGGTTTAGACATTTGCCGGTATTTACGCAAAACCAGCGATATGCCAGTGTTAATGCTTACCGCTAAAGATGATGATATGGTCGCTACTGCTTCGCTGCAGTTAGGAGTTGATAACTATTTACAAAAACCGGTGCGGCCACATTTACTACTTGCGCACATAGAAGCGTTATTGCGCCGTAGTTATTCACCTAATCTGCCGATACAAGATATTAGAATAAACTCAGGTAGTTACAGCGCTAGTTTAAAAGGGCAAGCTTTAGATTTAACCAGCGGAGAATACGAGTTGTTGGCGTACCTGGTTAGCCGTGCGGGTGGTATTATTACGCGCGATGAGTTGTACTTGGAAATTCGCGGCTTTGCGTTTGATGGTCTTGATCGCTCTATCGACTTGCGTATCTCAACACTACGTAAAAAGCTTAAAGACGATCGGCCCCCTTATCGCTACATCAAAACAGTGCGCAGTATTGGCTATTTAATGGCGCTTTAAACTCTTCAACTACTTCCCTAATCGTAATGCTTAGTTACAAACCCAGCGCCGTTTTCGCCTGCGCAAGGCAAGATGATAATAATGTGATTATCGTTGTTGGATTTTTGCATGCTTGTGCAAATAGCTACAGCCCCTGCCATCATACAAACAGCCAACTCAACTGCTGCTGTAGTGCAGTGCCACTGCGAGAATTGCCGGCGATCACAAGGCAGTGATTACAGTAGCTGGATAGCAGTGACTAACGGGTAAGTACCACAGATAAAAAATGAGCGGCATAGTACGCAGTTCTCTTTAATCAATTCTCCACTCAGTCATTTTGCAAGTACTGCGACATAAGCTAGAAAAACAGTTTTATGGTCAGTGTCACGGCTGATCAGCCTCACTTTTGCAATAAATTTTCAAGCGATACAGCATAAGCAAAACACATAGATGAATAAATTAAAACTGACGCCTAACAAAGAGTCATTTGTGATTATGATGTAGCTAAACCACTATACTGCAAATGAAATTTTCTTGGAGTATATATGCCTAACATCTTACATATCGATAGCAGTGCGCGTTCTGCACGCTTAGAAGGTCACAGTTCTATTTCGAAAACACTTGCCGCTAGCTTTATTACAGTTTGGCAAGAGAACCGTCTAGAGGATGAAATTGAATACCGAGACCTTAGTATAAATCCTCCTGCGTTTGTTTCTGAAGACTGGATCGCAGCCGTTTTTAAAGAAACTTCACAATTAACAGCTGCAGATAAAGCATTGATTGCACCTTCTGATACATTGATCGGTGAAATTGAGCGCGCTGATATTATTTTAATGTCAGCCCCTATGTATAACTACGGCATGCCTGGAGTGTTAAAAGCGTGGTTTGACCAAATTATTCGTATCAATAAAACTTTTAGTTTTGATCTTGCCAGAGGCGACCAACCGTTAGAGCCGATACTGTCAGGTAAAGTCATGGTGTTGGTGACATCAAGCGGAGAGGCAAATTTTCAAGCTGGAGAGATACGCGCGCACGAAGATCATTTAACTAGTCATATCAAGCTGCTAAGCCCTTATCTAGGGGTTGATGAATTTATTAGCATTTATAGTGAGTTCCAGGAGTTTTCCGATCAACGTCATCGCGATTCTCTCGACAAGGCTGAGCAAAAAATACGCGCTACAGCGTTGCAACTTATTGAACGCTATAAAAAGTAATGGTTAAATTTTTACCTGAGCCACTGCGATCATCGCTTATTGATAAGCTTATCGACATTGCAGTACAACATATTGAAACAGGCGGCATCCCTTTTGCCGCTATTGTTGTTGACGCACAAGGTAATGTGTTGGGTGAGGGGGTTAATCAAGTCAAACTGATGCGAGATCCTCTCGCCCATGCAGAAATTGTCGCTATTCGCGCAGCTAGTAAAAACTACGATTTAAAACACACTCCAGCAGTTAGCATGATAGCGACAGGTGAGCCTTGCGGGGTTTGCTATCTTGCTGCAAGTTGGGCGGGTGTAGATCAAGTAATCTATCTAGCAGATCGTCACAGCGCGGCTAAAATGGGCTTCGATTATCGCTGGACCTACGATTTAATTAATGAAAAAAACCTAAACGAGCACCTATACTGCTGCTGTAACAAGGAGAAGGGAAAAAGAGATCCTTTTCAGATATGGCAAAACAACGCTGTTATTTAGCATTCCAATTTTGGCTCTTTTAGTGTTAAATAAACATCAGTCCCCCGCATTTCTATTGATAAAAGCGATCATTCCACAAGGGCCAACCTATATGGCACGTGCACAACTTCCGTCACTTAATTCTTTACGCGCCTTTGAAGTGGCCGCTCGGCATATGAGCTTTAAATTAGCCGCGGATGAATTATGTGTTACGCCCACCGCCATTAGCCACCGTATTAAAACGTTGGAAGATTGGTTAGGTATCAAATTATTTAATCGTCTAACGCGTGCTTTAGAGCTCACCAAAGAAGGCGAAAAATATGCACGAAGAGTGAATGAAGCTTTTATATTGTTAATTGAAGCTTCAGATGATTTGCGTAACCACAACGATGAAGAAGACTTGGTTATCTCTACTACTATGTCTTTCGCATCTAACTGGCTGGCAACTCGCTTACTTGAGTTTCAAACAGAGCACGATCAGGCGAAAATAAAAATCACTGCACAAGATGGCATTACTGACCTTAATCGCTCTAACATCGACATAGCGATACGTTTTGGTGCAGGAAAGTATGATGGACTGTTCGTTAAAGAGCTGTTTACTGATTATGTTACACCAGTGTGCTCTGCAGAGCTCGCTGCTACCTTAAAAACTCCCCAAGACCTATTAAAATTAGCGCTTATTGATTATCAATGGGCTGATTATAGTGCACAAGACCCCAGTTGGGATAAATGGTTTCAAGCAGCGCAAGTCAGCTATGAACACCCGCAAAACGTCCCCGTATTCAGTGACGAACATATGGTGCTTTCGTTAGCAAAAGCTGGCAAAGGGGTTGCATTAATTGGGATGACAGCCGCAGCTGACAGTATCCGCAATGGCGAGTTAGTTCGGCCGTTTCCATTAGCCTTGAAAAACCATACGCATTATTTCACCTGCTTGCCTACATTGATGAATAGGCCTAAAGTAAAAATTTTTTATGAATGGATTTGTGAAGAAGCAAATAGATTTGAAAACTTTATAAATAATGATGAAAGAGTGATGGTTAGCAGCTCGAAAAAGTAATAAAACTTTTATATATCAACTAATAACAACTAGTGCCCATCCAGAAACGAATGCCTACTACGCACGCCTCACTGACACAATCTACTCACCACTAGATAGAGTTGTTTGGAATAACCAAACGCCCCTATCTAGTGGTACGTATCTTGAATCATTGAGTCGCTCTCGCTACGGCTCTGTTTCTGGATGGACACTAGCTAGATGAGAAAATCACGCATCTAGTTGAGATTTTATCGATTGTGAGATTTTTTCTTCTTTAATATAGTTATTTGGTTCCCCTCCTCAAAAAAAGTAAAAGAAAAAGGGCCAAAATAATGTCATTAAAAGAAGATCTAACCCGCAGGAAGTTTATCAAGTACGGCGCTATTGCAGCCGGTACTTTAGCAATGCCATCCCTGGCGCTAAGTAAAACACCTACCGAGCTAACGATGCTTTCTTGGTACGGCCAAGCAGAGCCTGATGCAGTGCAAGAATTTGAAGCATTGCATAATGTGAAGATAAAACAAAAGTATTATGTAGGCGGCGAGCAAATGCTGGCGTTGCTGGCGCAATCACCTCCTGGTACTTACGACTTAATTCACGCAGATGCAGAGTATGTGCAGCAACTGCGCAGAGCGGGCTTCTTAGAAAAGCTCGATGCGCAAGATTATTCTTTTGATGACTATTTCCCTGAGTTTCAAAATTTCCCATTACACTGGCATGAAAATGAGCTCTACGCAGTGTTATCGCGTTTCGGATTTTTAGGTATTTCGCACAATTTAGATGCAGTATCAGTTAAAGAAGCTTCAACTTATAAGGTTTTATGGGATGAGCGCTTGAAAAATAAAGTCGGTCATTTTGATTGGCATCTGCCAAACTTAGGCGCCCTCAGTTTGCATAATGGCAATGCAGCTCCGTTTGATTTAGACGAGCAAGCATGGCAAGCATTGCAAGCTAAAGCGATTAGCTTAAAGCCACAAATACGAGGATTTTATGATTATGGTGGCATTCTTTCTTCACTGAAAAGCGGTGAAGTGACCGTGATGCCAGGTATCGGAGAGTGGATCACTGGTGTACTGCGTCGAGATGGCGCCAATGTAGTCACCACCATACCTGAAGAGGGTGGTTTGCAATTCACAGAGTCATTCTCTATCGGTAAAGGTTCTGAAAAAGCAGAACTCGCTAGAAAATTCATACAGTATATCTCTAGCCCTGCAGGCCAGTTCAAGCAAGCCACTTTGAATGTTTTCCCAGCCATTATACCGAGCAAGAAAGGCTGGCAAAAAATGGTCGATGAGAGACCAGAAGATGCCAAGCACTTAGGCATCAGCTTTAAGCCTGGAAGCTCTATGGATATGATTCGCGAAGGGCGCATTCATATTAGACAGCTGCCGAAACAGCAAAGTCTTGAAGATTGGAATGATTTTTGGTCTGAGTATAAAAGTAGCTAGATCAATAGATCGCTAGCGGGGCAACCCGCTATCTTAAGCTTATTAACTGTATCGGTAAATTGTTATGAATTTTCTTACGCGTAAAGCTCTCTACTCACGCGCACTGTATGGTGGTATTTGGGCTGCACCTTTACCTATCTGGCTGACAGTGTTTTTTCTTGGCCCTATCATTTTATTAGTATTGCTAAGTTTCTGGAATGTGAAAAGCTTTGTGCTTACCCCTGATTTCCAGTTTGGTAATTGGGTTAAAATACTCAGTGCAAATTATTTTTGGATCTCTTATTTTAGAACCATTGCCTTTGCATCAGCGGCCGCGATTATTGTCACGCTGGTGGCGTTACCTTGCTCTTTAGCCATTAGCTTTTTCTTTTCTGATAAAGGACGCATTACCTTACTTTCGCTGTTCGTTATTCCCTTTTTCACCAGCTATCTAGTGAGAATTTACTCTTGGCAAATCTACCTCACTGAGAATGGCATTATCAGTCAGCTGTTAGGTTTTTTTACGATTCCTTTCGATAGTTTATTAAACACTCCGTTCGCACTGATTTTAGGGTTTGTAACACTCACTTTTCCAATCGTTATCGTCATCCAATCAATCTCTATGTTGTCGATTGATAAAACTTTAATAGATGCTGCATATAACTTAGGTTGCAACTCAAGACGTGTTTTCCATGTGGTTGTGCTACCTGCCGCAAAGCCTGGCATTGTGATCGGCGCATTGTTCGCCTTTATCTTTTGCTTTGGTGATTTTGTAACACCCACTTATCTAGGCGGAGGCAAATATACCACACTATCAATCTTGATCGCCGACACGGTTAAGTCAGGCCAACAGTGGCCGCGTGCTGCCGTTATCGCCATCATGATGATATTCACATTACTGCTTGTTGCTTTGAGCAGCATCGCATTTGCCTATCGGAAGAAATAACCATGAGAGTTTCTAAAAATACCCGATTAATGTTCAAAGCTTATTGCGTATGTATCGTGTTGTTTCTCTACGCGCCGATTATTACCAATTTTGTTTTTTCTTTCAATTCAGATCGATTCCCAACATTGCCTTTAGGTAGCTTTACTTGGCAGTGGTATCACTTAGCCTTTGCTGACGAGCTATTGCATGAAGCATTTGGCAATACCTTATTGATAGGTTTAATCAGTGCGCCAATCGCAACATTTTTAGGTTTTGCAGCGGCGTATGCAGATTATCGCTTTAACTTTTTAGGTAAAAAAATACTGCTAGTGTTCGCTTTATTACCCCCTTTGGTGCCGCTAGTGGTGGTGGGTTTAGCGATGTTAGCCTATTTATCTCGACTTGGAATGTCAGGCACAGTAGAGGCAATTATTGTCAGTCATATAGTGCTTGCAGCGCCTTTCGCTATGGCCGTTATACGCTTGCGCTTTGAGCAGATTGACAGCAATTTAGAATACGCAGCACAAAATTTGGGCGCCAGTAACTGGCGTGCCTTTTATGAAGTAGTTATTCCATCGACTAAAACAGCTGTGTTCGCCGCTTTCTTGCTTTGTTTCGCCGTTTCCTTTGATGAGTACGCAGTGAGTTGGTTCGTTGGTGGATTACACGAGACGACTTCAGTGAGAATTCTCAGCTTCTTACAAAGTGCGGTAAGCCCACGCATTAACGCGATTGGATCAGTGACTTTTATCGTATCGATTACCTTAATACTCAGTGCTCAAATCTTATTAATGAAACGTACAAAAAGTATATAGAGAGAAAAAAGATGAATGCAACAGCATCTATAGAATCGCATCAAACCGATCAAAAAATACTTATCTCGCTGCAAGATATCCATAAAAGCTACGGTAAAGTAACCATCATTAAAGCATTAAACTTAGATATTGATGAAGGTAAATTTGTCGCGATTATGGGGCCTTCTGGCTGCGGTAAAAGTACCTTATTGCGTTGTATCGCAGGTTTAGAAGAAGTGACGAGCGGTGAAATAACACGCCACGGTGAAGTCATTAATGATTTACCTATTTGGGAGAGAGATGCGCCGTTAGTTTGGCAATCTCTGGCATTATTTCCGTTTTTATCGGTGCTCGAGAATGTTGAATTTGGCTTGAGAATGCGCGGAATGAAAGCCGCTGAGCGAAAAACTAAAGCGATGATTTGGCTAACACGTTTAGGCCTAGAAGATTATGCACAGCGCAATATCGATCAATTATCAGGTGGGCAGCGACAACGTGTTGCCCTAGCGCGCAGTTTAGTGACTGAGCCTTCAGTGTTATTGCTTGATGAACCGCTCAGCGCATTAGATGCTCACTTATCAATAAAGATGCAAAGTGAGTTAAAAAGATTACAAAGAGAGCTGGGCATTACTTTTATTTATGTCACACACAGCCACTCAGAAGCGTTTTCCATGGCAGACCAAGTGGTGATCATGAATGAGGGGAATATCGAGCAAATAGGTGCACCAGAAGATATCTATTTAAAGCCTGCCAGTGCTTTTGTCGCCAACTTCTTGGGTGGTAATAACATTATTCAATGTACCGCGCATGTGAATAAGTTGCACCAAGTGGTTTTAGGTAATGCCGATGGCACTTTTAAATGTGATCACCCGATGGTAAATACCATTGAAAGTGGCGAAAAAGTTAATTTAATCATTCGCGCAGATCAAATTACCCTCAATACCAAAACGGGTTGGGCTGACAATGAAATTCATTGCCAAATACTTGGCGAAGAATTTATTGGAGCGCTAGTCAATTTGAGATTGGAGACGGCTTCAGGGCAGCAAATTACAGTACAGCTGCAGCAAAAAGATCGAAGCAATTTAGATATTCAAATTGGTGCGGGAATAGTGGCATCCTGGCATTCAACTGACGGTCATATTATCAATGTGGTTTAGCTCTTTAGTGAACCCATAATAGTTTTGAGACCTTAGCTAACGCAAGGTAATAGTTAGTGTCCATCCAGCAACGACTCCGTTTCAGGATGAATACTAATTAGCTAGGGTCTCGTTTTAATGAAGAGGCAAATATGAAGCAAAGAATTTTAGCATACGGTGATTCCAATACATGGGGCTGGGAAGCAGTGGAAACTGCATTTCCTGCAAAGCGATATAACGATGAAGAGCGCTGGGCTGGCGTAATGGATAACACGTTAGGAGAGCAATACAGCGTGGTTGTTGATGGTTTAGCAGTTAGATCAACAGATATAGATGATGCGATGGATTGGAGTTCGGTGAAGGCTGAATTTTTCAATAGTAAGAAAACTTTGCCTGCTGCTATTGCCCGCGAAATGCCAGTAGATTGGATTATTATCATGCTGGGAACTAATGATTTAAGAGCGCAGTGTGAGCGCAGTGCACAAGATATCGCGAATGCAATCATAGGCTTAACGGAACAAGTTGCATTGTGTGAAGGTGGAGTTGCCTATCCCTATGCAGCCCCTAAATGCTTAGTTGTAGCGCCGCCATTATTGAGTGAAAAGTTGCACCCTGAATTTGTCGATCAATTTGCAGGGGGGAGAGAAAAATCAGAAAAGCTAGGGTCTGCGCTGCAAAAAGCGGCACAAGCTGCAAATGTAGCTTTTTTTGATGCAACCAGTGTGATCCCAGAAGTTGCAGGAATTGACGGACTACACATGAGCCAAGCACAGCATGAAACGCTGGGTGTGGCACTCGCAAATGTAATTAAACAGCTATCAGTTAAATAACTAGCAAGGAGAGAACCTCAAGGCACAAAAAACGGCAGGAAAAACTTAACCCAATACATAAATCACACAGGTAATATTATGAAAAATTTAGTTATAAAAAAAATAAAAGTACTAGGCTCATCATTAAAAGTACTAACCAAGCCTCTAAAAATAATAGCACTTTCACTCGGTATTATTGCTATAGGCTCACCTGCAATAGCGGCAGATAAATCTACAGCAAATGTGCTTGAATACGTTACTTTTCGCGCTGCGGATAATGTAAATGTGGATAAACTGGCACGAGTTGCAGTTGATATAGATAAAGTACTCATCGATTATCCTGGTTTCATTGATAGACAAGTATCACTGCAAGAAGATGGTACTTGGGTTGAAGTGGTGTATTGGGAAAATATTGAAACGGCCAAAGGCGCTCTAGATAAGTTTTTGAAAGATCCAAAAACCGCAGAGTTTTTAGGTTTGGTTGATCCTAAAAGCGTGACATTAGTGTATTCAAGTATTAAGCACTAATTAGTGTTATTGCAGTAAGTAAGGGCTGCTCTTTACTTACTGCATGCTATTAGCTTGATGAGATAATTAAGAAACATAACAGCGTGAATTTCTTTAGAGTTTTATATTAAAGCAACGCTCTAGATCAGGGAATAGTAATTGATTTGTTTAACGCCTAGTGCCTATAGATAGGATTGTTAAAACTCTGGCAATCATTATTTTATGAAGAAGGTCATTCTTTGAATCGCTGCTCTAGCAAAAAATATCCATATTTTCGTTTATTCAAAACGAGGAAACTATTATGTCACGGCTCACTCTCCCTCCTCTTAATGCCTTGAGAGCTTTTGAAGTTGCTTCGCGTCATATGAGTTTCAAGCATGCAGCTGATGAGTTATGTATTACTCCTACTGCCATTAGCCATCGCATTCGCACCTTAGAAAATTGGTTGGGACTGAAGTTGTTCAATCGATTGAATAGATCGCTCGAATTAACCAAAGAGGGTGAAGCATATGCTTACAAAGTCAATCAAGCTTTTGAATTATTAACACAAGCTTCCGCTGACTTGAAAAATTCCAGTGAAGAAGGCGAGCTAGTTATCTCTACAACAATGTCTTTTGCATCGAACTGGCTCACTGAGAAGTTGCAGAGTTTTCAACTTGAATTTAGCGATTTGAAAGTTAGGGTAGAAGGAGCTGATAGTGTGCTGGATCTGAACCGGTCAAACGTAGATATTGCCATCCGCTTTGGCGAGGGAGATTATGATGATCTTCATTTCAAAATGCTCTTCACTGATTATGTTACACCGATTTGTTCACCTGAACTGGCTAAAAAGCTGCGCACTCCTACAGATTTAATAAACGCTCCACGTATCGATTACCATTGGGTTGGTTTTTCAGCAAAAGATCCGTCCTGGGAAACATGGTTTACAGCAGCAGGCATCAATCATCATGAACAACAACCTATACCTACGTTTAGCGATGAACATATGGCTCTAACTTTAGCTAAAGCTGGCAAGGGAATAGCACTAATTGGTACCACGGCTGTTGCTCAAGCTATCGTTTGTGGAGAGCTAGTGCGGCCATTTCCAATCGCACTAAAATACTACACCTATTATTTTACATGCCTGCCAAATATGTTGAGTCGGCATAAAGTGGCTGTTTTTTATGAATGGCTTAATAGAGAAGCAAAAAACTTTGAAGAATTGATCGAAACAGATCCACGCATAAAATTTGATAAAATTTTCGCTATAGATGAAGTTGAAAGCAACTTTGTAAACCAATCTGAACATTAATCATCCCTATCAAGCGTTTGGGCTCTGTAAGCAAAAAAGGATTCATATGGCTTGGATATGGCTATTAGTCGCTGGTGTGTTTGAAATAACTTTTGCTGCATTGCTCAAGCTATCAGATGGCTTTACAAAACCTGTTTACACATTGTTATTTATCTTGGCAGCAATGATCTCTTTGTATTGCCTTACCAGAGCGATGGAAAGTATTCCTATTGGTACTGCATATGCAGTTTGGACAGGTATTGGTGCTGTGGGAGCAGTGTTTCTAGGCAGCTTTCTATTCGGAGAAAGTTTAGGTTTATTGCGGATGTTCTTTGTTTTTCTTCTTATTAGCTCGATTATCGGGCTGAAATTTGTATCGACATGAGCCGTAAATTCTTAGCCAATTGGAGAGTCATTGTTGAGCACAGATCGATAATTGCCTCATTGAGATTTAATTTTGCCATGACAATAACCGCAATCAAAAGTACTTGCGTTTCTATACAGGCAAGTTCGATAAAGCCCATACTATCTTTATTAAGCTAGAGCCGAGAATAGAACTATCTTCTTATTTTGAACTTAAAAGTTAATATAAATCATTAGACCAATCAATCTTAATTAAAGGAACTAACGACACATGAATACCAACATTACGCTTTTAGCTAGCAGCACCTTAATTAGTATTACTCTGTTAACAGCACCAATGGCCCTGGCAGAGCCTTTGCGCGTTCTCACTTACGGCGATTCTAATACTTGGGGCTGGAACCCACTTGAAAAAGGTTATCCAGCAACGCGCTTTTCAGATCAACAAAGATGGTCTGGGATCTTAGACAAAGCGCTAGGTGAAGATGTGAAAGTAATAGTAGATGGGATGGTAGGACGCACTACCAATATCGATAATAAGGCTGCTGTAGGTACGATAGCTGCAACAGATTTTAATGGACGAACTTCACTACCAGTGAGCATTGCTAAACATTCGCCAGTAGATCTAGTGGTTATCATGCTGGGAACCAATGATTTGCAAATGGGGCGTGAGCGTCCACCGATGCTAATCGCCAAAGCAGCTTTTGATTTGGCTGATTTAGCTAAATCTGTAAAACAGCCAATTTTTAGCGTTTATCCTGCACCTAAAGTGTTGGTGATCGCGCCTGCAGCCTTGGGGGATACTTCTAAAACACCTCTTAATTCGTTCTTCGGTGTCGCTGAAAAACCTTCCACTCAACTCTCTTCTGCTTTTACTAGCGAAGCTAAGAGTAGAAATATTCCTTTCTTTGACGCTTCGTTAGTGGTTAAAACGCAAGGGATTGATGGTATTCACTTTAACCTTGAAAATCATAACCAACTAGGAAAAGCTCTAGCCTTAAAGATTACTAAGTTACTTAATAAGTAACTTTGTAGAGTTAGGTTTGAAGTTAATGACTTCTATCTGCTTAATATAACAGTAGATAGAAGTCGTGGAGCGTAATTAGAATCATTCGTCAGTATCGTTTCAACTGCTTTTGTTCATCGTAAAAACTATTACACAAAGGATTTATTTATGATCGATTTGTACACAGCATCAACACCTAACGGCCATAAGGTTTCTGTTGCTTTAGAAGAGTTATCGCTAGAGTACCGAGCGCATAAAATAGATTTTTCAAAGAATGAACAAAAAGAAGATTGGTTTTTAAAGCTAAACCCGAATGGAAGAATCCCGGTAATCATCGATCGTGATGAGGATGACTTTGGCGTATTTGAATCGGGCGCTATCTTGCTATACTTAGCAGAAAAAACCGGCAGGCTAATGCCGACAGACCGAAAAGGTCGCTCCAAAGTCACGCAGTGGCTTATGTTTCAAATGGGAGGTTTGGGACCTATGATGGGCCAAGCTGAAGTTTTCTATCGCTATTTCCCTGAAAAAATCCCTTCGGCCATAAATCGCTATCAGAATGAAAGCCGCCGCTTACTGCAAGTACTGGATTTAGGGTTGCAAGAAACACAGTGGTTGGCCGGGAATGAAATGAGTATTGCTGATATTGCCAATTGGTGCTGGGCTCGTACCTACAAGTGGTCAGGGGTGAGTATAGATGGATTACCTAATCTACAGCATTGGTTAGAAACTATGTCGAGAAGGCCAGCCTGTTTAACAGGCGTGGCGATCCCAGAAGTTATGCAAGATATTGATGAAGATAGTATTGATAGTGATGAGTTTTCTACAGAGACTTTTAAATTAGTTCAGCAATGAGCAACTAAACGATAGTTGCTTTAAGACGGGTAGTGCTAGAAATGAGCAATTGATAACCGGTTAGGATGGTGTCAAAAAACCGCGCGCTAGCGTATACCAGCTATCAAGGTAGCGGGTAAAGGCCAATAATACTGCCGATATACCCGCTAATGATGAGCAAACTTAATACTCCTTTTTAATACCGTGCGCTGTCACACACGCTCAAGATCTTTTATTACGCAACACGTCTAACCCTGCTGCTACAATTAAAACAAGACCTGTTATCATCAAGCTTAGTTCGGTCGGAACATTCATAAGAATCAGCCCGTTTGACAGCATTCCAAGCAGCCAAACGCCAAGAACTACTCGCACAATCGAACCTTTACCACCAGCAAATGGAACTCCTGCAAGTAACACCGCTGTTAACACACTGAGCTCTACTCCAATGCCTAATGTACCAGAGGGCGCTGAATTGATTCGCGAAATACTCATTAAAGCCGCTACTGCGACAAAAAAACCGGTCACTGCGTAGAGAGAAATACCGATAGCTTTAACTCGCAATCCTACCAAAAAAGCAGCACGTTTGTTTACGCCTAAAGCTATAATTTGCGGTCCAATAGGTAATAGCACCATGGCGATGATACCTATGCTAATCACTATCAACATGATCCAAGTTAGCATTGGAAGCCCCAGAATTCGCTCATAACCGATCACCAAGAATTCCTCAGGGAAACCAAAAACAGGATTCGGCGCGAGCCATTGAGCAATACCACGGATTAATGTTAAGGCACCTAATGTAACGATAATTGGTGACATTCCAACTGCCGACACTAGCACCCCATTAATTAATCCAACACTAGTGCCTACTACAAGTGTCAAAATAATAGCCCCTGTAATGCCCAGAGGTTCAAAACTCATCCCTGCGACAACCCCACAAAGAGCAAGGGTGGAGCCCACGGATAGATCAATTTTCCCCGCCATTAGCAGTAGTGCAAATGGTATGGCTATGGTCATTACTGTTGATACTTGAACGGAAATTGAAATCCAATTATTCAACGTCATGAACACAGGTACGTTAAGATAAAAAAATAACGCTAGTGCGCCAATAGATACTGGTAGCGTCGCAGCGACAATCAGTTCAAACCAATCCCGCTGTTGTGCCGTGCTATTTTCTTGGTTAACGATATTCTCTGCAGGGGTCTCTAAATTATTTTCTGTCATAGGCTTTGTACCATTTGGTTTGTTTGCAATTCATCTGATCCGGCAGGTTGCGTCCCATGTTCTGCTTTATGGGCAAGCTCAATTAACAATTCTGCATTTTGAGGATTATCAATTAAGGCAACTTGCTGGCCACGCCCTAGCACCATGACTTTATCTGCTAATAAGCAGATCTCTGTTGCATCAGAAGAGGCAACGATAAGCGCAGCACCTTCATTCTTGACCGTCGCCAGCGCTTCATATAGTTCATGGCGTGCGCCAATATCGACACCCTGTGTGGGCTCATCCAGTAACAAAAGCTTTATGTTTGCCCCTTCAATTAGCCATCTGCTCACCATTATTTTTTGCGCATTACCTCCGCTAAAGCGCTGTCCATGCAAGCTTGGGTTTGGAGGTTGAATATTTAACTTGCGGGCGGCTCTCTCAAAGCCTGCCTTCTCACGGCTAAAGCTTCTGTACCAACTGGGCATCGGCGTGCAGCCGAGGTGTGGGATCATCAAGTTATCGACTGCTGATAAACTTGAAAACAAGCTTTGCTCTTTACGGTCGCTGGCAACAAAGGCTACACCTTTGGCTAAAGCATCACGAGGTGAATGAAAATTACAGATTTCACCATGCAGAAGCATTTCACCTGCATCTTGATCAACGGCGCCGGCTAAACATTCTAAAAGCTCAGTGCGACCTGCCCCCATTAAGCCGTAGATACCTAGCACTTCTCCCGCTTTTAAAGCCACGTTAATAGGCCCTACGAACCCTGTCGTTAATTGTTTTAAGCCCAGTACTTGTGGGCTATCAGCGGCTACGCAGCTATGCCTGACTTGATTCATCAATGCATCTGGTGAGATTGCTGCTGTCATATTTGCAATAGTCACAGTGTCAGCAGAGCGCGTCCAAAGAATACGGCCATCGCGTAAAATGGTGATGTCATCTGCTATTTTGTGAATCTCATCAAGAAAATGAGTGACATAAATTACCCCTATACCGTCTTTTTTTACTGCTTGGCGAATAACATCATGTAAGGCTTTAGCTTCCTTATCTGACAGCGAAGCAGTTGGTTCATCAAGGATCAAAAACTTCGGCCGTAAGCGCAGTGCGCGAGCGATTTCAACTACTTTTCGCGCTCCTACTCCAAGTGTTTTAAGATCGGCATTTGGGTCTATATTTTCAACGCCCAAGCGCTTTAACATGATTAGCGCTTCAGTGTTTTGAGCCAAGCGATCTAGCCGCGCTCCACGCTTAATTTCATGACCAAGAAAAATATTCTCAGCGACACTCAAACCTTCAAAAACCTGAAAGTGCTGATAAATGATAGCAACACCAAAATCCTGCACTTGGCGCGGGGAGGCTCCACGCAGGGAATGTCCATCAACAAGGACATCCCCCGCATCTGCATCTTGTGCACCACTGATGCAATTCAGTAAAGTCGACTTTCCAGCGCCATTGGCACCTAGAAAAGCTAGCACTTTACCTGCTTCTACCTGTAGATCTACTCCTTTGAGAACATTAACTGACCCATAGGATTTAAGCAGTTTTTTGACTTCAAGACGCATAAATTATCCCTCGTCGGTCAGCTATTATTTAGAGTAGTTAGCTAGGAGTTTTTCCAATAGCGATTGATTCGCTTTAGTGGCGAGTACTGTTGGTGTATAGGCTGAGCTTGGGCCTTTGTCGCGGATGGAATTCAAGGCGAGGTCAATTATGTTAGCCCCTAATTCATTGATTAAAATAGCAGCAGATGCCCGGTATGCTCCCCCATCATTGACAGCAGAAAGTCCTTCAAGTGATCCATCTTGACCACCCACAAACATTAATTCTGGGTTTGCGCCGGCTAACTTAATTGCGCGTAGCGCACCGACAGCTGCATCATCCGCCATGCCAATAATAATATCTAAACCAGGATGTTGTAGCAGTACTGTTTCGGCAACACGCAAACCATTGGTCTGATCTGCAGCATCTTGTGATGCAACAACCGTAATACCATTTTCAGTCAGAATACGTGTCACTTCTGTCCAGCGCGGTGCGAGGGACGGTAGCGCAGTTAGAGAAGTTACCAATGCTTTTGCATCTGCAACTTTGTTTGCTTTGACCCAATCTACTGCTGCCTGGGCAATGATTTTAGCTGATTGCGCGTGATCAAAGCCAACAAAGCCATCGGAGCCATCCATAGTGCCTAAATAAGTCAGCCACTTAATTCCTTTGGCTTGCGCTTTACGCTGTAATGGCTGTAATGCAGTTGATTCAATAGGTAATACGACAATTGCGTCAACACCCAAAGTAATCCAGCCTTGAATCGCATTAATTTGTTGTTCAAGATTGTTGGCTTGGGTGTTGTCATGTAAAACGCTGACGCAGCCTAACTGCGCTGCGCGTTGGTCAGCAAAACGGCGTACTTGCTTGACGATAGCAACTTCGGATACTGAGTGGCTGTAGGCAATTTGGTAGGTTTTACCTCCTTCACAGGCGCCCGCAGCAGCGGCGCGAATCTCTTGGGTAGATACATCTTTAATTGCTGTTGATGCATGTGTAGTGCCAATCGCCATTAAAAACGACCATGTAATTATTTTTATAGTAGTGTTCATAAAGTTTATCTCTCTGTATTTTGAGTGAGGCTGTGCCGTATATCCACATATTTACGGATTTGGCAGAGATCTTTGATTCAAAGGGATGGTCGAAGGAGTAAGGATTACTCCTTCGCGGTTGAAATTAGTACTCGAACAAAGTTGAATATTTAACAGACATAGAATCCCCGTCTACCAGGGATAGAAAGCCTTTTGTACGCTCATCTTTAACAAACCGAGGAAGTGCGGCCTCGGCATCCTTTAATGTTTTCCAGTAGACAACTTCTACCCATGATCCGTCATCGTTACGTGCAAGATGACGAGCTACAAAGCCGTCATAACCTTCTAATATTGAATCTACTGCCAACGTCTCACGTAAGAAGTCATCTGGATTTGTTCCCTCAACTAAACTAAATTGTAGATATTCTACGGTGGCAGCTTGAGTGATAGGGATGGCTTCTTCAGCGAAAGCTGTGGTAACTGTCGTCAAAGATGCTGTCGCAAGTACAACTGATAAAGCGAGTGATTTTAAGGTTAACTTTTTCATTGATAATTTCCTGTTTTGAGAAAAGTACTGCTCAAGTGCTAGCTATTGTTTACATAACGAAATTTGCATCTCGCAAGGTATAAAAATACTCGCCTACTGGAGCAGTTTGGTTACGAACAAAATTATAAAGAGATGCGGTCATAGTGCTGCACCCAAGGGCGTAGGCGTTCAAAAGCAGCCGCTGCTGCTAAAACATCTCCATCAGCCTGACGTCGACCTACGATGTGGAGGCCGACAGGTAAACCGGATGTTCCCAGTCCTGCAGGTACTGAAACTGAAGGATGTCCTGTGAAATTAGTTAGAAATGTTGGGCACCAGCCAATTAAAGGGTCAATATCGATACCATTGATTTGAGAGGGGCCTTTAGTGTTGCCATCGTTGGTGTTTTTGACCGGCATAGCCGTTACGGTAGGTGAAATGATTAGGTCGTATTTAGAAAACACTGATTGATAGGCATCAAACACTTCTGTGCGTATTGAAAGATCACGAAATAAATCATCGGCGCTATAGCCTGTGCCCACACGCTCCACCCAATCAAGTAGCTCAGGTGAGAGTCCGTGGCGATGCTCTGCAGATAGTAGATCAAGCCCACTTTCTTTTATTGCAGCGAAACTGTGACGCATAATGGGCACAAACAAACGACACCAAACATCACTATATTCACGTTGATCTCGGTTGAGGCCTATTTTAATTTCTTCTACATGTGCCCCTGCCAGTTCGAATGCTTGCACAGCTTCACTGACAACAGTACTCACTTCTTGCTCTACCGGAAATACATCAAGGTTCGGACTGTAGCCTATTCTCATTCCTTTTATGCCGCGCAACGCAGCATCTGAGAAATCGTTTACCATGTCATGGCAGTTAGGATCTCCAGGATGTGATCCCTGTAAAATTGCTAGCGATACGATGGCATCATTTACGGTACGTGTTATGGTGCCCTCAAAAATATAAGGAAGCGTATTTGCAAATGCGTTAGGGCGTACTAAAAGTGGCGTGCGACCGGCTGAAGCACGATATCCGACAGTGTTAGTCCAGGCTGCTGGAATACGAATTGACCCGCCGCCATCGGTGCCTTCTGCTATCGCTAACATACCGGATGCGACAGCGGCGGCTGAGCCACCTGAAGATCCACCAGCATTTCGGCTAACATCAAAAGGATTGCAAGTTGGACCAAATGCAACGTTATCTGTGGTGCCTCGAAAACCCATGGCTGGGCTATTAGTTTTGCCAACAAAGATTGCTCCAGCAGATTCCATTCGATCGACAAAGCCACATTTATTATCTGCGATGTTATCTTTTAATTGAGGAATGCCGCCAAGGGAGCTAGGCCAACCTGGCTTGAAATCAAACAAATCTTTCATGGCTGTCGGCACACCATGTAATGCGCCCAATTCGTCACCGCGTGCCACGGCCGCATCAGCGGATTTAGCACTATCTAAAGCTTCGTCGAAAGATTTGAATACAAAAGCGTTTAACTTTGGATCGGCGATTTCGATCCGTTTGATTGCTGCTTGCATAACTTCAGTTGCTGAGACCCGACGTTCACGGATGGCAAGAGCAGTTTCAGTAGCACTGAGTTTATCGAGATCACTCATAATAAGTTTCTTCCTATTAGTTAATATGCCGCCTCATTTTTAGCAGGCTTCATGGGAATAAGTTATAGCGAAGGAGCTAGGAGTGCAGTCATTTAAAAATTAGACAGCCTCCTAGGAGGTTGTCCGAGAACTGCGATCGTAGCGAGAGCTAGGATATTTGAGTCAAATTTTGCGGTCATTTGAGACGAATAGTTGTTCTATTTACCGAAAATGAGCGATAAATTTGGCCAAATAGACTAGATCGCAGTAGGTCAGTCTGTTCTCGGGCAGCCTCCTAGCTATATGTTAATAAGGTTAATCGGCAGCGTAAGTGCGTTTCATTGCCTGTTCGTCCGCTAAGCCTGGGTACGCTTTAGCAACAGAAGATGAATTAGCGAAGAGATATTTGATTGCAACAACATAGCTTGCAGCTGACACGGCCATTGCCGGAAGAGTTGCTGATATATAGTCAAACCACACCATACCACTCTCGAATGTTAGGAATGTAAGGCCACTTAACCAGCCTCCAATGTACAACCATACAACCATGCCGATGATCACTGATGCTGCTGCAATTAAATTTACACCGTGGAAGTAGCTGTAGATTCCTTTTTGGTCATAACAAGCTTCGACATCGAATTCTTCGTTACGTAAGAAGAAGAAATCAGCCATCGTTACCGCCCAGTAAGGGCCAGCTAGTAGGCCAACAAACAGTAAGATGATACCGAACATTTCATGTAGAGAAGTAGCGTAAACGAACATCACTGAAGGTACTGCTAGCAGTATTCCTGCCATATGATAGCTAACGCGCGGGAAGACAGATAAAAAGCCCATGATACCGGCATATAGTAGTAGTGAGCAGGTAGTAATAGTGCCAAGAATAACGATCAATAACGCTGGAACACCTAAACCAAGCTTCACTGTCCACACTGCGGGATCAATTTCACCGGTCACTAACGTTGCGATACCGCCAATAGTTGAGAACAAGATAGCGATAAGCACGAGTCCCCAAAAAGTACTCCAATAAGCTGATCGTTGTGAATCGGCAAACTTATTCCAAGCCCCGAGATAAGGCTGCCAAGCGACGGCAAAGACTACACAGGTTTCTAGCGCGAAAGCCCAACCGACATCCCCTGTTGCTTCGAAGTTTACTGCTTTATCAAAATATACATCGTTAGTTAGAATTGTATAAAGAACATAAAGAGAGAATCCAGTTAGTACAGGAACAGTAATCTTTGAGAGATACAAACCATTTTTTGGGTTGATCATGATCAGTAATAATGGAATAACTATGCCGCCACCTAGTGCATAGATTGAGTAATCTCCTGCAAACGAGAATCCTTTATAAAATATTTCTTCTGCAGCACTTTTGGAAGCAGTGCCTGTCATTGCAGAGAGCAAGCCTATCCATCCAAAGTTAATAAAAACTAGCACGAAGGCACCAAAATATGATCCACGAATGCCGAAAGTAGGCCGCAGTGAAATCATTTCATCCACTCCGTATTTTGCCGCTCTTTGGGAGGAAATAGCACACAATGTATAGGCAGCTAAGTTACCCGTGATAGAGATAATGACCATTGGCCAGAAACCTATCCCTTCTGCATAGTAGCTCCCCACCATAAAGGTTGCTAGTAGGATGTTACCACCAGCCCACAGCCAGAAGAGTGACATAAAATTTGCATACCTATCCTTTATTGAGACAGGTAGGATGTTTTCACCAAGAATATTTTTCATTACATTACCATTTAATTATTATTTTGAGATTGCTGCATACCGTACTAAGCGATCATAAAACAAAGTAAAATCAACGTAATATGTCAGTTCATTAAGTTGAATGAACTTCTTCAGCTGATTATTACTGCTATATTATTGAACACTGTTATTGAATAGGTTATGCATAGATCTCATTGTGTTATGAACCAAAGTGTGGAGATAGCAAAGGGGATAAAGCCGATTGCGATTAACATATAGTGATCTTTAGAAGTAACGCCTTCGGATTCTAGTCCTTCTTCTCTCTCTCTTTGTAGATAGTTAAAATCTTCCTTTTCAACCCCGTATACGTACTCTGAACTAGCTTTATTTGGACTCATTTCAGAACTCCTCTTATAATTATCTTCTGTTAAATTCCAATCGAATGTCTGCTTTTATGGATAGAAATCATTAACTCAGCAAGAGTAATAATTTCAGTAAAAACGATTATCGCCCTGCCATTTACCTGCAATTTGATGTAGCCGCTGTGAGTAGAATCCATTCCTTGGTAAGCGTTTAGTTAATGGTAAAAATTTTATTTTCAAAGCAACCACGCTATTGCAAACTTAATTATCAACTGCTTTGTGTTCATAAAAAATCAGCGCAAAAATTAGTAATTTGCAGGAGCACACAGTTAGTTTAAATCTGAACGCAATATGACTTGATCGCAAATTACTTGATAAAAGGTAACACAGCTTAGATGTTTCGAATACGTGACTACAGTTACCATCTTGCGATCATGAATGCTGGTTGTTAGTAACCAAAGACATCATTGAAAGCCGCTAAAATCCATTTATAATTTATGATGGAAAAAAGCATCGATACCTAACTTAAACCTGCAAATATGGCTGATTGAGGTCGCTGTAAGTCAGCAAAAATAACGGGGTTTAGTGACTGAGATTAAAAAATTATTCACAACAGTGAAGCACTAGAGAGCTTAACTATAAATCTAGATATTAGGGCACTGCAGCAATGTGGGTATGTCTGGCTTTCATGTAGATAATTGTTGCTTTTTAGTTACAGTTTTATCGTCAGTAGATCATTGTTAATTAAGCTCTTAGTCTTCAATAAACCGACAGCAACAGCAGAGTGAAAATAATAACACTGTAATTTGTAAGCACTGTATTTAACCGCTAACGGAGCATAAATGACTATAAATACTATATATAAAGTGGATCCAAAATTTGCTGAGAGCGCCTTAGTTAATCAAGAAAAATATAGCGCTATGTATCAGCAATCGATTACTGATCCCGATCAATTTTGGGGTGAGCAAGGTAAGAGAATAGATTGGATTAAAGATTATACAAAAGTGCAGAACTGTTGTTTTGAGACTGGTAACATCGCCATTAGATGGTTTGAAGATGGCACGCTGAATGCCTCTTATAATTGTCTTGACCGTCACTTGCCAGACAAAGGTGAGCAAGTGGCTATTATTTGGGAAGCTGATGATCCGAGAAAATCGACATCGATCACTTATCGACAATTACATATAAAGGTATGTCAGTTTGCCAATGTATTAAAAGCAGAAGGGATAAAGCAAGGCGATGTAGTGACTCTGTATATGCCAATGATACCTGAAGCTGCGGTCGCTATGCTGGCATGTGCGCGTATCGGTGCTATTCATTGCGTGGTGTTTGGTGGTTTTTCTCCTGAGGCTTTGGCTTCTAGAATAGAGGGGGCTAAATCCAAATTAGTAGTGACTGCCAACTATTCATTACGTGGTGGTAAGGCTATCCCGCTAAAAGCGAATGTCGATTCTGCTCTTATGCTACCCGCTGCAAATCAATATTGTAAAAGAGTTATTACTGTTAAACATGTTGATCAAGAAGTTAATTGGGATGAAGGGCGTGATCGTTGGTATGGTGACTTAGTGGAGGCAGCTTCTCGTGAGTGCGAAGCGGTTGAGCTAGCAGCTGAAGCGCCACTGTTTATTTTGTATACATCGGGTTCAACAGGTGCGCCAAAGGGCTTGAAGCACACCACTGGCGGATACATGGTGTATTCAGCTATGACCCATGAGTACGTTTTTGATTACAAAGCAGGTGATATTTATTGGTGTACTGCGGATATAGGTTGGATTACAGGGCACAGTTATATTATTTATGGACCATTAGCTAATGGTGCTACAACGCTAATGTTTGAAGGGGTGCCTAATTACCCTGATAACAGCCGCTTTGGTCGAGTGATACAAAAACACAAAGTGACCCAGTTCTACACGGCTCCTACGGCCATTCGTGCGTTGATGCAGCACGGTGACCAGGTATTGGGAGATGCCGACTTATCAAGCTTGCGTTTGCTCGGGTCGGTAGGAGAGCCGATAAATCCTGAGGCTTGGCAATGGTATCATCGGGTTGTCGGAAAAGGTACTTGCCCTATTGTGGATACTTGGTGGCAAACAGAAACAGGCGGGATTATGATCGCACCATTGCCAGGTGCAACGGACGCTAAGCCTGGATCAGCTACACGGCCATTTTTTGGTGTAAACCCTGCGCTAGTTGACAATGATGGAATGCTTATCCAAGGTGCAGGAGAAGGTAACTTGGTGATAAAAGGATCATGGCCAGCTCAAGCTAGATCAATTTGGGGTGATCATCCGCGTTTTGAGCAAACCTACTTTTCAACATTTCCTAACCTTTATACCACAGGTGATGGTGCGCGTAGAGATGAGGATGGTTATTATTGGATTACAGGACGTGTCGATGATGTATTAAATGTCTCTGGGCACCGAATGGGTACAGCGGAGATTGAGTCTGCATTAGTTTCACATCCTGCAGTTGCTGAATCAGCCGTAGTTGGTTATCCTCATGAAATTAAAGGGCAGGGGATTTATATTTACATAACGCTGATGTCTGGCTATATCGCTGATGATAGTTTACTGAACGAGCTACGTATTTGGATTCGCAAGCGGATAGGGCCAATAGCCACACCTGATTTTATTCAATTTGCTCCCGATATGCCAAAAACCCGTTCTGGAAAAATTATGCGTCGAATTCTACGAAAAATAGCAGAAGACGATATAACAGCATTAGGTGATTTATCTACATTGGCAGATTCCGCCGTCGTCGAAGAATTGATCCGCTTTCGCTGTCGCCGTAGTGAACTGAAAAAATAAAGCAACATAGAGAGTATATTTATTACTCTCTATGGTTATTTGCAAGCTTATCCCTATGTACTGTTTTCTTTAAAATATTATAAAGAAACAGATGTGAGTGTTTAATGTTGCTCAGTTAAAAGCAGCGTCATTGCTGCTTAAAGGATCATTAAGTTATAAATAAAATTTTTTTACGTAGCTTAACTAAATGATTAAAACTATTAGTAAATTAATTGTTTATTATAAACATCAGCTAAAAAAATTTAATACTTATCATGCATACTTCAAACAATAAGTAATTCTAGAATAGCTGCACTAAACTGATTAGTTATCTTTTATTAACTTAACTACGATTAAAAATATAATAATTCAAACTAGGAGTTCTATCTGCAGGCTATTGCAATCATGAATACCAAGCAGCTCTTAGTGCTTATGCAGATGCAATAGGGCTCGCTTTGCCAACAAAAGATGACTTATTTGATATCCAGGGTGATCTCAAAGTGATGGGTAAGGCTAAAGGTGCAGATCAACATCTTAATAAAGTGACTTATCCATCTATTGTTGGTATCGCAGCCAGTGAAAAAAACTCAAGGCGCTCATCAATGAAGCCAAAACTGCAGTGGCTTGCATAGGGCCTAATGCGTGCATGCTTGAGCAGATTGCCGATATTGTTATTAGCCGTAAATCTTAGCATCGCTATTTAACAAAGAATCTAGGAACATGGAAAACAACTCTCTTTCTGTCGTAATATCTAATTTGTAATACAGTCTATAGCGGTGATTTTTTACTGTACCAATACTTACTTTTAGCTTTTCTGCAATCAGCGAATTAGGATAACCTTTTAGCACTTGGTTTATGATTTCAACTTCTCTAGGTGTAATTTTATGTTTCTTAGAAAAATCAACGAGCATTTTGGAAAAACTAAGCGATGGATAATCATTACTAACTTTATCAAGCGTGTACATCCGCCCACGAGGAGCAACAGCAAAACTTTCACTCATTGTTTCCCAATGCACTAAGTATTTATTTTGATAAGTTATCATTCCACAAGCTTCATTGGTTATTTTTTTATCTTTAAGAAGTTCAATTTTGCCTTCTTGATTTTCAAGATCAAGCCAATCAGGGCTTTTATAAACTATATTCCCTTCTTGATCTTCTAATAACGCTGCTCGCTGTTGTCCGATATTATCCATAGTAGTTTGTGCATGGATTGCCTGTGAAAAAACCAAACTCAGGTGATGACGATGCATTTCAGAAATAAAGGGCAGTGCCGTACGGATAAGATTAACTTCATTATCACTAAAGTTTTCATAAGAATTATCAAGTGTAAAAACGATATTAACCTGCCCTGGGCCATTTACCAAAATTGCAATTTCGTCTTTTATATTAGCGCTATCCATTGTTTTCTCAAGATAAGCACTGTAACTATCCTTTTCTTCTAAACGACTCAAGATCAATACATCATCGATATGGCTAGTACGTGTAATATGGAATAAAGGGTCAAGCTGATATAAACCATCATTATAATAATTGATGGCTTCTTGAGTTAAAGCATTATTAACTATAAATTCGGGAGGAGCATAGCGAGGATACCGAATAACTAACCAGCGTTTACAATCAATAAGATTAGCGAGAAACTTTACCATTTCATTATAGAAGTCATTTTTCCCTAAATGACGTAGTAATTTAGCTGAACTTTGAAAATATAAATCCCGGTTAAGACATCTGTTCTCTTGTGTGTCACTCATGATTTATCTCCAGGGTTTATTTTTTATAGTTATAGCTATATTTATATAACTTACATATTTTTAAACAAACGATAATAATTCAGCCAACAGGTGAGCAAGCAGTCTCTCTTTTATAAAAAGTAAAGTGTGCCGCTTTTTTAACTAAATCTAATAACTACTTAGGTGAAATAAACAGCTAGAGTAGTTATGATGCCAAGTCACCAGCCCATAGCAGTGCTCTGAAGTAGTATTTAGTAAAGCTTGCTCAGATTCTGGAAAACTTATGTTGATACGAAAAGAAATGTAGCTGTTTGAAAGTTATTAATAATAACAAGACTAACCATAAATGCTGATAGATTAATAAACTAGGTGTTATCACTTGCTATTATGTCTGCAGACATCAGCGTGTTGATAGATAGAGTTTTTCTACCACTCTTTTCAAAATACTAAATTAAGCCCTCTTATTATAACCACTTAACGTCTTTTGGAGGTGCTGGGTACCATTCATCAGGTTCCGGGTATACCCAGTCTTGAGGAAAGTGGTAAGTTTCAAAGATGGTGCCAGTTGCATCAATAGTGTCAAAGAAGGCGAATGCGTTTTGCCCCATCCACTTACCTGATTGAACACATTTAAATCCGCGACTTTCTAGTTCCGCTACTCGCTCATCCCAAGGAGCATTGTTACAGTCATATGCTATATGTTGCAGTCCATCGCCTTGTTTATCGAGGTAATCTTGAAAAATGGTAGGCCCCCAAAGCGGTTCCATTATCTCCCACATCATATTGCCAGATTTAGCAAAACAGACCTTGATAGCAAATTCAGCAGGTTCTCCCTGATAGGTCTGGTCAGTAATGTTTGCAGGCGTAAATTCGTATACAGCCCATGGACCAATTCCTAACTTCACCATCCCCTGCATCGTCTTTCGGTGATCCTTGGTAATTATAGCTAACTCAACAACATTACCAAGATAAGTATTGGAGAGGGCTTCATCACTTACCACTTCAGGCATTTCTGCTATGGCCGCTTTTATTGCATTATTCACTGTCATGTCCTTATTTCAATATGATGGAGGTTAAAGGCTGAAACATTCAACAGCATAGTGTCACAGGTTGAGTCGCGCGAATTAAGCCTAAGAGGTTTTAGCCTTGCACAGCTCCGCGATCAGTATTGATCTTTTGCCCAGTTATATTCACGGCAAGAGAAGAGGCTAAGTAAATATAGGTCAAAACAACATCTTCCACACTTTGTATGCCTGGTAGAGATTGTTCATCGCTGATCATTTTTTCGCATTCACTTTCGGATAAGCTTTTTTCACGCGCCATCTCTTTAAGTGTATTCAACGCCGGACCTGTCATCACCCATCCTGGGCATACAGCATTGACACGAATTCCCTTTGGCCCTAGCTCTTGTGCTATGGATCGCATGAAACCTATATTGGCATGTTTAGATGCAACATAAGCGCTGAGTTCCGGCACCGCGCTAGTGCCCCATATGGAAGCTGTAATAATAATTCTCCCACCTTTTCTCATTAACGGTATAGCTGCACGAGTGGTTAAATAGGTACCTACAATATTGATATCTATCACTCGGCGAAATACTGCCTCGGCTGCTGGAGATTGATCAGTAATAGGGGTTAAGTCTTCCAATCCGGCATTCGCTATAAACACATCTAGAGGTCCTAATTCATTGAAAACCTCATTAACTCGAGCGGTATCAGTGATATCACATTTCCAGCCTGACACTTGCTGCCCACTTTCTTTTGTTAATTGCGCTGCGGCCTCATGTACATCGTCTCCCAGAGCCAGTATATAAACGGTTGCTCCAAGCATCGCAAAACCACGTGCAACTCCATAACCAATTCCTTGGCTAGCACCTGTCACCATGACTTTTTGCCCTTGGAAATCCAAACTTGTAGTACTATTCATGTTACTTACTCCAAAAATCTAAAATCAGCCAGCGCTATGAATTTGCATACTCTGATTTACAAAAGCGGCGTCATTAACTAATAGCGATATACAACGAAAATTACCAGCGTGATAAGCTTTCCAAAATTGATTGAGAAAGAGCGTCATTGCTGGTAATTATTTATAGGTTCAAAAAGATAGATCTAATATAACTGCAGGTTTATTCAGCTGAACCATCAACACCGGCAATCGCCATATTTGGCAGCGGTAAAACACCGAGCTGGAAGAACAGGCCTAGTGTATCTTCGTGATAGACGTAATCGACTACTTTGCCGTTTTCGAACTTAAACACTTCACATCCGTAGATATCGATTTTGCGTCCAGTGCCGGGGATTCCGTAGAAATCACCTTGATGAGTGCCGCGTAAACGGAATCTGCTCGCCACTTTATTACCATCTGCGATCAATTCAATAGCATCTTCATGAATATCTGGGAAAGCTTCACGCCAGAAATTAACCAAGGTTTTAAAACCCTCACGACCGGTAGGCCAGCCTTCGAGAAATGAAGCATGTTTTACATTCTCGTCAAAGATTTTATCAATCTCATCCATGTTTCCTTCATTCCAGCAGATACCATAAATGCGGCTAACTGTTGCTTTATTGATTTCTTGTTCAGTCATCTCTTTCTCCATCATTAGATTTGATAAAATAATGCCGAAAATTAACTCAATCGTCACACGAAAAAAGATCATCTTATAGCTGAAAGGAAATCATCCAGATCAATAGAATAACTATCTGATAATTAGAGGTAAAAATTATTTAAGGCGGCTGCATATGTAATCAATTTCATTTGTCTGATGAAGTAATGTCATTTGTGCTTGTACACCACTTATTGTTACTTTTTAAAGTCAATAGATTGGATATTGTCAACGAGTGGCTAATTATGAAACGACGTATACCTTCACTTAATGCCGTAAGGGCATTTGAAGCGGCCGCTAGGCATAGTAGTTTTACGTTAGCTGCAGAAGAACTAGATGTAACTCCCACTGCTATTAGTCATCAAATTCGGCATCTAGAAGATTTATTATCGATTAAGCTGTTTGAAAGGAACGGCCGTTATATTGTGTTGACGGAACAGGGGGCGCATATATTACCCAGTGTTGTACAGGGGTTTAATTTTTTGGCAAGTGCTTTTGAGAATGTCTATGAAAGTGCCAACTTACAGCGTATTAATTTATCGGTAACGCGCGCGTTCGCCCGCTATTGGCTACAGCCAAGGCTGGATAACTTTTATCAGCGTTTTCCACAATATACTTTGAATATTTGCGCTGATGAGAACTGTATAGATTTAACAAACAACGAAATTGACTTAGTGGTTAGGTATGGCTCTGTTGATCAGCGTAATGAAAATGAGTTAGTGCTTTTTAAAGATCATTATGTTGCAGTGGCGCATGTGAGCTTAATTAAAGGCTCGCAGAAAAGCATCTCACTTGAAAAAGTAACGCAAAAGCGACTGTTAGATGTGCGCTGGACTAACCCCGACATGGCAGCACCTAACTGGAAAGCTTGGTTTCTTCAGCATAATCAGCCGGGTTATAGTGCTTTTAAACTATCGAGTTACGATGAATACAATTTAGTCTTTGATGCACTCAAAAGGGGCCATGGCATGGCTTTATTGAGCAATATAATGCTCAATGCTTATGACGATATTGTGCTTATTGAAGGTGAGCCGTTGCCGGGTTATTACTATCGGGCAATACTTTCTGAAAGTGGTAAAAACAAAAGAGCTGCCGCTGATTTTATGAGCTGGCTAGAGGAAGAGTTGAGTTAATAAAAGAGTGATTTATTGGCCAGCACACAGTCAGCAAAACGCTTCACTAACACCCTTTTTTTACTTGATGGGTGGTATAGCATCCAAATCGAGACTGTTTCATCTATATTGTAATTTTCTAATTTCAGCAGATCTTGAGTGGCAGTTTTTAAATTAGGAATGACACCAACACCATACCCAGACTTAATGGCGTGAAATAAATCGTGCATAGAATCGAACTTCAAAGAAGATTGATCAGCGCCTACATTATTTTCAAACCACTTCTTAATAAAATGCTTTTTAGTGGCTCTATCAAATATTAGCCATCTTATAGGTAAATCTTGTTCTTGGATGCGTTGCATATAACGCTGATTACTGACCACACAATAACCTAGCTCACTTAAGCGGTGGCCTATCATCTGTTCTGGCGGGGAGTTCGTGGGCCTAATGGCGATGTCGTTATTGCGCTCCCACAGCTTGTCATCACTGCTGCTGACATCAAATTCAAACTTTACATTGGGGTAGTCATTACTGAATTCATGCACGAGTGGCATAACACAGTGATGTAATAAAAAATCTGTGGTGGTTATCTTCAACACTTCTTCAAATACAGCGGTGTCATCAAGTAATAAATCATTAGCAGTGCTTAAAGCGCTGTAGATTAATTCGCCTTTTTCACTCAACAGCTCACAGAGCATTGTTGGGCTAAAGCCTTTATTAGAACGAGTAAAAATAGGCTTGCCGATGCTCTTTTCTATTCTTTGGATTGCTCTAAAAACAGAAGAGGTATCCTTATCCAATAATTGCGCAGCTGCATCTAGCGTTTTCATTTTATTGAGCGCGTATATAAAAATTAAATCTTTGCTATCAAGGTTCATAGGCGTTCGTGCACCAGTTGATTTCACTGCCACCTATTATCACAGAAACAGTTCACGTATAGAATATTTTTCGACATCAAAAAACAATTTAAGGTGAAATTATATGAACTTCAAAAAAGCACTTATCGCATCAACAATACTCGCGACAGCATTATTTCAAGGCCATGCATTTGCAGCGCAAAGTAAAGGCTCTATGACCGCTATTGATGAAGTTCAATGGCAACCACTTGGCGAATCGCCGATCAAAATCTTTGTGATGTGGGGCGATAGAGATGAAGGCGCTAATGGTACTTACCTAAAGCTACCTGCAGGTCTTGAAACAGGTAAGCATGCCCATACTCACGATTATAATGGTATTACACTACAAGGCGTTTGGGAGCATGAAATGGACGGTAAATGGAAAACACTACCTGCTGGATCACATGTGTTCCAACCAGGAAAAGAGTTTCATAATGATCGCTGTGTAGGTCCACAAGCTTGCGTACTATTGATTCAACAAGATGATAAAGGCGATCTGTTACTACCTAAGTAAGCGGGTAAAAAAGCTTTAGTACTGGATCTAGTACTAAGGCTTTATCGATTACAGTGAGCTTAAAATTGGTTACTGTAATCTATTTTAACACTGCTCTGGATAATCATCGCAAACAGCTCTGCGCTTCTAGTGTCTTTTATAAAAGTAGCAAGGCCTTCTTCAGCTGATTTCATATCTCTCCAGTAAACCACCTCTACCCAAGTAGCATCAGCTCGCTGAGCAAGATCTCTCTTAATGAATCCATCAAGCTGCGCTAAAATGGCATCTGTTTGGTAGATAGCTTGTTTAACGGCTTCATTACTATGTTTTGGGTCAGTTTCAAAGGTGACGTATTCAATAATTGTTTGCATGGTTATCTCAAATTAATGGGTTATTTGTAAGCTAAAGATTGTTCTATGTTTAAAGCCGCACTGAGTAATATATCATCAGTATTAGCAGTGCCTGATATGGAAAGGCTATTACCTGCAAAGCCATTATTTACAGGGATGGCAATTGTAGGTAAGTTGAGAAAGGCGCTTAACATGGTATAGCTGAGCGTTTGCTGATTAATAGTGCTGTATTGCTCGGAATGTGCAGCGCTGATAGTAGGGGTACTGTTTGGTGTAGTAGGTAGCAGTAAGCAGCGGCTATTCATCTCATTTACCATTGCTTGTTGAAAGGTAGCTTGGCTACTTTTTATTAACTCAATATTGGCAGAGCTTATTTGTTTAGCCGCTTGCAAGCGTTGATAGATTGTTTCGTCCATGGAAAAATCTGGATCCTCCATATATACCGACAATGATTGCAGCGCTTCAATTGCGACTAGTGTGCCTTGTTGTTTAAATAGTAGGCGCGTGGCTATCAGCGAGGTAGAGTCAAACCTAGTTATGTTGAAGCCGTTATTTTGCAATGCTTGTAACGTATCTTCAAAACGCTGTAAAACACAGGGTTCGCAATCACTCAAAAAATCTGTGCTAGGGGCGATAAAGCTAGAATAAGATTTTGGATGAGCTAGCGGATGCTGATTTATTGCTGCTAGCGCTAAATCAGTAGCAATTATCTGGCGGACTGTTGTTGCGATAATACCCACAGTATCTAAACTGGGCGCTAAAGGAAAAACCCCCGCCATACAGTAGCGATGCATACTCGGGCGATAGCCTACTAAACCTTGAAACGCTGCGGGGATACGTACTGATCCAGAAGTATCGGTACCTATTGCGATATCGGCAATACCTAACGCTACTGCTGATGCGCTACCTGCTGATGATCCACCAGGTACTAGTGGCTCGTCAGCTGATAATGGGTTTATTGGCGTACCAAAATGCGGATTGAGACCAAGCCCTGAAAAGGCGAACTCCGACATATTAGTATGGCCTAAAATGACTGCGCCCGCTGCACGTAAGTCGCTGACTAGCGGGGCGTCTTTTTGTGCAGCAGGTAAATTTAGCGCTTTAGATCCCACCCTTGTCGTTAGCTGCTGAATATCTACATTGCCTTTCACTGCAACAATGTAGCCATCAATAGCGCTTAGCTTTTTCCCTTGCTGATCTCTAAGTAATGCTTCGGCTGCTGCTTGCACAGCTGCCTCTTCACTCACAGAAATAAATACAGCGCGAGCGCTTTGCGAGTTTAAAATAGACAAAGATTTGGCTAAGCGAGCGACAGATGAGTAGGCCGTCATGCTAATTTTACAGGCTTGGTATAATACGGTAGTTCTTCTAGCCTTACGCTATTAGCATCTGCTTTATACTGCGCTTCAACATGGGCTGCTATTTCATGCAGCGGTGCAAACCAAACATCACCACGTTCAAGCACAGATTCTAACCAACGCTCTACTTCATTCCAGCGTGCAAGCCTGCCAGTGAGAAATGGATGCCAAATACCCATCCAAAAACCGCCGGCTTCATATTGCGCTTCAAACTCTTCCCAAAAAGGTTGGAGACCCGCTTTTGGTCCCGCTAAAGAATTACTATAGCCAATTTCTGAATAATGCGCGAAAGGTGGCCAATCATCATTGCCCCAATGTACTGGTAGTTCAGTGAGCATACCGTTTTTGGTTTTCATCATGTAGGGAATATCATCTGCCATGAGTGAGCTTTCATATGAAAAGTTGTGCTCAATAAGCAGGTCAATAACCGTTTGCGTCACATTGTAAACAGGGGCGCGATAACCGATTGGTTTTTGACCGAGAATACGCTGATGTGTATCTAATGATTTTTCAAACCAATAGCGTTGCTCACTACCTGAGTGAGTGGTTGGGTCTTCATGTAGATAACCGTGATGGCCAATCTCGTGGCCTTCATCGAGTATCTGTGACATTATTTCTGGGTATTGCTCAATGCACCAAGCAGGTGCGAAAAATGACTGCTTAATGTTAAATTTTTTGTAGGTATCTAAAATTCTTGGCAGCGCGACGGTCGGCCCATATTTACCCATTGAAATCGGGTACAGCCGATCAAATCCATCTATTGGTTTTGAGATATGGATTAAACTATCAGCATCGATATCAAAGGTTATCGCACAGGCACAACGAGCGCCATTGGGCCATTTTATAGGTTTTTTTATCATGATATTTTCCTCAAATTTAGCCATTGATAGCAGGGGCGATGCTGTAATGTAATTCACTTGGGCTACAGTTAGCGCCGTTTACTGGCGTAACATCTTGCGGGCAAGCAGACATCACTGCGATAAGGTCTTGTTCTGCTCGAAAAGTCATTTTATCGCCAGGAGCCGATACCGGGGCCATCCAACTAGTGGTTCCATCTTGCGCGATGGGTACATTCATCCACAGGTTAAATGGTGCAGGTGTGGCTGGAATAGGCGGCGCTTGCTCTAGGTTTTGTAAAGCATTCACCATGTTGTCTTCGCAGTTGTCGTGATATTCCACGCAACCTAATTGCTGGTAACGTCTTCTATCACAGCAGGCGATAAGCGTATCGTGAATACCTGGTGAAGTATCTTCAATGATGGTGAGTAGCGGTTCACGCCGATTACTGACTAATTCATCACCAACTTTAGGGAAAATAGAACCTAGAGAAGTGTGGTTGTGATCCATAGAAAGGTGCTGAGCGGGAAGGGTTTCTGTAAAAGCCCAAAAATCGCAAACTTGGTGACCAGGTGTATTAATAACCGTTATAAACTCGCCTTTCTTTAAGCGTACTGCCGCGCCGCTTCTGGCGGGTATCTTATGAATAGTGTGAAATGTAGGAGTGTTAGAATTGAGCGCGCTAGAACGCGCTGTTTCGTTAGCTAAAGCAATATCATTCATTATAATTCCATCAATATAGGACTGTGCCCTTGATGTTAATTAAACGGTGACGGTTTGAATAATGACAAAATATCAGTCAATAGATGAAATAACATAAGCTGTTTTTATAAGGCTTACTTTAAAGTGCTAAGTAGTGGTTACTGTTCAATATATTCCCAAGTATCAGCACCATCGAAATATCTAACGGTAACTGCGTCCAGCATATCTTTTGGCGCTAAACGAAAATTAATTGCCATTCTATCCTTATTGCCAATATCGGTAGGGGTGTAGTGCGTGATGCAGGCACAGTTTTTGCAATGGTGGAAAGTGATGGTTTTATCACCCCAGCAATATGAGCCTAAATCGTTATCATCGTAGGTAATTGTAACCACTTTAGGGTCAAGGTGTGCCCACAAGGTGCCAAAGCGTAGGCAGGCAGAGCAATTACAACTGTTTACGGTTTCGATTTTAACAGCTGTTTTTATTTGAACATTGCCGCAATGGCAGCTTGTTTCAAGCATCGTTTTGCCTATCCTTATAATATGCAAATACTGTGGTATTTGGGGTTTTATGTATGTTAATCAACGAAAGTGGCTGCTTTATTCATGCTTTCTGGCAGCGTCAAAGACCATTTATTTAATTGCGATTGGCTAAAAAGTAAGTGGCCATCTAGAGCTGTTCTTGGAAAGATGTTGACTGGGGCGGTACCGTTGAAAATTTCTAAGACAATTTTAGCTGCCTCTTCGCCTTGATCTTCACCGTAGATGACATAACCACCAATAGCTTTGTCAGCCGCAACGGTAAATCCCCAAAAAGAGAAGAGCGGTAGAGGGGTTTGCTTAGAAGTCCATTGAATGACGATGTTCTCACTGACATGCTCAGATTCTTTGTTGACCAAGGTATGGTATAAACCCACAATAATAGCGTCGTAATGTTCAGTTTTAGCACTGAGAACCGCCTGCTGCCAGTTAGTATAATTAGCTATAAGCATAACATTGATACTGATATCTAATCGCTTTAATAAACGCTGGGCATTTAAACTACGTTCGAGCACAGCTTTTGAGGATGGGCTGTTATCAAATAAAATAAGCACGTTTTTAAGCGGAGTTATTTTATTTAGTTCCACAATAGATCGGTTTAGTAATGGCCTCTCTAACACGCCTGTCGTATTGCGGTTTTTCTTTATATAATAACGAGGGTTATCGTTAATGCCGAGGTAAACCACAGGAGTGTCTGTTTTTGCTAGCATAGGACCCATATATTTAAGCGCGTTGTCATCACCCAAAATAACTAACTTAGGTTTGCTATCTAGATAAACTTGCCAGGCTTGCTGTGCCTTTTTTATATGCTGGGTTTGAGGTAATCGCTTAGTATCCATTGGAAAATATTTGAGACTATATTTATCACCTAGTATTTTGTTTAGCCCTCGCGTATAGCTTGCATCCCATGCATTTTGGGTGTGATAGCTTTCAATAACCAAAATATCGAGTTGTTTATCTGCTTTTTGTGCGTTAACAACAAAAGCAAGTAATAGGCTTATTAAGCCTATACCAAATTGGATTAGCCAAAGCGGTTGGGTTGGTTTATTCAATACGCTCTCTCGTAAAATCGAAGGAAAATTTAATAATAAACAGTCAGTCACTGAAAAAATTATATATCGTAGCAAGCTAAATAATCAGTATTTATTTTGGATATTTGATGGAGCTTGTAAAAGTATGTTTACTGACTGTTGAAAAATAAAAAGTGACTCACGGAGAGCTAAAAATAGTAACGAGTAGCCATGAAGGAAACTCAAATAAGGCAAAATATGAGGTGAGAAAGTAGCAGCTGATATTGCAGATCAGGCTTGGTATTGATGCCCAATTCGATACTATCAATAATTCTCTACTTCAATGATTTAAATGTTTGTAGAACGAGCAAACGTCCCCAATGTGTTATTCTCGGGTAGGTTCGCTGTGGAACCTCAGTTACTTTACACAATAGAATTCGATGGCATTTTGACTAAATACAGCCTTAGCAGCTGCTGACCCTAAAGCATCTATCACTAAAGTAAAGTCATCGTCACTATAAGGAGAGGGCGCGCGAGTAGAGGGTAAATCAGTGCCAAACATCAGTGCTTTTGGGTTGGCTGAATATAAGCTTTTGAGCGCTTCTTTAACTGCAAAATCCACCCTGCTAAACCCTGTTGCTTTAATACGCACGTCTTTTTCGGCTAATTTGGTTAGTAACTTGAACCCCGCTTTGCTTAATCCTAAATGATCAATGCTCACTGAAGGTAGCTTGATCAAGGTATTGTATAAGCTGGCAAGGACCGTTGAATCGACATACAATTCGACATGCCAACCTACAATGTCGTGTACACGCTGCGCCATTGTCGATAAATGGGTCAATTGTGCAGAGCCACCGCGTTTTAAATTAAAACGCAAAGCACGCACTCCAGCTGCGTTTAGCTGCACAATTTCTTCATCAGTCACAGTGGCGGGCAGTTGTGTAACGCCTACAAAACCAGAGCCGAGTTTTGCCAGTGCATCCAGTAAATAGCTTTGATCAAAGCCTTGAAAGGAGCCTGAAACAATAGCGCCGCCGCAAAGGTTATAAGCGGCTGTTTTATGTAAATAATCTGTATAAGTAAAAGGCTCTGGCAGGTAGTCGTTATTTGCGATAAGTGGAAATTGTGGGTCGATTAAATGGAAATGGCTATCAAACATTGGCAATGTATTTAACAAGCTATTGCCTTTTATCGTATTACAACACACTATTTAAAGCCCCTAGTAGCAAACTCTTGTTACCTTAACAACCTCACCCTTTCTTATGAAGAGAGGGCGCTGTCATACCAACTAAGATGGCTAAATCAATTTCAGCAAAAGTGAATATTTTGCCGCCTTCTAGTGCTCTAAAAGCCTCTGCATCTGAGCGTTTAGCAAAACTGGCTAAAGTGGGGCCCATCGCACCTTTCTTGTTATGCCCGATGACATAAAAAGCTTCTTTAGCGTCAATATAGGTTTCTTCATCAGGATGATCCCATGGGGTGATAGCCATATCGTGCACAAAGACTTGTTGAATGTTGTGCTGGTTTTCAGGATCGACAATAAAAGCGAACATATCGCGAGTTGAACAAAATTTGAGGTTCCCCTCAATGCCCTTTGAGTATAATTGGCCTTTGGGGCCAGGGAAATTGGTGATTATCATGCCACATAAATGGCATTCATCACTATTTTCAATCGCTACAGCACGTTGCACCATTGCTGTTTGTTCGTTGTCATTGCAAGCCATTAGCAAAGGTAGCAGTGCCACAGCAAAACATAGTTTCAATTTCATACTGATTTTAAAAATCATTTTATAAACCTCTGCGATTAAAAATGTGTATTGCCAACCCCATCGGTACTAATAGCCAAACAACTAGCCCTAACATTAGGCTATATAAATTGAACTGTGTTTGTTGAGTAATCGCCATCAAACCGCTTAAGTTCTGCTCTGCAAAGTAGCTAATATTGACTAAACGAAAAATATCAGTGGGGTTTAGTAGCAGTAAATATGGAAACAACGTGGCATTAACATCCCCTTGAGTCGTCACGAGTACTGCCAATAGGCCTAAATCAAAAACTAAGACAAAGATGAACCACACTATTAATGCAATCCCTGCCGCTTTAGATTTTTCACTCACACTGGCACTAATAACATAAGCGATTGCAATAAATACCCAGCCTAATAAAACCGATGAGAGAATAAAAATAGCATAGGGCGCTAACAAATCTTGCCAGCTGATCTCCGCTGAAAAGAAGCCAATCATGATGGCAGAGGAGCCAAAACCGATAGTAGTAGAAAATGCCATTACTGCACCTTGGCCTAGCATTTTACCTAACAATAGCTGCCAGCGAGTTAAAGGGTAAGTCATCAACAACAGTAAAGTACCGCTCTCATCTTCGCCGACAATACCGTCATACGCTAGCATCAGTGCAATTAAAGGAATGATGAATACCGCTAAGCTGGCCAAACTGACAATGGTTGTCGACAGAGAGGTGAAACCTACTTTGCCCGCAGCGGCTGCACCAAAATAGGCAATGCCCATGGCCAGCACGGCAAAGATGATACAAATAGAGAGTACCCAGCGATTGCGTAAACCATCGCGAAACTCTTTTTTGGCAACTGTTATTATCGCTTTCATAGTGCCGCCTCAGGTTTTCCAATTTGTGATAGATGTGTTGAAATAAAGTGACCGTATAAGTCTTCTAATGAAGGCAGGTGAATATCTAAATTCTGTAAATCTGCTAACTGTGAGAGCTGGCGAATCGCTTGCATTCTATCGCTCATAGGCACTTGTAAACTCAAGCTACCATCACTGTGTTGCTGTAAATTTTGTTGCAGTTGCGGCATAGCTAGTTGTAACTGTGCGCGTAAGCTTTGCTCATCAATGCCTTGCAGTTGCATGGTGGCAGGTAAATGGGCTTGCTCTCTCAGTTCTTTAATACTGCCGGTTGCTAGCTGCTTACCTTTGCCTAAAATAAGGGCGCGATCAATATATCTTTCAACGCCTGGCAATACATGAGAGCACAATACGATACTGCATCCCTCTTTTTTAAGCTGATCAATAGATTGGTAAAACTCGCGCGTGGCAATGGGATCTAAACCCACGGTTGGCTCATCCAGCAAGAGTAGTTTTGGTTTGCCTAATAACGCTTGTGCTAGGCCTAAGCGTTGGCGCATCCCCTTTGAGTAAGTGTGTACTCGGCGTTTACAGGCATGGATTAAACCCACTTGTTCAAGCAGCGCTGTACATTGATTTTTGGGAATGCCTTTTAATTGCGCGAAATACTCTAATACTTCTAAGCCACTTAACTGGTCATAAAAGCTAACATTTTCTTGTAAAAAACCTAACTTGGCACGGATGTATTGTGCTTTAGCTAGTGTGGGGTTTTCACCGAATACAGTTACTTGACCGCTGCTTGCTTCGATTAAGCCCAGTATAAGTTTGATAACGGTGGTTTTACCAGCGCCATTGTGGCCAAATAAACCAAATACTTGGCCAGGTTGCAAACTCAAATCTAGTGCTTGCAGGGCGTGTACATTTTGATACTTTTTTTCAACTTGCTTTAATTCAACAATACTCATGGCGATTCCTTGCTGCTGGGTTTGTTACTTAGTCAGTCACTTTCTAGGTAAGGTATTCAGCAGTTAATTACTCTTTGCGCTTATCTGTCATTTACTTAAGCTTGTGTTTTCGCTTCGCTCAAAGCCATTTTCTAAGGATTGCTCAGAGCTATCTTTTTCGCTTGGCTTAAGGCTGCTCGCGGGTTGATCAAAGGTTGGCTATCGATAACGCCGGAGCCTTTCAATACCGGAAATTGACGTTGTACCCAACGCAGCGTTTCTATTGCGGGGCTATTAAGTAATAATTTTGCGCTTGGGAACTTCCAAAGTAAGCGATCGACACTATCATTAGGTTCGTATTTGATATCGCCTATGCCGTCTGCATTCATATCCCAGCCTAAGTAGTCACTCCAATAATTTCCCGACCAATCTTGCGCTCTTGTCGACACGTACTTAACTTGGGTTTTGTTATTGATAAAATTATTGCCACTGAGCTGATTATTTTCAGATCCTGCTGTTAAATGAATACCGATATCGCTATTTTGGAAATTGTTATCAATGAATTCATTAAATAGTGAATTGTAGATAAACAGCGACTTACCTTCTAAACCTTTGCGGCGGCTCATGGTGCTGCTTAGTTTTTGCATATGCGGATTACGCTTATTTTGTATGCCGCTAATGTGGTTATTACGCAATGTAGAGTTAGTAATATAATTCATCAAAATGCCGTAGTTCGCATCGTTTTTTGAATGGTTGTTAAGCACAGTAAGGTACTTAGATTGCATTAGTGCATAGCCAGTGCGGGTATTTTCGGTGTAATTACCCTGCAATAAATTATTGTATGAATACATGTAATGTATGCCGTAGCGCAAATCGTGAATTTTATTATCTAGCAGGGCATTGTTGTTACTAGTATCTATATAAATGCCATCTCGGGTGTGCCAAATTTCATTGCCTTGTACTTTGGCGCCAGTGACATTAAATAAGTGAATACCATTGCCTCTATCGGTGGAGCGTATCGCAGTGTCACCTTGTACTGTATTGTTTAATATTTGCGCATCTTTAGTTGCATCAACCCAGATGCCAAACCCACCTCCTTGCAAGCTATTATTTTGTACAATAGCGCCAGTGGCTTTTTTTGCGATGTAAATTCCCGCGTCCTGATCGGTTAAATCATCCCCCCAGTTAATGATGCGCAGCTCTTCTACTATAGTGTTCTCTGCGAGTATCTGTAGAGCATGACCAGTGCCTTGCGCATCGATTATTACTTCTTTTTGGGCATTTTTTTCGGGACGTAAATGCAAGCTTTTTGATAATGTAAAATTGCCTTGGTAACGGCCTTTTTGCAAAATGATTTCATCACCTGCTTCGCTGGCATCTAATATTGCTTGCAGGTTGTCAGCGGGTGAAACTTGAATACTTGCTGCCTGTGTTAATGGACTGAACAGTAGTATTGTAAAAAAACTGGGCACAAGCATTGCTACAAAACTGATAGGCGAGCGCAATAAGCGTTTAAAGACATTGCCGTAAAGGTGAAAAACCTTCATAACTTACCTCTATTGAACAGAAAAAGGCGCCGCACATGAAATTCGCGGCGCCAACTACTTATTTCTATCTGAAATTGCCAGCAGTATTAAGCGGGCTCAACCAGCATACGGCCACGCATTTCCATATGTAGTGCATGACAGAACCAGTTACAGTAATACCATTGCACGCCTAACTTATCTGCTTTGAAAGTAACAGAAGCGGTTTGCTGTGGGCTGATTTCCATCTGCACACCATGATTAACCATACAGAAGCCGTGCGTTACATCTTCAATTTGATCTAAGTTAGTAATAACAACCGTCACTTCATCGCCTAATTTAACGTTGAATTCACTGATGCCATAAACAGGTGCAATAGATGTCATGTAAACACGTACTTTGTTGCCGTCGCGGATTATTTTGTTGTCAGTATGCACTGCAACGCCATCAGCTTTTGCCATCGCAATGGTGGCCGCAAAGGTCGGGTCTTTACGATCGTATATTTTGCGTGTTTTGATTTTAGAGCGATGTACCATCATGCAATCATGAGGTTCGGCATATGCTGGGCCATCGTGAATCAACTTCATTTGATCACCTGAAATATCAATCAACTGATCGTTTTCAGGGTGTAATGGGCCGCACTGTAAGAATCTATCTTTAGAGAATTTCTGCAAAGAGACTAAGTATTTACCGTCTGCATCACGAGTTTCGCCCATAGTTGTATGGTTGTGACCTGGTTGGTAGTGAACATCCAATTTCTGCAAGATGTAATCTACTTCTTTGCCTTGATAAGCTTGGATGGCCTTTTCGATATTCCATTTGCATACTTGGCTATCAATAAACAGCGTAGTAAAGGCATTACCTTTGCCGTCAAAAGCGGTATGTAGTGGGCCTAATCCTAGCTCAACTTCAGCAACTACTGTCTCTCTCGGCTTGATTTTGTCAGCAAATAGCTCATCAAATTTAGCAATTTCAAACACTGTAACGGTTGGCGATAACTTGCCATTAGCCACTGCATATTTACCACCTGGTGCAGTGTTAATGCCATGCGGGTTTTTAGGTACTGGGATATAGCGCGTTAACTTAGAGCCTTTACGACCATTAAGCACTGGCACATCAGAACCTGGTAGTTTAATAAAGTCACCCGCCTTAACTGCAGCTTCTATTAAAGGAATATTAAACACCACTAAGTGATCGCGCTCTGAGCGCATAGTACCAGCAAGGTCAACCGCGCCTTCTGAATTATAGGCAGTAGAGAATGCGTACTTACCTGTATAATCAGCATCGGTGTTATCTAAGTTACCATCGACAATAACCTGCCAAGCAACATCCATAGATTCTGCATCAATAGCATTAAACATAGTGTAGTAGCCCGCCACATCATCCATGTTTAAACCGTTATTTGGATGGGGGATACGAAACTCTGCGTTAGCAAAAACGTACTTAGTGTAAGGTGCTTTTTGTACTCTTAAACCATGAATAGCTTGGCAATTTGGTACGGTGGTAATTTTATCGGTTTTCATGATATCGCAACGAATACGCGCGACACGCGAATTAGCTTTATCATTGATAAAAACATATTTTCCATCGTAATGACCGTCTTGCATCGACATGTGCGGATGGTGACAATCGCCATTTAAATAGGCATTTTCGCCTAGTATTGCTTTACTTTCATTGGTGATGCCCCAGCCTGTTGCACTGTCGACATTAAATACTGGGATACGTGAAAGCTCGCGCATTGAAGGTAAGCCAAGAATACGTACTTCACCTGAGTGGCCGCCACTCCAAAAACCATAGTATTCATCTAACTCGCCAGGACCTACAGCAGCTGCAGAACTTGAAGCTTGAGCGACACTTGGTGTTAACGCGCCGCCTAAAGTTGCTCCCATAGTGGTTGCAGCGCCAACTAAGGCAGCTGATCCCCCTAAGAATAAGCGACGGCTTACTTTGACATGCTCACTCGCGTGTTGATCTTGTGTATCAATTTTCGGTAAATCTTTATCATTAGGGTCAATCATCTTGGTTCTCCAATTTGCACTGTGGCAACGCTTTTTGGTGCCTCATTAGTGACATCTAGAATGTCTATTACTGCTTTATTTTTTAAAGCAGTTGCTTGTTTATCTCGTTTACGTTTTGCCACCACTAAAGGTGGGCATTTGTCTTGTCGGTAATAGGTCACTTGGCAATCAAGGCATTGATGGCATTCGTTTGCATTGATAGTGCCGTCAGGATGAATCGCTTGAATTTCACATTCATTTGCACAAACTTTGCATGGCTGACCGCATTCTTTGCGACGCTTGAGCCAATCGAACAAGCGTAAGCGAGCAGGAATTGCTAGTGCAGCGCCGAGTGGGCAAATATAGCGGCAGTAAACTTTGCGCGTGAAAATGTTGATCACAAGCAGTATCGCCGCGTAGAACACATAGCCCCATTCACGCTGAAATTGTAAAAGGAAGGTGGTTTTAAAAGGCTCTATTTCTGAATAGCGTTCAGCTTCTGAAAGTGATTCTAAAGAGACTGCAAAGAGTGCTAACAAAATCACATATTTGACTGCCCAAAGGCGTTCGTGAACTGCGAAAGGTATTTCATACTGCTTAATTTTAAGGCGTCGTGCCAGCTCATTAATTAACTCTTGTAGTGCACCAAAAGGGCATAGCCAACCGCAGAAAATACCTCTTCCCCAAAGCAGCATTGTCATTGCAACAAAGCCCCAAAGGATAAACAATACCGGATCAAGTAAAAACAAATCCCACTGGAAGTTACCTTGGAAAGCGTGCACAAAGGTAAATACATTAACCACAGATAGCTGACCTAGAGAGTACCAACCGATAAAAACTACAGTAAATACTAGGTAGCCTTGGCGTAAACCATGCATTAGCTTTGGGTAGCGTACTAATACATCTTGAATAAAAATAATAATGAATAAAAGGCCAAGGGCTACAGTAAGCACTGCAATTTGAAAACTCTTTTGCTGCCAGACGGTTACCCACAACGGAGTTGGTTCAGGTTCTATTATGGGTGCTGGTCTATCGATGTACTGTTCAGGAGTAAGATAGTCACCGTAAAAGCTAGTGAAAATACTATCTAAAGCACCTATTTGGCGGCGTACTAGCAGTTCTAATTGCCAAGGAGATCCCAAATCAAAGTTGTATTGTGCACGTACGATGAAAATAGCCATTTCCGAAAAGCCTGGGAAACCTTCGATATAAACATCATCTAAACGATAGTAATCGCTATCGTGAAAACTGATCGCTTTGCCATCTTGTTGTAACTGGGTACGATCAAAAATGCCGCCACGTACATAGCCGTTACCTTTAAAAGAATATTCGCCTTTGCCGAATACGCCAATGGCAGTGTCTCCAGGGTTTAATTCGCCCATTAGCCATTGATACTGTTGTTCTCCTAACAAGTTTTGACCGATGGTAGGGATGCTTAATGGCGCATAAAATAAATCGATAAAAGTACGCTTTTGCTTTTTCCCTGAACCGTTAGGGCGATGCGCTTTAGTGCCGATAAAAGCTTGATTGACCGTGCTTTTATCTAGTAACAAACGCCTTATAGAACCGTCACCTGTTAGCTTAGGCCAATCAGCTTGGCTAAACACAGCTGTTTTAATGGTAGCAGGTAACACTTTCGCCTGAGCAGAAAGGCCGGCGATATTCAGCAAACCAGCAACTTTTCGTGCAGCGCGCATGATCGCTTCATTGACCACCATCACTGTAACAGTGGCACCTGATATGACATCAACACTGATCACATCTTTATTGTTAGCCGCACCAACGCGTACATTATCGGTTACTTCTAAGCCTTGGTATTTATCAACAAAATCAAATAATTTATGTTCGGGAATGCCCACCAATAAAATAGGCTCGTGATGTTCTAACACTTGGGTAACGACTAACTTTCCCTGTGTATTCATCGCAATCAAGGTATTAATAGGTTTGCCTGAATAAGCGGGAATATCAACCACATCGTTGGTATTAAAAGCGTAGCCTAAAATTTCTTCGCCCGCTAATATCTTGCGAACTAACACTTGTTCGCCATCTAGCGGGTATTTATCACTAATTTTATCGGCACTGGGAAAGGCAATACGAATGGTGGTCAATTGCTGCTCTGGAGAAACAGGCACCATGGCTTGAACACTTGCACTCATCAAGCCTAAAGCCAAGCAAATTGTAAAAGCACTAAAGCGTGCTAGAAAAGCATTCATCGAGCGATTAATCATCGAATTATCTCAGTGTGGGTAAAAAAACATCCAGTGTTTAGCTATAGAATTTCGAGTACGGTAAATTTCATCATGTTGCTATGGCGCATGCGAAACTTGATAGTTTGGCCTTCTTTAAAATTTTCGATCTTAAGCGGCAGAGCCAGACTAAATTTCATTTGCATTGCTTGCATATCCCACTCAGGGATCATTTGATGCTGTATTTTTAATTGCTTGGTCTGAGTTAATACGCTTTTAATAACGCCAGTAGTAACAACCGTCATCTCATGCTTATCTTCACCGTGAGCTAGTGCAGTCACTGGCAAAGTAATGATGAATAGGGCTAATAAAAAGTAACGTTTTATAACCGCGTACATAGTGATTCCTCTGTGTAGCTAAATTCATTCATGCTAAATTAATGTGTAAGGTAATTTTAAAGTAGGATTAAAAATATGGAATGATCTAAGTCAATTTTGCCGTAATAGGCAGGTAGCACCTATTGAGGAGATGACATAGATCATTTTTTTTAAGCTATAAAGTTGCTAAAAATAGTTTGAGAAGTAGAAGTGTAAAGATGTATGAAGAGATTATGGTGAGTTTGGGAGCTTGTGAAAAAGAAGGAAGATTATTGGTATTTAGAAAAATTTACGTCAAAAAGGTGGTTACTGCTGATTGTTTGAATTTGTTTATTTTTAAGTCAAGTAGGGAGGCATTATTGCGATTTTAGTTTATGTCCCTTGAAATAGCATAAACTAGCCACTGTCTCCGCTATTTTTAATAACCCCTAGAGGTTTGCCTTTGCGTACATCTGCGGTGTAGACCTTACGATGCCATATAGAATAATATCGCAGCTTACCCGGCCCATGGGCAATAATGCCCGATAGTACAATACACAGTAGATAAATCCAGCTGTCTAATACTTGAAAGTAAAACCAAGCCAACGCTAAAACTAATATTTTAGCGAGGATCACTTGACCTCTGAGTTGCACTAGCCAAATACCATCAGTATAAATTTCCTTCGCCACCATTAAGCCACCACTGGCGAGAGTTAACCAAAGGTACATCTGCCATTGATTGGCTGGTAAGGCAAACAAAAAGGCACCGGCGAGCCCTGCTATACCAATAAGATGTAAGGTACGCAGTGCTAAGCTTAAACTGCGCTTAGCGGGTATATGACGCTTATTTTCAGGAAATAACCAGTTCATTATTGCACCTAACTAAAAATATGGAGCTTATTATATGAATTTAAGAGGTGTTTAAGTAGAACTTTTATACTCAAGCTCTTTTCACAAACTTCGCTGTCACCATCATTTCACCAGCGCCATCCACTTTACAATCTAGCTCGTGATCTTTCCCTTCGATTACGCGCTTGATAACGGCTTTGGTGCCAATCTTAAGCACTAAAGAGCTGCCTTTCACTTTAAGATCTTTAACCAGTGTCACCTTATCGCCTGCTGCTAACGGTGTACCGTTAGCATCTTTGGCAATAAAAGCATCTTCATCCGGCTCCAACGGATTCCATTCATGAGCGCATTCTGGACAGATAAGTTGTTCTTGATCTTGATAAACGAATTGGGATTCGCATATTGGGCAGCTAGGTAGGGACATGATATATCACTTGTGTAGGTTCATCGGGCGATATGGTAATGGCTCTGCCGGCCCTTATCGAGAGTTTTCATTGGATATTTGGAATTACTCGCGAGGCTTCAGTTAAAAGAGCTATCCATCAATATCGTCTTTATTCGATTCATTGGCTCGATTTCAATTTTATAAACCAGTTCAATGTTGGCCGGTTAAAAAATGTAAGCCTTCTAACTCATTGATTTGTGATTCTAGGCTATGGTTGAAACAATATTATTTAGTAAAAGAGTATTGGTCGCTAACTTTGAGTCTTTGAGCTAGAGAGCAACAAAAATCAAACCAGATAGTAATAATTATAAATAAAACTTATTGCCTGATAGGTACTATTAACTTGCCTATAAGATATTTTCTGAAGATCATGTAGCCACTCAATATTCTCTCAGTACATTACTGCGGCTGCTAATATATAGCTAAATTGTTCTATTTTGGACTTGCATCAAAGCGGTGTTTTTAGCGTCTGGTAGCGATTGTAATTTACCTGCGTTAAACACTATTTTCTAATGAACTGAACCCGCTAACTTATCATTATTGATCGCTACCCGAATAGGTTAATAAACAGTCGATCTATTGATAATGCAATTAACTTACTAAAGGAAACGTATCTATGGCAGTGTTAACACTCGAACAAATTCAACAACTGTGTTTTGACGCTTTAGTGCGCTGTGGCGCTAACCAACAACATGCCAGTGCGGTTGCGCTAGAGCTGATGGATGCTGAAGCGGAGGGGATTCGAAATGTAGGTCTAGGTTATATTCACTTGTATCTCAATCACCTTAAGTGCCAAAAAGTACTAGGTGATGTTGAACCTGAAGTTGTGCGCCACAGCGCAGCAGCGACACTCATAGATGCCAAACATGGTTTTTGCCATACCGCTTACTTGCACGGCGAGCAGCATTTAATCGATAATGCACGGCGCGAAGGTGTAGCGATGATGGCCATTCAACATTCTTATTCAGCCGGTGTTCTGGGCTGGTTTGTACGCAGACTAGCTCAACAAGGGCTGGTGGCATTGATGTTTGCAAACTCCTCAAAAGCAGTGGCAGCTCATGGTGGTAAAGTCCCTTTCTTTGGCACCAATCCTTTTGCTTTTGGTTCTCCGCGCAAAGATGCAGCACCGCTGGTTGTCGATATGGCGACCTCGTCAACCGCGCGCGTTAATATTGTGAAAGCAGCAGCACAGGGAGAAGCGATTGAAATTGGCCATGCGATAGATGCTCAGGGGCAACCCACCACAGATGCAACAGCAGCTTTGCAAGGTGCTCAGCTACCTTTTGGTGGGGCTAAAGGTTTTGGTATAGGATTGATAGTTGATCTATTAGGCGGGGCGCTAACTGGCAGTAACTGTTCGCACGAGGCCTCATTGTTTGCAACTAACGATGGCGGTCCTCCCAATGTGGGTCAAACGATTATTGCCTTCAATCCAGAATTTTACAGTGCAGACTACCTTGAGCATTTAGAGAGCATGTTCAGTGCTTTAACGGATGATAATGAAGTACGCATTCCCGGTGCAAGACGCCAACAGCTGCGCGAAAAGCATCAGCGCGATGGGGTTGAAGTGCCGCAGGCGCTATTGGATAAAATTGCGGATCTAAGTAAAGTTTAAAGCGCATAATCAACCACTAGCGCTATTGATCGGCGATAGCCTTATTATAGAGTCATGTATTCAGGGGATAAAGCCACAGCGGCATTAAATATTCAGGCGCTATGCGATTAAAGAAAAGGCGAGAGGATTGTTACGTGCAGTCTATATTTTATGCTCAATTGGACGTTTAGAACTACCTGCTATCTTTCCTTTATTTACTGTCAGTTTAGAAGTAAAAAGGCGATTCTAAAAATCGCCTTTTCATCTAGCTTAAAACTTACTCAACCGTCACCGATTTAGCCAAGTTCCTGGGCTGATCTACATCGGTGCCTTTCAAAACAGCCACATGATAAGAGAACAGCTGCATTGGAATAGTGTAAACAATCGCTTCTAAAATTTCCGGCATTTGCGGCATGCGTAAGACGTGGTAGCCTTCATTTGTGGTGATGGCATCGCTGCCACAAAAAACAAATAGCTGGCCTTCGCGGGCGCGTACTTCTTGCAAGTTAGCTTTTAATTTATCTAGCATGCTGTTGTCAGGTGCTACGGCGACTACTGGCATCTCTTTATCTACAAGTGCGAGAGGACCGTGCTTTAACTCACCTGCTGGATAAGCTTCTGCATGTATGTAAGAAATTTCTTTGAGCTTCAGTGCACCTTCCATTGCTATTGGGTAGAGGGTGCCACGGCCTAAAAACAACGAGTGGTTTTTTTCTGCAAAATGACCGGCCATGGTTTCAATATCAGTCTCCATGTGTAACGCTTGTTCAATGATAGTCGGTAGTTTTTCAAGATCAGCGACTAGCTCGCGTTCACGCTCAGTGGTCAATGCAAATCTTCGCCCTAATACTAATGTGGTTAAAAGTAGCGATACGAGCTGAGTGGTGAAAGCTTTAGTTGAAGCAACACCGATTTCAGGGCCAGCATTGGTGAGTAAGTGAATGTCAGATTCACGTACTAATGAGCTGCCAGCAACATTACAAATAGCTAGATTGGCTAAAATTTTGTCTTTTACATCGCGCAGTGCAGCTAAAGTGTCTGCGGTTTCCCCAGATTGAGAGATAGAAACAAAAAGAGTGCCATCATTAATAACAACTTTTCGGTAGCGATATTCACTGGCAACTTCTACTAGTGTGGGTATACCGGCGATTGATTCCATCCAGTATTTAGCAACTAAACCAGCATGGTAGCTAGTGCCACAAGCGATGATATGTACTTGCTTGACTTGATCAAAAATAGCGGCAGCGCTTTCACCAAAACAGCTATCGTCAACTAAACCAGCTACTATACGTTCCTTAAAAGCAGCTTCGGTTACTTTAGGCTGCTCGTGAATTTCTTTGAGCATATAGTGCTTATAGCCGCCTTTGTCAGCGGCGTTAGTACCATATTCATAGCGGCTAACACTGCGATCTGTTCTGTTGCCATCAATATCCCATACATCAATATTGTTGCGATCAACAAAGGCGATATCACCTTCTTCTAAGAACATAAATCGATCAGTTACTGGCAGTAATGCGAGTTGATCAGAGGCGATAAAGTTTTCACCAATGCCCACGCCGATCACTAATGGGCTGCCTTTACGTGCCGCAATTAATTGCGCAGGATAATCTTTTAGCATAATGCCTAAGGCGAAAGCACCTTTAAGCAGTTGTGTACATTCTTGCACCGCGCTAAGTATATCTAGGCCTTTTTCAATGGCTCTATCTAGTAAGTGAGCGATGACTTCACTGTCAGTTTCTGATTCGAAAACATAGCCATCAACGATTAATTCATCTCGTAATACTTCGAAGTTTTCGATGATGCCGTTGTGAACTACTGCAATACGTTGGTTTGACATATGCGGATGGGCATTGCGCTCAGCAGGTGCACCGTGTGTGGCCCAGCGCGTGTGAGCAATACCTGCATTGCCTTGCAGTGGCGTGTGCGCCTGTGCATCGGCCAGCATTTGTACTTTGCCTTGGCGGCGCAATCTTTGTAGCTGTTCGCCATCGTAAATCGCCATGCCTGCAGAATCATAACCGCGGTATTCAAGACGACGTAATCCCTCTATTAATATTTGTGCTACTGAGCGCTCTGTCGTCGCTCCTACTATTCCACACATAGTTCTTCCTTAAGATAGAATTTTTTGACAAGTTAAGAGTGTTATATCTAATGGGCCGCAGTTTTACCTACGGCTTATTTTTTACTGGGCGCTGCCAATTAGTTAGATTCATTTGTTTACCACGGGCAACAGCTAGTTGCCGATCGGCTACTTCTTTAGTGACCGTAGAGCCAGCGCCAATAGTGGCACCTGCGCCAATTTTAAGCGGTGCAACTAGCGATGAGTTAGAGCCGATAAAAGCACCATCACCAATTTCTGTTTTAAACTTGTTAACGCCATCGTAGTTACACGTAATAGTGCCTGCGCCGACATTAACGTCTGCACCTAATACCGCATCACCTAAATAAGTGAAGTGATTTACTTTTGAACCTTCACCTATAATCGCTTTTTTAGTTTCCACAAAGTTGCCGACCTTCGCTTTAGCTGCAAGCTCAGTCCCTGGGCGCAAACGTGCAAACGGGCCTATTTCGCAGTTATCTGCCGCGGTGCTTTGCTCGATCATCGAGTTTGCTTTAATGTGCACGTTTTCGCCAATCACAGCATCTTTGATGATGCAATTCGCGTCAATTCTTACGCCAGCACCTAAAACCACATCGCCTTCGAAAATGACGTTCACATCAATTTCAACTTCGCCTTTAATCGTCACGCTACCGCGAATATCTATGCGACTAGGGTCAATTAAAGTGGCGCCTGCAATCATCAAATCACGGGCTTTTTGAAATTGGAAATAACGCTCTAACTGGGCAAGTTGTACCTTATCGTTAACACCTTGCACTTCTTGCTCTGCGTTAGGTGATTGGGTAATCACTTCAACGTTATCGGCAGCTGCCATCGCAATAATATCGGTTAGGTAGTATTCGCCTTGAGCATTGTTATTGTTTAGCTGTGCTATCCATTTACGTAAAAACTTATTGGGAACTGCCATAATACCAGTATTAATTTCACTGATTTTAAGCTGTTCAGCACTGGCATCTTTTTGCTCTACAATTGCTTTTACCTGCTGGTTTGCATCGCGCACAATACGGCCATAACCCATAGGGTTGGCTAGATTGACGGTTAACAACCCTATTTGGTCACTGTTGGCTGTATCTAACAACATTTGCATGGTGTTGCTTTGGGTTAAAGGTACATCCCCATATAAAATTAAACTTACGCCATTATTGCTGACATTTTTTAATGCTTGCGCCACAGCGTGGCCAGTGCCTAGTTGCTCGCTTTGTAGTGCAAATACGATGTTTTGGCCAGTTAGTGTCTCTTGCATCATTGCTGCTTGATGACCAACAACAACATGTGTAGTGATATCGTGTTGGCTAATATCTAGTGTATTAGCTTGATCTATAACATGTTGTACCATCGGTTTTCCGCCAATTTTATGTAGCACCTTTGGCAGTGATGAGCGCATTCTCGAGCCTTTCCCTGCTGCTAAAATAATGACATCTGTGCTCATGTAGTCTCCGTTTTATACTATCTTTAAAGAGGATGCCGCAAAACGACTGCGCTCAATAATACGGCGTTAAAAACCGGCTGAATATACTCATTTATAATTATAAATTCCGCTATTTCGCCGGTTTTTGCCTTGTCTTATTATCGCTCGCTACAATTTACAACACCCTCATTTAGCTGTTTGCTAAAATATCGCTTTCAATAGTGGCTAATTTAAAGCAATAATAAAAATAAACAATACCACTTGTCAGGAAAAAATTGACAATATGCATAATAAAACATTAGAAAAATTAGGCCTCAGTGCCAAAGAAGCTATTATTTATCAATCATTATTGTCATTGGGACCTAGCCCAATCAGAACAGTGGCTGAAAAATCAGACATAAATAGAGGCACTACTCACGAGTGTTTAAAAAGCTTATTACAAAAAGGTGTCGTCAATTACTTACCAAGAGGGAGGCGCAAGTTATTTGCACCACGTGATCCTGAGGTTTTGTTGCTAATAGCCGAAAAAAAACAAGCAGACTTAGACACTGCAATCGATCAGCTTAAATCGACAGTTATCCCGGATCTGCAGCACCTAAAGCCAGATTTTGCCAGTGCTCAAGTGCAGTTCTTTGAAGGTGACGAGGGGATAGAATTCGTACTGCGCGATATATTGAGTACCGTGCAAAGATCAGAAAATAAAGATTATGCGGTGTTTTCATCAAAACCAATTCGCTCTCATTTATATCGCCCTTTTCCTAACTATACTAACTTGCGCATTAAAAAAGAGATTGGAGTACGCGTAATAGCAATTGGTGATGGCGGAGAAGAGGCTGAGTTATCTCAGCGTAAATGGCTGAAAACAGAAGGCAAAGTAGATGCAGCTTATATAGCGATTTATCCACCTAAAGTGGCCATCATCTCATTAGCATCTAATGATTACCCTACAGCCGTAGTTATTGAAGCTAAGGAAGTAGCAGCCGCGCAGCAGATTATATTTAATACTTTATGGGAATTGTTGTGAGGTAAAGGCTAAAAAAATCGTAAGTTTTGAGTGAGAAGGCGCGAGCGGTAAGGAGAGGTCTTACTGCTCGGGTTCTGTAGCACTTAAAGGTAGGCGGCGATGCAGGCGAAGAGTGTTAGTAGGAATACTGCACGTTTCATTGTTTTGGCGCTGGCCTTAATCGCGAGCTTAACACCGAAGAAAGCACCCGCTATAAAGCCTACTGATAGAATTAGCCCATAATGCCAATTAACCAAGCCCTGGCTGATAAATACCAATAAAGCGATAGCGGTGAACCCTAGCGAGCACAACAGCTTAAGGGCGTTAGCGCGTACTAGATCATAACGTAAACTGCTGGCCAGTACTGTTAACAGTATGAAGCCAACACCTGCTTGTACGAAGCCTCCGTAAATGCCTGCCAGTAGTAACCCCCAAAATCCTGAGCGGCGCTCGCTTACCTTATAAGCTTGGCTATTTCCATCAGGGATAGCAGAAGGCCAAAAAAGCATGATACCAGCCACTGTTAGCATAGTGCCTAACAAAAGAGGCTTCAATAACCATACTGGAGCCCACGCCGCACCAATAGCGCCGATTAAGCCACCCACTATGCTGGGAATAAGTACTCCTTTCAAGTCATCTTTTGGCAGCTTATCTTGCTGATGAAACTTAGCGACGGCGGTAAGTGATTGTAAAAATATACCTAATCTGTTGGTAGCATTTGCTACATCCGCAGGCAGACCCATTACCATTAGAGCGGGCATAGTTAAGTTTGATCCCCCGCCAGCTAAGGTATTGATGATGCCACCGAATAATCCAGCGGTTAATAGCAAAAGAATGTCGAGCGCTGAGATGTCCATAAATGCGTAAGTCTTCTGTGAATAATTAGAATGTAAGCCAGTTTAACTAAATAACTAACTAAAGGGACAAGCATAATAAGTGCATTAAGGGTTGGCAAACAAGTCTCTTTTTTTATTAGATTAAGATCTAACTTTTTACTCTTATATAGATAGCTTGGTTTTGTATAAATATCATGTTCATATTATAAGTTAACGGTTATTACTGTTTGTAGCACTTTCATTAATAAGTGTTTAAAGGATATTCTCAAGTACTCAATGGATTACTTAGGTAGTCGTAAGTTGGAGTCATCACAGAGGATCTTATGACTCTAGTAATTGCAAGACAGTTTTTGTTGATTAAAACAATCTTACCCACAGCTGTTTTTATATTTCAGTGCTGTGGGTAGCTAGTTGGCTTCAGTGCTGCTTATCTTTTTTCTTCCTTTATTTTTTAAGTAACAGCAAACGGCGCAAGAATTTTAGTTGTATCATTCAATAAATATTTTGCAGTACGCAGAGACAATTAACCCATAGCTATTTATTCACTTTGACAGCCGACAATAGCGCCAGTTATTGTGCTGATTTGGGCCAGTGCCAAAAGTAGTTGTACGCTCGCTTTTATATCAATTTATAACAGCGTATGCTGTGACGCTAAGGTGAACTTGGGTTTGTGGATAAAAAGAATTAGGAAGAATTACATTATGTCAGATAAAGAAACTGCATTAGCGCTATTTAAAATGGCAGATGAATTTATTAATATTGCCAACCGCTTGGTTGAACAAGAAGGTAAAGAAATCGGCGAAGTTGGGGCTGCGCTACGTTATGCTGCAGCGCGTTTTAATGCCCATGAAGCTGCTTTTAAAGCAAAAGATTTAGCGGCAGAGCGCAGCGACGCACTCGCTTGGTTTTCTAGCCAATACACTGAAATGTTGGAAGAGAACTTAGATCAGCACATTAAATATTTTGAAGATAAAAAGAACTCGCCACAACAGCATTAATCATAATAGTTATTCACAGTTAATTGTGAATAACTATTTCAAACTACATTTTTCTTAACAAATTGCGCCAATTCATTGTTACGCATCCCGCCATGCACAATGGCTTGTAACTTTCCTTTAGCGAAAAGCGCCACCGTTGGCACGCCTCTTATTTTGTACTTATTAGTTAACCCTTTATTTTTAGGCAGGTAAGCTTGAGCAAACCTAACTTTGGCATTTTTTTGTGCAGCAAAGGTGTTAAAGATAGGGGTAAAAGTTTTACAAATACTGCAGTTAGGCCCCGACATAAACACCAATAAAGGTTTTTTACTGTTTATTAGCGCTTGAAAATTATGCATCAATAGCTCAATAACCACACCGTCTAATAGCTCGCTGTTACACTTTTTACAGCTAGCAGCATCCTCAATATCACTGAGTAATATGCGATTAGTTGTTTTACACTTTGTGCAGTTGAAACTGACAGAACTCATCTAAAACACTCTTTAAGATTGGTTAATTTTTTACATTAGTGAATTTATAATAATTGCGAATATAAAAACAGGTGAATTTAAAGAGGGCATAATATGAATAAATACGCTGTCTAATCACCGTATCTGCTCCCTCTTTTTGTACACTTAATCATTTTTACTGCAGCGGAGTTTGTGCAATATTTTTCTTGGCCCGCCTAGCTTTACGTGCGGTACGGGTTTCACGATAAACCACAAATAAAGCACATGAAATGATTACAGCTCCGCCGATAATAACGCGAGTTCCTGGAACTTCAGCCCAAATTACATAGCCCCACAGTGTCGCCCAAATGAGCGCAGTATATTCCAACGGTGCTATTACTGCGACATTTGCTCGGCTAAAGGCATGAGTGACACAGAAGTGACCAATTAAGGCCAAAGCAGAAAACAGCACAATAGGACCGTAATCAGCTACTGCTACAGTATTCCAAACCATTGGCGTTAAGCTGGTGGCGACGATAACCATACATAAGTTAAAACAAAATACTAAAGAATCGACAGATTCTGTACGTGCTAGCCAACGTCCAGAGATAAACAAAATTGAGTATGAGAAGCTACCCGCTAAGCAATAAGCATAACTTTTAAACGCACCATCACCTTGTGCATCCATTGCGATTAGCACACCGACAAAGCCAAGTATTACCGCTGACCAACGATACAGCCCCACCTTTTCTTTTAATAGCGGACCAGATAAAGCGGTAATCATAAACGTAGAGCTGAAAAAAATTACCGTGGCATCAGCGAGGGGTAACGTTTGCAGTGATTTGAAGAAGCAGTAAGGTGCTAAAAATCCAAAAATGCCACGCGCTAACTGAGCCAGAGGTTTGGTGGTATAGAGCTTGTGCAATTTTTTGCGCAGAATGTAATAAGTGAGCATGGCCGCTAAAATGATCCAGCTACGCATTGCCAGTATTTGAATCGGGTCATAGCTGTCTTTTACTAAATATTTTGCTACGGCGTCCATCGTTGCCAAAGAGAACATCGCAATTAGCATATAAATAATGCCGCTTAAATTTGCGTTTTCAACTATATTTTCACGCATTGATTTCATGATAGGTGCTTCCTGCAGGTACTGCTCTTAATAGAGCAAATAGGGTGCTGATAAAAGTGGCTGAGATAGGTTAAGAGTGCTTAAAATACAGTTTTTAAATTGTTAATAACTAACGGTTTCTTTGTTAGACCGATTGTTAAGATAACGACTAGAGCGTTGCGCGATTAGTGACAAACTTATCATTCACGAAATACAATTTGCAAGGAGAGTTTAAGTTCTTTTTAAGGCGGCTTTTTTCACAATTTTTTAACACGGTATTTACAGCAATTTGCTCGCTTTTTTTGTTAAACACATAACTGGAGGTCCAGTTGCCTGACCGACTCACAGAGTAAGCGAGCGCAGTATTTTTGTGCTTACTTTTAAGTTTTAAAGCATGTTTATCTATGCGCGTAGTTAAACCTGTTAAGGAAGCGGTGAGTGCCTTAATTTGGGCGGTAGATTTGTTGTAAACGTACTGGTCGCTGATCATATACAGCTTACAATTGTTTTTGTAGCCTTTAGCATGCCAGCGATCATTACATTGCTGTAAGGCTTGGGAGTTAGCCGCTTGTTGTGATAAATAGCCCATTTTTCGGCTAGCTGTCCAGCCATTACGCTTATTGGAGGCCACCGCAAGTGCTTTATAGTCATCCGCGGCAGCTAAGTATTTACTGAGCACTTGCTGATACTTATCAGAAATAACAATGGCGCTAAAATTGCCAGCTGTTAGCTTGTCGCCATAGAGCGCTAATTTATTTTGATGAATATCTTTTTTCACAGCAGTTAGATAATTGGTCATTTTGGAGTATTTATCACCCACTAATCTTTTAAGTACTTTCGTTTTATAAAGCACTAAAGTAACCGGCGATTTAATATTAACTTTATAATAAAGGCTGGTTTCTAGTTCTTTCTTTAGCCATGGCTGGGTATTTACCAAGACAAACTCAAATCCACGTTTTTCACGTACACTTAATTTATAAAACGCTTGGTTCGCATTAGCACAAAGATGACAAGCGATATCAAAAGAAGAAAACAACACCACTAGCGGTTTGTTTTTTTGCTTTCTAATATGCGCCATCACCGTTTTAGGGGAAAGCAAAGTAATATGTTTGCTTGTTTTTAGCGCGTGATTGGTTTTGTTGTTCAAGCTAGCAGCGTTAACAATTTGCGCTTGCAACATGATTATCAATAGTACTGAACCGAAAAAAATAAAGAATTTTTTATAATTGATCGCACTATATATGCTGCTTGTATTCATGCTTGTGATGTCTGAGTTTCTGGAAATGCTAGTCTACGAATTGATTAGCGTGAAAGCTAGTAGTAACAGCAATTAAAAAATTTAGAAACTAGTGCTTTTTACTTTTCTTGATCAAACCTATCCAACAGCTAGCAATTATATGGATAACAGTTTGCTATTATATTTATATATCGATATATTTAGATTTATGAATATAGATAAAGCAATAGCGGCACTGAATAATCCGGTGCGTCGTCAAATAATGATCTGGCTTAAAGATCGATCCAATTTCCCTGCCTCGTTACCTGAGCACGAAAATGTAGAAGGGGTGTGTATCGGCTATATAAAAGAGAAAGCTGGGCTGTCACAGTCAACTATTTCTAACTATATGGATAAGCTCAAACAAGTTGGTTTAGTCGATTCTGAACGCCATGGCCAATGGACTTTTTACCGACGCAATGAACAAGGTGTTCAAGCGTTTGTAACCAAGCTTGAGGCCGAGTTATTAGGAAGAAGCTAGCAATAAAAAAACGAAAAAACCTAGAAATTGCAGTTTATCAATGGAGCAAAGTATGACCTTACCAACCAATGCCGACAAAAATAATGACGCTCCATTAATACTGCAAAAAGCACTAACCCTTCCTTGTGGTGCCATTATCAAAAATCGTTTGTGTAAATCGCCGATGTCGGATTCGCTGGGAAATGGTGCAGGGGATGCGACGGATGAGCAAATTCGGCTGTATGAAAAATGGGCGCAAGGTGGAGTGGGGTTATCTATTATTGGCGAGGTGCAAATAGATCCGCGCTACCCTGAAAAACCGGGTAATTTGGTGTTTTCAAAGCAATCAAACTTACCTAAGCTGCGTGCTTTAGCTAGTCGTGCAACCGTACAAGGCGCGCACTTATGGCCACAACTTGGTCATGCTGGCGCGCTTTCGCATTTACCAATCAGCTTTCCTAAAGGGCCATCTGCACTTGATTTAGCAGATTTACGTTGTAGTGCTCTCACTGTCGATGAAATTGAGCAACTGCCTGCAATGTATGCAGAAGCGGCACTGCTAGCTAAAGAAGCGGGCTTTAGCGGTATATTTATTCATGCAGGGCACGGATTTCTACTACAACAGTTTTTATCGCCATTGTTTAATCATCGCAACGATAGTTATGGTGGAAACACCCAGGCGCGCTTTAAAATTGTTCTTGCAGTGATAAAGGCGGTGAGAGAAGTTGTAGGCGCACAATTCCCAATAGGCATCAGGATTAACGCAACAGATAAGTTAGTGGGCGGGATCACTGAAGTGGAAGCGCTAGAGGTAATCAAACTACTCGATCAAACTTCAGTCGATTTGATCGACATAAGTGGTGGTACTTATTTTCCAGGTGCAAAAGCCAGTAGTGACGGTAACGCAACCAAAGGACCTTACTTTCTAGAATTTGCGCGCACAGCCAAACAACACACCAAAATACCGCTGATGTTGACAGGTGGATTTAAGAAACGTCAACAGGCGATAAATGCGCTTGAAAGCGGTGCGGTTGATATAGTGAGTTTAGCGCGCGCCATGGTACTTAACCCGCAACTACCCATCTGCTGGTTAACTCAACGCTGTGATGACATGAGTGAAGACACAACCACCGATGTTGTATTTCCCTCATTCAAATCTCCACCGCTAGGGGCAATCACAGCTTGGTATACGATGCGTCTTGTCGCGCTGGGGGAAGATAAAGAGCATGAATTTAACTTAGAACTACTCACCGCTTTACGCCTTTATGAAGAGCGCGATGCGCAGCGTTGCAATTTATGGCGAGACAAATTTTCAAAATAATGACATTGCGCCGTTTTACTCTTTAGTCCTCACTTACCAAGCTATAGCTTCAGTCAGCGTTTGTTTTTATTGTTCAATGGACGCTTATTGAGGCTATTGAGTGCAGAGGCCACTTAACGTTATAAATTTATATAACTTGTTAATAAACAGTAACATATTGTTAAAAAAGCAACATATTTCCAAAAAAATTAAACTGTGTTAATATGCCGCCTCAGATAATCAAGCAACCGAAAACGTTTTTTTGGAGCGTAACATCATTAGACTGGATAACTCGCTGAATATAAAAAGTTTAAAATTAAAAAGCATGTATTTATGTTTTTTAATGCTTTTTCCATACTCTGCTGAATTATTTGCTGCCGCACCTATAAATATACATACAATTCTTTTAAATGAACGACTCTCCACTACAAAAAAACTGGGTTATAACCGAGTGCTCGATTTCATTTTACAAGATGTTCAAGACAATATTATACACACCTATGCTCCTCTCCCTAGGCAGTCGTTAACTTTTCAATATGATACCAATTCATGCCTTTTTCCCGTTAATGAATGGGCTTGGAAAGCACATGGCAATCGCGATGATTTTGAACTGATAAGTTCTGATCCTATAGACATCGTTTCTGCGCGTATATATACGCGCAAGACAGTGCCTTTGATCACAAGCACAGATCAGCTCAATGGAAAAAGTATCGGGCACCTTATTGGTCATCTGGGTGTGAAATTACTTAAAAGCCAAAAAGGAATTACCTTTTCAGCTGTCACCAATGGTGAAAGCATGATTAAAATGATCGCCAAAGGGCGGATCGACGCGATTTTAGGTTTTCACCCAGACACGCTTATCAGTATGCACCGTCTTGGTTTTAACGAACTGCATTATTCCGAAAAGCTCACTTTATTTGAAGTACCAATTCATATGGTCTGTCATAAAACGCCACACAATCAAAGCTTCATTCAAACGATTAACTTACGCATCAAAGAAGCCCATAAGAAAAATCTTCTTCAATCCATGCTCGGAAATGAAGCACAAATAGCACCTTTCGAAAAAATACATAGCACAAATTAACCCTTAACTTATAAAACCTCTCAAACGAATTTCTTTTACAATTATTAAAAACTCGGCGGGGTACAGGTGGATATTAATTCGCATTAGGTGCAACTGGTTTTTGCATCATTGTTAGATTAAAAATTTGTGGAACTAGCCGCAGCACTTCTTGTATTTTTTACCGCTATTACATGAACAAGGATCATTTCGCTCAGGCTTTTTTTCAATCATAACAGGGCTAGGCCTATCGATAATGGCAGTTAAATCATGAATGTTTTCTGCAGCGGCTTCATCAACGGTTATGTTTGCCACAAGTTGGTGTTCGCTCAGTAATAATTCAATCTCAGCTTTTCTGCTTTCATCAGTTACTGTTAACGCTAAAGGAGACTTCGTAGTACCCAATTGAACATCACGATTTGTATTGTAACCTGCATTTACATGGTTAAGACGCGTGTGAATACGGCCTTTGTAATATAAATCATGCATGTGTAATTCCTCAACTCAATAATAAAAACAGCGCGGTGCGCAAAATAAGGGCGCTATTATCCCATGTTTACCTGTATATGAAATATTTAAATCCCTTGATGACTGACTAGCGCGGATTAGCGATTGTTATGAAAGCTAATTAGCGCTCAATTTCAGCTCCGATTATTAATAAGCATCATACATCGCTGAGTTGAGAGTTATTAAGGAGCAGATTTTTGGCGGTTATCTTGAAGTATTTTCCTTTCAACAGCACAGGAGAACAAAAACATAGTGAGATAGCCAGTGCCTAAAGCACTAATGATAGAAACCACGTTTTGCGTAAATTGCATATAGAAGTAGAAGGAGCTGACCAGCGTTACTATCCCTGCGATACGTATCATCAAACTTTGCAAGAAAAAGCCATTGGCTTTTATATAGGCCAGCTGAAAGGCGTTTAGCATCATAAAAACAAAGAAAACTGAAAAATGGACCAATACTGGCACTGCGCCAATATAATTGTTCGAAAACACAAAGCCTATAATCGTATCGGCAAAAAAGAGCATGATAATAAAGAAACAAGCGCTAAAACCAATGGCGAGTTTATAAACCCAGTGCTTCATTTGTTTTATCTGTTCAATGTCATTATTGCGTACACAAACAGCCAATTCCGGTAACACAAACTTATAAATAGGGAAAACAAGTAACAAGGTAAGGTAAGTAAAAATAGGGCGCACAACGACTTGAAAATCACCTAATTCATCGACACTAAAATGCTGCACGGTTAACAGTATTGTTATATATATCATCAAGATACTGCTAGCGGCTTCTAAAGCGGAAATAAAGCTCTTCTTGATAAAACCGACGATCTCTGGATTGAGTGTCACGGTGTTTAGAGATCTTGTTGCGATCGTTTTATTACGGTGCTTGTACATAAACCCTGCAACAAACAAACAAGATAGCGTTAAACTTAGAAACAAAGATTTGAGTGGAGGGAAGCCTAAGAAGAAATAGCAAATAATAAAAAATATTACATTGCTGACAGGCTCTAACCAGGTGACTTTATTGGAAATGGGGTATAGACGATACATAGCGATTAAATTGGTAAAATATACTTTAAGACCAATCGCTAAGATAATGGCAACAAATTGAAAATAGCTGATATCTAACTGCATTTTGTGTTTTATATAGGGTAAAACGATCCCCCAAGTGAACAGTACCATTGCTAATAAGCTGAAGCGAAACACATTAATAATGTCTCGATCATTGTTGATTTGTGAGTAAGTAACCACCATTGAAGATCTAAAACCTGTCATCAAAATCAATGCTAATAAAATGACATCAATAATAGTGTTAAAAAGTGCTAAATCACTTTTAGGTAACTCATGCGCTAGCCAAATTTTGAATGAAAGACCAATAATGATACTCGCGATAGTCGCCGCAGAGTTTTGAAAAAAAGCCTGTTTAACACGTGTTATTGAGTTATTTTTCATGGGGTTACTATCGATGATTAACTTAGTTATAGAGTACTTTTAATGAGAATTAATATCAATAATATTAACTAAGGAAGATGAGCTTAGGTTCAAATGGTGATGATACTAGCGCTATGTTTAATGATTTATATCTCAATCAAAGCAATTTTCAATCCATTGCATAAAGTTGTCATTGCGATGTCATCTCTCAGTTTGGAGAAGAAAGTATTAGCAGCTTTAGGCACCGCAGAAGAAACTTCAGTGACGTCTGAAAAAATAGCGACTAACAGCGAAGAGCCTTACTATTAACCTCACTGCTATTGTAAAAGAGTTCAAGCTATAGATTTATAGGCTATAGGTTTCAGAGGGTAGCTAGAAAATCTGAGTTAGGAGGCCGTCCGAGAACAGACTGATCTACTGCGATCTAGTCTATTTGGCCAAATTTAACGTTCATTTTCGTTATGTAGAACAACTATTCGCCTCAAATGACCGCTAAATTTGACTCAAATAACCTAAACC
>JBALXS010000116.1:0-14356 GCA_036960485.1 Oceanospirillaceae bacterium
CTATTTTTTTGTTGATCTAATTTTTAGCTCAAGTCATCCGAAAAATCCATTTCACAAGTACCCCTTTTTAGCAGTAATCTAGCGCTATTCTAGATTCGGTAGCTGAAGGTGAATCAATCGTCGAGTTTAAGATTAAATTGTCGTCAATACTGGCGATGTGACAGTGAATAATTTTGTAGGAGGAAAACTATGTCAATTACCGATCAATCAATTGTCCGAGATGCGACGAAGATGCAGCAATGGTTGGAGAGCGATTTTGACACTACATCTGTTGCTAGCTTCAAGGCGGGCCCCGGAATTGCCAAACTTGAGCTAACTTTCGATATTGACGAATTGCGCAAAGCCTATATAGAAGTAGAAAAACATATTGAGAGCATTGGCTCTGGCTTTCATGTTTTAGCGCTCACACGCAGACCGGGAATTGAAGTACCAGAACCGTATGATTTAATTGGCCGCTTTTGGACACGCACGGATGATACTTATCGTGAATACGCCCGTGATGAAATGGTCGATGAGTCACTATTTTCTGAATTTAATCCGTTGTTTAAAGATACTTATTTTGAAGATGTATATCGCGAGTTAACTCAACGCTTTCCGATAGGGCGCATGCGTATACTTAAAAAAGATATTTATAACTGCAATTCGTGGCATCGCGATCCCGAACCTAGGTTACACATTCCGGTGATCAGTAATCCGGGATCTCTGTTTGTGGTAAACCACCACTGCACGCATTTACCGGCAGACGGATCTGTATATTTTACTGATACGCGCGGGTATCATACTGCATTCAATGGCGGGGAAGATCCTCGAGTGCATATCGTGGCGGCACTACCTTATGAAGGTGCAATGGTCAGTGATGCGCAATTTGCGCAACAAGCAATTAAGGAATGAGTAATGAGCAATAAGCAAAGTGTCAAAGCGGGTACTAAAACAAGCGGTAGCTATAGTGGTATGGCCAAACGTCATGATTTGGCGGATCAAAATATTATTGATTATCGCAGCGATACTGTTACTCAACCGACAGCGGCAATGCGTCAAGTGATGGCGCAGGCAGCAGTAGGTGATGATGTATACGGTGAAGACCCCAGCGTAAATCTGTTAGAGGAAAAGGTAGCGCAGCTAATGGGAAAAGAAGCGGCATTATTCTTTCCCACCGGGACCATGAGTAATTTGGCTGCGTTGCTCAGCCACTGCCAGCGCGGTGAAGAAGTGATAGTGGGTGATCAGTATCACATTTATCGCGATGAAGCTTGCGGTGCTTCAGTGTTAGGGGGTATTGCCATGCAACCAGTAACAACGGATCAGCGCGGTGCTTTCAGTGTTGAGCAATTAGCCGCGGTGATAAAACCGGATGATGCACACTGTGCGATCAGTCGATTGCTTTGCTTAGAAAATACCGTTTCGGGAACAGTGCAAGATCAAGACAATATTAAAGCGTTAGCGGCATTGGCGAAAAGCCATGGGTTATTAGTACACATGGACGGTGCGCGCTTATTACATGCAGCTGTTGCTCAAGGAGCAACGCCAGCAGCGCTGGTGGACGACTGTGATAGTGTCTCCCTTTGCCTATCCAAGGGAATGGGCCTGCCGTTAGGCTCGGTACTCAGTGGAGATCACGCATTTATTCAACGCGGGAGACGTAATCGTAAATTGCTCGGCGGCGGTATGCGCCAAGCAGGAGTGATTGCAGCAGCAGGTTTATATGCATTAGAGCACCACATTGAGCGCTTAGCTGATGATCATCGGCGCGCCCAGCGTTTAGCGCAAGGGTTAGCGGATATTCAAGGGTTGGAGATTGATCCACTCAGTGTCGATACTAATGTGCTTTTTATTACTCCAAGTGAAGAAGACCAAGCGGCTCTAAATTTATTTTTAGCGGATAATGGCGTTTTAATTGGTGGTCAAGCACCTTCAAGTCGAATGGTAGTGCATTTAGATATAGACGATGCGGCAATCGATAAAACCTTAGCGTTGTTTCAACAATATTATCAGCATTAACGAGATCTTAAAATGACAAAAACTGCCCCACAAATAGCGCGTCAATGGCACAATTATATCGATGGTCAATGGTGTGAAGGTAGCGCGGGTTGGTTAAGCGTAGAGTGCCCTAGTGATAGTAGTGAGCTAGCACAAATGAGCTTAGCGGGTGTTGATGATGTGGATCGTGCTGTCGCTGCGGCGCGCCGTTGTCATGAATCGGCAATGCTGTCGCAATTAAGACCGATAGAGCGTGGCCGCATAGTGCGCAAAATGGGTGATTATCTGTTGCAAAATAGTGAGGAAATAGCCCTTGTACTCACGTTAGAAAGTGGTAAACCGCTCAGCGAATCCAGAGGCGAAGTGCAAGGCGCGGCCCGCTACTTTGAATACTACGCTAACCAAGCTGAAACGGTAGATGGTCGCTCTATTCCTTTAGGCGTAGATTACGTCGATTACACGCAGTACGAACCTTTTGGGGTTACTGTGCATATTGTGCCTTGGAATTTCCCTCTGGAGATGGTGGCACGTTCAGTCGCTCCTGCGCTAGTGACAGGTAATACTTGTGTGATCAAAACCCCCGAGCTGACACCATTGGCGGCAACGTATATTGCCAGAGCGGCTGAGTATGCAGGGTTGACAGAGGGCGCTGTGAATATTCTTTGCGGTTACGGCAATACTGCGGGCGCTGCATTGTCTAGTCATAGTGATGTTGATTTAATTGTGTTCACCGGATCAGTGGCTACTGGTACGGCTATCGCTCAAGCTGCGGCGACTAACCTAGTACCTTGTGTATTAGAGCTTGGTGGAAAATCAGCGGCCATTATTTATGCGGATGCAGATTTAGAGGCGGTGGTTGAATCTGTGCGTTGGGGGATATTTTTCAACGCTGGCCAAGTTTGTTCTGCATTATCAAGATTGATAGTACATCAAGATATAGAGCAGCAATTGTTGGCGCGTTTGAAAACTATGGCTGAAAGTTTGACCATCGGTGCGGGCATGGATGACCTAAACATGGGTTCATTGGTGAGTGCTACTCAACAGCAACGCGTCAGCGAATATTGTGATCAGGCTCATGTGCAAGGTGCGCGTTTAATTACTGGCGGTAAAGCGTTATTCCTTGAAGATACGACAGCAGGTGCCTTTTTCCAACCGACTATTTTTGCCGATGTCACTAGCCAAATGAACATTGCTCAAGAAGAGGTGTTTGGTCCAGTAATCACTGTGCAACGTTTTGCAACGGATGCTCAGGCAATACAAATTGCTAACAGCACTGAGTACAGTTTAGCAGGAGGGGTGTTTAGCAATGATTTGCAGCGTGTGATGCGGGTAGCACAGCAACTAAAAGCAGGTCAGGTGTATATCAATGAATGGTATGCCGGTGGTGTTGAAACGCCCTTTGGTGGAACCGGTAAATCAGGTTACGGGCGTGAGAAAGGGCGCGAGGCATTAATGAACTATGTACACAGTAAAAATATTGCTATCAAACTGAGCTAAACTTTTAATTGCTGATGCCATTTTATGTCGTCATTTATGGCTACAAGGTAGTAAATTAAGCCTTTAAACCCGTAATTTATGCTTTGCTTACGGGTTTAAAGGTTGCAGGAAAACAGTTGCTTTAAATGCGGAATTTATTGACTAATTTATACAAATTATTAGTTTGAGAAGCCACATCTTCTGATAGAACAGCCGATGCTTGTGCGTCATCAACAGATTCGGCTCCTAACTGCGATATAAGCGCTATATTGTCATTCATTTGTGCCGTCATGCGGCTCTGTAAATCGGATGTAGACTCAATTTTAGCGTTCATCTCACTGATATCATTGATAACAGCACTTAATTGAGATAAGTGATTTATAACAATGAGCGCGTTATCAGCGGTACTAACACTGCGTACCTGGCTATCGTCCATCACCTTTACGGCTGTTTGTGATTTACTTTCTAAGCGCTGAATCATATCGTGAATTTCTTCAGTACTCTTTCTCGTTCTCGCGGCTAGTGCACGAACTTCATCTGCAACAACAGCAAAACCTCGGCCTTGATCGCCTGCTCGTGCTGCTTCTATTGCTGCGTTGAGTGCCAGCAAATTAGTTTGTTCAGCAATATCTTGAATGACAGATAATACGGTACTAATGCTAGAAACTTCGGTTTCTAATTCTGCAATGACAGAGACTGATCCTTGAATATCTTCGGCAAGTTGCGTAATTTGCGCGTTATTGTCATTTAAACCTTTAATGCCTTGCTCTGCTTCTTGTGCAGCTGTGTTAGCTTGTTTAGTTGCTTCAATACTATTTTGTGAAATGTCTGAAGCGGAATGCAATAATTCATTAATACCCTCGACAACCTTGTCACGATGATCAACTTGAACTAATAATCTTTGTGTGTTCCTATTTCTTAATATTTCAAGCTCAGCCATGCTGTTGTTAAGTGAATCAGTTGATTCACGAATCTCTAAGATAAGCCCTTGCACCATTGCTACGAATTGATTGAATGCAATGGCGACTCTCCCTGCCTCATCTTTAGTTGTAACAGCGATGCGTTGAGTGAGATCGCGGTCGCCTTCAGCTATTTGCTCTAGGCTGGTGGCTACAAAAATTAAAGGCTTCGTTATCATTGGTGCTACTATTAATACCGCGATTGCACAAATGATAAAAAGAATGATTGAAGCGATAATAGATTGCATTAAAATAGCAGATACTTGCTTGTCCAACTCTAGTTTCATACCGCTTACTTTTTTATCAATATCATCGAGATAGATACCAATGCCGATCATATAGTTCCAATCATCAAGCATGCTGGCATATGAAAGCTTTAGCGCTTCTTGCTTAATAGCAGGATTTTCCCAATAGTATTCAACATAACCACCACCTTGCTGAGCAATTTTTATTAGGTCATTGATGATGAAAGTACCGCGAGTATCTTTCAAAGTGGCTAAGTTTTTCCCTTCAAGGGAAGGTTTGCCAGCGTGTACTATAGTCGTTGCTTTTTGATCAAAAATAAAAAAATAGCCATTTTCGCCAAAGGTTAATGCTCTAATGATATCGCGCATTTGGTTCAAATCATCAGCGATGTCAGGAGATAAATGTGCAATTGATTTCTTTGCTATATCAGTAAAACTTTTGAGTTCTTCTTTTTTTATATCAATGAGTTCTTTATTAAATAATATAACTTCTTTTTCACTAACAGCTTTCAAGCCATTAATTGAGATAGCAGTTAACACGCAAACTACCAAAATTAGAGGGACTAAAACTAAAGCAAATATTTTCGCACGGATAGATTTCATCTAAATTATCTCATCATCAAATAGACTGACACGATAACAATATTTTTATATGTTAAGCAATTGGACATAAGTGCTAGATAATCGATAGAACGGTGCTAAAGAGTTGATAAAAAAGAGTTAGCTAGGAAATAAGTAGGTTTTATTAGATTTAAGTTAGCTTGCTTTGTAGAAAATAACGATGGTCTTGGCTAAATGCGTGAGTAAAAGGGGTAAAGCGTAGACACACTCACCAAGTAAAAAAAGGCGATTAATAGCCGTCAAGCTTTGAGAGTATTCACTCTTTATCCCTTCTAAGTTGTAAGAGATAAAGAGTGAACTGGTAGCTTACTTAAAGGATTATCTTAATCAAAGCTTAGTGCCTTTTTTAAAGTAATCGACTTAAAGCGCTTTATCGCCTACCTTACTTTCAGCCCAGCTAGCAAAACGTAGCACTGGGTAGCAGTACGCGAAATAAAGTGCTGCGATAAGACCGTAGATAAACATCGTATCACCAGGCATGCGTAATATAGATGTTTCACCTTGGCGTGTTAGTTCAGAAATACCGATGACAGAAAGAACCGCAGTACTCTTAATAACAATTACGTAAACACTCGCCATTGGCGGAATAGTCAATTTCAATGCTTGCGGCACCACCACATAAAAAAGCGCTTGTGCTTTACTCATACCACATGAACGCGCTGCTTCTTCTTGCCCTGGAGGTACAGCGTGTACAGCCGAGGCAACAATTGCCGTGACATAACTGGCAGTATAAAGAGAAAGAGAGATAACAGCGGCGCTGAAACTGTCGAATTCAAGTGCGGCAATACCTAACGATGGTAGTACAAAGTAAATCAAATACAGTTGTACTAGGTAAGGTGTGCCGCGAAAAACATGCAGATAAGTGTTTATAAAAATACGCAATATAGTGCTGTCTAAGGTTTTTAAAATACCCAACACTGCACCCAGTAAGCTACCGCAAATAATCGCGATAATAGATATTTCAAAGGTACTTTGTAAACCGGTGAGCAAGAAAGGTAATAAGCTATCTACCACTTGCCACTTGAGCTGTAACCATTGCATCATAGTGTATCTCCTAGTGCGCGTTAGCGCCCCCCAATTTACGTTGTACATAGCCTGAGATGATCAACATCATCAGGTAAATTGTTAAATAGCAAAACGCGGTTGTTATATAGCTTTCAGTGGCGATTACTGTCTCAGAGAACATTAGTAAACCCGCACCCATAAGCTCAAATACTGCAATAATACTCAGTAGCGAAGTATCTTTTAGCAGTACCACTGTTTGCCCAAGCAAAGGTGAAATAACTTTAGCGATGGCTTGGGGTAAAATAACGTAATACATCGTTTGTATTTTACTCATGCCTACAGCCATAGCACCTTCAGTTTGCTTGTGGGATATAGATAAAATACCGGTGCGAATAATTTCAGCCATGTAAGGTGTCGTGTGTATCGTTAAAGCAATAATACCGGTTTCGGTCTCGTTGAAAAAGTTACCGATTAATCCAGGTAATCCGTAGTAGATCAAATAGATTTGAATCAACAGCGGTGTCGCGCGAATAAATTGTATATAGGCCGCTGCTATACGCCAAACCACTGCAATAGGTGACATGCGCATCAAAGCGACAAAAACACCGAAAAATAATGACAACACAAGGCAAACTAGAGAGATCCAGAGCGTTGCTATTATGCCGTCGAGGAATACATCGGCGTATTGACCGACGATTCGAAAATTAAAAATATCAAGGAGCCAAGACATAAAGGGTCTCAAAAAAACAGCTAGCAAGCATGATGGTACGTGGTAAATTCATTGATTGTAGCAGTGTAAATAAAGAATAACTGGGTCATCTAGCGACAACCCAGTGAGAAGCAAAGGTCTCTATAAATTACTTATGCTTAGCTTCCCAGTTAGTAGTGTTCCACCAGTAATCAAGCAACTTCTGCTTGCTACCGTCATGCTCAATTACTTGTAAGTAATTGTTTAATGCTAATAGTAAATGCATAGAATCTGGACGTACAGCAAAGCCTAATGGCTCTTTACGCATAAATTCAACAATCGTTAATTCAGGGTATTGCTTGATATAAGTAGATAGGCTTGCGCGATCAGAGATACCTGCGTCTATACGGCCACCCAAAATTGCTTGTACTGTTTGCGGAGTGCCACCCGCATATTCTTTTAGCTTAGCGTTTGGCAATAACTCACGAGCAAGGCTTGCATAGCTAGAAGCTTGAGTTGCACCTAAAGAGAATTTCTTGTCATTAAGTTCTGCCCAAGATTTGTAACCTTTATCTTTCTTAGCAAACATCACGTTTTCCGCGAAGAAAGCAGGATCAGTGAACAATACTTGCATGTGACGCTTAGCAGTAGGTGTCATGTCAGCTGCGATAAAGTCAACTTTTCCTGACTTAAGTGCTGGGATTAAGCCTTTCCAATCATAGTCTTTTATTTCTAACTCAACACCCATATCGTCAGCAAACTGCTGTGCTAGTTCAACTGCTAGGCCAGTACGGTCGCCATTTTTGTTGATAAAGCTGGTTGGTGGTCCTTGGGTTTGTACAGCAATGCTCATCTTGCCAGTTTTAACGATTTTTTCCATGGTCGTTTCAGCGCTAACAGTCGTGACAGCAGTTGCTGCTATCCATGTCATCGCAATTAAAAGCGTTTTCTTGAAATTTAACATTAATATTTCCTCGTTATCATCTTTTTAGTTTTATTGGGCTAATGGTAGTTAATAGTATTTATATGAGAGTGCTAAAGAATTTGCTGTAAGAATTTTTGCGCACGTTCAGTTTTAGGGTTGTCAAAAAAGTCAGCTGGATCACCTTCTTCAACAATAGCACCTTCATCCATAAAGATTACTCGATCGGCAACTTCACGGGCAAAGCCCATTTCATGGGTTACGACAACCATGGTCATGCCATCACCAGCCAATTGCTTCATTAGATCTAAAACACCATTAACGGTTTCTGGATCTAGAGCTGAAGTGGCTTCGTCGAACAACATCATTTTAGGTTTCATCGCTAATGCTCTTGCGATAGCAACACGTTGCTGCTGGCCGCCTGAAAGTTGGCGTGGATAGTTGCCTTCTCGATCGGGAATACCAACTTTAGTTAGTAATTCGCGAGCGACTTTTTGCGCTTCATCGAGATCCTTTTTAAGCACGACTCTTTGTGGAAGTACGATGTTCTCTAAGCAGGTTTTATGCTCGAAAAGATTGAAGTGCTGAAATACCATACCCACTTCTGTGCGCAGGGCATTCATATCAGTTTTCTTATCGGTTAAGTTAACGCCATCTAATATAATGCTGCCCTCATCAATAGTTTCTAAACCATTAAGAGTGCGCAGTAAGGTACTTTTACCTGAACCGCTTGGGCCGATAATGACGACAACTTCACCGCGATTAATTTGATTGGAAACTTTATCTAGTGCCAAAATGCTCGTCTCTTTACTTATGTTAAAACGACGAGACACTGCATTAATTTTTACAATAGGGTCTGAAGATGCCACTAAATTTTCCTTAACTAACGTAGAACCGCTATCTTTTAAATATAGTAGCGGTATTATTATTGAGGTGCTCTGAGCTTAAAAAATGGTAATTGTAAGCGGGTTTTAAGCCTGCTATATAGCTGGTTCTGTGCTGCATATTTCTAAGCAAGTTAAATTTACAGCAGTGAAAATATATAAACAATGATCAAAATGGCAAAAGTCATTATTAAAACTTAACATAAAGCTAATTTGGTTAGTCTTTATGCTAAAATGCCTAATCAACTACAAACCCTTTAAGATAAATGTATAAGTATTAAACATCATGGAATTAGAACAACGAGATAAACAGCTAATTGCTTTACTAAAACAAAACGGCCGCGAATCAGTAGTATCACTTAGTAAAAAGCTTGGCGTTTCTAGAGCGACAGTACAAAACCGCATTGAAATGCTTGAGCGGCGTAAAATTATTAAGGGCTTTACGGTATTGTTTGATGATGAGTATGACAAGCGATTGTTACGAGTACTTATGTCGATCAACCTACGCGCTGGCGTATCGCGTAATGTAATTAAAAATTTACGCTTACGTCCACAAGTGACTAAGATTTTATCTGTCAGTGGTATCTATGACCTAATGGTAGAGATAACAGTTGAAACAACAATAGAGCTAGACCAACAAATTGATGATATTCGTGAGATAGACGGCATAGAAGATACTATTACCTCCGTGGTACTGGCAGATTATAATTAGTCCGAATGTTACATCCAATTGCTCGCGCGCTTGCTCTTTGTTTCTACAGGCTTTTCTTTCTCAATCAACCGGACACATCGGTACGGTACTCAATCGAAAAAAATCTTGTAAAAACAACTAGCAGTGCAATCATCACGGCATTGCATGCAATATCCGAGCTAGAGACTTCAACTAATACATTATTCGCTTTAAATTATTAACAAAAATCAGTTTTTAACTACGCATTTAATCCCAAACCCTTACCTAGTCACAAGTACTGTTTTACAGTGCTTTGTAGCTCCTCAGATAGCGTGTAAATAATACATTAACACTTAAAAATCACGCTTTTTACATAATGTAATAATTCATTGTCACTTTGCTTAAAAATCTTAAACAATTTAGCTTTATGCGGGCTTGTGTGTACAAATCTTACTCGCTACAATTTTTACAGTGACGCAACTAACTAAATAGACATTAATATTTAGAATTTAAGGGTGCGTCGAACCTAGTTTAATAGAAATTTAATAAAAGTTTAATCAAGGCTATCGGACTGTAAAAATGAAATATAACTTTGCCGCAATCGTTAAACAAGCGCTCAATGGTCAACGTGGTTGGCCACGTGCTTGGCGCAGTGCTACCCCCAAAGCACACTATGACGTAATCATCATCGGAGGTGGTGGGCATGGTCTTGCTGCGGCTTATTACCTCGCCAAAAATCATGGTATTACTAATGTCGCGGTGCTTGAAAAAGGCTGGATAGGTGGCGGTAACGCTGGGCGTAATACTACGATAGTGCGCTCAAATTACGAGTTGCAGGATAATTCGCGCTTTTATGAACATTCGTTAAAGCTGTGGGAAGAGCTCAGCACTGAGTTGAATTTTAATACTATGTTCTCTCAACGCGGCGCGATGATCGTGGCGCAAAATGATGGCAGTGTTGATTACTTGCTAAAACGTGGCAATGCGATGCGCCTGCAAGGTATCGATGCTCAGTGGCTAAGCCCTGACGAAGTGCGCAAAGAGTTGAGCGGTGTTTACTCAGATGAAAATGCACGCCTACCTATTTATGGTGGTTTGATGCAGCGTCGCGGCGGCACGGCTCGCCATGATGCGATGATTTGGGGCTATGCACGTGCAGCGAGCGCTTTAGGCATCGATATTATCGAGAACTGCGAAGTGACAGATTTTGTGTTGCAAGGCGAGAAAGTGTTAGGTGTACAAACAACGCGCGGAAAAATTCTATCAGGTGCAACCGCGCTAAGTGTTGCTGGTCATTCAGGGCATTTAGCAGCTAAAGCGGGTATTCGCTTACCGTTAGAAAGTCATCTATTACAAGCGTTTGTTACAGAACCGGTAAAGCCCTTGCTTGATACAGTGGCGGTTTTTAGTGGTCTTGAACTCTATATAAGCCAATCAGATAAAGGTGGCTTAGTGTTTGGTGGAGAGCTTGATGGCTACAACTCATATTCCCAGCGTGGCTCTTTTTCACGTAGTCGCGATATTATGAAGGCCGCCGCCACTTACTTTCCGATGATGAGCCGCTTAAAGGTGTTGCGACAATGGGCTGGTGTGGTTGATATGACCATGGACGGCAGCCCTATTATGCACTGCGGCCCGTTAGATAATTTATATATCAATGCGGGATGGTGTTATGGCGGCTTTAAAGGCACGCCTGCAGCAGGGTGGTGTTTAGCACATAGTATTGCTGAAAATGAATTACATCCATTAAGTAAAGGATTCTCTTTAGATCGCTTTAAGAGCGGCAAAACTATCGATGAACCCGGCACAGGACCTGTGCCCAACGCTCACTAATTATAGATAGAGAAATAGTTATGAACCGAATTCCCTGCCCCCATTGCGGCGAGCGTGATTTAGAAGAGTTTTACTACGGTGGCGATGCAACTGTGCAGCGTCCTTCAATGGACGATGGCTCACTTGAACGCTGGCACGATTTTGTCTATTTACGCGATAACCCACGCGGACCGCACAGTGAGCTTTGGTATCACTCTAGTGGCTGTCGGCGCTGGTTTAAATTGACACGCGATACCTTAAACCATCAAATTTTAGCTGCTGATCAAAAAGAGCCTGAGACAGTTACAGGCGACAATGTAGGTGATAGTAATGTTTAAGCGAAAAATCGACAATTTACGGTTGCACACCGGCGGCTTAATTGATCGCGAAACAGCTCTCAACTTCAGCTTTAACGGTAAGCCCCTTACAGGGTTTAGCGGTGATACTGTCGGCTCAGCGTTAGCCGCTAATGGGATTAAATTATTGGCGCGCAGTTTTAAGTACCATCGAGTGCGCGGCTTATATAGTGCAGGCCCAGAAGAGCCGAATGCGCTACTGAGTATTGAAATAGATGGTCGAGTAGAAGTGAATGCGCGTGTCACGATGATTACGCTGCGCGAAGGTATGCAGCTGCGCAGCCAAAACTGTGCCCCCTCACTAGAATTCGATATTGGAGCGATCAACGATAAATTATCGCCATTACTCAGCGCTGGGTTCTATTACAAAACCTTTATTTGGCCAGGCTTAAAAGGTTGGATGTTTTACGAGAAAATTATTCGCAAAGCAGCAGGTATGGGCAATACCGGTTTAACGGCGGATAACGCCAACTACGAACACTTGCATCTACACTGTGATTTACTTGTTATAGGCGCAGGTTTAGCCGGCATAAGTACCGCACTAGCAGCTGCCAACAGTGGCTTAGATGTAGTATTAGTTGAGCAACACTCACAAATAGGCGGGCAGCTTAGTGAACAACCACAGCATAAAGAGTGGCAGCGCAGCGCTGTGCAAAAATTAGCAGCGCATAGCAATATTCGATTGTTGACTCAAACCACTGCTTTTGGCGCATACGATAATAAAGTATACACATTGCTAGAGCGCACTGCTGCGCCTTGCGCTGTGTTAGAACGCCTCTTAGAAGTAAAAGCGGCGCAGTGTGTCGCAGCGACGGGCGCAATTGAGCGACCACTAGTTTTTGTCAATAATGATTTACCCGGTGTGCAATTGGCAGGTTCTGCACAGCTCTATCTACATCGCTACGCTACATTACCTGGGCGCGAAATTGTTATTTTTTGCAACAATAATAGCGCTTATCAAGTAGCAGCTGATTTACTAACGGTAGGTGCAAATTTACGAGCATTAATAGATGTACGAGAACGCGCGCAAATAAGCTTAACGCTTGAACTACAAAAGCAAATAGATAGCTCTGGTATAGAGTTGCACTACGCATCGGTCGTTAGCCGCGCAGAGGGGGATAAGCAGCTTCGGCGTGTACAAGTGAACAATTATCTCAATGGTAAAGTAGCAGAGAAACGGCACACAATAGCGTGTGATAGCTTACTGGTTTCTGGAGGGTGGTCGCCAACGGCGCATCTGCATAGCCAAGCGGGCGGTAAGCTGCATTATAACGAACAGTTAGCAGCGCTAGTGCCAATTGCGACCAGCAGTGATGTACATAATGTAGGGGCTGCTGGTGGTGATTTCAATTTATCTAGCTGCGTACAGCAAGCTTGGCAGTTGGGACAAAAATTAGCACAAGATGATTCAAGTAATGTTGCCATAAACAGCACCGAAAAACCAAGCTGGCTCACCTTAGATATAGCCGAGAGCGAATACCAAATTCAAGCACTTTGGTCAATCGCTGGAAAAGGAAAGTCATTTGTCGATTTGCAACATGATGTTAGCACTGCGGATATTGAATTAGCCGCGCGCGAAGGCTACCAGTCAGTTGAGCACCTCAAACGTTACACAACCTTAGGCATGGCTACAGATCAAGGCAAGCTGAGTAATGTGAACGCACTAGCATTGATGGCTGAGCAACTTGGACAGAGCATCGATCAAACCGGAACCACTCGCTTTCGTCCCCCTTATACGCCAGTCACTATTGGTGCTTGGGGCGCTAATGAAACTGGGCATCACTTAACGCCGACGCGTCGCACTCCTATGCAACAATGGCATGCAGCCAATGGTGCACATTTTAATATCAGTGGTCCCTGGCGTCGTGCGACGGACTATCGCCGTTTAGGGGAAACGAAGCGGGAGGCGACGATTCGTGAAGCAAGCCACGTAAGAAAGCACGCTGGTTTAGTTGATGTCTCAAGCTTAGGTAAGATTCGAGTTTGCGGCCCCGATGCGCTAAAACTATTAAACCTAGTGTATGTCGGTAGTTTCGACACACTTAAAATTGCCCGAGCTCGCTACGGTGTGATGCTACGTGAAGATGGCATGGTGTTTGATGATGGAACAGTGGTACGTCTAGATACAGATGATTATTTAATAACCACCACCACCTCAAATGCAGGATTAGTGTTACGTCATTTTGATAGATTAACGCAAGTTGATTGGCCTGAACTAGCGGTGGCTTGCACCTCAGTGACTGATCAATATGCAGCAATGGCTATCGCCGGACCTAAGAGCCGCGAGATGCTGCAAACGTGTATCGCCGATATCGATTTTGCTGACGAAGCACTACCCTTCATGGGATATGCAAAAGGACACCTAGGGCAAATACCGGTTGAGATCTGTCGTATTAGCTTTAGTGGCGAAATGGCTTATGAGTTATACACAGGCGCTGATTATGGCAGTAGCTGTTGGCAAACACTGCTCAGCTTAAATCCACTGTTACAAGTTTACGGTTTAGATGCATTAGATACCTTACGCATTGAAAAAGGCCACCTCACCGGTGCTGAAATAGATGGCAGACGCACTTTAGATGATATCGGCATGTCAGGCATGAATCGCGGTACTAAGCCTTTTATTGGTCAAGTGATGGCACAGCGTAGCGGATTGCAAAGTGATCGATTACAAATAGTCGGTTTACGCTCGATTGATCCGAGCCAAATCTTAGAAGAGGGTATGCACTTAGTCAAAGAGGTCG
>JBALXS010000117.1:0-14312 GCA_036960485.1 Oceanospirillaceae bacterium
GTGATTTCCTTTGGAACTCCGGCATGTTCTGCTTTTCAGCTGGCACCATGCTAAAAGAAATGGCGCTGCACTGCCCGGAAATCCTAGAAACCACCAGGAACTGTCTGCAACAGGCCAGAAAGGTATCAGGCAAAGAATTTGTCCAGGTTGAAATTAATCCGGAACATTTCAAGAGCGTGCCAGATGATTCCATCGACTACGCCGTTATGGAAAAAACCCACAACGCGGCGGTGGTGGCCTGCAATATCGGCTGGAGTGATATTGGTTGCTGGCGAGCACTGGGTGATCTGACAGCCCCGGACAGCGACAACAACCGTATTCAGGGTGATGTAATCGCACAAGACACGAAAAACTGCACCATTAAAAGTGAAAGCCGAGTGGTGGGTACGGTTGGTGTTGAAAACCTCATCATCATTGATACGCATGATGCACTATTGGTAGCTGACAAAAGTCGTGCCCAAGAAGTCAAAAAAATCTATGCCCAGCTAAAAGAACAAGGCCACGAAGCGCACAAAATACATCGCACTGCACACCGGCCTTGGGGCACCTATACCGTGTTAGAAGAAGGCCCGCATTTTAAAATAAAGCGAATTGAGGTCAAGCCAGGCGCTAGCCTCAGCTTGCAAATGCACCATCACCGGAGTGAACATTGGGTAGTAGTAAGTGGGGCTGCCAAGGTGCTTAACGATGAACAAGAATTGATCCTCAAAGTTAACGAGTCTACTTTTATACCTGCCGAACACAAACATCGCCTCGAGAACATCGGTTCGGAACAGTTGGTTGTGATCGAAGTACAAACCGGCAGTTATCTGGGAGAGGACGATATAGTACGTTTTCAGGATAGTTACGGAAGAGTTCCATGCAGTGTCTAATCATGGATCATAGGAAATATACTAATATTTTATCTTAATAAGAGCTATATGTTTAGGGCTCATCATCAGCTCGAATGGAGACCATATTGACACGTATAAATTTGAACACTCAAAGTAGAAAGTTTTCTTTTGAGGGCATCGATTTTAATGTCCTGCTTGAAACAAATGAAAGCATCATCTCTAACAATCTAGAGAAAACAGGCGGCTGGGAACAAAACCAATTATGCCTATATAACTTATTAATGGATGATGACGGAGTTTTTGTTGATATTGGAGCCAACGTTGGCATTAATGCTATATTTCTTCAGAAAAAAATCCCAACAGCTAAGGTGTATTGCGTCGAAGCGTCGTCAAGAAATTTTCTTTTGCTCGAAAAAAATATGGAAAATGCGGAGTGTGATTTTATAAATTCGAATGTAGCTATAGCCGATGGCAATGGTTTTGTGAATTTTTCAGGCTCAGGAACTAATGCAAAAATTGTGTTAGATGACAACTCGGATAATGAGTCAATCAAATCAATGACGCTTGATAGCTTTATTAAGTCTCATGACATAACCCATATTGATTTATGTAAAATTGATGTCGAAGGCTTTACCGATTTAGTTCTTGCTGAATCAGCTTTAACTAGACAAATTTGTCACAGTTTTATTATTGAATTTTCAATTGGAGATGTTAGTGATCGATTCGGTTTCACCGAAACAAAAATAATTAACCACTTTTCTGAACTATTGGATCAGTTTGATACAACATTTTCTTTTTGTTACATATCTCGTAATCACGGCTGCATTAACTTTAAAGACGCAGATGAGTTGTATTCAATACTTATTATTGATCAATATGTAGGAGATATATTGGTTACCAAAAAAGATATTGAATCATCTTCATACTCAACATTTCTATCTAAAATAATCCAAGAACTCCAATATCAAAATCATTTGCGAATTGAGCAAATTGCATCCCTTTCAAAGAAAAATACATTTAAAGATTTTTTTAGTTTTAGAAAATAAAAACTTGGAGCAAGGCTGGATTTATTAAATTCAGCACAGCAAAAACATATACCCAGCTTGGGTGCTAGGTTTAAGAGATAATATAATGAAAAAAGCATTAGTTTGTGGCGCAGGAGGGTTCATTGGAGCCCACATGGTTAAACGTTTAAAGGCCGAAGGCTTTTGGGTGAGAGGGGTCGATCTCAAATATCCACCATATAGTGAAACTCTTGCCGACGATTTTATGATAGGTGACTTGCGGGATCCTCGAATTTGCCGAAATGCTGTTGACCAACATTTCGATGAAGTGTATCAGTTCGCTGCAGATATGGGAGGGGCCGGTTTTGTATTCGTAGGACTTAACGATTACGACATTATGTACAATTCAGCCATGATTAACTTAAACATGCTTGAAGCATGCAGGTTAAGAAATACAAAAAGAATTTTCTATTCTTCCTCAGCGTGTATGTATCCTGAATACAATCAAACAGACCCAGATAATCCCAATTTAGTTGAAGACTCGGCTTACCCAGCTCATCCTGATAGTGAATATGGTTGGGAAAAGCTTTTTAGTGAAAGATTATATTTAACTGCTGCGCGTAATAAGGGAATGGAGGTTCGCGTAGCCAGATATCACAATATCTTCGGTGAAGAAGGCTCTTGGTATGATGGACGAGAGAAGGCGCCAGCAGCGCTTTCTAGAAAAATAGCAATGGCTAATGATGGAGATGAAATTGAAATCTGGGGTGATGGATTACAAACCCGATCATTCTTGCATGTCGATGAATGCATTGAGGCCACTATTCGCCTCACCAGATCAGATTGGATTGGGCCGGTTAACATTGGCTCAGATGAAATGGTATCAATCAATCAACTTGCACAAATGATTATGGAGATAGCAGGGAAAAAACACGGTATTAATAATATCTCTGGGCCAGAGGGAGTCCGCGGTCGAAACTCAGATAATAGTCTCTATGAAAAAATGTTGGACTGGCGTGTATCTCAACCTTTAAATGAAGGACTAAAGAAGAGTTATCCGTGGATCCTTGAACAAGTTAATAAATATGGCAAGGATTTTGGGGCGTAGTTTGCAGTGCGTTAAGAGCAGCACTATATAAAGGTGATGACCATTTCAAACAATAAACCAAAAGCACTTATTATAGACCCTGCATGTCATTCACATGCAGGTCATAACGTTGACAGTGTATTAAGGTACGCTAAAGAGTTGGAAGCCAAATATGACGTATCTTTGGCTGTATCAGGTACTTCTGCAAAGCTATTATCGTCTGGTTATAAAGTTTACAAGATCTCTAACCCATACCCCTTCGTAAAACTGGACACCTTTACAAACTCGTTTTGTGCAAAAATATATTTTAAGTGTTTACAGTTAAGTCGCTACATATATACATGGTTGCCAAGAGTTCTAGATCATAGATCTAGTAGTGCACGCCATAAATTAAAGTGCATATTGAAGGAGTTTAAACCTAAAGACGGCGACCTATTATTTCTCCCAAGCACCGATTACTACTATGGATTGGAAATTCTTAAATTTTATAAAAATACAAAAACACCTGCCAATTTACACTTGAGGTTTATAGGTGTTCTTGAAAATGGAAGGTTTAGTAAGCGAGCCAGCAAAACAGAAATACTTAAGCTTATTAAACATTTGAAGGATGATTTTAGGATCAAAATATCCGCAGAGACCGAACGCTACGCCACATATATCAAAAATATAACTGGTGCAAGAGTAGAGGTCACTAGATACCCATTAACAATCCGAAAAAAAAATGACTCTAATAAAGCTGTTACTGGACCTCTTATCGTATCCTGCCCAGGAGCATCTCGTGAGGATAAAGGTAGCTTTGACACCATACCTATCGTTAACAGTATATTTGCCACCTGCGGAGAGAAAGTAGTTGTAAATGTTCAGGGCTTTAGAAAAGGAGATCTGGCCTGGGAAAAAGACGCTATGTTTTTGGCAAAACGACATCCTACGCTAAGACTATTAGCTCCTCGTGTTTCTAGATCCGATTTCGAACGCTACATCTTGGACGCAGACATAATACTTTTGCCATACAATCCGTCTAGCTATTGGTATAGGGGCTCCGCGATATTTTTTGAAAGTATCGAGCAGGGAAAATATATGATTGGACGCGGTGGGAATGCTTTTGTTGACGACCTGGCAGATAACAATATTATCGATAGATTTTATAAAATTGATCAGTTGGGTGCCATGATGGAGTCACTATCTTTAAAGCCAAAATCGTACTTCAAAGAGGAAGGGGAAGCGCGTTTGGAGCGTTATCTATCGATGTATGATTCAGTCAATATAGGGTAAATCATGGACATAGCATTTATTAATTTGACTCATCACGAGAAAAGTAAGTCGTCTGCTTGGTTTGTGGATCATCTATCAAAAACATATACAGTGGGCACATTTTCATATGATGCTGATAATAGTGTTATCCATGATATTTTGATTGCTAAACCAAAACTGATTGTATGTTGGCAGGTCGATTTTTTAGTTCCTTGGTTTATCGCACACGGCCAAAAAGCTATTTCTGTTCCGATGGCTGATGCATGTGAAAATATGCCTTCAGCATATTTCGAGCTAATTAGTTTATTTGGCTCAATTAGTTTTACAGGATTAATTGCAGATAAAATAAGCGCTGCGAATGGAGCAACTGTAAAATTAGAATATTGGCCAAAACCAAATTTTGATTTGGGCGCGAAGCGGAAAAATTTCTGTTTTTTAGGTGTAAGAAAAACCGACTTTGAATTCCCCATCGAACTAATCAAAAGGCTTAGAGGACAAGGGAAGAAATGTCATATTCACAATTCAATTGATAGCTACCTTCCTACTGATCATTCGATACGTTTCGATTCCCAATATTTTGAAGATAAAAATGACCTAAATAAATTACTTTTAAATTCAGAGTATTTTATTTGTCCACGTCCCTGCGAAGGAATTGGTTTGTCTTATCTTCACGCATTGTCTTTAGGTTGCATCCCCATTGGAGTGGATGGCCCAGGAATGCAAGACTACATTCAGCATGGCGTGACGGGCTTTTTGTTTAACCCTAAAGATAAAAAATTCAAAACGTTACTAAAAGACATCCGCGAATGCGACACTGAAGCGATCCGTTCAAATATTTATAAACAGCTGGAATCTAATCAATCGCGGATGAATGATCAGCTAAAAAACGTTGAAATATATATTAATCAACTGATTAATCTTACAGAAGAAGAGTTCCGTCCCTTTATTAAACGACTAAAAATAGGGAGAATAATTAACCCTACGCGCGTACTCAATGGGCGCTATGTCCACGGGGTTTCTCTAATATCCGCCTTCGCCTCTATTATCGGTATTAGGCAACGACTCCCAAGGTTTATTAAGTGACACTTAACATAAAACTAGTCCAATTTTGGCATTTACTTCACCAGCTAAAAACTTATAAAGGTGCTTGGTTAAACCTTGGGTATTTCGATGCGACAACAAGATACAGATCAACTGTTTTAGGCCCTTTATGGATAACCATTAGCTTATCTTTTTTAATTGGTGTTTTGTCTTTCCAATGGTCAACGATATTTAACATAGCACTGGATGAGTATCTTCCCTACTTTGCAATTGGACTTATTAGTTGGACATTTATAGCGGGAACAATAATTGAATCGACAGATGCAGCCCTACGATTTAAAAGCCTAAGTATCAATTCATGCATATCAATATTTGTTATTGTAGCCCGAACAATAACAAAGAGCTTCGTTATCTATTTGCACAACATGCTGATACTTATACCTATTTTTTTATATTTTGATACGTCAATAACACCTTTCAGTGTTGTTTTATGGGTGATGTCAATAATTTCAATTTCAATTTTAATGTTATTCCTTGGAGCATTACTTGCGATACTTGCAGCCACATACACTGATTTTAAATCTTTAATTGAGTCAATAGTCCAGGCAAGCTTTTTCATAACCCCAATAATTTGGTTTCCTAATCAACTTGGAAAATACTCATTTGCGCATGAGTTCAACCCTTTTTATCACCTGATAACAATTATGCGTGCTCCCTTTCTCGGTAGTGAGCATTTAATGCAATCGTATTTATATGTGATCTCGATGATTTTTTTATGTTTTTGTCTTTCAATAATATTCAGCAAGAATTTAATCAGTTATAAACGATACCTATGATTTCTATACGCAAAGGCTACTTTAGTTACCCACCTCTTAATTACTCTGGACGCTCCTTAAAAGGAAAGCTACTTCGACGATCGCCTGCAATAATCCCTCCACCTGTGTTCTCAAACCTAGATTTTTTTGCTGATGATGGAGAGATTATTGGGCTATCTGGTCACAATGGTTCAGGTAAAACAACACTTCTAAAGCTTATTGCTGGCATCCTACCCTTTGAGAGAGGGGAAATATCTCTTCCTAAAAATAGTGGGTGCTTAATTGATATCAACATGGGAATTGACTTGGATTACACTGGATGGGAAGCCCTGCGTGCTCGAGCTTACACTTTTGGTGTAAAGAGTTGCGATATTCAACCATTCGTTGAAAAAGCTGCAGAAATATCTCAACTCGGTAACGAGAGGCTATCTCACTTTGTAAAAAGTTACTCGACCGGCATGCAAATGAGGCTTGGTTTTTCTATGGCGATGGTTGTCGAGTTTGACTGTCTTCTCTTGGATGAATGGTTATCTGTTGGTGATGCTGACTACCAACAATATGCCTCATCATTGTTAAAAGAGAAAATCAAGCAGACGCCTTGTGTAATAATTGCCTCACACTCAAAAGACCTTCTTGATGATGTCTGCACTCGAACTGTCGACGTTGACTCACTTTAGCCGTAATGCATAAACTCAAAGTTGGGATAGACGCCAGACTTTTATCGAGACCACTTTCTGGAATAGGCCAATACACACTTAAAATGTGTCAGGCATTATCAAAGATAGAAAATATATCACTCTATCTTTACTCACCTTCACCTATACCCGCTGATGTAGTATGCAAACTGTCGGTAGAAAATATACGAACAGCAAATTTTAATAACGGTGTGCTCAGACAATTCTGGACTGAGTGTCATCTTCCTTTATGGGCCAAAAAAGATGGTGTAGATGTCTTTTGGGGCCCTGCTCATCGCTTGCCGCGTTGGCTACCAAATAGCATAGCCTCAGCAGTCACGATCCATGATTTAGTTTGGAAATACGCAGGGGAGACAATGCGACCACTCTCCCGTTTCTTAGAGCGCTACCAAATGCCCGCGGCAGTTAGTTCAGCAGATCATGTGATTGCAATATCCAATGCCACAGCTGTAGCTGTGAAAAAAGAGCTGGGTATAAAATCTGATAAGTTGAGTATTGTGCTGCTTGGTGCAAATGTAACGGAGAAGACGGTACCCTTTAGGCCGCTAGAACAACTTGATATTAACCACCCTTATTTTCTTTTTGTGGGTACACTTGAACCACGGAAAAATCTCCCCCGTTTACTGACTGCCTACTCTTATTTAGCAAACTCATTAAAAGATCAAGCTATGTTGGTTATTGCAGGTGGTAAAGGCTGGGGCGGTATTGACATCAATCATACTGTCGCCGACTTAGGCTTGGAAAAGTATGTTCGCATACTGGGGTTCGTAGATGAAACAACATTAACCAGTCTTTATGCCAATGCTTTATTTCTAGCGATGCCATCACTATATGAAGGGTTTGGCTTGCCACTCGTTGAAGCAATGGCGCATGGGACCCCCGTTTTAACTTCTAACAACTCATCTATGCCGGAGGTTGCGGGGAATGCGGGTTTACTGATTGATCCGCTGGATACTCACTCCATTAAAAATGGATTAGAAGAGTTGATCATTAATCATGATTTACGTAGGAATCTAGCAGATAATTCCCGAGATAATATCGCTAGATTCAATTGGGATACTGCAGCGGAGCAATTGATTTCTGTGTTTCAAAAAGCCATTTCTACTCGGGCCAATCAACACTCATGAAAGTACTTCATTTCTACAAAACATATTTGCCCGACACCATCGGAGGGCTTGAACAGAGCATCAACCAGATAGCCCGAGGGACAGCGAGCCTTGGCGTTACTACTGAAGTACTAACACTAAGTCCATCTGTTGTTGATAGATCGGTTGAGGTGGATGGGCATTTGGTTCATCGTTGCCGCTCCAACTTTGAAGTAGCCTCGACACCTTTTTCCGCTTCAGCATTTCTGCGGTTCCGACAACTGGCTAAAACAGCTGATATTGTTCATTATCACTTCCCTTACCCATTTGCCGATGTTTTGCATCTTACCTCACAAATAAAAAAGCCAGCGCTGATAACCTATCACTCGGATATCATAAAACAAAAGCATCTACTCAAACTCTATAGACCGCTGAAACAGCGTTTCTTAAATAGCGTGGACCATATTGTAGCGACCTCACCTAATTACCTTAAAACTAGCACGGTCCTTTCTCGACTAAAACATAAAACAAGTGTCATCCCACTGGGTCTCGATAAAGCCACCTATCCGGAGGCTGGCACAGAAAAACTAAATTTTTGGCGAAATCGGTTTGGTCCTCGGTTTTTCCTATTTGTTGGGGTGATTCGCTACTACAAGGGTTTACATATTTTGGTCGAAGCCGCCCATAATTCAGATTACCCTATCGTAATTCTGGGGGCTGGCCCTGTCGAAGCAGAGTTAAAAATTCACGCGGATAAACTTGAGATTAACAACATACATTTTTTGGGCTTTCTGCCAGATGAAGACAAAGTGGCTTTGCTGCAGCTCTGCTATACGGTTGTTTTTCCATCGCACCTTCGTTCGGAGGCTTTTGGTATTTCCCTGCTAGAAGGAGCTATGTATGGGAAAGCTTTAATCTCCAGCGAGATTGGAACCGGGACAACTTATATCAATATCAATAAAGAGACAGGTATTGTAGTGCCGCCTAGTGACCCAGTTAAACTCCGACAGGCGATGGATTATTTATGGAATAATCCGGAAGAAGCTAAGGCTATGGGGCAACGTGCGGAAGCTCGTTACTGGAAGTTGTTTACCGCAGCGCAGATGGCTCAATCCTATTTGGTATTATATAAAAAACTCTTAGGTCAGTGCTGATGGAGTAAAGCGTGAGATTGAAGACAAGCAAATATAGAATTAGTAGTAGGCATTTTTTAAGGCTCCAGCAGCAAGCTCAGAATCAGAATCAGAAGGAGAATCAGATTTAGCCACTAATCAATGCACTTAAATCGTTTTCTCTAGGCCAATTAAAGAGAGGTCAGCAGGGGGGTTAGTTGATTTCAGAATTGTGAATCTAATTTTGAAGGGAAGGGGGGCTTTGCCGTTGAGGCCTTCTCTACAGGAGCGTCTTTGGTGTTTCAATATCTGTGCGGCAGAGTCTAATAAATACTGATGGAGTTAAATAATTGTATTCCTAAAAAAATGCCTACGAAACATTAGATGAAATTATAATCTGAGTACTCTTTGCAGACAATGCTCGCATTAATAGCGAAAGCTGAGGTTTATGCGCTCTTCAATTTCAGTCTAACTACTGCGGCTAATGATTTGGTACTTTAATGAGGTTTTAGTAAATTGTTATTCATTGAAAGCAATGGTGTGTACAGGAATAAATTGCGTGTTTCATGTGGAGAAACTTTAGATTGTTTTTTTGCCTTTTGTAACTGGAATGGAAAGCTCGTTTCTGTTCATCGCCGACATTTTATGTTTTCTCCGAATGAGTGGGCCGATGCGTCAGATGGTTACTCAAGTAGGATTATTGTTACAGAATGGGAGGAAGAGGAGGGGGGACTAACGCCTGCTTTTGAGAGAGATATTGGTTCGGGGAATGATCCGCGCATTACCCTTGTCTCCGGAGCACCTATCGCTGTTTTTTCTGGAGCGATAAATTCAGAAAACAAAGCTTATCTCTATAATTTCGAATCAGATATTCTTCTGGCTGTATCTTTGAAAGACGAATGGTTTAATTATGGGAAAAACTGGGTTCCTTTTGAAACTGAAGGATCTTTAGGAATAGTACATGAGTTCAATCCTTTTAGAGTGCTTAAGGTAGACGTGAAAACTGGAGCTGGGATTGTGGAATATGTAAGAGAAACTCAGCTTTTCATGCGGTCAAAGCATGACAACTACAATACCTTACGTGGGGGAAGTAACGGAGTTTCTAATGGAGAAGGAACTTTTGGTGTAGGGCATGCCACCCATGATTCGTATCGACATACTCCTTTTTATTGGATGATAAATGAAGACTTATCTGATTTAAGGGTGTTTCTAACAGAAGATTTCAATCGTTTATCTGAGCAGGGGTACGGTATTATCGATCCAGTTTCTCTATTTCAACTGGGGGATAAGACCTACTTAAGTTTGTGTTGTTCAGAACGGGACTGGTTTTATGACCAAACTTTTTTGAATCTCATTGTACCTATTACTTACGATGCTGTGACTCAGCGCATCTTTGTTGATCCCGATATTTTTATCTGTAACGAAGAATCTAAAGTAATAAGAAAGGTGGCCTGCGATGTTAAAAGCGACATGGTTTTTGAAATGGTCCCCTATGGCGGTAAATCCTCAAGAGGGGGCGAAGGTTATCTTATCTGCGGGCCATATGAATCGATTGATACGGGAAGGTATAAGCTGGTATTACGTTATTCTAGTGATACTGATGAGGGGGAATTAGCGGCTCTTCTTGATGTTACCTTGTGCTGTAATGGACAAGCAAGGCCAATATTTGAGTCAAATCTGAACGGGTCAGGCGGAAAGGATATGAGAGTAGAGTTTGTAGTTGATATTATTCCTCAGTCCAATGAAATGTATGAGGTAAGAGTGTTTGTTAAGCTAGATATTAGTTTTACTGTGTATGACTATACCTTAGAGTTTTTAGGCGACCCAAGCTAAATAGTATTTATCTTGGGTCGCTACTATTCCTTTAGATTACTAGGGGTTTGCCAAACATTAAGCCCATCTGTTGTTGACGGGTCGGTTGAGGTGGATGGACATTTGGTTCATCGTTGCCGCTCCAACTTTGAAGTAGCCTCGACACCTTTCTCCGCTTCAGAATTTCTGCGATTTCGACAGATGGCTAAAATAGCTGATATCGTTCATTATCACTTTCCTTACCCATTTGCCGATATTCTGCACCTTACCTCACAAATAAAAAAAACAACGCTGATAACCTATCACTCGGACATCATAAAACAAAAGCATCTGCTCAAACTCTATCGACCACTGAAACAACGTTTCTTGAATAGCGTCGATAATATTGTAGCGACCTCACCTAATTACCTTAAAACTAGCAGTGTTCTTATCCGGCTAAAACATAAAACGACTGTCATTCCACTGGGGCTCGATAAAGCCACCTATCCGGAGGCTGGCACAGAAAAACTAAATTTATGGCGAAACCGATTTGGTCCTCGCTTTTTCCTATTTGTTGGGGTGATTCGCTACTACAAGGGGCTGCATATTCTGGTCGATGCAGCCCGTAATTCAGATTACCCTATCGTGATTCTGGGGGCCGGGCCCATCGAAACAGAATTGAAAGAGCAAGCCACGAAGCTTGGAGTTCACAACATACATTTTTTAGGCTTCCTGCGCGATGAAGGCAAAGTAGCTCTACTGGCACTTTGCTATGCCGTTATTTTTCCCTCACACCTTCGTTCGGAAGCTTTTGGTATTTCCTTGCTAGAAGGGGCTATGTATGGAAAGCCTTTAATCTCCAGCGAAATTGGTACCGGTACGACTTATATCAACATCGATAAAGAGACCGGTATTGTAGTGCCGCCCAGTGATCTAGCTAAACTCCGACAGGCGATGGATTATCTATGGAATAATCCAGAAGAAGCGGCAGCCATGGGGCAACGTGCGGAAGCTCGTAACTGGAAGTTGTTTACCGCAGAGCAGATGGCTCAATGCTATGTGGCTTTATATAAAGAACTATTGGGTAGATGCTGAGATATTGAACACTATGTACAAAGTAGTTTAATAGCTCAGTATTTATAGCTCTAGATACTCCTCATGGTTCAAATGGTTTGCTGTCTCCCCATCAGTACGAAGATCGTTCCAAAATGAATAGCGGAGTGCTTTAGGTTTATGGGCTATTCAGTGGTAACAGGTTCAAATCCTGTCGTTCAAGTCATTTTTATTTTGTATTTCAATGGATTGCGGGCACGGAAATGAGAAGTGTACAAAACCTTTAATTGCTACGGCTAAATCCCCAAAAGACAGGCCTTTCGACCTGCATTTTATACCTAAATCGTATATTATCCCGCTATTCGTTCAGGAGCGTTAATAATTATGCAATTTATTGATTTAGCCGCGCAGCAAGCGCTGATTAAAGATGACATCGACGAAGGCATTGCACGTGTATTAGCGCACGGCATGTATGTGCTTGGACCAGAAGTTTCCGAGCTGGAAAAAGCACTGGCAGAGTTCGCTGGTACTAAGCACTGCATAGCTTGTGGTAATGGTACTGACGCCTTGCAAATCGCTCAAATGGCTTTCGATATTGGGCCAGGTGATGAAGTTATTGTGCCCGGCTTTACTTTTGTTGCCACGGCTGAAACAGTTGCTCTTCTGGGCGCTAAGCCTGTCTACGTTGATATTGATCCACATACCTACAATATTGATCCTGCCTTGATTGAAGCAGCCATTACTCCGCGTACAAAAGCTATCATGCCGGTTTCTTTATTTGGCCAGTGTGCAGATATGGATGCCATTAATTCCATTGCTGATAAGTATGGTTTACCAGTGATTGAAGATGCCGCGCAAAGCTTTGGGGCAACCTACAAAGGCAAGCGCTCCTGTAACCTGAGTACTATTGCAACCACCTCCTTTTTTCCAGCCAAGCCGTTAGGCTGTTATGGTGATGGGGGAGCAATCTTCACTAATGATGATGAACTGGCAACGGTAATGCGCCAAATTGCTAATCATGGTCAGGACCGTCGTTATCATCATGCCAGAGTAGGTGTGAACAGCCGTCTTGATACAATACAAGCTGCCATTTTATTACCAAAACTACGACTTTTTGCAAAAGAGCTGGAGCAACGCCAGCAAGTAGCTGAACGTTATACTGCCATGTTGAATGAGGCAGGTATTGAAACGACTCCCTATGTGGAAGAGTGCAATACAAGCGCTTGGGCTCAATACACCATTCGTGTAGAAGGTCGTGATGCTGTTCAGGCTGTGCTGCAGGAAGCCGGCATCCCCTCCGCTGTGCATTATCCTATTCCACTTAATAAACAAACAGCGTTAGCTGATGATTCTGTTAATTTGCCAGTCGGAGATAAAACGGCTGAAGTGGTTATGAGTCTGCCAATGCATCCTTATTTGGATGAAAGTGATCAGCGTAAGGTTGTTGATGTTCTCAGATCGTTATAGTAATTATTGATACTAAAAGGAATAGGGTTATCAAAATATTAATTGCATGTGGGGCTGATTTATTGGCGTTAGAGGCATTCGTTATTAATATTTTTAGGCATTCAAGGACTATTTGTTTTAGAGATTTTTGCGTTAGCCTGATTTTTGTTTTTTGGCGCCAATAGAAAGCGCTTTAGGTGAGGGAACTCACTTATTTAAGGTGGTTATACGCCTAAGCGGTCGGTTGAAATTGATTCTTCAGCGGTAAGTGTTTTAACGATGCATTCTGGCAGGTATTAAACTGGCGTTTACCCGGTAGTATGGATGCAAAACTTGTATTAAGGCTTTGGACGAAGTGCTGGAGACCTACAGTGCACCTGATACCCCGAGGGCAGGGCGCTCATTTGTTAGTAAGGGCTCTAGAGGTGTACTTTAGTTTCATTGCATCCAAATTAGCATGGGTAGAAAGGTGATAATAATGTATTGCAAATGGATGGGTTTCTATAATCGAGGCAAGCGGCATGCTAGTTTAGATCGGATGACATCCAATCAGGTGTGTTCGTAGTGCCACCGAGCTCCCCTTGGTATCATAATATTTTTTCAAAATTATTAATTATAAATACTGACTTACTGTGTTAGTGATAGGGGCCATTTCAAAGTGTCGCATAGAAAAATTCTGATAAATATAAGTCCGCCAAAGTGTGGAACAACATCTCTCTATCATGCGCTTGCAAAATCTAATCATACAAATTCTCCTATGATTAAAGAGCCACGATTTTTTGCTAGAGAAGAATCTGATATTTACAAAAAAATACCTGCATCCCTAAGAGTTCGTGGTGAATACCTCAATGGAATAGACTGGTTTTTTTTGTTATTTGCGGATGCTAACCCTGATGGGTTGTATTTGGATTTTACGACCTACTACTCGATCACTAAAGAAACTCCTGAGCTTTTGAAGCTTAATTTTAGCGATGTTAAATGTATTATGCTGCTTAGAGAACCAGTAGCAAGGTTCGTGTCTCAGTATTGGCAATATAAAAAAATGGGAGTAAATCTTCCTTCTATAGAAAAAATCATACATGGAGACGATGATCTTTCA
>JBALXS010000118.1:0-14301 GCA_036960485.1 Oceanospirillaceae bacterium
TAGATAGCATTCATCTAGCATCACACTCACGGTGACTTTGTTGCAAGGAGGCTGTTCTCGGACGGCCTCCTAGATGAATACTTAATGGCGCAATACTAAATACCGTATTGTTCTTTGTATTTAGCAATAGCTGCTATTTGTGGTGCATAACCGCCCTGTTCTTCTAGATATTGCACGATATCTGTTAAATCGATAATGCTAACCACTGGCATATTATAGTCGCGCTCTACTTCTTGAATAGCAGATAGCTCACCGCGGCCTTTTTCCATACGATTAACAGCAATAACGGTGGCAGCAGGGGTTGCACCTGCTTGCTCAATAATCGCCATCACTTCTCTAATCGCTGTTCCTGCGGTAATGACATCATCAATGATCACTACACGCCCTTCAAGTGCAGCACCAACTAACGAACCGCCTTCGCCATGGCTTTTGGCTTCTTTGCGGTTGAATACATAAGGCACATCTTTATTATGCTCTGTCGCCAGTGATACCGCGGTTGCTACCGCTAGCGGTATGCCCTTGTAGGCTGGGCCAAGTAAAATATCATAAGATAAATTAGCGTTCTCTAAAGCGGCAGCATAAAAACTACCTAGTTTCGCCAGAGACAAACCTGTTTTAAATAAGCCAGAATTAAAAAAGTATGGGCTGACACGACCTGATTTAAGCTCAAATTCACCAAAACAAAGTACGTTTTGTGCAATAGCGAATTCTATGAAATCTCTTTGGTATTGTTGCATTTGATCAAATCTCTAACAGTGGAAAGTAAACGCTATTCTACACTAGGAGACTGTTGGGCTTAACTAATGCGCGTAACAAAACAGCACAATTGAGCTAAAACTCTTATTCTTCAATTAAACAAACCAACAGTTCAATCAAACTTAGCATTCGTTTTGGGCTTTTCGATGATACAAATGCTGATATAACCAATAAACTTTACGCCAGCTAGCAAAGTTGTTCGAACTTAACTCAATATTACTCTATGATAAGTAAACTTATATTCGCTAATACGATTAATTATAAATACGTTATTATTCAGTAATAATAAATATAAGTTGAATAGGCCAATATTTTTGCAATAACAACTCAAAAAATAAGCAAAAAAACCTATATTTAGTTTCTTATGGCTATTTTTAACCAAGAGAATTTCAATTCATTTCACTACTCTATACAATTAGCCATTAATTTTAAATTACGCTTGTTTGTATTGAAATAAACTGTAGCATCGCCACTTTTTAAAAATGCTTCTTTAATACAATACTGCTTACCAGCACAGGAAAATATCATATGCGCGTTATCTCCTTCAATACCCAAGGTATTGAACAGGCTACAGACAAGGGACTATTCACTTGGTTAGCTGATCAAGATGCAGATGTTATTTGCCTGCAAGATTTGCGTGCTAAAGAATACCAACTAGATGATGACAAATATCATCTAGAAGGTTATTACCCTTATTTCTTTGATGCATTTGAAGATGGTTATAGCGGTGTTGCTATTTACACTAAGCATTTACCTAAAGCGATCATGACCGGTTTAGGCTTTGAGTTGTGTGATTACGAAGGGCGTTTCATTCAGGCAGATTTTGAGAACGTTAGCATTGCTTCGCTGCTAGTCCCTTCTGGATTGAAAAATGATGCCGCGCAAGCTGTTAAGCATCAATTTATGGAACATTTATTAGCTCACTTTAAAAAGACACAGCGTAAGCGTCGTGACTTCATTTTTTGTGGCACATTAAATACTGCTCATCGCACTACTGATATTTCTAACTGGTATGTCAGCCAAAGCATTTCTGGCTTTTTACCTAGCGAGCGGGCTTGGATGGAAGATGTGATTGGTGAGCTGGGATACGTGGACGCTTTTAGAGAAATCAATAAAGCAGATCGCCAATATACTTGGTGGCCTGATTACAATCGTGCACGTAAATTAAATGAAGGCGCTAGATTAGACTACCAATTAACCACGGCAAATATATTAGATACGATCAATGATGGCTATATTGCCAAAGATCAAAACTTCTCTGAATTTGCACCTTTGGTTATTGAATACGATATTGACTTATAATTGGGCTAAAAACACTGCTTAAATCGCTATTGCATGAGTAACAAAAACTGATGTAATAGCACATTTCAAATACCACTACATTTCTCTACTTAAATAATCAGCCCATCATCTAACAAACTAGCAACAGTAAACGATGTAACTGCTGCCAGCGTGATAGCTATTTGAGTTAAATCAACTCGCTAGTGCTTCTTTTTGCTTCACAATAATATCTTGAATACCTTTGCGAGCAAGCTTCAACATTTTATTAAGCTCTTCTTCTGAATACGGTTCGCCTTCAGCCGTACCTTGTACTTCAATAAAGCCGCCCTTCGCTGTCATAACGACATTCATATCTGTTTGTGCATCCGAATCTTCGTCGTAATCTAAATCTAAGACTGCTTCCCCTTTGTAAATACCGACAGATATACCTGCGATCATATACTTAAGAGGGTCACCTTTAAGTGCACCGTGCTTGTCTTTTTTAAGAGAACTAATCGCATCCATTAACGCCACACAAGCGCCAGAAATTGATGCTGTACGGGTACCGCCATCTGCCTGTAAAACATCACAGTCAATAGTGATTGTATTCTCACCTAATTTTTTCAAATCAAGGGCGGCGCGCAACGAGCGACCAATTAAACGTTGAATCTCAACAGTACGACCCGTTTGCTTGCCACGGCTTGCTTCTCTGCCATTACGGGTATTTGTAGAGCGCGGCAACATACCGTATTCTGCATTTACCCAGCCGGTGCCCGAGCCTCTTAAAAAGCGCGGCACACCCCGCTCAACTGTCGCCGTACAAAGTACTTTAGTATCACCGAACTCAACTAATACAGAACCTTCTGCATGCTTAGTAAAATTGCGGGTAAACTTAACTTCTCTTAACTGATCAAGCTCACGACCGCTTGGGCGATGTGAAACGACACCTAATGTTTGAAGTTGATCAGAGATAGATTTGCTCATGAAAAATAACCTTTATATTAAACAATAACCGATGGTAAAAGATTTAATTAGTGTTCACCCACAAACGAGGCCGTAGCGAGGTTGACTCAGTAGTTCGAGATGGGCAATACTAGATGTGGGTGTTTAGTTGTTTCAAATAACTACATCTAGTGGTGATCAGACCGGGCTAGTGAGACAACTGCAATAGACAGCCGTTTCAGGATGAGCACTAACTATATAGCATAGAGCGCAAAGTCTCATGCTGATAAATTAAGGTATATATTCTAATCGAGATTGAAGCATATGACACGTAGTATGACAGCATTTGCGCGACAAGAGGCCCAACAAGATTGGGGCGGTCTGGTCTGGGAGATAAGATCAGTAAATCATCGTTACTTAGAACCGCAGCTGCGTATTCCTGAAAATCTTCGAGACATAGAAACAGCTCTGCGTGATCAACTACGTAAAAAGCTCAGCAGAGGCAAAATAGACTGCACACTACGCTTTAGTACCGAGCAGCAACAACAGTGCATACAAATTGATGAAGTACGTGCTCAACAGCTTATTAACGCCGCCCAACAACTAGCCAACTTAAGCGAAAACTCACAAGCTATTGACCCCTTAGAAATACTGCGCTGGCCTGGTGTGATGCAAGAAGCATCACTTGATATGAAGCAAATAAAAGCAGCGGCCTTAGCACTTTTCAGCAAGGCTATTGATGATTTAATCGCAGGGCGCACCCGCGAGGGAAGCGAACTTGCTGAACTCATTACCCAGCGCTTAACTGCAATCTCACAGGTGATTACACAAGCACGCATTAAAATGCCGCTGATTTTACAAGCGCAACGCGAATTAATGCTAAGGCGCATTACTGATTTACAGCTTGAAATAGACCCTACCCGTTTAGAGCAAGAAATAGCTTTATTAGCGCAAAAAGCTGATGTCGCAGAGGAACTAGATCGCTTAGATACCCACGTACAAGAAGTAGCACACATTTTGCAACAAAAAGGCGCCATAGGCCGTCGTTTAGACTTTTTAATGCAAGAGCTTAATCGCGAGGCAAACACTCTCTCCTCAAAAGCGATTGTTGTCGAAACCACTAATAGCGCAGTTGAGTTAAAAGTGCTGATTGAACAGATGCGCGAGCAGATTCAGAATATAGAGTAAAAGCCATTCGCAAATCAAAAAAAAGCTAAGCCCTATTTCTAGTGCTTAGCTTAGATTTTACAAATAAAAACCGCTTATTTTACAGCCTGTGTACTAAGTTTTTAACTGCCCTACATATTCGCTCAATCCACGTAATCCATCACTAATATCTTTGCTTACTTTGGCTGTTTCACGAGTGCTTTGCGTCGTATCAGCGGATTTTTCAGTAATGCCTTGTAAGTTGAGGCAAACTTCGTGTGCAGCGCCAGCTTGCTGCTCTGCAGCGGCGGCTATTTGTGTGTTCAAGGCAGCGATTTCTAATACTGCTTCAGTCGCTTCGTTAAGCGTATTAGTAGTTAATATCGCTTTTTCTAGACAGCTAACAGCATTTCCTTGACCTTGCTCCATTGTTGCCACAGCCTTTGCTACTTCTTGCTGCAAACTTTGTAATAAATCTTGGATATCTTGGGTCGAAGTCTGAGTGCGTTGCGCTAGGGCGCGCACTTCATCGGCTACCACCGCAAAACCTCGCCCTGATTCGCCAGCACGTGCCGCTTCAATAGCCGCGTTCAGTGCCAACAAATTAGTTTGTTCCGCTATGCCTCGAATACTATTTAAGACCACACCAATGCGATCGGTCTCATTCGAGAGTGACTCAATTTCAACGGCCGCTGAACTCACATTAGTGCTTAAACTCTCAATGATTGCCTTGCTTTGCTGTGCAACATCCATACTCGAAGTTACGTGGCTCTTAACTTGACTACCCAGTTCAGCAGCACGTGTGGTTGATTGGGACACTTCTTGTATCGAATCAGCCATTTCTGAAATAGCATCCGCCACGCTTTGTGTTTGCTGTTGCTGTTGCTCAATACCAATTAGAGCATTGCCCATCATATCTATTGCTTCACTTGACTGGCTATCTAAATGATTTGAAGTCATGGTGATGTGCACTATCATCTTGCGTAGCTTACTCATTAGCTCATTAAATGCCGCTGCTGCCTCACCTACTTCATCTTTTGTCTGTGTGAGCTGCACATTTAAGTTGGCATCAGCGCCCACTAGAGCAATTAAGCTGTCTCGTAAATTATTTACAGGTGTAATAATTGCCTTAGCGATAATAACGGCCAAAATAATAGTGGTTAGTGCTGTAATGATAAATATGATGAGAATAAGTTTTTGACCATACTTTTCATCTTCCTCAGCTTGCATAGTAGCATCTAAGGTAAATTGTTGTACGTGTGTAAGTGCCTCTATTAATTCATGATCAATCTTTTCTTCTATTTCAGATATATCCTTAGCTTCATCAATAAGTGCTGTTGAACTTATATTACTCGCACTTGATAAAGCGGCAATGGCACGCCGATCAAATTCTAGATGTTCACGTTCAACATTTTTCAAAGTGGCTAACAGGTTAGTAAACTCTGTTTTAGCGGCAGCAGTATGAGAGTGCTCTATTGCCTGCTCTACTATTTGTTCTGTTTGCTTAATTAAACGCTCTGTCTTGTTAGCTATTTTAGTAAACTTTGCTAATATTTCACTGATATTTTGTCGTTTAGCTAATTCTTCGTTCAGTGTGACACCCACGCCACGCTCGAAAAGCACTGCTTGCTCTAATTGATTAATGGTAATTTGCGTTAACGCATTGGTAATAGGGATATCTTCTTCTGCAACATCTATCAGCTCTACACCTATTTTTTGCATTTGTAACAATGACACGGTACCTAAAAGTACAATACAGGCTAACATCAACCCCGCAAAAGCATATATTTTTGTTGCTATTTTTATATTAGAAAACACCGATAAACCCCTATTATTTATATGTTTTAGTACGAGATAACAAAACATACTACGCTGTAAGTAATTCACATTGAAGTAAATAAATTTTAATAAGCGTTAAACATAAGAATCGAGCTTGTTTATCAACCCATTTACCAACCGCACTTCTTTTCCATAGATCTCAATATGTCTAAGTATTTGCAGTCTATCATCTGTTGTTTTTGTCATTTCTTAATAAAGCATTCAAACTGTGCAGAAACCAGCCCCGCTAAAAATCGCTAACTCGCGGCGCTTAGGCTATCAGTTAATTTTAAATGTTTTTATAAATCATCGAACATATTGCGCAAGCTATTGAGTGTCGCTCTGCCTCGCGCTTTGTTCACCTTTGGATCTTTTTCGCCATTGCCTTCTATTTGCAATGAATCTTGCGGTAACTCATCTAAAAAGCGACTTGGGGTACACTCTAGTACTTCACCGAACTGCTTACGCTGCCTAGCTAGAGTCATCGTTAGTGTCACTTTTGCGCGGGTGATGCCTACATACATTAAGCGGCGCTCTTCTTCAATATCTCCGTTTTCGATGCTATTGCGGTGCGGTAATATTTCCTCTTCCATACCGATGAGGAAAACATGCGCAAACTCTAACCCTTTCGAAGCATGCAACGTCATTAGCTGCACTTTATTTTCATCTTCTTCTTGTTCTTGTCTATCCATTAAATCTATTAATATCAATCGATTAATAGCTTCTTCTACGCCAGCTTCAGGCTCTTCTTCCTGTAAGCGCTCCATTGTATTGCGAATAGAATCTATTAAATAATAGACATTTTGCATACGCTTTTGCGCAGTGGCATCACTGGCACTATTTTGATGAATCCAGCCTTCATAATCGATATCGAAAATCAGCTCGCGAATGGCCTGGATAGGATCTTCTTGCATGCATTGTTGATACTTTTTTGCCAGCCAAGCGGTGAACTTGCGTAGCTTTTCAACTTGGGCAGGTTTCAGTACTTGCTCTAAACCCAACTCATTACAGGCATCAAACATACTAATTTCACGCTGCGATGCATATTCACCTAAGCCTCTTAAAGTACTTGGGCCTATTTCTCTTCTGGGTAAATTGATGACGCGCAAAAATGCGTTATCGTCAGCGGTGTTTATGAGCACTTTGAGATAACACATCAAATCTTTGATTTCAGCACGGGCAAAAAACGATGTACCGCCCGATAATTTATACGGTACTTGAAAGGCTTGTAACTTAAGCTCTAGCAACCGTGCTTGATGGTTACCACGATAGAGCACAGCAAAGTTCTTAAAATCTATTTTATTACGTAAGTGGCGATCAAGTATTTCGTTGGCAACTCTTTCACACTCAGCATCTTCGTTACGCGTATGGATAACACGTATCGGATCACCCGGCGCCATATCTGACCATAGCGTTTTTGTTAGCTCGTGAGGGTTATTGGCAATAACTACGTTGGCTGCATTTAGAATTAAACGGGTAGAGCGATAATTTTGCTCAAGCTTTATCAGCTTTAAACTTGGGTAATCTTGCTTAAGTAAATTTAAGTTTTCTGGGCGTGCGCCACGCCAAGAATAAATTGATTGGTCATCATCTCCTACCACCGTCAAAGCACCACGGGTACCCACTATTTGCTTAACTAGTTTGTACTGGCTCATATTGGTATCTTGATACTCATCTACTAATAAGTAGCGTATTTTATTTTGCCACTTTTCTAATATTTGCGGGTGATTGCTAAATAACTTTACCGGTGTCCAGATCAAATCATCAAAATCGACCGCGTTATACGCTAGTAAAGTGCTTTGATAGAGTTCATAAACTCTTGCTGCAAGCACATCATCAGGCCCTGGTGCGGTGTTTAGAGCCTCTTGTGGCTCAATCATTTCATTTTTCCAGTACGATATTTTATTTCGCACCATATCAACACTATCTGAATCTTCATCATTGTTTAGTAACAGATCTTTGATTAAAGAGCGCGAGTCAGTATCGTCGAAAATAGAAAAGGTAGATTTAAGTTTTAGGGTTTTATGTTCCTTACGTATGATGTTCATACCCAAGTTATGAAATGTAGAAACCGTTAACCCCCGCCCTTGGCCATTAGGCAAAATCCCCATGACGCGCTCTTTCATCTCACGAGCAGATTTATTAGTAAAGGTTAGCGCTGCAATATGGCGCGCTTCAATACCACAACTATTCACTAAGTAAGCTATTTTACGCGTGATAACACTGGTTTTCCCAGAACCTGCACCTGCCAAAACCAGCATAGGACCACTAATATAATTGACGGCATCACGTTGTCTCGGATTTAACTTATTCATGGCTTTTTCACAGCTACCTTTAATTTTAATGTTCGCAGATTACTCGCACAGAGCTCGGGAGGCTAACTGATCATGCGAGAAAGAGCAGAGGATATGAGTAAACTCTGATTTTTCGTCACAAATTAGTGTGAAGCACAACAGTTTCAAGTATCCAAATATGACGGCGCATTATGCCACAGCCACTATTTTAATAGTTTGCTTTTATATATTTATCCTCGAGTTGTTTAAAGTGTATGCCGATTTGGAATATAATGCATACTTTGCTCAATTCACTATCAGGTATCACTTGTGCTGCATCCCACTAATGCTAATTTAGTCTCTGCTCCACCACCAATTTTATTGAAAGATCCTTTTAAGCAGCAATTAAAAATTTGCGCTTTTTATCTGCTATTTTCATTAATAGTGCTTTCGGTTACCCGCAGTTTTATTCTAGTTTTTTTGGTGGATTGGCAAGATTCTAACACCGCTGATTTAATTTCTTTACTGGTCACAGGCTTGCGTTTTGATTTAAAAATATCAGCGGTGGTACTCATAATATTCGCGTTACTTCCGATGCTGATTATGAGTTTGTTCAACGGCTGGAGCTGGCTACACAAAGTCACCCGTTTCAATTTAGCCAGTTTCTTTTTTATTAGCGCCTTTTTTTGTTTTTTAGATATTGGCTTCTATTTTTTCTTTGGCACTGCTATTAGCAACCTAATATTTGGTATTGTCGATGATGGGCCCTACGCTGTGCTGATTAGTATTTTCAGTGACTGGCGTTTAGATTTATTAATCCTGTGTGCCATTATTGTTTGTTTTGGCTCAGTAAAGCTTTTTTATAGCATGACTGCTAATGATAGCGCTGGTAAAGCGAGCTTTAATAAAATAACGGTAGTACTACTGACCCTAGTTTTAATTAGCATTTGCGCTCTTTTTGGCAGAGGCACTTTTGATACCTACCCGCTTTCAAGGCGCACAACAGTCATTAACGATAACCCTATTATTAACTCTCTGGCACTTAATGGTCCTTATCATTTTTATTACGCTTATAAGGATTTAAAAGAGGATCAGTTTAGCAATTTATCTGCAGCTAAAATATTGCAGCAATCTAAACTCAGCTCTTTATCTGCGTTAAAGAATGCCGCTGGGTTTAACGACGCGCACCCTTTGCAGCAGTTTAGCTCTGTTAAAGAATTAGATTTTGTAAAACCAAATGTTATTTTTGTATTAATGGAAGGCTGGTCTAGTCATATTGCGCAGCAACAAAGTGAAGAGAACCAAGTACTTGGTGAGCTTGCCAAGCACACTGTAGAAGATTATTTCTTCCAGCGGATTTTTTCTGATAAATATGGCACAAACCCAACCATTGAAAGCCTGTTACTCAATGCACCCATTGGCCCTATCGCACAATCTGCAGCTAACCAGCACAGTTTTTCTCTCTCTAACGTGCTGCCATTTAAACGGCAAAATTATAATACTTTATTCTTAAGTGGCGGTAATAGCGCATGGCGTAAGCATGGTCAGTTTTGGCCGCGCCAAGGTTTTGATCAATATATTGGGCGCGCCAGTATTGAAAAGCACTTTAACCAAGTCGCCGATAACCCTTGGGGGGCATACGACAGCAGTTTATTCGAATATTTACAGTTGCAATTACAGGAAAAAGCCATCGACAATCCGTTATTTTCTTTCGTATTAACCACTAATAACCACGCGCCAATAAGGCTGCCAAAAGACTATAAAGCGCCACCGTTAGCCCCTGATGCCTATGGCTTTGACGTAACAGATAGCAAAAAGCATGAATCACTTACAGGTTATAACTTTCAATCAAATGCACTGGGCGAATTTATGACTTGGCTCAAGCAATCAACATTTGCTGACAATACGATAGTTATTGCCACTGGAGATCACGTATTAAAAGGGTTCGCTAACTATTCGGCCGCTGATCAAACTTATAATCGGTATGCTGTTGCTACTTATTTGTATGTGCCTAGTGCTTATGATCAATTACAAGAATCTGATCAACTCGTAGCAGGATCCCATAAAGATTTATTCCCCACTTTATTTGAACTTGCCTTAAATAAAGAGCAATACCTAGCGTTCGGCACTCCTATCATGCACAAGAAACCACTCACAGCGTTCGGTGTAATCGATCAAGGCGCGGTTATTTTTAACAATGGTATCAGCGTTGATAATCAACAGTTGCTCCCTTGGAAAGATAAAAACAGTACTGTGCTTAACGTACACAAGTTACCATTAACTAAGGCGCAAAAAGAGCTAATAAAACAGCAGAGTTATCGGGAGATATTACAAAAATATTTGTTGGTAGATGATATCAAAAGCACCCACTGAAACTTGCTCTTTAATTGCGGCTATTAAGACAAACTAATAAGCTGCTGCTAGCGATGAATCTTGTCGATAGCTCAACGCTTCTAACAAGTGTTTCCGCTCAATTGTCTCGGACAATGCTAAATCGGCGATTGAGCGGCTCACTTTTAATATGCGCGTGCAAGAACGTGCAGACAGCTGCATTTTGGTGGCGGCTGTGGCTAGTAATTCACGCAGCTCTGCTGATAGTACACATACCTTTTGTAACTGCTCTCCCTCTAACAACGCATTTCTACACTGTTGCCTAGCCAATTGTCTCTCCACACTTAACGAAACTCTTTTTGCGACTTCTAATGAGCCCTCTTGTGCGCTGTCGCTGGCAATATCTAGCAACTGCATCGGGGGGATAGGATTCACTTGCAGGTGTAGATCAATACGATCCAATAACGGCCCTGACAACTTACTTTGGTAGCGTTTTATTTGATCTGGAGTGCAGCGACAACGCCCACTGCTATCCAGGGCATAACCACAAGGACAAGGGTTCATCGCAGCAACGAGCTGGAAGCGTGCGGGGAAAGTGATTTTTTGAGCAGCACGCGAAATATGAATTTTTCCAGCTTCTAGCGGCTCTCTTAATACTTCAAGCACAGCACGTGGAAATTCGACTACTTCGTCAAGAAATAACACGCCATTATGCGCCAATGAAATCTCTCCAGGCTGTGGATAACTGCCGCCACCCACTAAAGAAACAGCGGATGCAGTATGATGTGGTGACCTAAAAGGGCGAATTCCTGCGCACACTTGAGTGGTATCCAATCCTGCTATTGAGTAGATCGCTGCGGCTTCTATACACTCTGTCTCACTTAATTTTGGCATTAATCCCGCAAGCCTAGCTGCCAACATGCTTTTTCCACTGCCGGGGCTGCCACTAAAAAGCAAATGATGCCCGCCACTGGCGGCTATCTCTAACGCTCTCTTGGCTTGATACTGTCCTTTAACATCAGCTAAATCATAACCAATAAGGGCTTCCTTTTGCGCTTGCTGATCCTCCATACTAGTTAATTTAATTGCGGCTAGAGGTACTGTGACTAAAGGTAATTGCCCTGTTAACAAATGACAAACTTGTAATAAGTTTTCAGCACCAGCGATTTCCAACTTAGACACTAATTGAGCTTCATGCACATTTTGCGCGCCTAGGCAGAGCTTGCGTTGGCTTTTTTCACAGGCGATAGCTACCGGTAGAATGCCTTTAACTTTTCGTAGATCTCCAGACAGTGCCAACTCCCCAATAAATTCCCATTGGCTAAGCTGATCTTCGGGGATTTGCGCCGAAGCGGCTAAAATCCCCACCGCAATGGCTAAATCGTAACGTCCACCTTCCTTGGGTAAATCGGCAGGGGCTAAATTCACAGTAATTAAGTGTATAATTACATGAAAAGAGGAAAACCAATGAAAAAAATAATTTATCCCTACATTCGATTCTCTTCTGCTGAACAACGGAACGGCGATTCAATAAGAAGACAAATGTCATCAATAGGAAAATACGCAGAAAGAAATGCTTTTGATATCAACGAAGAGCATAAATTAATTGACATTGCTGTATCAGGATATACTGGGAAAAACAGAGAAGAAGATGCTGGTTTAGGGCGCTTTTTATTAGCAATAGAAGCTGGATTAATCCCAACCGACGGGTCAAGTTATTTATGTATAGAGCAATTAGATAGACTGTCTCGTGAAGAAATAGACATATCTTTTAATTTTTTCAGTACTATTTTAAGAAAAAATGTAAATATTATCACTCTAATGGATGATAAAATTTATACGAAAAATTCATTAAAAAGTATAACTGACATTATATATTCTCTATCAATTATGCAGCAAAGTCATATTGAATCGGAGAAAAAGAGTATAAGAATAAAAGCATCGTTTGAGGGCAGATTAGAGAAAATAAAATGTGGAATTAAAGCTAAATACGCAAGCCAACTACCAAATTGGATTGATGAGTATCCCGCAAAATCAGGTATATTTTCCGTCAATAAAAATGGAAAAATAATCCAACGCATTTTTACAATGGTATTAGATGGAACATCACTAAACGGCATTGCTAGAATTCTAAATAATGAAGAAATTCCAAGGATTACTAAGGCTACATTTATTAAAGGAAATGGGCTTTGGACAGGGGCAACAATAAGTCACATTATTAAAAATAAATGTGTGTTCGGTTTGTTAGAATTGAAAAAAATAGTTCCAGTAAAAATAAATGAAAAAAATGGAGAAAATGGAGAAAATGGAGAAACTATTGAACGCATTATAAACAAGAAAATTGTTCATGATTCTGTAAGTAATTACTACCCTTCTCTAATAAGCGAGCCTGAATTTGTTGTTGCTAATAGTAGAGTTAAAGAAAGAACTATTACGAGAGAAAGAGGAAGAAACACATCTAACAATCTATTCTCTTCGCTAGTCTACTGCGGCTATTGTAAGCAAAGAATGCATTTTGAACTAAGCAAAAAGAAACTTAAAAATGGATTAAAAATTTACAAAAATTTAAAATGCTCTTCTAGAAGATTTAAAGATAAAAACTGCCCGAGCATGAGCGTAAATTATGAAAATTTTGAAAAGGCATTTCCACTGCAAATCTATGCAACAAATCAACTTGATGAAATGGTTAACAAAGAGAAGAAAACTACTCTGGAAAATGCGCTTGTCTTGAAAGAAAGCGAATATGTTACTAAATTCAATAAAGCAAAAGAAATTGAAGAAGAAGCAATGAAACAGAATATAAATATATCTATTTATATAGGTCTATTAAATACTGCGAAAACAGCAGTAGATATTTGCAGAGAGGAATTAGAAAGAATTCGATTAGATCTGCATTTCGCTTCGATAAGCACACCTCTCAAACCACTATTAACAAAAGAAGATAGATTATCCACAAAGAAAACTTTACGATCAATGATTGCTGGAATAGTGATTTATTCAAATAAAAAAACAGCATGGTTCATTGATAAAAATGGGATGACTACTGGAATAATGTATGAGCAAGACGGAGAACGTTCAGCAACACAATCTGATTTTCGCGATTTTAGAAATGATATCTTGAAAGCAACAGAATCTGGAAAAATAGATCCGCAACTTGTAAAGCTATCTCATGCCATGACAGCAAACTAAACTAGATGGCGGCCACACTGCTTGACCAACATATGAAACGAAATGATAGTGATTAGACACAAGCACAAATATCAATACAAAAAATAATTGCGTATAGCCTCTAAACACCTTTGAAAACCTTGATGTATCTTTGTGAATACATCAAGACATACATTGCGAGTAATAACATTGATCCCAAAACTAAGAAATTAGTATCTGCGATAGCTCACAACTAGTAGTGATACATTTACAAAAAACCTTCCAAAGCAGATTTAACATCTTCATCAAGAGAATAATGAGATTTTTGAAAAGACACATTAGTTAAACAATAAACATATCGATAATTATTGTTTGATGGCCTATATTTATTGGCAGTAGCTTTACTATTTTTATACTCAAAATATTCAATCAGGCCTTGCCTTAATAAAGCCTTGAAAGCATTATTTGCTATACGTCTCTGATTACTTCTAGCTTTTTCTTTAATTCCCAGTCTGGCCATTAAGTCATAAAAGTAGATATATCGTTCATCTCTATCATCAAAGAACATTATGTTCAAGTATAAGCTTTTAGCGTGCTTACTTCGGAGAGATAAATATGAAGGATACCA
>JBALXS010000119.1:0-14194 GCA_036960485.1 Oceanospirillaceae bacterium
GGGTTAACTTTATGTGGCATAGTGGATGATCCAACTTCGCCTGCAATCGTTTTTTGCTTAAAGTAACCGTTGGAAATATATGCCCAAATATCGCGATCAAAATCTATTACAATCGTATTGAAGCGACAGATAGTATCAAACATTTCCGCTATGTAATCATGAGGCTCTATTTGCGTAGTATAAGGATTAAACTGTAATCCTAGGCTGGCAATAAAAGATTGTGCATGCTCTTCCCAATCAACATCAGGATAGGCGCTAATGTGCGCGTTGTAGTTTCCGACTGCGCCGTTTATTTTGCCAAGAAACTCAGTGTTTTTTAGCTGTTTAATTTGGCGTGCTAAACGATAAGCAACGTTTGCCATTTCTTTACCTACAGTCGTCGGGGACGCCGTTTGACCGTGTGTTCTAGACAGCATAGGCTGAGTTGCGAAATCACGCCCTAATTGCGCAATCTCACTTCGCAGTTGCTCTAGCATAGGTAGCATTACTGCTAAGCCATCTTTAAGCATTAATGCGTGGGATAAATTATTAATATCTTCTGAAGTACAGGCAAAGTGCACAAACTCATTGATTGCTTGTAGTTCTTGATTGCCTTCGAATTTTTCTTTAATCATATACTCAACCGCTTTAACATCATGGTTGGTAGTGCGTTCAATTTCTTTAACCCGTAAAGCGTCTGCTTCACTAAAATTGTCGACGATGTTATTAAGTAGTTGATTGGTATCAGCCGAAAAGGCAGGAACTTCAGCAATTTTTTGCGTTGCTGCGAGTTTTTGTAGCCATCTAATTTCTACTATTACTCGATTTTTAATAAGTCCGTATTCACTAAATATAGGGCGCAGTTGCGATGTTTTGCTTCCGTAACGGCCATCGATTGGTGATACTGCAGATAAAGCAGAAAGTTCCATGCATATTCTCGCTGTTTACAATTGATTGAAAAAACTGAGCGCCATTATATATGAAATCAGGGCTTTCGGGTACGCCGGATTTTAGTTGTAACTTAAAATGTAGCTAAGAACATGGCTGATTTGGTTGGGTATGAAATTTTAAGTTTGAGTATCGCTATGCAGAGTTGCTAACAGATTGCTTATAAAAAAAGGCTAGCATGTTATTTACGTTAAATTGAGCGACTAGCTGTTGTAATATTAACGGGTGGAAATTTAAGCTTACAGGTCAAATAAGCTACTTTTAATCTGCTATTTGGCTGCTAGTATCTTCTGAGTGCTATTTTTAATCCGCGACTTGAAGAACAATAAATGCCAGCGAGTACCGCCGACTTGACGCCATAAAATAGCAGCACGAATACCTGCTAGTAATAAAGCTCTTACTTTGGCGGTATTTTCTTTATTTTGCAGGTGTCTTTGATCGCCTTGCACTTGTATGCGAAAGCTGAAAGTACTGATAGTGTCTTGGTACAAACCATCAATGCCTGCAATGATATTACTATGAGTATGATTTATTGAGGTGTCTTGCTCTTGTGCAAAGCCATTTTCATTTGAGTAATATTTAACAGCTTTATCGTTCAACGCGTCTAAGCGCTCGGCCATTAAACTGAGCATTTTATTATCTTTACTGAGTTTTTGCTGCAGCATTACCATCGCTAAAACATATTTTGTGATGTTGTTAGCGCTTGTAGAGCGGTTTTTGGCAATAACATCTAAGACCGCTTTAAGGCCTAGATTTAAGTTGTGGGGAAGAAAACTAACTCCTCCAAACACATCCTCAATACTATCTGGATGTGTCGCGAATAAGCTATTAATGGAGGTTTCAAAGCTGCTTTGAGATATCATGCCTTTAGTTGCGATTTGATCAACCAATGAGGCTGCTTGGAACATAGCTGCGATCGCAATTGCTTGTTCATCTTGGCTTCTAGACATTCAATACTTCTCTTTAGATAATAGATTACACAGATATATTGTGTAAATTAGATTTTAAACCCGTTGTTCTGAGTAATGAAAAAGTGCTGCATAATCAATATGCTATCTAACTTTTAGCTAGTCATTTCAAAAAACTATAGCAAATTTATTTGCCATATTTTTCAATGATACCGCCACCTAGGCATATATCATCTAGATAAAAAACGATTGATTGACCCGCCGTAACGGCACGTTGAGGCTCTGTAAACGAAATTTTATAATCACCTGACTGAGTTTTAATGACCTGGCAATCTTGATCTTGTTGGCGATAGCGTACTTTTGCTCGACACTTGAACGGGATGTCACACTGTATATCAGGGGTGTGTTCATTTATCCAAAAAATATCACTAGCAATTAACCAATTACTGAAAAGTAATTCATTTTGCTTTCCTTGCACTGCAATTAATTGATTTTTTTCTAAATCTTTAGCGGCAACATACCAAGGCTCTTCAGGATAGTTTTTAAGACCTCCAATCAGCATCCCTTGGCGTTGGCCAATAGTGTAATACATCAAGCCTGAATGATCGCCGATGACTTCGTTTTTATCGGTGACAATTTTTCCAGGTTGAGCGGGAATGTATTGTTGTAAAAAATCTTTAAAGCGGCGCTCTCCTATAAAACAAATACCAGTACTGTCTTTTTTGTTATAGGTAATTAAGTCGTGTTGTTCTGCTATTTCGCGCACTGCTGGTTTTAATAGCTCGCCAACAGGGAATAGTGTTTTAGCGATTTCAGCGGCAGCCACTTGATGCAAAAAATAGCTTTGATCTTTGTTTTCATCTAAGCCTTTTTGTAGTGCAACAAGAGCGTTTCCTTGGTCATCAAGATACTCCTTGCGACGTACATAATGCCCGGTAGCAATGTAGTCAGCGCCTAATTGCAATGCATATTCAAGAAATGCTTTGAACTTTATTTCTCGATTACAAAGAATATCTGGGTTTGGAGTGCGCCCAGCTCGATACTCTTCTAAGAAATGCTCAAATACATTATCCCAGTACTCAGCGGCAAAATTTGCTTTGTGTAGCAGTATGCCTAATTTATCGCATACTGCCTGAGCATCTTTAAGGTCTTCAAGTGCGGTACAGTAATCTGTTCCATCATCTTCATCCCAGTTTTTCATGAACAGGCCTTCAACTTGATAGCCTTGTTGCATTAATAAAAGGGCGGATACGGAAGAATCAACGCCTCCTGACATACCGACAATAACTTTGGTATTTGAATTATCTTGATGTTTGCTCATTTAGCTAAATTCTACTTATGATGGACTGAAATTGAGTGCTCTAGTTTAACGGTTTATATGGTGTGTCATAAAGATAATTAAAGCTTTTGAGCATAAAAAAGTTAGCTGACTTCGTCTGGACGTTTGAAACAACCTTGTGAAATCAACGAAGGAGTAAAAAATTAGGAGGAACAACCCTAAATGACAGAAAATAAATTTTAATGCAGGGTCCTTAAATAAAGACTTTAGTCGTTATAGTATTTATCATTTTTCCAAGTAAATGTAGCTATTAAAGTGCGTTTAGCAGCTACGCTTAGGTTATAATCACCACCCGCAATATTGGACATGTGCAGGGTGTGCAACTATTTTAGTTTGTTTTATTGGATTAAATTATGATCAAGAATTGGATCAAGATACAAGAAGAAGATTTTAATCAGGGCGCATTGATTGAATGGCTGCAAAGTAATGATGACAATTATGGTGCATTAGTTACTTTTACGGGAGTTGTTCGCGATAGCTATACGCAAGATTTAGATAAAATGTTTTTAGAACATTACCCGGGTATGACTGAAAATTGTTTGCAAAACATTATCGCACAAGCACGCAAGCGCTGGCAGTTAGGTCCTGTGTGTATTGTGCACAGAGTAGGCGAATTAGAGAAGAAGGATAATATTGTCTTTATAGGTGTGATTAGCGCTCACAGAGTAGCGGCGTTTGAAGCTTCTCAATTTATTATGGATTATTTGAAAAAAGATGCGCCATTTTGGAAAAAGGAAATGACAGAAACAGCAGATGTATGGGTCGAACAAAAGGAGTCAGATTTGATGGCTGCTGATAAATGGTCTAACAACACTGAGTCATCTAAGTGACCCAGTGTTAGCTTTTTATGGTTGAGGTGTATATGAAAGTTTAGCGGCTTGCTAATACATCTTTTAGTTTCGCGTGCATATCAAATAGGCAATCTTCTGTTTGTTGCCAATCAATACAGCCATCAGTGATGGAAACGCCGTACTGTAAATCAGCCGGATTTTCGGTCATTTTTTGATTACCAAAACCGATGTTTGATTCAATCATCAAGCCAATAATAGATTTGTTACCATCGACAATTTGATGGATAATATCTTTAGCCACTAAGGGTTGAATAGCAGCGTCCTTTGATGAGTTTTCATGTGAACAATCCACCATTATATTGCTTTTCAAACCGGATTTTTCGAGCGCTACTTCACACTGCTTTATATTCACAGAATCGTAATTAGGTTTACCACCGCCACCTCTAAGGACTATATGGCCGTATTGATTGCCATTAGTTTTAATGATAGATACTTCACCAGTAGAATTGATGCCTAGAAAACTATGTGAGTGGCTAACTGACTGTAGAGCATTAGTAGCTACAGCTAAGCCGCCATCGGTACCATTTTTGAAACCAACTGCACATGATAGCCCTGAAGACATTTCACGGTGGGTTTGCGATTCAGTAGTACGAGCGCCAATAGCAGACCAAGAAATTAGATCTTGTAAATATTGTGGGGAGATTGGATCAAGTGCTTCTGTTGCTAAAGGCAAACCTAAGTCAGATATATCTAATAGCAATTTGCGCGCAATATGTAAGCCTTCCTCAATTTCAAACGAATCATTCAAGTGTGGATCGTTTATTAGGCCTTTCCAACCCACGGTTGTTCTTGGCTTTTCAAAATAAACGCGCATCACAATATAAATAGAATCTTTGACTTTATCGGCAAGTGCTTTTAAACGTTTTGCATAATCCATTGCAGCAACAGTGTCATGGATAGAGCAGGGACCTATGACCACAAAAATTCTTTTGTCAGTGCCATCCAAAATATTGCGAATAGTATCTCGCCCTTCAGTGATGGTGGTAATTGCCTGTGGCGTTAACGGCAATTTATCTTTGAGGCCTTGTGGGGTAATGAGTACCGAAAAATTATCGATGTTTAAATTATCTACTTGATTATTATTCATTGTAATGCGCTTCCTACACAGCTGATATCAGCTTGTTGCTTAACCTTGATTATGTAAACTGCAGCATTTGTAACACAAATAATAGGTTTGGATAAGTAGTTAGCAGTCGAATTTAAAAAAAATGCGTATAATCCTTTTCAATTTAGCCAATATGCTAATTAGTAAGCTCGTTTTTATCGCTGATTGCGCATAAATCACACAAAACTAAGTGCTTCTTAAGTATTTGAATCTTATTTTACCAACGTTTCGTATAGCTATTGTAGAGTGTGAATACTTAGCAACTTCAAGTGACATACTTATATATGATTAAGTCACTTACTTATGAACCGCTGGTTAAAAATATAGTCAACTTGTGTTGTGAATAATATTGTTCACTAAAGTATTTATAAGCGCAGTTAAAACTAAGCTTTTACTGCAATAATTTTTATTATATCTGGGGCAGTCGTTTGTTTAAAAATGCATTTTATAAAATGGTAGTTTTACCATTAATTTGGTTGGGCCTAAACCTTTTAGTTGTAAGCAATGTGTCAGCAGGCTTGTTTGGTAAGCCAGCTGCTGGTGGTCCTCAGGATGTTGGCAAGGTTTTTGTATTAAATACCGAAGTACTGAAAGATAACCAGTTGTTATTACGTTGGGATATCTTAGATGACTATTATTTGTACGATAATAGGATGAAATTTAGTTCAAACAATGGCGTAACCATAAAAGAGGTCAGTCGAAGTAAGACTAAATCTAAAGATGATGCACTGTTTGGTAAAGTAGACGTGTACTACCACAGTAGCGAAGTTGTACTGCAATTTTCTAATTTAAATGCTGCAGGCGAAGTTGATTTAAAAATTCAATATCAAGGCTGTTGGGATGGAGGAGTTTGTTATCCTCCTGTAACAGAACAGCGTTTAATATTAATGCCTGTTGGCGAAGGCATTGCCCAAGGTGTAGCGAGCGTTCCAACCCAGCCGAGCAGCGTAGATTTAAGCGCAGACATAAATGTCAGCGCTAGCAGTAATAAAAGTACTGCTACAACACAAGCAACACCGCTTCAAAACACTGTTAGTGAACAGGATTATTTTAGTAATTTGTTAGCTACAGGTAGTTTAAGCTGGGTGCTTGCTGCATTTTTTATTGCAGGGTTAGCGCTTTCTTTAACACCTTGTGTGTTTCCAATGATACCTATCTTATCAAGTATTATTGCAGGCCAAGGAAAAGATATTACTAAGGTTAAGGCATTAATTCTTACGGTTATCTATGTGTTATCTGTCGCGGTAACTTACACTTTAGCAGGGGTGCTAGCTGGATTGTTTGGCGAAAACCTGCAAGTCCTATTTCAAACGACCTGGATAATTGTACTTTTTAGCGGTGTTTTTGTACTGTTGGCTCTATCTATGTTTGGTTTTTACGAACTGCAATTACCGAATGCTGTACAAAGTAAATTGTCGACACTGAGCAACAACCAACAAGGTGGCAATTATATTGGTGTCGCTATCATGGGTGTTTTGTCAGCGTTAATTGTAGGGCCTTGTATGGCGGCTCCGCTGGCTGGCGCTTTAATCTATATAGGACAAACAGCCGATCCAATCTTAGGTGGGTTAGCTCTATTTTCTTTAAGCATTGGCATGGGCGTACCTTTATTGCTGGTTGGTCTCTCTGCAGGACATTTAATGCCTAAAGTAGGCGCGTGGATGAATACTGTAAAAGCAGGTTTTGGTATTCTACTGATCTTTATGGCCATCTACTTATTAGACAGAGTTGTTAGTATCCAAGTAACCATGTTGTTAAGCGCAATGACTTTCATCTGCACTGCAGTCTACATGGGCGCTCTAAACACGATAACTGAGCAAACAAAGAACGTAACGAAGTTTATAAAAGCTATCGGTCTGATCTTCCTAATTTACGGATTGAGTTTAATGATCGGTGTTTTTGTAGGCAATGGTAATTTACTTAAGCCGTTAAAAGGGTTATCTGGTGGTGCGGGTCAGGCTCAAGAAAATGTGAATAACTTTAGTACCGTTACTTCCATTGCTCAGCTGGAGCCTTTATTACAGCAAGCTAAAAATCAGCAGCGACCTGTGCTGCTAGATTTCTATGCTGACTGGTGTATTTCATGCGTAGAAGTAGAATTTATGTTTGAAGAGCCAAAAGTAGCTAAAGTGCTAAAAAACATGAGTTTGATCAAAGTGGATTTAACTGACTTTAATGATGAAGCGCGCGAACTGTTAGAAAAGTACCAAGTATTGGGGCCTCCAGCGTTGGTGTTTTATAATCGCGAAGGAAATCTTGAAACTGCAATGAAAGTGGTAGGACTTGTTTCAGCAGACAAGTTTTTAAAGCACATTCAGCCACTTGTCAGTAAATAAACAACATTTTGATAATACTAAAGGTAGGTTACTTTAGTATTATCATATGCTGCTATTTAAACGAACAGTAATAATTACTTAATTCGAGAAGCAGTTTAGTCGCGTTTTTTGTTGGTGCTTTGCAAGTGCTAAAGCTATTAACTGATCGATAAGTTGCGTGTAATCAACACCGCTTGCCTTCCACAATTTGCTGTACATGCTAATAGGGGTAAAGCCAGGCATGGTATTTACTTCATTGATATAGATGGCATGAGTATCGCGGTTTACAAAAAAGTCTACTCTAGATAAGCCGGCCCCATCTATTGCTCCAAAAGCAGTTATTGCGGCTTCTCTAACATTTTGCATTACGCTATCGGGTAGTAAAGCTGGGATGATCGTTTTAGATTTCCCATCAAAGTATTTTGTTTCGTAATCATAAAACTCCTTGCCAGCTAGAATTTCACCTACAACAGAAGCTTCAGGTTGATCTAAACCTAAAATAGCACATTCGACTTCGGCGCAGTTTTCAGCACTGGCTTCAATTATGATTTTATTATCAAATTTAAATGCTTCATCTAAGCCAGCGCTCAGTTCATTTAAAGAATGCGCTTTAGAAATGCCAATACTAGATCCCATATTGGCGGGTTTTATAAAGATGGGAAAACTAAAGTTAGCCTGAATACTGCTAATGACTAGTGCTTTATCAGCGCAGTAACTAGCGTATTTATATACTTGATAGTCCATTTGTAAAAGACCAGCCGCTTTGAAAGCATTTTTAGCCAAAGCTTTGTCCATAGCTATTGCAGAAGCAGCAACATTACAGCCTACATATGCCACGTTTGATAGTTCAAACAAGCCTTGAATAGTGCCGTCTTCGCCATATGGGCCGTGCAAAATGGGGAAAATCACATCCAATTGCGCTAATACCTTACCTTGTTGGCCAGGTGTGTTGTCAACTAAAGTCGGTAAAGCGTTAGAAAAATCAATGCTGGTAGGCGATAAGCTTTGCTCATCAACGGTTTTGTATTCTAACGCGGCTGTATCATCCGCGTATAGCCATTGCCCTTGGTGGGTTATACCTATTAAGTGTACGTTATATTTTTCAGTATCCATTGCTGCAACAATTGATCTTGCAGACATAATAGAAACTTCATGCTCAGCAGAACGACCGCCAAAAACGACCCCGACATTAATTTTTTTAGACATTAGTGAACTCAAAATAGTTAATAGTGCTGTAGAAGTTCGAGATTATGAGCTTCTCGTAACGGTATTTCAATGGCTTTTACAGCGATGTGAACTTTGTTTTGGCAGATTTTTGAAAAGCAGGTACAAGCCGGCTAATTATAAGACTTTAGTAACCCATACCTTGCATGATCAATTACTTTGCCATTAATATTCTCAGCGCGTTTTAAGATGCCTTCTAGCTCAAAATCTAACGTTTCACAAACTTTACGGCTACTAATGTTATCTGTTGCAATCGATGTCTCTATCTTATCTAGATTCAGAAAATAAAAAGCATAATCAATCATTTTACGGCACACTAGGGTCATAATACCTCGACCCTGGTAGTCATTACTTATCCAATAGCTTAATTCCGCTTTGCCTAATAACGTATTTACTTTTGTCAGGCCAATGTAGCCAATTATATCATCATCGAAATTAATGGCGCATTGCACAGCAGTGCCTCTGGCATATTCGAATAAGGCATTAGAAATGAGCTTTGAAAAGTCATCCTCACTCTGACAATCATTAGGCCAATTGAACCATTTTAATAACTGTAATTTATTGCTTTTGAATAGTTTGTAGAAGCCGCTTTTAAAGTTATGATGTAGAAAAACAATATTAATTTTTTCATTTACTTTTATCGTAAACATAATGTATCCCCGCTAGTTTTTATCAATTCACAGCTTATAGGTACACAATTACTATACTTCTGCTATTGGTGAATGCAACATGAGTATTTTTGGTTCACTAACTTGATTTATTATTCTCAATCACTGCTTCTTATATAAAAGCGCTTTTAAGTCTTTTGTTATAGCGCTTAATATCTGATTTGAAATTAGAATAGTGATAATATGCTGTGCTTTTTTGATTACAGTACAATGAAAATTGACCTTACCCGTTATTGTTTAGATTAAATGACAGGGCTGAAAATAGGACTTATGATGAGTAACAACAGCTACCCAGTTAATACACACCATAGCTATCACGCCCATTTATATTTTGACGAAAGTACCTTTGAAGTAGCGCTGGAAATACTAGCAAAGATTGAAAATAATTTTTCTTTAAAAGTGGGTAGAAAACATAAAAAGCTAGTAGGTCCGCATCCAATGTGGAGTTGCCAAATACTATTTGGAAGTAATAGTTTTAGTACATTAATACCTTGGTTAGATGAAAACAGGCGTGGGCTAAGTGTATTAGTGCATCCTGTTACTCAAGATGATTTATACGATCACACAGAATTAGCAGCATGGCTAGGGGATAAAAAGGTGTTAAATTTGGCGCTGTTCTATTGAGGCTGTATCCCAGTTAAGTGTTGCTGTACTTTAAAGAGATGTGCTTCTTTTATTTTGGCTTGAATTTTTTACTTTTCAGGATGTTTCTGCATCGATTTACTCAGGGTTTTTTCTCCTCGGCTTCTCATTAATTCTTTATCGGTACTGCTTGCTCCTTAAATATTGGTATTCCTGTTTGGAATCAATACTACAATATCAATTCGTTTTATTTATTAAACCGTTTGCATGATAATAGCTTTTTATGTGAGCGAAATTTATGGAAATTTGGATTGGATTTACTCTGTTTGCAGCTTTAATGCAAGCTGTTCGAACCGCAGGTCAAAAACGTATTGCCAAGTATATTTCTCCGATGGCAACCACGCTGGTGAGGTACATCTTTGGTTTGCCTTTTGCGGTCGCTTATCTTTTCTATTTGGGTGATCAGCGGTTATTACAAACGATTGAACAAGCCAGCGGCAATAACCAGTTTTTGTTGTTTGCGGTTGCAGCGGCTGTTTCGCAGATCTTCGCCACAGTATGGCTAGTTAAGGTATTGAGTTTTAAAAACTTTGCGGTAGGTACCAGCTTCGCTAAAACGGAGGCTATTCAAACAGCTATTTTAGGTGCGCTATTTTTTAGTGCTTATTTATCATTTTATGGTTGGTTAGCAGTAGTGTTAGGTGTGCTAGGAATTTTAGTTGTCAGTTTACCAAGTAAAGGGCAGCCGCTCGAAAAAATGACTATATTTTATGGTATTTTATCTGGCATTGCTTTTGCCTTTACTTCTCTTTGGATAAGGCAGGGGAGTTTAAGCTTAGGTGATGATTTGATGTTCAATGCTGCAATAACCTTAGTATTTATGGTGAGCTTGCAATCTATTATTTGTTTTGCGTATGTATATTGGCGCGAATATGAGCAGTTAATTATTCTAAAAAAACATTTAAAGCTCGCTTTATTTGTTGGTGCTACCAGCGCTTTTGGCTCAATTGGTTGGTTTACTGCAATGACTTATCACAATGCTGCAATCGTAAAGTCTCTAGGGCAGATAGAGTTTATTTTCACGCTGCTAATTACCTATTTCTTTTTCAATGAAAAGATCTCTTTCAAAGAATATATTGGTATGATTTTGATAATGTTGAGTGTCATTATTTTACTGCTTACTTAAGTGTTCTTTATAAATGACCGTGTAGTGTGTGTGTTTGAAATGATAAACTGATAGCAGTTGTTTGGATGGGCACTAACTAGTGATAATTATAGTGAAAGAGAACATAAATGAAAAATGAGCAAGTTTTACCGCTGCCGATTGAGCAGTGGGCACCTGAGCTAGAGCATATCATTAATGATATGAATGCAAAGCCGATTAATGTGCATGCATTGATGGCTAATAACCCTGATTTATTGAAGGCTTGGTGGGATTTTCGTAATTATTCAGTGCAAGGTGGTAGCCTTGGTAAACGCAAAGCTGAGTTGGTTATATTGCGCGTGGCGATACATATGAATGCTTGGTATGAATGGGGTTCTCACGTAGAGCGCAGTCTAGCTTGTGGTATCAGTTTGGATGAGATTGAACGGGTTAATCAGCGAGAGCCTGACTCTAATTGGCATGTCAGTGAAGCGCTGTTGCTAGTGGCGGTTGATCGATTAATTTCAACGCATTGTATCGATCCACAGCTGTTAAAACGCCTTAATGAATTTTATAGTACTGCACAAATTATGGATTTAATGGCAATTCACGGCATGTATGTGATTCTTGGCTGTATGATTAATACTTGGGGTTTAACGCTAGATGCAGCAGTGAACGCTAAGCTGCCGGATACCGTTTCTCAAAAAATAGGTGTTCCCAAGTTACGCTAAAGTCATCATATGATAGGTAATAGACTGCTTTGGAGAAATAAAAAAGGCTATCAATAGATAGCCTTTTTCAATTTTAAACTAATATTATTAGAATAAACCTTGGATAAGACCATCTTCGTCAACATGTATCTTATTAGCTGCTGGTACTCTAGGTAAACCAGGCATTGTCATAATGTCGCCACAAACAGCAACAACAAACTCAGCACCGGCTGCTAAACGTACTTCACGCACTGTAACAGAGTGTCCTGTAGGCGCGCCTAAAAGGTTCATATCTGTAGAGAAACTGTATTGCGTTTTAGCCATGCAAATTGGTAGATCGCCAAAACCTTGGTCTTCAAACATTTTAAGCTTAGCGCGAACTGTTTTATCAGCTGCAACTTCGCTGGCACCATAAATCTTGGTAGCAATGATTTCGATCTTGTCGAATAATGGCTGTTCAAGACTATAGATAGGAGAAAACTGTGAATGACCTGCATCAATAAGTTCAACAACTTTAGTTGCAAGCTCTTCAGTACCAGCAGAACCATTTGCCCAATGGCTAGCAAGAACTGCTTCAACGCCTTGCTCTTTAGCAGCAGCTTGAATTGCAGCGATCTCAGCATCAGTATCGTGGATGAACTGGTTGATAGCGACAATAACAGGTACGCCAAATGATTTAACATTTTGAATGTGTCTAACTAAGTTAGCACAGCCTTTAACAACTGCATCTACGTTCTCACCAGAAAGTGATTTTTTGTCAACGCCGCCATGCATTTTAAGAGCGCGAACGGTAGCAACAATAACGGTTGCTTCAGGTGTTAGGCCTGCTTTACGACATTTAATGTCGAAGAACTTCTCTGCGCCTAAATCGGCACCGAAGCCCGCTTCAGTAACAACGTAATCGCCTAATTTCAAAGCAGCTTTAGTTGCAATAACTGAGTTACAACCGTGTGCGATATTAGCGAAAGGGCCGCCGTGGATGAACGCAGGGTTGTTTTCAAGTGTCTGTACTAGGTTTGGATTAATAGCATCTTTTAACAATGTTGCCATTGCGCCATCAGCATCAACTTGCTTAGCAAGTATTGGCTGACGATCGCGAGTTTCAGCGATAACAATGTTACCAATACGGTTTTGTAAATCTTTAACATCCGTTGCTAAACAGAAAATAGCCATGATTTCAGATGCAACAGTGATATCAAAACCATCAGTACGAGAATAACCGTTACCAGGTCCACCAAGACCGATTGCTAGCTCACGTAATGCTCTATCATTCATGTCAATAACACGCTTGAATGCAATACGACGGCTATCAATACCTAGCTCATTACCCCAGTGAATGTGATTGTCGATTAATGCTGCTAATAAATTGTGAGCGGCACCAATGGCATGAAAGTCGCCAGTAAAGTGTAAGTTGATATCTTCCATCGGAACAACTTGTGCCATACCGCCACCTGCAGCACCGCCCTTCATTCCAAAACAAGGGCCAAGACTTGGCTCACGAAGACAAATAACAGTTTGCTTGCCGATCAAGTTTAAACCGTCACCTAGGCCAACGGTTGTCGTTGTTTTGCCTTCACCAGCCGGTGTAGGGCTGATAGCAGTAACAAGAATTAGTTTACCGTCTTTTCTGTCTTCTAAGCTGTTGATATATTCAACATTGACTTTAGCTTTATCATGCCCATAAGGCGTGATGTGCTCGACTGGGATGCCTAATTTAGCGGCAATTTCAGAAATGGGCTTTTTATTTGCAGCTCTTGCAATATCGATATCTGAGTTCACTGTTGTATCCTTTAAATTATACGGAAATTAAATACGGTCTTTATTACTGTTAGCGACCTATTTTAAATCTTATATGTAATATAACAGGTCTAGAAAGGACATAATCCTTTGCAGATCCGGCGTTAAAATGGATCATAGCATTGTTACGTGCTATTAAACAAAGTTTCCTATAAGAAACTTTTGGCTTTTATTTGCGATATATCTCTTGTTCTCCTAAAACAATTGAAGTGCTGAGCAGTATAGTTGCATTTGGTTGTTTATAACTGCTTTATAATCTCCGCCTGAAGTGATACTTGTACTGCCCTAACGTTATGTATTAAGTGATTGTACAAGGCATTACTGCGCGGTACTGGTACCAAGTAAATAAAAATTGATCATCATGAACTTCAACCAAATTAATATATATATATATTTACATACATAATGTCGCTTTTTATCGTGGCTTTGGATATCGCTTCAACTAGTAAAAAGCGCTAGCTCATTAAATAGCTTTAAAGCAATTAAAGATGATCAAAATTGCCAGCTATCTGCCTGTAATTACCATTTTTGCAATTAAAAGCAGCTAGCAGCCTGTCGGACGTAACACCAATCTACTGCGAAAAATCAGAATTTGGCCATATTTCCTGCTCTTTCTCGTTAAAT
>JBALXS010000120.1:0-14129 GCA_036960485.1 Oceanospirillaceae bacterium
GGGGCAGCATCACCTGGGCCTGTGAATATTATCGCCACTAGCAGTAGTGTTAATTTCGGCTTTAAGCGTACATTACCCCATGTACTGGGTGCGTCAGCTTCTTATGGGTTGATCGTTTTTTTAGTGGGAATAGGCTTAAACCAAGTGTTATTAGATGTACCCATGTTTAGCCAGTGGCTTAAGTATGTTGGCGCACTTTTTTTGTTATATATGGCGTATAAGATAGCTACGAGTAAGGCAAGCAGCGATGCAAGTGGAGCTGTAACAACGGCACCTAGTTTCTTGCAAGGGGCCTTAACACAAGGATTAAACCCAAAAGCTTGGCTAGTATCTATGTCGGGGGTTGCTGTTTTTGTTACGCCCAATACGCCAGCGTTTACTTATTTAATTATATTTACTGTGTTATCTTTTGTTGTTTGTTTTCTAGGTGTGAGTATTTGGGCGGTTGCAGGACACATGATGGGTAGCTTAATATCGCAATATCAAATTATGTTTAATCGTATAATGGGATTATTATTAGGCTTGGCCGTGGTTTCTATGTTTATTTAGCTAGCACCCGAGCAGTTGAATGTCATCTGCGGATTAAGTACTCGCGAAAGTAAAGTCAGCAAAGCAGGAGAGTGATGAAAGCCATGAAAATGCATAGTTTATCGAAAAGCGCTGCCTTTGATTTCGTAGAAATGCGTAGCGCCAGCCATTCTAATAGCTGTTATAGCACACACAGCCACGACGAATTTTCATTTGGTGTGGTAGATGATGGGCAAGCTGTATATAAAAACCGCAAAAACACCCATAAAATTGCAAGCCAAACGCTAGTTACCATTAACCCAGGTGACGCTCATTCGTGTAATCCACAGAGCGAAAATTGGTCTTATAGGATGCTTTTTATAGAGACTGCGTGGATGGCAAAAATACAACAAGAAATTTGCCCACCATCAAGCTATGACTACAGCCCATTTGAACAGAACTTGCTTAACAACCGTGCCTGTTATCATGCTTTTAATCATCTTTATCAAATGTTGAGCACCCAAAAAAATCCGTTAACAGCAGAAAGCCTGTTGATAGAATACTGTGCACAATTATTCAATCCAGTGCTTATCCACCAAGAAGTTAGAATGGGCAACATCAGCTTAGTGCAAGAATTGATCATGGATAAGCTCGGTAGTAATATAGCTTTGCATGATTTTTGTAAGTTAACTGACCTAAGCCCGTTTCACTTAATTCGCAGCTTTAAACAACGCTTCGGACAAAGCCCGCACGCCTATCAGTTAGATCAGCGTATTAAGCGTGCCAGAACCATGCTGAAATCCGGTGCTAGTTTGGCAAGCACTGCGCATGATTTAGGCTTTGCTGATCAAAGCCATTTTCAACGCAACTTTAAAAAACGCACCGCTTTAACACCACGCCAGTACCAGCAATTTTTTATTAGTGATGGGTTAAGCAAAGCTTAAAAAAGACTTACAGCAAACGTTAAACAGACTAAAAAGTAAGCGATAGTGCTGCTCAATAGCAGCTATTTAGTCACTGTTTATTAGTTATGCAGTAAGAAAAAAGCAATTATTGGCCCTATAATTTATATTTAATATAATTACAAAAAGCACTAGACATTTCTAATATCGCAAATTCTTATCTACAGCGGTCGTTTTCTGACCAGTTTCGTGTAACCCCCGTCGTTTCTAGCTTGTAGAAGGTTATCAGAACCTTGTTCAAGCTCTATCCAAGTAGTTGTCCACAAAATCTGTTAATAGTTGCTAATAATCAAATAGTTACTAACAATAGTTAATTTACATTAGCTACTGCAAGAAAGTTTATGTATAAAAAAATAATAATTGTTCAACTAATAAACAGTAATTAAGGATGAAATTTTGTTGTGGATAACGTGTGGGTATAAGTTTCGCGGTGTATTTTATATAATATAGTTATAAAACAATAACTAAGATTAACATTATAAAATTATTTGGTAAGTTTGCGAATAGTTATGCACAGCTTGTCAAATAAGAGTGTGAAATAATAGAGCTGAGTGAAATATAAACAGTGATGAGAGTGGTTCAGCTGCTTTTAAAAAATTAATTTCTTGGGCAGCTAAATAAAAACTAACTAGTGCGGTTGTTTAAGATAAGCAATTAGTCGCATTATCTCGAATTTGTTGAAAAGTCATTTTGTTCATTAATCGACCGTCACGATAAACCACTTGTAGATCGGAATTTGGCCGTTCTGCGAATAATAAACTGGCGTCTATAGAAATAGTTTTTCCCGCCTGTAGATCAAGAATACCTTTTTTAGAACGTTTACCATGATCAGTGACAGGGTCTTTGTATACATCGCGCCACTGACCATTTACTTTGGCTGCGCTGTTTTTCATGGCAAATTTTTGAGTATCACGATTGAGCTGCTGTAATAAACCGCCACCCATGCCAAATGCGATGTTTTCGGTGCTCCAGCCTTTAGCGGTCATAATCTCTAAAATGTGGCTAATTGAGCTAAGCTTTATACCATCGCCTTGTATTAAACGTACTTTATCATTGAGAACTTTATAGCCTTTGCTATTTTCGCTATAACCAAAACTTTCGCCTAACGTGTCTAATAATATAGGTAAGATATCTTCAGGGTCGCCGCTATCGGGTCTAATGACTAAAGTACCTTGACGTTGATTGACTTGGTCTTTTAGCTTGTCGCCCCATAAGTTACCCACAGCGTTAAAAATATCGTAAGAATCAGAAACGCAGGCTAATAACCCGTCGGGGAATTGCTCAAGTACATTGCGATAAGCGTCTAATTCGTGTTCTCGCCCCCAGCTGGTAATCGTACTATGTTCAGTGGCGGGAATAGAGAAACCGCAAATACCTGCCGCATAATAGTCTCTTGCAAAGCGCACCGCGGATAGTGTATCAGTGCCTAAAAAATTAACTAAATGCGCCGCGCCGCCAATGCAAGCCGACTCTTCACTAGAAACACCACGTGCGCCGAAATCATGCAGTTTGAAAACTAAGCCATCAGTGTTATCACAGGTCGCTTGCATGTAGCGGTTAATCACTTTTTTACATTCAAAAGAGAGTGTTGCAACGGTGGTGGGATACCAAACAGCACGTAATAGAGAGGTTTCTAAGTAACTAGTGAGCCAGTAAAAGCGCGGATCAGTGTTAACCACAGTCACTAAAACATTCTGCGTGTGGATAACTTTTCCTTCCGGTACGGCTCTAATTTCTAAAGGAAAATAGCCTAACTCGATCAGCTCTCGCCAACCTTGCTCATTGAAGGGGACACCGTGGGCACTGGTGAGTGCTTGGGCTTCTGCAAAATCATCCCAATTTGGGAAATTCTCATTAAGTTCGATTAAAGCTTTTTGCAGACCAAAAAACAAAGTGCTATCGAAATAGCCACCGCGACTTTCAATATAGGAAAAAACCTGCTCTGTACCACTTGGATACTGTTTAAAGTGAGAAAGTTTATAAGAATCGGTATCTAAGATTAAGTTTTTTTTCATATACAGCAAGCTCAAAAGGAATGTGTTAATCAACTAGTTAGTGATTGATAACTTAGGGGTTTTAGATTATATCGGTAATATCCATAACTTGTACTACCATAGAAATCACCTGCAACACATTCTATCGACAAATCATCAAAAGGCAATGGGAGATAACTAAACAAATGCAGGTCTTGGAACGTGCATTTGTGGGTAGTCACGTCACCTTTTTCTCACGGTGCTGTCAAATCGGTACCTCTAGAATAGCGACTAAGGCTGAGCCTGTATTTGAAAGGAGCGCTTTGTCGGTATTGAACTACTTATATTAGGAACGCCACTTAAAGTGAGTAATGCTGCAAAATTTAAGATTCCAATTTCTTTTTTTTCAGCGACCAAATAGTTGCTCTTTTGTAATCGAGATAAGGTTCTGCTGACCGTTTCGGTAGTTAAGCCTAGATAGCTCCCTATTTCATAGCGTGACATAGAAAGGCGAAAGCGGGAACCTGAGAATCCGCGTGTTTTGAAATGATTAGATACGTAGAGTAAAAATGTAGCTATACGCTGGTCTGCATTTTTTTGAGCTAATAGCTGTAGCATCTGCTGTTCATCGAAAATGCTTTTGCTCATTAACTGCAGAATTTTTCGACGTAGTTGAGGAAGATAAACAGAAAGTTTATCGAGTTGCTCAAAAGGTGCTTGGCATATAGTGCTTGTTTCTAAAACTTCAGCATAATCATAGTAAATATTTGCACTGATGGCATTTAAACCAATAAGATCGCCGGGGAAATAAAATCCAGTGATTTTTTTAATGTTTGAAGAATCTACGATGTAAGTTTTAATACTGCCTGTTTTAATGATGAAAACAGACTGAAACCTATCACCGCGCGAATATAGCATATCACCTTTTGATAAAGGTTTATGCTGGGTAACGATATCATCCAGCTTTGATATGTCGGAGCTACCTAAAGTTGCAGCGATACATAAAGAATTGATATTACAGTGATAGCAACTCTGTTTTAGTTGCGATGAGGCTTTGAGGAAAGAGATATTCTTGTTCATAATGAGAACTCGATATGCTTGCGCTAATTTCGAGTAATATTCTCATAATTAAAATTTTCAAAACTGATCTGTATCATGTTTCATAACGATTACACTAAAATATTAGAGTTTTAAGTCAATGACTAGCTAAATCACCTAGAAGTAGCCCTAAAAGTAGTAGTGGATGTGTTGAATAAGGTTAACGGGTTTTAAAATATGACATCAATTGAAGACGCTGAATCAGATAAATAAGTAGAAGTGTCTGCAAACATGTACATAATATTAACAATATAATACTGCGGTAAATAAAGTGGCTAATGGTTCAATTTAGCAAGATAGCTCTTGTGTTTGCAATATTACTCACTTTTTGTAGGTTATGAAATTAACCGTATCTCATACAGATTTTTCTCAAAACCAAGCTAAAACTGGGGCAATCAAAACGATTAATAACATCTCAAACATTAAGGTAAAGCGCAGTTGATGCTATTTGTCACTATGCCACTTTGCACCACGTTTCGTATAAAACCACTGCAGGTAAAGGTTTTGAATATAGATACCCTTGATAGTAGAGGCAACCCATAGATTTAAGTGCCTCATACTCTTCTTTTGTTTCCACCCCTTCGGCAATAATTGTTAAACCTAGACGATCAGCTGTAGTGATAATGACTTCTATAATTGCAGCTTCATCGCTATCAATGCGTAAGTTTGTCACGAATGAGCGATCGATCTTGAGGATATCTAATGGCAAATGCTGTAGATATCGCAGCGACGAATAACCTGTGCCAAAATCATCAATGGCAAAAGAAACTCCATGAAGCTTTAGAAGTTTCATCTTACTACTGGCCATTTCAAAGTTATCAACCAAAGTGTTTTCAGTGATTTCTAGCTCTAGCATGCTTCCAGGTACACCTAACTTTTGCATTAACTCGCAGGTCTTTTCGACGAAATTGTTCTGCATAAACTGAACAGGGCTGACATTCACAGCTAAGCGTTTAAAGGTGGTTGGCAAACCTAATTGTAACCACTGGACTAGTTGTTGCAAGGCTCTGGCTAGCACCCAGTTGCCTATTTCAATTATTTGGCCACTTTCTTGGGCGATGTTAATGAAATCTTCAGGCATTAACATGCCTTTTTGTGGATGGTTCCAGCGCAGTAGTGCTTCTGCTCCTATTATCTCACCACAGGGGCCTACTTGGGGCTGGAACCAAAGTTCGAACTCTTGATTTTCTAGTGCTTGATGTAAGCCTTTCTCAACCTCTAAGCGATGCTGCGCAGTAGATTGCATTTCTGGATCAAAAAACTGAAAACCATTACGCCCTTGTGCTTTTACTCGATATAATGCGGTATCGGCACGGCGTAATACGTCCTTGGCATCTGCTGTTTTTTCGGGGAACATAGCGATACCGATACTCGCTGTACAGTACAAAGTGTGGCCATTTACCTCAAAGGGTAAACTCATCTGCTCTAAAATATTCACTGCAGTACTGGCCACAGTTTCTGCACTGAGGTCAGCCTTATCGCCTATTTGCGGTAGCAATACTACAAATTCATCGCCACCAAATCGTGAGCAGGTGCTTTTAATTGGTAGAATATTACTCAACCGCTTGGCTATATCACAGAGCAACGCGTCTCCTACACCGTGGCCAAGGGAGTCATTAATGGTTTTAAAGCGATCTAAATCTAAATACAACACCGCACCATAACATAAATTAGTTTGATGAATGATCATTGCAGAACTCAATCTATCGAGGAATAAGCGGCGGTTGGGTAGACCGGTCAATGGATCGAAAAATGCCAGCTGATATATTTTTTGCTCTGTCTCTTTACGCGCTGAGATGTCACGAGCGGTGATTAAAATATAGTTTGTATCTTGTAGTCTGAGCTTAATGCCTCTAGCTTCGATGGGGAAGATCGGACCTTGGGGGCCTTGTTGTTCATCTTCAAAAGCGCTCACTTTTTTTTCTTTAAAAGTAGCAAATAATGCCTGCAGTGTTTCTTGAGTATGATTTATGCTGAATTGGGCCATTTTTTGCCCTTCTAATTGCAGTTTTTTCACCTTCAAAGTATGCGCTGCCTGATGGTTGACTTGTACTATACTGGTATCGGGAAGGCACAGAAACATGGCGTCACCGGCATTTTCCATTAGCGAGCGGGAGAAGTATTCACTCTTTGAGAGGTCTTTAACCGTTGCGTTTAATTGATCGGCGACTTCCTTACGTTCGCGCCATAGGCCTGCGAAACTTAACACTAGATCACCAATTTCATCGGGTTCTGTGTAAGGCAATGTTGTGCAATCTTGGCCTGAACGTAGTTTTTCTACCCACAGTGCAATTTTTTCAATAGGGCGAGAGAAGTAGCGGTAAAATAACATTACAAATACAGATACTAAGATTAGATCGAAAAGTAAGCTAAAGATCAGATTAGTTATAGCCCGTTGGGAAAAAGCACTTGAAATATAAGCACTGTCTAGTTGGATAATTAACTGAGCATCGCCCTTCGTCGCCCCACTAATAGTTAGCGAAGTAGTTACTTTTTGCGGTATTTGGAATAGCGAGTTAGCGAGTAAGACTAAGTGGTTATTCGCAAGAGGAGGGCGAGTATGTCCTGCAAGAACTTCCCCAAAATCATCTATCAGTTGTGCATGGTATATTTCTGGTTGGGCAATGAGAGCTCTTGTTATCTCAGAAGCTTGGCTTTTGTTGAGGTTATAAACCGCTAACTTTGCCGTCTCTTCATGTAAATTAATTATTCTCTCTATGCCTTTAATTAGATTTTGTTTTTCTTGTTCTAGGTCAAAAAACAATTGCAAACAAGTTAAAGTAAGTCCCAATAAGATCGAGATTACCAACACAAACCGTGCTTGTTTAAATGCAATACGATATTTTGTTTTAATAGCCATATAAGATAAAACTCATTCTGTGAGACCTCAGCATAACTTACCTTGAAGGGCACGATAACTGCGCTCAGTAATACGGGTTAAAAATCTGCTCAATATCCGATAAGCAGAGCTCACTGGATGCTTATCAACATCAGCAGTGTCCATAAACAAGGCATGTTAGCTTCGGCTACTTTGTTTTATTATTATTCGCTACGTTATGTAGCGGTTTGTGTGTGTTTAGCAATATCGGATTACATTTAAGTTACTAGAGGTACTTTTTATAAATAGCATCAAACTCACCTGATGCTTTGATGTTTTGTAAACCTTGATTAAACATCTCTATCAATGCCTGGTTACCATCGATGCTTTTATTTAGACATAAGTGAAACGAGACGCTCGGTTTATCTACAAAACGTTTAGTTTTAATCTTATCTTGAAGCCCTAGCTGCCGCACCCGGTACAAAGTAGTTAGCTCTCCACTATAGAAAATATCGACATTTCTAAAAACCACAGATTTAATGCCGTCATCCATTTCTTGGGTCGTTATGTGAGCGATTTTCTTGGCTTCGAGTTCCTTCTGGACGCCCCAGCCATCTACCGCCATTACTTTAAACTTCGCTAAATCGGCAAAGCTATTCAACTGGCTGTCGTCGCCATCTGCTTTCATTACTGCCACTTGGTTTGCCTCGCTGACTTTATCACTATAAGCGATAAATTTTTCCCTGCCAGATCTTTTTGAACAGCTCAAGGCGCCGGCAATAGAGCCGTATTGCAAACTTTTTAATACTCTTTTCCATGGCGCCGTTAATATTTGAACAGGTACGCCAACAGAGGCGAAAGCGGATATAGTGACTTCCGCATCAATACCACTGACTTTACCTTGGGGACCTATAATCATGTACGGTGGGTAATCGACTGCATACAGCTCCACAATATCTGCTGCGGTTACATTAAACGTTGAAAATACGACACAGAGTAAAGCCAGCTTGTTAGGTGGGAGAAATGTTAAAAAATTTAACTGCATCATCATATCCTTTTGATGTTATTAGATGTTGGATCATATTTTCATCTTGAGATCTCAGCATAACTACTACGCTCAACAATGCAGCGTTAAAAAGCGGCTCAAAATGCTCATTTACACCAGGGATACACAGACTCCGCTATTTTGCCGATTTCTACCTTGTTCTACTCTCGTTCGCTACGTTATGCACAAGCCTGATAGTATTATTACAGATAAATTAGACAGAGCTTGCTGTTGAGTTTTTTAATCTTGTGCAGAGCCATTGACGAAAAATAATTAGCCATCGTAAAAAAGTGACGAAGTTGATTCCATTCTTCGCTGCTAATTTTAAGCTTAGGATACGTTATTTAAGGAGCATAGTTTATCGATTATTGGTTGTTTAATGAGAGAAATCATTTTATTAAGGATTAAGTTAGGCACAAGCTAAAATATCCAAGAATAAATGTTACGGTCCTTGGACCGTATCGGGGCTTATATTTCATTATTATCATGCTGGTGGATAGCATGCTTTAAGCTCACTATGTAGCACGTATTAGAAGCGTGTTGAATGCCTCAAGCAATAGCAGTGAGCCTTCAACTCGCCTTAATCAAACCATAGCAATCAGCCAAGCTGAGTTTGCCTCTTACTAAATTACCAATACCACTAAAGGTGATAGTCGCGATAATCGGCAGTGCTATCCAAAGTAGCGGATGCGCCGTGATCGGTAAATCAAAGAACCTGGCACTCATAATGGCTAATAATAGTTCGGCCACAAACGCTGCAATAGAGCCACAAGTTATGCCAAGCAAGCAGAACTCAAGCATGTCTAGCTGCCTTGTTTGCCTTTCAGATGCGCCTAAGGTCTGCAGTAGCGCGCCTTCATAACGCCTTTGTGCTAGCTCTTGTTGCAAAATAGTCAGCAGCATTAATGCGCCACTAATCACCGTTAAAAACATCACTAGGCTAGCACTATCTGCCAGCTTATTAATAACCCCTTGTGCCTGCTTAAATATTTTGTCGATGTCTATCAAAGTAATGGTTGGGAACGCTTTTACTAACAGGCTACTTTTATGTAGTTCCTCTTCAGGAATCTTAAAGCTGGTAATAAAAGTATAGGGGAATTGCTCAAGTAATTTAGGGGTATAGATTAAGAAAAAGTTGGGTCGAAAAGATTCCCAGTCAACTTCTCTGACACTGGTAATAGGCACCGATAATATTTGCCCCGCCACGCTTAAGCCTAATGTATCACCAAGCTTTAAACCTAGATCTTCGCTGAGTTCACGCTCAATAGATACCCCAGCCACATCCGGATTCCATTCGCCTTTTATCACCGTGTTTTGCTTACTTAGCTCTTGCTGCCAAGTAGTATTTAGCTCGCGGCGCAGCGCGTGGGTTTGCGCTTGTTCGCTATTGAGTGCTTGGGCAATGGGTGTTTCATTAATCTGGGTAATGCGGCCACGTACGATAGGGAAAAGCTTGGCAGGGATGTTTTGATCGAGCATCCATGTCGCTAATCGATCTTTTTCCCAAGGTTGAATATTAATCGCAAAGTGATTAGGGCTGTCTTTAGGGATCTGCCCTTGCCACTGCTCTATTAAATCATTACGTACAAAAAACAGTACCGCCATAATCGCCAATAACAAGGAGAATACACCCGCTTGTAAGCGGTGCCAGTGGCGCTGCTGGCGTAAGCGCAAGGTTAATAATGGCGCGAGCGCGATCCGCCCTTGCAGCTTTTTAACTAGGAAAACCAGTATATGTTGGGCAAAATATCCTGAAATCCAACCTAGCACTAGTAGCAGTAAAGTAATCACAGCAGCTAACACTATCGAGCCCATATATAAGCTAATAGCGGTTAACAGTAACATTGCACAGGCAAAATAATGCCAGCGGCTAACGTTGTTTTGTTGCTCTTTGCGCAGCATTTGCAAGATTGAAACGCGCCCTAGAGGTAGCAGAGTTGGCAGGCCTAAAATAAACAAAATAGCTAATGCCAACAATGGGCTGGTGATAACTGATGCGAGACTCAAGCTGGAAATATGCGGTAGGAATTCACCTATTTGTGAGGCGATAAACTGATGTAAAAATAATCCGACAGCCGTACCTGCAACCGCGGCGATCAACCAGCCAATAAATAGCTGAAATGAATAAATGAAGATCAGCTGTTTAGGTGTCATGCCCAAGTTTAGTAGCAATGCGGAGCGTCTACGTTGATCGCTGCTGTAGCGTTGCAGAGATAGTAAAATCGCCACAGCACCTAGCAATAATGAGAGTAGGGCGCTGAGTTTTAAGTAGCGACTGGCATTGGCGATTGATCCACCGTTGAGCTCTCTGTCATCGCGGGCATTGATTATGCGTTGCCCTTTTATTAAATCCGCTTTCCACAGCTGCTGTAGGTTTAAGATTGATTGTTCATCGCCTTTAACCAATAGGCGATACCTAGCACGGCTGCCCGGGGCTAAAATGCCCGTGGCTTTAAGTTGGTCACTGCGCATTATGATTTGCGGGTTAAAGTTAGCCATACCACGGCCTCTGTCGGGGCTGTCTACAACAATGTTGGATACACGAAATTGGGCATAGCCTAAAAACACTTTATCGTTCAGCTTAATCTCTAAGCGGCTCAATAAGCTTTTATCGACCCAAATGGTATCTGTTGCTGGGATATTAGTGTTCGCCTGCGGCTCTGTGATGATTTTGCCACGCACTGGGTAAGTGTCAGTAACGGCGCGAATGGTACTGAGCACGTTATTGTCACCCGCTTCTGCCATGCTCACAAACTGGGTCACGGCGCTGGATATTAACTTGCTATCCAATACTTGCTGCTGCTTTAGTGGCGAGATAGGTTGCTGGCTGCGAAACACTAAATCAGCGCCCATAATGTCAGCGCTTTGATCGGTTAAACTGCTGTAAAGACGATCACTGGTGGTGGTCAGCAAGGTTACTAACGTGGTCATCATAAATAATGACAAGATGAGTGTTAGCCAATCAGCTTTACGCCACTGGCTGCGAATCTGTTTACCCGCAAGGCGTAACGTTGGACTCATTTAACCACCTCTAGCAATTGTCCGTCAGCGAGTTTGAACATGCGATCACAGCGACTGGCTAAATGCTCATCATGAGTGATGAGAATCAAAGTAGCTTCGGTTTTAACGCTGAAATCAAATAATAGTTTGATGATAGTTTCGCCGGTATTGGTATCTAAATTACCGGTGGGCTCATCGGCAAATAACAAACTTGGTTGCGTCACAAAAGCGCGCGCGATGGCAACGCGTTGTTGTTCGCCGCCTGAAAGCTGCGCTGGAAAATGTTTAACTCTTGGCCCTAAACCAACCGCTTCTAGCCACTGTAATGCTTGCTGTTCACTTTGAGCATGGCCTTGGATATCTAAAGGTAATTGAGTGTTTTCAAGTGCACTTAGCTCAGATAACAAATGAAAAGATTGAAAAACAAAGCTAATATTTTTAGCCCGCCAAGCGGCTTTTTTCTCAGGCTCTAAGCTGTTTAGATCAACGCCTGATAGCGTGACTGAGCCACTGCTTGGAGTATCTAAACAAGCTAGTAATGATAATAATGTAGATTTACCTGTACCTGATGGGCCAATAATGGCTACACTTTCACCTTTATTAATCTGTAAATTTAGATCTTTGAACAGTGAAATACTATCTTCTGTTCCCGTTGCACTGGTGTGCGGGAAAGACTTAGATAATTGCTGGGCATCGATGGCTAAAGGGGTTGTCAACGGCATGAAAATATTCCACTTGATCGTATTGTTTGTTTTATTGACTACTCAGAGCGTGTCTGCAAAAACGTTATTAGTGCTCGGAGATAGCCTATCTGCTGCCTATAACATGCAAACTGAGCAAGGTTGGGTGGCATTAATGGCGAAAAAATTGTTACCAACATATCCTGATCTTAAAATAGTCAATGCAAGTATCAGTGGTGAAACCACTAGTGGCGGGCTTACACGCCTGCCTAAACTCATAGATAGACACCAACCAGATTATATAGTTCTTCAATTAGCTGCAAATGATGGATTAAGAGGCACACCTTTGAAAATCATCAAGAAAAACGTTAGTCAGTTGATTGTGCTTAGCCAAGACTCCGGCGCAAAAGCTTTGCTGGTAGGAGTGCGTTTACCTAGCAACTACGGGCCGCGTTACACCGAGCGTTTCTTCAATACTTTTAGTGAACTTTCTCAGCAATACAAAACATTTAGGGTGCCATTTTTAATGGATAAAGTCGCTTTAAATCCCAGCTTAATGCAAGCCGATAGATTACACCCTAACGCGCAGGCACAGCCTATCATTTTAGATAATGTATGGCCGCAGTTAATGGCGATGTTGCAGGAATAAGTATGGGGTAGAAATAGGCAAGTCGCAGTAATAGCGACGCGGTGAATGATGTTTAAACATCGGCAGTTAACGCAACTTGTATGAACACAGTGCCCATACAAGTATCAAAGGTGGTTATTATTCTTTAGTATGATTCATACCAAAGTAATACACATTTCTATTCATATCTTTGAGCTTGGCAGGGTTAACGACAATTCTAGAGGTTTTAAGCTTAGTCACGTTTTTCTGTGCATCAACCCATTTATCAGCGCTACTTAAAGTGGTTAAAACACTGCTAGCGCCTTTTGTGTAGTAGTGTCCTGGGATAACCATTTTAGGCTTATATTTAGTCAGTGCACTATCAACATCTTCATAGCTTAGAATATGTTGTGAATCATCAATGTTCATAATCAGCACGTCAACTGTTTTTAATATTGCTTCTACATGGGCTGCAGGTACAGGTCTGTTATCACCCCAATGGGCAATTTTTACACCACCAGTTTCAATGACTTGGATATAGTTATCCATATGCATGGCGTTTTCTTTAGCGCAAAAATCTTGACCAAATTCAGCGGCTACATCTGTCCACTTATACCAGCCTTTTGATGCACACATGTGTTTATCAGCTAAGCCAGTTACTTTCACATCACCTAATTTGTACTCACCTGATAAGCGCTCTAATACTTGTGTTGCGTGTGGACGATACACCGCATCATGATCAAAGTGAGCATGTGTGGATAGTACTAAATCAACCGGCACTTCAGGGAAAGGTTCAGGGAACCACACGCCCCAATAGCCTGATGGGTCGTTACGCCAAGGGTCAATCATGATAGTTAGCCCATCAGGGGAGGTAATTCTAAAGGCCATGTGGCCAAAGAAATCGATAGTAACATCGCCTGCCTTAGTAGGGTCGCCACCTTTGATTTGTGCGGCAATAACCTTGTTATTGTTTTCGCTGAATTTCCAAGAACGCGATTCTGCAAATACACTGCTGCTTATTACACAGCTCAGTAACAATGCGCTGAGTTGACCTGCAATTTTATTTTTATTCATACGGTACTCCCGTTAATTTAAATCTGTTGGGGAAAATGCCAAGCTAAGATTTCTGCTGCAACATACTTGATCAGGCAAAGCAGTTTAAAAGCAGTCCTTATCATTGAATAAATCAGCATTGAATAAAATGGGGAGTATTGGGGGATAAATGAGGGGATTGCCCCCTATTTTTAGCCGCTAGGGGTAACTAGCGGATGTTGACGTTACTTTGCGTTTAATAAAAACTGCTTCAAGTTCACTTTGCTGCTGACTAAGCCCAGTTTTTGGCGAATATTACGGCGATGAAAATCAATGGTACTTTTCTCTAAAAACATCTGTTTAGCAATCGCCTTACTTGATAAGCCTGTGCCGATAGCGTTGGCAAC
>JBALXS010000121.1:0-14013 GCA_036960485.1 Oceanospirillaceae bacterium
GATTTAAAGGCCAGCGCAAATTAGAAATCACACAGTAAAGCGTTATTTAGAACTCACAAATCCCGCGATTTTCATCCCCACAAGCATCGCGATGATAAATGTGATTATTTTGGGATCAATGTGAATTAGATTAACTAATGCAGGACCTGGGCATAATCCAGAAATCCCCCAACCAATACCGAAGAGTGCAGCGCCGATAAACAGCGGTTTATCTAAATGTTGCTTTGTTGGCAAATGAAATTTATCCGCCAGCAATGGTGTTTTACTGTGCATTATTTTAGGTTTTATTAAAAAGTGGAAGCATAGTGTGAAAATAAATAATGCACTGCATAGCACTAAAATTAAGCTAGGATCCCAGCGGCCTGTGACATCAAGAAAGCCTAATACTTTTTTAGGGTTAGCCATCTCTGAAATTTGTAAACCTGTGGCAAATAAAAATCCGCAGGTAATAACACTAATATAATAAAGAAGTGATGAAGGTTTAAGCAAAGCCATAAAAAGAGATCCCAAAGTAAACTTTTATTGAGTGAAAAAAGCTAGTAAAAATAAACTGATAGCACCGGTTGTTAGGAAAGTTACAGTTGCTGCTATAGAGCGAATAGAGAATCTCCCTATGCCGCAAACACCATGGCCACTAGTACATCCGGAACCTAGTTTACTGCCAAAACCTACCAGTAGCCCTGAAGTGATGATTAATAGCCAACTAGTATCAATATCAGGTGCTTGCAACGATAACGCTTTAAAACTAAACCATGAGCCTAATAAAAGGCCTACTAGAAATAACCAAGCCCACAGTGTTTTCAAACTAGGCCAATTAAATAGCTGGTTCGTGATACCAGAAATACCACTAACTCTACCATTCACTAATAGTAATATTACCGATGAAATGCCGATTAAAGAGCCGCCAATAAGCGCGCTAATCGGTGTGAAATGTGCGTAATCGATCATATAGTTCCAATTATTTTCGTTTGTGAATCCCGTAGGCACAAAGCAAACCGACAATTAAGCCAAATAAATGACTTTCCCAAGAAATATAACGACTTACAGGGAGAATGCCGAAGACTAAAGTGCCGTAGCTTAAGCCAACAAATAGAGATATTAAAATAAGCTTGAGTTTTTTGGATAGAAACCCCGCCAATACTAAGTAGCCAAAGTATCCATAAATTAAACCACTTGCGCCGACATGAATGGCGCTTCTGGCAAATAGCCAAACCAGCAAGCCACTAACAACAGTGCAAATAACAGTGACTTGCAGATAACGTTTAGTACCGTGCTGAAGTAACAAAAAGCTGAACAGCGCAAAGGGAATTATATTAGAAAAGAAATGCCACAAACTGCCATGTAGTAAAGGCGCGGTAATTATTCCTACCAAGCCTGTTAGCTGACGGGGGATTAAACCGAATTGATTAAGTGATCTTGCGGTTGCAAAGTTGATTACTTCTATAACCGCGAGCAGTAAAGACAATGTGAAAACAATTTTAATTTGCTGTTTAAAAGGTAGTGAAGTGGTTGCATAAGACATTTGAAAACCCTTTAAATTGGGATGTTTTTGATATAAAAAGGAATGGCACTATCAAAAATTGAACATAAATTTATGTAGCGCTATTTAACTCTTTTATAAAATAATGTGTGGCATATAGCGTGACATATCTTGGGTGATTCTGTTTTTATCTTCTCTAACCGAAATACCTGCTGCTTGATCGTTTACCAGCCAAGAGCCAATTAAAGTAAAATTATCACCAAAGGCTGGAAGTGGATAATAGGCTTGATAGATATAGCCTTCATCACCGTATGGGCCGGGTGACGAGTAAGTTTCTTTACCATCAATGTTAATACTAATGTTGGCGCCTTCTCGGGCAAAAATAGGTTTTTTAACATAGTTTTTAAGTTGGCTATTAGCTAACTCATCTTCAAAAAAACTAGGTAATAAATTAGGGTGGTTTTCAAACATTTTCCAGAGCATAGGCAGTAATGCTTTATTGGATAATAGCGCTTTCCAAGGAGGTTCAAGCCATGAAGTATTATTCTCAATCAACGTGCTGGCGTATTCTTCGCGTAACATAAATTCCCAAGGATATAGTTTAAACATCCAGCTAATCTTTAGATTGTTTAGATCTGTAAAACAATCATCAGCCGATAAACCAATATCCTCAATATAAATAAATTTACATTCAATGCCTGCAGCACTGGCACAATCTTCTAAATATTGAACCGTCCCGCGATCTTCGTCAGTATCTTTGCAGCAAGAGAAGTATAACGTTTGAGCGGGGTGTTCTAGGCGCAATTGTGAAAAGCGGGTGATCAATTTATCTTGCAAAGAGTTAAACTGATCGGCCTTGCGGCTCAGCTGACCTGAATTGACTTGATCTTGCAGCCATAGCCATTGCCAAAAACCTGTTTCATATAAGCTGGTGGGAGTGTCTGCATTGTTTTCATACAACTTAGCAGGGCCAGAGCCGCCATAAGCTAAATCAATACGTGCATATAATGAGCTTTCTTTGGCTAGCCAAGAGTTGCGTATAAAATCCCAATGGGTTTCAGGGATTTGAAATTTTTTAAGCAGCTGCTCATTGCTAACCACGTTATTAACAACTTCAAGGCACATTTGGTGTAACTCTTGCGTTGGGCCTTCAATATCTCGTTCAATTTGCTGTAGCGAAAATTGATAATAAGCAGATTCATCCCAATAAGCTTCACCATGCATGGTATGGAAATTAAAGCCATATTCACTGGCACTCTCGCGCCAATGAGGTCTCTCTTTTATAATAGATCTGAACACTTAACCGCCCCAGCTACTACGTGAGGATTTGCCACCAAAGCGCGATTTAGCCGCAATGGTAGAGCCAAAGCCTCCGCGAGACATAGTGCGTCTTACGGTAGGTTTTGGTTTGAAATCATTACTGCTTACTTTTACTTTATTGCTATTAGCGCTACCCAATAAATTACCGTCAGTTGACGTCCATTTTCCGTAAGCAGGAGAGCGACGTGAATAAGAGGTGTAAAGCGGAGCAGAGCGGTAGTTATTGCCACCAATTAATGAGCTAATTAAATAACCGGTCATAAATGGCATAAAAAAACTTTGGTTGTTTTGAGAAGTGTAAGAGTTACAGTTCTGTTCGCCAAAATCTTCGATACAAGCCGCTAAACTACTGTACTTAGGGCCGCTTTTAATCGCTTCTGCTTCGGCCTGCTTATACGCTAATTCACATTGCTGCGCTTGATCGGGATTACCTGATACACAATCATCCACGGTTCGATATACTTGAGATTCTTGAGAGTCATCACTACAACCAACCAGAGTTGTGGCAGTAACGGCAAATGCTAGCGGTTTAAAAGCAAATATTTTAGGCGCTTTTCGCATCGCCGTTAAATCTATGTTTTGCGTCCTTTTCATTGTTAACTCCTGACTAGTAAGTCATACATGCAGCATTTAACAAGCCAACAGCGATAGATGTGCCGCCCAGTACTATACCTGCTGATACTTCATCATCATTAATGCGTTGTACAATTTTAGGCATGAAGATAAAACGAACGATAGCGAAAGCGATTGTTTGCGCAATCAAGGCAACGATTCCCCAAATGATAAAATCAATCAATGATTCAGAATTTGAAGCAGCACTGGCTAGCGCCAAAGCAAACCCGAGAACAGCTCCCATAAAACCGATGGCGGCAGCAGTATTTTGCTCATCTTTCACCAGTTTCCATTCATTTTGTGGAGTAATCAGTGTGTAGACCACTTTGAAGACTAATAGTAAAATAATAGATACGGCAAAGTAGCTCGCAAAATCAACAAGGCCTAGCAGCGAAGCTTGAATGGCTTCCATAAATGTTACTCCTGTAATAAACACGATATTCAATATTAAGTATTAAGTATTAAGTATTAAGTATTAATTTTAGGTATTTAGTTAAAAATTGTAAAGTAATCTTCTGATCAACGAAAGCGAAGTATCAACCATAGTCGCTTAACTTCTGCGCTTTCCAGCTGGTCACTTTTAAACTTCTAGCCAATAATTTCGATGTCAGCGGGCTGTAAATCAAAGCCAGTGGTTTTAACTAAGCAGCGATCAGCACGGTTATCAATAATCTTTTCTTCAGCGCTAAACATTACATATTCGAAGAAATCAGTTTTGATTTCTCGCTCATACAACATGCTAAATTGGTCGGTTTGTGAGGTAGTGTCTTGCTGTGTGTAGGTTTTTTCAGTCATGGCGACAGGTGCAGCTATTTCATTGGCAGCGTTTTGCCAAACAGGATCAAAGCGATGGCCTTCAAGCTGAATTTGCAACTGGCTAACAGTGCTTTCTAACACACTATCCCATTGGCTTTGGGCACTGATGCTTTGGGTATCATAGTAATACCAGAGCTTAACGTCACTGATGTGATTTTCAGTTACACCACCTTCAAGTAACACTTGTATAAAAGCATCATCATCAGTGTAATAGCGTAATACTGTGCTTGCATCATCTAACTTAACTACACCAACGGCTTGAATTAAATGGGTAGTAGCTGCGCCATCTATAATTAAATCAGGCTCGATTAAGCGCAGCTTTAGGCTGTCTAGCTCAAAAGCACCGCCAATTCTTAAGCCCATTATTTCTGGAGCAATGTCTTTAATTTGAGCCGTTTCTTTTTTAGCAAACCATTTTTTAAACACTATCCGTTCCTCATACTACGCTATGCGATTCCATTCCATTCAATCTGCTTGATACGCTGCTCAGCTATGTAAAATAAAACACAACCAGGTGTAATAGATTTATCTAGGGCAGGATTGAGTTGGATGTTATCTGGTTTGTCCATAGAAACACCGATCAAGGTTGCGTTGTAGCAGTGCTTAAATTTATGGAATAGCTTCTCAAATTGAACGGCTTGAGTTGCACGATAAGTTATAGAGTATTGCGTCATGCCATTATTTGCATCTAATAGCTGTTGATGCAGAACGCTTGAGCCTGGATCCATAGCGGCTTTAGCTAACATTTCAACAGTAATAGAGGGTAAGCACTCAATATTAGGGCAATGGCTTTTAAGCAAGCTACCTAAATGTTCATCTTTGAAGTAGGCAATGGTATGCGCATTTGTATTTTGGCTGCTGCAATACAACGCAGTAGTCATGGTAATATCATCTTCTGGATTATCGATGATAATACAACTCGCTTGTGTAACAGATGCGCGATGCATTTCTTCGTTATTGCTAAAGTTAGTGGTTCTAACAAAGCCAATTTTATCCGGTAAAGGGTTTTCTATTTCTGCTTTTACGCACAATGCAATTTTTTGTCCAGAATTACTATCTTCAATCTCTTTCAAAAGTAACCGTATTAATTGCAAGGTACGGTTGCCATTCCAGCCTATAATCAATATGTGATTTTGATAATTAAGCGCTTTCAAACCTTTAACTCCTTTTCGCCATTGGTATGAGACAAAAGTAGCGATACGACCAATCACTAAACCAAATAAACTAAGACCGAAGGGGATAACAAATAAAGCAGTGGCATATTTGCCTTGCACCGTAGTAGGAGAGAAATCCCCATAACCTACCGTTGATGCTGTCACCATTATCCAGTAAATAAAGTTAGCGCCTTCGGTAATAGTTGCTTCACCACAAGCTGCTAAAATGAGCCAGCTGGCAGCAAAATACAGTGCGATGGCAATAAAAATACTATGCCAACGCAAATCTATGAAATACTTAATTAGAACCCTACGGATACTGTTTAAAGGAAACATAAATTATTTTTTACCAAGTATCCTAGCTAATTCATCATCAGCAGAAGTATTGCCACCAGTAATGCCAGCACCTTGTAAGCGTTTTTCTAATTCATCCCCCGATTCATCAGCTGCTAATTCAGAAGCTGCTTCCATTTCAGCTTGGCGCTGGTTTTGACGATCTTGAATACGGGTTAAAGATTCAGCTGCCGTCTTCATTTTACCGTTAGCACCTAAGTGCCTAGATGATACAGCGGCTTGTGCTTTTTGTACTGATTCAGTGGCTTTCACCATATCAACTTGCTGTTCCATACGACGCAAATTGTTTTTTGCTTGGCTGATATTTGTACGCAAGGTTGTTTCAGAATTAGTGAACTGATCCACATATTGCTGTTCTGCATCCATCTGCGCTCTTAAATCAACTACTTTGCGGGCACAATCTAACGCTAATGCTTGATCGCCTTTCTGGCTTGCTGCCCCTGCGTGACCTTCATATTCACTGATAGACTGTTGAAAACTAGCCACTTTCTTTTGTGCTAATTTACGCTTTGCCATTATTTGTGTGAGGGCGTGATCAGAGCTTCTTAGCTCTTCTTTAGCTTCACGTATTTCTTGATCCAAAATGCGTAGGGCTTGGTTGTCTGCTACGGATTCAGCTGCTTCGTTTACGCCGCCTTTAACAGCGCTTAATAATCTTTTCCATACACTCATTTACTGATTCCTCTTACTTTAAATAATCTTCATAGGCATCTAAGAAAGCTGCAACATTATCAAACAATGTTGCTACCTCAATGATGAGGCTTTCTTCTTTAGATTGTGATGACAGAGCACCAAATGCCATATAATAATCATCGCCTTCAACACTAGTAATACCAATAGTGGTTAAAGGGAAAACTTGGTGAGTTTTTAGAATGTGCTCATTGAGCGCGCCGGTATCGGTGACAGTAGCGCTGGCAAATAAAATCGATTCGACAACAATTTGTGCCCCACTAACTGCAATATAAGCATCTAGCCCATCTTCATTGGTTATAAATAGGCAGTCATTTTCACTGTGAACCACCCATTGGTTTTGTTGTGATAGTGACGTTTCGATTGTTGAAAGGTCCCAAGTCATGTGTGCATCTCCTAAAAAATTTAATCATTACACTCGACGTGCGCTGATTTAGCTTATATTATATAATTTATACGATCTGTAAAGTAAAAATAACACACTTTTGTGATTTATTTTGGTTTTTTGTAAAATATACGTTACATTTTTCAATAAAAATAGCTTAACGGTAATGTTCCACGTATATCCTATCATTACTATTTACCTTAAAGGCGCACAGTTTATGACCGATCCAACTTCAGTTATTGATTATAGAGAGTTGATTAGCCGGATGATTAAGTCCGAAATGTCAAAGCGTAAAATCAGGTATGAAGATCTGAGCCAATGCTTGCTTGAACTTGGAACTGTACAAACCAGTGCAAACCTAAGAAATAAAATAAACCGAGGGATTATGGGTGCTGACTTGTTCGTGCAATTAATCTTAGTATTAAATGTTAAACAAATCGATAGAGAGTCCATCCTCGAAATTTTAGCTAATCTCCGTGAAAGCAAAGAATGAAAAATATACAGTATTAAGTAATAAAATGCGCCTGTAATTATAGCGCTGGGACATTTTTAATAATGCATTTAATAACGTACTTGGTGTTGTAGTGAATAGCGCTTTTACTAGGGTAAAGGCTTAGCATTGATCAACTGAAAAATAAGATGCTCTTTGGTATAGTTAACAATACAAAAACCATTTACTAGCCAATCCAGAGTATTTGTGTCACTTTTGTTCTGATTCACCCTATTCTTCATAGCTGAGAAGATACTGGAGCATTACTAGATTGATCACAAATCGAAGACATAATCTCCTCAATATATGATTCAAATGTGTAGGCTAAGTTACCCGTTCCTAACTCTATATCGAAGCTCGTTGTTAGGCATCGACTATTACTAGTGTGTCTGGTTAAGCAGTAACAGGTCGAGCTTAACTTGTTCCACGCTTCCTTTTTTGGCTCTAGCTACTTAGGGTTAGGGTTCATTATGCTTTGCCGCGCCATTAAATTAACACCAATTTATATGCATATTTGATAGGGTGTTTTCTTACTAAGATGAGTTGATTTTGTAAGCTTTAATGATAGTTAAACGATAAGTGCTACTAGAACTTGAATCATAACGCCGTCTCTATTTTAGTGACTTTGTTCGTACTTGCACTAGCAAGGAATAAAACGTTAGGTAGTAGATAGTTGTCGATCAATCGCGATTTGCATCGGACAGTGACGAACGGCTAATGTAGTTAATGCCTAAATGATAAAACTTTGGTTTTGTTAGCTACTTAGTTGTGAAAAAAATAAATCAATTAATATCCGCAGGAGAGTAGCTTAGATTGATGGTCGCTATTATTGTGATCAGCGGTTTTTTAAAAGGCATGACGGAGTATAAATTTTAAAGGCTATGGTCCCTTATAAGTTTGGCTGAAGAAATAACAGTATCAAAATAGCGTATTCTCAAGTTTAATTTTCTCTTATTATAATGCTTTAATGACTAATCGTTTCTATACTAAATTCGACATTGAAACAATTGGTTTGTTACGCTGATAATTTAAATCTGCCTATCAACGAGTTATAAATTAGCGCCATTAAAAGGCAGTATAGTGATCCATTTCCTGAACGAAGCCAAGTTCAGGTTATTTGCAACAGAGTAGGTTAGTGCTCGTAAAGATGAATTATTAGATAGAGAATATTCAATTTATAAGCAAATCACTGGGTGAAATAACTACACGTATCACATCTTTATAGGTTCCCGCTGGTTTTTGACCTACTTTAGGTACTGAAAGTAACAATGGTAGGCGTAAACCTAGTGCTGAAGTTGGCTGGGTATAACGTAATGTCGTCGTGTATTCTGTTAATGGTAGCGTGCGTCCAGCCAATGCAGATTGGTAGGGGATATCCCATTTTTCTTTACCACTTTGATGGCGCAGTGCGCCGCGGTTCAGGGAGGAAAAGGTCATCGCAAAGCTACCGGTACTTTGAATTACAATTTGCGGTGCAGGGGATATCTGTTTGCCATCAGTCAACTCGCCAAAATCCACCAATTGACTCCGTCCTTGGGTGCCGGCAAAGCTGATCCGCGCCGCCGGTGCAACAGAGGCTGTCAATACCGTGTCGCGCCGCTCAAGGAAGGGTTTATCTACTTGGCTGGGGTCAGACACTTCGAGCCATAGCTTATCCTGATACATTCCCGAGGCGACGAATTGCTCGGCAGTAAATAGAACCTGATAGGAAAATTTTAATTGCTGCCCTTTGGCAATGCTTTTAGCTTGTAGGCGTAGCTCACCGTTGCGGTACACACCGTCAGTCTCAAGTGGTTGTAATCGATATTGTAATTGACTATTACCAGCATTGATTAGTCGAGTGAGGCCCTGTGGCAGAACCCTAACAGCGGCACTACAAGGGGCATCACCATCATCTGTTCGTTGAATATAGAGATCAAAACGCTTAATTAGCCCGTCGCGATTGAAAACATCATATTTCAGTGCGCTACTACGCGAGGCTTCCTCAATCCTCGTGATTTGTAAATCACATGCCAGAGCGATAGCGAGTGGACTCATTGTTAAGAGCAATGCTGCGCTTAGGTAACGCGTGCTGCGGTTGTTACTAACTTGCATTATTTCACCTTTATCTCGCCCACGCGCAGCAGTGCGGTGGTGCCAGCCTCGATAACAACCCTGTGGCTGCGCACGGGTTGAGTTGTCAGTTTTAGTAGGTAATCGCCCGGTCTCATACCGGAGATGGCGAAGCGCCCTTTGCGGTTGCTGAAAAAAATAATCGGCTCAACATCGGGGTCGTTTTGATACACCGCTTCCCCGGCGATGAGTCCCAGCGCCTCTCCACTGAGACTATCGATTAGTGTGCCTATCATAGTGACTGTTGCGTCTGAACCCACTTGTAAACTATAGCCTGCTTGGTAAGGGGGCTTCACTGAAAAGGCACCTTCCCCTAAATCGTAGCCTAAGGGTAAATCGGCAACATCGTAGTTGAGTTGTTGGCCGCGATAGGTTCCTAAATTGGGTACCAGTACATTCCCCAGCCAATCGGAGTGCACTAACTCACCGCGTTCGGTTTGATCTACTCGCAGGGTATTATTGGCCAGTGAATCGTGGCGGCGAATGATGGCAAAGCTATTGCTGATGGGGCGGCCGATAGCAACATTACCATCGGCGAATGCGAGTGATGTCTCAAAGCGAGCACGAGTAGTGTGATTTCGCTCGCGGCCACTGAGTTGAGTTAATCGGCTTTCGTGAGCTAAAGAAGTGCGAAATCGATTTGCAGTGTATTCGATATCACCACTGAGGGAAGCATCGTGATCTTGATCTGTTTCGGCGGAAAGGTTCGCTTGGATGCCGCCGACTCTACCTGTATTACGGTTGTAATTATAGTGCACTTGCTGGCTGGCATCGGGGGCAGTGCTATTGAATCTGAGCCGAGAGTATTTATCTAGTGGCCAAGTTAAGCTCATGAATGCGGTAACATCGCTACCGTCTCGTTTGTTATCCTGCAGGCCTAAACTGATATTCCAACTCGCCGGTGTATTGCTAATAGCGCCGGATACAGATGTACGCAAAGTGTAAGTCGTGTCAGAGGGTTCACGAAAGTGGCTGTAACCGAAACCGATAGAACCTCTGAGATGAGAAGATAAGCGTTGACTGTAAGAGGCATTGAGCACTGCGATACTGTTGTTGAGTACTGTAGTACCACTATCGCTCAGTGCAAGCTCATCAGTAGGGGTTGCATCAATCCCGCCAAATTGGGGAGAGAGCATGTCAGCCTGCAACAGAAATCGTTTTTCCTTCGGATTGGAGCGGCCAAAATCTGCATCGTAACCGAGCGAAAGTGCATGACCATCTCCGCGTTTATCGATGCTGCTTGTAGCCAAGGCGATATTAAAGCGTCCAGCGGTAGTGGCAAAGAGGGCGCTGCCGCCGAGTTGGCGGAGCCCTTTGCTTCCTTGCGCGTCCAGCCCGAGGGTCAGCCAGGGAGCGACCCCATAGCGCGCTGTCGCCGTTGCCACAGGGCTATTATTTTCATCGTATACAGGTCCCCCTTTACCAGGAGTTGCTTGAATACCAGCGGCGATACTGTAATCGAACTCACCACTGGGCAGTAATTCTTGGGCAGTGGCGACCGAGAATGAAATACGCTCGATCTCACCGTCACCATCTTCTATGACGAGTTCGACATCGTTACTACCAGAGGCGAGTGGGATATCTTGCAGGTTGAATACACCCGCCTGTAGGCTCAAACGACGCACGAGCACTCCATCGACAAAAACATCTACATCGGAGGGTCGTAATAGGCGAAAGCGTCTTGCGGCGGATGGCCTAACATTGCGGCTGGGAATTAAGTCAAAATTGCGGCTGATACCTAACCCGAGTAAATCACTGGAATCTTGAAGCTGACTGCCGAAAGTAAATATATCCCCGGCGACGATGCGGGTGGCGGATTGAGGCACGTCGTAAACCAGGCGACTGCTCTGACGATAAAACTCACCGCCCTCTTCGCCGCTGGGTTTGTCATAGCGCGCCTCTACTTCCAGTACGGTCTGTAGTGCTCGCACTGCGGTTTCGATACTATGGCTCTGGCTAACAATATGGCTATTACTCTCGCTGTCTTTTTGCATTTTGCTGGTTGCACCTAAGCGTAGATTAAGATAACCACTGATATCTGCAGGACTTAGATATTTACGATTATCGGTGTTGCGATTAAGGCTGAGCAGCGTGTCGCGCTGCAGTGCTTTTGGAATATTGAGTACTAATTCAAAAGCACTGGGGTTAAACTTAAGCTCGATTCCTTCTGCTATGAAGTCATCGGGGCGCAAGCGACCATCTTGAGCCCGGCCATTCACTTTTTGCAGCACTTGGGGTAAAAGTGACCCTGTCAGCAGTTCGCTGATTCCTGCAGCGCTAAATGAAAACGCATCATCAGATGAAATACTTAGCAACACTGAACCTACGACGGTTTCACCGTTGCGCAATGTAGTATGTAGCTCTAAGGTGCGCCCTGTAGGGTTAATGCGTGCAGGCTTTTCAACGCTAGGAGTTTCCGGGTTAGTTTGAGCCTGAATGTGAGTGACCAAAAAACTTACAAAAAACATTAATAACCAAGGTGATGCGATAAAGTTACGGCAATACCTTGATGGCTTCAAAAGCCCGCAGCGTCTCCCGCCGATAATGTTAATTTTATAGGGCCATTCCATATGTTCCCCTCTCCCTGTACGGGAATCAACACCGTGCGCCTACTGTCTGGAGGAAGAAAAACATCCTCGCCGCGCTCACGTAATACGCCCGGTTGCATCACTAATAAAAATTTATCTCCAACAGTAATAATGAGTTTGGCGTCACTGATATAGCTGTAGCGCTGCCCCTCGTTGCGAATACTCGCCTGAATCACTGTCCCTGTTTTGTTTTTTATCTGCTCCACTGATTCTACTTGCAGGCTGGCTTGGCTACCGGGTGAAGCAACATGCACTAATATATTAAAAGTGAGCATCAGCCTAACCCCGTTTTGTGGTTGTTGCGGCAGTGATACTGCCGGTTGTGAAAGTTTGATAAAGTAGCTGCGAGAGATTGCCAACTCTGGTTCGCCAACCCACTGCAAACGCACGACTTGGCTCGCACCCGGACGCAATAATACCGCGGGTGGAAAAACCAAGATATCCTCCTCCACCGTCGTGAGGGTGTATTTTCCATCCTTGCTAAAATCGATTCGCTGTACTTCCATTTCCAGAGGTACTTCGCTATCTGAAGAATTACGAATGAGCAAGCGCCCGCTAGCACCGCGCCCGCTACTGCTTATCTCGTGTACCAATGGACTGACTTCAAGTGCGGGTGTTAAACCGCTAAAACTGCCGATTGAGAGGGAAAAAACAAGTATTAGTGAAGTCATTGCCTTTGACTTTACCTGAGCCAAGCCACACATTAACTTTCTGCCTGGATATTGATATGCTTCACATTATCGGGCGAAAGGTTATGTAGAGGATCCATTTTAAATAATCTAATTGAGTGGGGGAGTACCAAGTTACCGTCTAATTTTTTACTGATATCTTGGCCGCTTAGCTCGATCTGTGCGCCACTTTTATCAGTGATAGTCCAATGTGTTTTGCTGATTCTGGCGAAGCGATCACCGCTATTTTCCAGTTCGAGCAACCAGTTCTTACCCGCTTTTTTAAACGAGCGGACTTTCAGTAGCGCTTGCGCCGCTGGTGGTACAACATTGAGTAAAGTGTTGAAATTAACACCGATACCGATAGCGCTTTGTGAACTGCCGGATAAATTGACATTTACTTGTTTTATAGTGACTTGGTAGGCTATAGAGCTGCTGATCAGGGGGTCACCGATATATTGTGCGATCACCGATTGTGATTTTCCTGGTGGGACAATGGCTGTCACCGGAATGACCAGCAAATCATCATCGGCGGGTAATAATTGCTCTTTGCCATTAATGTCCATGGTAATGCGGCTAGGGATTAATTCGATAGTGAGTGCTTTAGCTGAGGGGTTGTCGATTTGAATTCTATATTGGGATTTTGCACCATTGGGTGCGATTTCTTTAATCATAGGTTGCACCGACATCGCCACTGCTTGGCTTGATACGAGCAGCAGTAGTAAGCGGCATAGTAGCAAACATCCTTTACTTATAAATTCATATTTCATAATTATACCTACAACAATATTTTCGAATGAATGTTAGAACGATAAATATTAAGCGATAAAGAGGGCATTATGCCCTCTTAGTATTTCTCAGTTAATGGACTATCGTGAGGTGACATCCAAGGAAAGGGTATCAGAATAGCCACCTGCCCATCTTGCTGATTGTTCCAGAGTAACAACCAATGTCGCCGGTTTACCGTCAGCGAACATTCCACTACCGTTGACAGATTGCTCGACGAAAATATCGTTCGTACCGAGGCCAGGAATGCCATCAGCCGTTAGCGTTAGAGAGCTAGGTCCACCAGGTAGATTGTGGTTAAGTACGGCATTGTAATGAACGCTGCGGTCTTCACGGTCGTCACTCTCCATACCGCCTTCGGAACTGGTCAATTTAAGGATCGCACCATCACCGTCATTACATTGAAGGTGGACGTTACTAGTCACAGCGGTGCCAGCATTCATATCTGGGAAGTCGAGTGCGTTACCCATTCCTGTCACAGTGCAAATTTCGGGGACAGAACCACCGAGATAAGTCTCACCGGCAAAAATCGAACCAGAAGCTAACAAAGTAATTGAC
>JBALXS010000122.1:0-13907 GCA_036960485.1 Oceanospirillaceae bacterium
GAGTGAAGACATTACATCACTTTAAGCTTGCTAAATCGCACTGTAACTTCGTTATGATTTTTGTAAAGGGAACAACCATTTACTGCAAATAAAGCCTCGTTACAATGCGATTTTTCTGTGCTTAAAATGATGTCCAACTACCGATTTTAGGATCATGAAACGGTTATCTATCTGTAGATTTTTTTGCCCAGATGCTAGAGATAGCGCACCTAATTTAGCTAGCATTATCAAAAAGAAGCGATGAGTTATTAATAGCTAAACGCTAACTAGCTGCCACTAATCCAGAAATTAAGTCTTCACGCATTTCAATATAATCGGTTTCGGGGATGCCCGAATATTCAAGGATAGGCTTGAGATTATTGGATTTTTGCTGGGTGTTCTCAATGCGCCAGTAATGGCGATACGCTTGGCTAACATCTTTAGCAAGGATTAAAGAACAAGCTAAAAGTTTACTTTCTTCACTTACAATCGTTATTTTACTGATCACGTTAGGCTCTTTACTTTGTAGCGCGATTGCGTGGACAACAGGTTCTGGTAGCAACCAGCGCTTAGCAATTTGATAGCTTATTTGGAAGTGGTTATAGCCATACTTCGTTTTTTCAAGGGTGAGTAACGTCGGTAGGTGATCGGTTTCACTATTTTTTAAAAAATCACGGTAGTCAGGGAAAGTTTCCATTAATAATGGAATACCGCAGTTGTGTAGCATACCTAAAGAAAAAGCATTTTCTTCCTGCTTATTTGAGATGATGCGATTGAAATAAACCGTTAATTCGGCAATCTCAGCAGCACAATCCCAAAAGCGTTCTAGTCTGCCTACTTTCGAAAGGGCGTTTTTTAGTGCAACTAAACGGATAATTGTTACTAATGTGTTAAGCCCTAATCTGACGACTGCTTCATTTAAGGACGATATCTCACGTTTACCTCGAAACATTGGATTGTTGGCGGTGGCTATGACAGCAGTATAAAGAGATACATCCTGGCGTAATACGTAGACGATTTTATCTACATCTATGTTGGTAGCATTGAGTAAGTTAGTAATCTCAATGAGTGTTTCAGGTTTGCCTGGTATAACATAAGGTTTAGCGGCCATCGTTGTTCTCTTGATGCAACAAAAAAGTGATTCTACCTAGCGTTTAGAAATTCAGCAATGATCTTGATCAGCTAATACTATTATATTCAGATCAATGTATTGGTGGCTGTTTCAATGGTTTGCTAAGTCTGTCAATACGCCATGAGATGTATGTAGTTTTGAGATGATAAAACAGAGCGTTTGTCGGCTCTGTTTTTAAACAAATAAACTTTTGGGGTTTGTCTCTGAGTAGGCTATTTTAAGGACTTTTTAACACACTAAATTTTTTTGAAGTAGCTGAAAAATTAGCTTAAAACTTATTTCCAAACATATTACCTATAGCAGCAGTTAATTGCTCGCTTCGTTCAGGGTTGCGAAAAGCTTGCAAGATAGGGCGTCTCAAGCTATCACTGAACATTAAATCTGCCAAAATGCGCGAAAAACCTTGTTGACCAGCTTCACTTGTCGCTAGTTTTTCTAGATATAGCAGCAAGGTGTTAGGTTGTAATAACTGTTCAGACATTTTTACGGCAATAGTACTGAGTAACTCAGCACTATCCGCTATGTTAGAATTTAATAGCAGTATAATTGCATTTTGTTTCATTGCTTCATTTGGAGCTGCGTGCAAAGCGCGTAATAGTGCACAACAAAGTGCAATATCTTGGTTTTCGCCCGTTAAGCATGTTTGTAATTTATGTTCGATAGTCGTGGCTAGATTATGATCGATGCTTGAATGTTCTAAAGCGCAACACAGAGCAATAAGGGGTTCATTGTGATAAGCATCGAAATTTTTAATGATAGGCTGCTTGTGCTCATCTATTGAAACAGCGATTTCAGCGATACCTTGTAAGCCAAGTGCTTGCCATTGATCAGCATTGACAGCTGCGTGAAAATATTGCTGGCAAGGAAGGTAATATTGTGATTTTCCGGCTTGCGTCTCTCTTGCAGTAATGGCATGGAACATAGCCATTTTTTCTTGATCTGGGGTGAAAGAAAAAGGGTTATCTTTTAACGCGTCTTCTGCTTCAGCCAGTTCTTTTTCGGCTAGCATTTGATTAATATTAAGCATTAATCTGTTTATAAAATCATCTCTAACGGCTTGAACCAAATATCCTTGTTCATCCAGAGGGAATTTTAGAAACCATACTACATTCTGTTGTTTATGCTTTGGGTTCCACATTAACAGTGCTAACCATGCATGATGTAAATAAGGCCTGGGATAAACTTGTTGCCCTTTCTCTATTAAAGCAAATTGTTGTGAGCTAATTTTCTTGATTTGCCGGCCCATATCATAAATGCGAAATTGAGCACCACTTTCTTGAAGAAGTGCAGTAAGGGAGGTAAGTGATGACATGTAAATCTCAATTTATTCGGTTTATAGGTAGCATTCACTAGTAAACGGCTAAGTTTGCCAGTGAATGCCAAATAGCGGGGAGATTAGCTGTTTCTAAAGCTAATTGGCGAGCTAATAAAAGGTTATTACAACAGAGTTCTAATAGCCTTTACAGTGTTCAGCTAATGATATCTTTATCAAGCTGAACGATAAGTGCTAATAAAGTATCAGTGTCGGCTGTTTCTGTTTTTAAAGCTTGTTCAGCCATTACTGCCATATTACTTTTATTAGGCAGCGAGGCTTGCGTTTCAATAATAACAAACAGCTTTGGAAACATTACCCACTGCAACCATTGGATAAAAGTTAACGTATCTACACAAAACGGTAGTTTGCTAGCTAGTTGATCCTTAGTGGGTGATTGCTCTTGCCACAAATCTTGATGTTGCATTTGCGCTGTTATTTTGCGCAACGTTTGGGCAATTATTTGGTGTTTCATTTAAAGATGCTTGCCTCTAGCTGTTTTCAATGTATCAGCAATTAAAAAGGCTAACTCAAGTGCTTGTTCGCCGTTTAGTCTTGGATCACAGAAAGTATCGTAGCGATGTGCTAAGCCTTCTTCAGTGATTTGGTAAGCACCACCGATACATTCAGTTACATTGTGGCCCGTCATTTCTAAATGAACACCACCTGCATGTGTGCCTTCTGCACTATGTACTTGGAAAAAGCCTTTTATTTCTGCCAGTATAGCATCGACACTACGTGTTTTATAACCGCTTGATGCAGTAATCGTATTGCCGTGCATAGGATCAGAACTCCACACAACGCTGCGACCTTCACGCTTGATTAATTGCACCAGAGGAGGTAGTTTTTCGACAATTTGGTGAGCACCCATTCTTGCGATTAAAGTGATTCTGCCGGGTAGATTCTCAGGATTCAAAATATCCAGAAGTTTAATTAAATCTTCAGAGCTAGTAGTTGGTCCTACTTTTATACCAATTGGATTTTTAACACCGCGTAGGAATTCAACATGCGCATGATCAGGTTGGCGAGTTCTATCACCAATCCATATCATGTGAGCAGAGCAGTTGTACCATTGATCGGTTAGGCTGTCTTTGCGAGTCAGCGCTTCTTCATAACCTAATAACAATGATTCATGAGAAGTAAATAAAGTAGTAGAGCGAATTTGTGGTGTTGTGGTGGAATCGATTCCACAAGCTTCCATAAAAGCGATTGCTTGGTCAATTTGGTTAGACAGTGCCTGGTAGCGTTCGCCTTGCGGGCTAGTTTTGACAAAGCTTGAGTTCCAGCGGTGTACTTTATGCAGATCAGCAAAGCCGCCTTGTGCAAATGCGCGTAACAAGTTCAAAGTAGAAGATGACTGATGATAAGCTTGTATCATGCGCTCAGGATCTGGCTGGCGTGCTGCAAGGTTGAAATCATTGCCATTAATGATGTCGCCGCGATAACTAGGTAATGATACATCACCTTTCTTTTCTAAATCAGTAGAGCGAGGTTTAGCAAATTGACCTGCCATGCGACCAATTTTAACCACAGGGCTACTGCCTGCAAAGCTCATCACGACCGCCATTTGTAGCAATACTTGAAAAGTATCTCTAATTTTATTGGCGTTAAATTCAGCAAAAGTTTCAGCGCAGTCACCGCCTTGTAATAAAAAGGCATTTCCTTGTGCTACATCTGCAAGTTGGCGATGCAATTCTCTAATTTCACCTGCAAATACAAGGGGGGGGAGATTGGCAAGTTTTTGCTCAGTGGCTTTAACATGCTCAGCATTTGCATAGTTTGGTTGTTGCAGAATAGGTTTGCTGCGCCAGCTATCAGGTGTCCAGATTTCCATTTTAATTTCTTTCGCTAAGTGTGAGAATCAAACTGCACCAAAATATTTAGGTTCAACAGTAAGCGATAGAATTGCTTTACTGAGTCGTAATAAAATGATTATTAAGGCGCTGCTAATACATTCTCTAAGTTTATTTGAGTTGACAGTTTAAGCAATCATAAGTGATAAACAAGGGGGTAAAGGCAGTTTGTTGTAAATTTCTTATTATTGGCAGCAGGATTTAATATCAATTAGGCAGATTTTATCCCCGCTAAGTTAGCAAACGACACTTCTTTTGCTGTGTCTAGGAAGTCAGTCATGAATTCAGCATTTTTTTGCTCTTCTCTGATGGCTGCGTACAAAGTACACCATTGACCGCGCTCAGAAATAGGTTTGGCAATAATATAGTCCTTTTGTAAGTACTCAAAAATAGCCCAATTAGGTAGTGCTGCTATTCCTCTGCCACTGGCTACTAGCTGTAACATCATTAAGGTTAAATCAGCAGTACGCACCTCTTTAGGTTCAATGCCTGCTGGATCTAAAAAACGTGTAAATATATCAAGTCTATCTTGGTTAACCGGGTAGGTGATTAAGGTTTCAGAGGCGATGTCTGTTGCTTTGATAAACTTGTTATTTGCAAGAGCGTGATTTTTGCCCAGCGCGATCAGAGATTCATAGCTAAATAAAGGTGTGTAGAAAATACCGGTGCGCGGGATTGGATCTGATGTGATGACTAAATCTATATCACCCTTAGCCAGTGCGGGGATAGGTGCAAAAGTAAAGCTGTTTGCCAAATCCATTTCAATTTCGGGCCAGTTTTTACGAAAGCAGTCTATAGTTGGCATCAGCCATTCAAAACAGCTGTGGCAATCTATGCTTATGTTTAACCTGCCAGCTTCTCCGCAGACTAAGCGTACGATCTCACGTTCCGTGTTTTTCACCATTGGTAATACGCTGTCGGCAAGGGCTAAAATACGTCGGCCAGCTGCTGTGAAGCTGATGGGCTTAGTTTTTCTGACAAACAAAGAGCAATTTAATCTATCTTCTAAATCTTTAATTTGATGAGAAAGTGCAGATTGAGTTAAATGTATTCTCTCTGCCGCTTCTACTAAGGATCCAGAATCTCTTAGGGCAGAAAGTGTTTTTAAATGTCTAAGCTCAATCATATGGGTTTCCAATCTTTAGTTTAGAAAAATGGATTTACTTAACAGTCATTAAAGCAGTGAAATTGCTCGCTGGTGGTATTTTACAATTATGGAGCAAGATTATGAAGGGAAATTATAAAGAACGACTATGAAGAAGAGTAATGAAATCAAATTAGAAGCGACTTAACGGGTTCTAATGTTTTCTATGAATGTTGATCTGTAAAAAAGTGTTCATATATGCTGCTCTTAAAATATACGAGTAAATGTATTTTTTAAAGAGCAGTATCTTCTATCAAGGGTCCAGAAAGTTAACTGGCAGAGCTGGAGTTAAGTAAAAATTCCATGAGTGCTTTTTGCGCATGTAAACGGTTTTCAGCTTCATCAAATACAACACTACTAGGATCTTCTAGCATATCTACACTAATCTCTTCACCGCGATGAGCAGGTAAACAGTGCATAAATAACGCGCCTGGGTTAGCCAAGCTCATTACTTGAGGGTTTACCTGAAAACTAGCAAAGCTTTTTTCTCTAGCGAGTTGTTCTTCTTCTTGTCCCATAGAGGCCCATACATCAGTGACAATTAAATCGCTGTTGTTGACGGCATCTTTAATATCTCTATAGATGGTTACTCTATCTGCATTTTGGGCAACTAATTCGATATTGGGATCAAATCCCTCAGGGCAAGCGATGTTTAGTTTGAAATCTAATACTTTGGCAGTATTGATGTATGAGTGGCACATGTTATTACCATCACCAACCCAAGTGACTGTTTTCCCTTGAATATCGCCACGATGCTCCCAGTATGTTTGCATGTCAGCCAGTAGCTGGCAAGGATGATACTCATCAGTAAGGGCATTGATGACAGGCACACTTGAGTGTTTGGCAAATTCTTCTACAATGTGGTGCCCAAAGGTTCTAATCATCACGATATCAACCATGCTAGAGATGACTTTTGAAGAATCTTCAATGGGCTCGCCTCTGCCAAGTTGCGTATCACGTGAAGAGAGGAACATTGCGTGTCCGCCAAACTGAGCCATTCCCGCTTCAAATGAAACACGGGTGCGGGTTGATGATTTTTCAAAAATCATCGCAAGTACTTTGTTAGGGAAAGGTGCAAATGTTTCGCCATTATTACGCAGCTTTTTTAAGTGTATGGCACGCTTAATGATTTGCTGAAATTCGGCTTTTGATAGATCGAGTACGGTTAAAAAATGTCTAATGTTTTTCATAGGGGATTCAAAGTCTTAGTGGCCATTAGCAAAAGCTCGTTTATCCATTTATATATCAATAAATTAGAAATCATACGAAAAAAGAGAAGTGCGCTGGCGGGATAATGTTTGTGTTATTTTACAAATACATTCGAGTATATATAACATATATTATAAGGCTGGGGCTAGATGGATTTCGTAATAGTTGATTATAGTGGTCATAAAAAATGATAAATGGGTGAAATATTCATTGAAAGAGGGTTGAAAAATTTAATTTTTGCACAATTTATAATAAAATATATGCAGTTAACGTCTGTATAAGGGGAGCCGCTTTAAAGTGAGAAGGCGCTCAGATCTTAGTGTTATTTAATGATAATCATTAAGCGTAAAAAAGTTGTTTTACGCTAAAATAAAACCAAGTAAAATAGTCAAGTATGTGATAATATCTCGGCCATTAAAATCAAGTTAATTCCTTGTGTAATTTGAGAGAATGAATATGAGTACTGCAGAAACAATTAAAGAACAAATCGAATCTAACGCTATTTTACTTTACATGAAAGGAACGCCACGTTTTCCACAGTGTGGCTTTTCTTCACGTACTGTTGAAGCGCTGATGGCTTGCGAAGAAAAATTTGCATTCGTGAATATTTTAGAGAATCAAGATATTCGCACGGAACTGCCAAAAATTGCCAATTGGCCAACTTTTCCACAGCTGTGGGTTGGTGGTGAATTAGTAGGCGGTTGCGATATTATTTGTGAGTTGGCAGAATCTGGCGAGCTTAAAGAGCTTGTTTCAGCGGCTGCTAAATCAGTTGAAGATAAAGCTGAATAATAGCGAGCAATAATTTATAAATTGACGCTAAGCTAAAAGGCGGCAATTTTTTAACATCATTTATGATAAAGGAGATCCAAAATGGGCGTATTAGTAGGTAAAAAAGCACCAGATTTTACAGCGGCAGCAGTACTAGGCGATGGCCAAATCGTTGATGGTTACAATTTTGCACAAGCAACTAAAGGAAAGTATGCTTTAGTATTTTTCTATCCTTTGGATTTTACTTTTGTTTGTCCTTCAGAATTGATTGCACTTGATCATCGTGTTGAAGCTTTCAAAGCACTAAACGTAGAAGTAATCGGTGTTTCTATCGATTCACATTTTACGCATAATGCATGGCGTAACACAGCTGTTGATAAAGGCGGCATTGGTCAAGTTAAGTACACACTTGTTGCTGATATGAATCACGCAATCTGTAAGGCATATGATGTAGAAAGCGCAGGTGGTGTTGCTTTTCGTGGTGCTTTCATCATAGATCAAAATGGTGATGTACGTTCACAAATCGTTAATGATTTACCTTTAGGTCGTAACATGGACGAGCTTATTCGTCTTTTTGAAGCACTTCAGTATCATGAAGAGCATGGCGAAGTTTGCCCAGCTGGCTGGAGCAAAGGCGACAAGGGAATGGATGCATCTCCTGATGGCGTAGCAGCTTACCTAGCAGCAGAATCTGATAAGCTTTAATTATTGAATATTTAGTTTAGCGCTATGAAGCTAAACTAGTATTTGAAACGAGCTTTAATTAAAAAAACCTGGCAATAGCTAGGTTTTTTTTTGCAATAAAAAGAGCATTCTAGTTAGTGAGATGATTATTTGCTGATTAACCTAGAATCTAGATACTTTTGCGGGTGGCGCTGCTAGAATACGTTTAATTTATATAAGCATACACACTATGTGATTAAGGAAAGTCTTTTGGCTAATAGTACTATTACACATTTAATGACGGAAAGATTCAGAGGTTACTTGCCGATCGTTATTGATGTCGAGACAGCGGGATTTAATTGTAGGACAGATGCGTTATTAGAAATTGCAGCTGTTACGTTGACGATGGATGAGCAAGGATATTTAATAATTGATCAAAGCTTTGATGCCCACGTTGAGCCTTTTGAAGGCGCAAACTTGGAGCAGTCTGCACTGGATTTCACAGGAATAGACCCCAGTGACCCAAATCGAGGTGCCATTGGTGAGCTTGAAGCGATGGAAATGATTTTCAAAGCCGTTCGCAAAGCCGTGAAAGCTCATGGTTGCAAGCGCGCTATCCTAGTGGGGCATAATGCATCGTTCGATCATGGTTTTGTTATGGAAGCTGCTAATCGTTGTGATTTGAAGCGCAATCCATTTCATCCGTTTTCCACTTTTGATACGGCTACCCTTTCCGGTTTAGCTTACGGTCAGACGGTATTGGCTCGAGGGTGTGAAATTGCAGGTATTCCCTTTGATGGTAAAGAGGCGCATTCAGCTCTTTATGACACCGAAAAAACAGCAGATCTTTTTTGTTCAATCGTCAATAGATGGAAAGATCTAGGTGGTTGGGATATGGTTTTAGATTATCAATAAAAGTTGAGTAGACATTAATAATGATAGCGAGTATCAGGTTTTCTTTAGGTTTATTGGTGTGTTTGTCAATAGGTATGGCACAGGCTATTACATTTCGAGCATCAATTGATGAATCAAAATGGGTGTTAGAATCTTCTAAATTTGAGTGCAAGCTATCACAAAATATTCCGGCTTTTGGCATAGGTGAATTTTTGCATGAAGCAGGAGTGGAGCCGCTTTTTACTTTAAAGCCTACTCAGCGCTTGGCTATTAAAAGAAAAGCTATGCTGGTGGTAGAAGCTTCTCCTTGGCAGCCTGGTATAGCAACAGCGGTAATCGGCCCTTTAGAGGCGGGGCGAGTGCTGAAAACCAATGCTACTTACGCCGGTCAAATGCTCGTTTCTTTATATAAGGGAATGTCTCCCACTTTTACAGTGGATAAGTGGATGAATTCCACAGATCAATTACGTGTTGCTTTATCTGCGGCTAACTTTAAAGGTGCTTACAACGATTACATATCTTGCGTAGCGGGTCTGCTCCCAGCTAATTACCGCCAGGTGGCACGTACGGCGGTATTGTTCCCTCCAGCTGCTTGGGCTTTATCTGATGCAACCAGAGAGCGGCTTGATTTAATCGCGTTTTATGTAAAAGAAGATAAAAGTGTTTCTGCTATTTATATAGATGGTCATTCAGATAGTGGTGGACGTCGCTTATTAAACCGTGATTTGTCGAAGCTTCGCGCTGAAGAAGTGACTCGCTATTTAGTTTCAATGGGGGTGGAGGAATCTATGATAACAACGCGCTATCATGGTGAGCGTTATCCTGTGGTGCCTAATACTTCAAAAACGAATCAAGCCCGTAATCGTCGAGTAACTATTCGCTTAGATAAAAACTAATTGTGCTGCTTTTAAAAGCAATGATATCTAGCAGCGAACGTTGTGAATATTAGATGGGACATTGAATTGAGTCAATGTCCCATCTCCGTGGGATTCTTAAAGTGAGCGAAGAATCTTTGTTTATGAGTAAAACTAAGTATTAAAGGTATCATTGACGATAGATTTATCGTTAATGATCGAGCTTATATTGTGGCTTAATAGTAACCTCTATATACTATGTCCCCATATTTTTAATGTTAAATCTGATTATTTAAGTCAGATTTTTTTTGTTTGGAGCAGGGTAGATGTCCGATATTAAGAAGGTCGTTTTAGCATATTCTGGCGGTTTAGATACATCGGTTATCGTCCGCTGGTTGCAAGAAACTTACAATTGTGAAGTCGTTACTTTTACAGCTGACTTAGGTCAAGGTGAAGAAGTAGAGCCAGCGCGTGCTAAAGCGGAAGCTTTAGGTGTGAAAGAGATTTACATCGATGATTTGCGTGAAGAGTTTGTGCGTGATTTCGTTTTCCCAATGTTTCGTGCCAATACAGTTTATGAAGGTGAGTATTTACTAGGTACGTCTATTGCACGGCCGTTAATATCTAAGCGATTGATTGAGATTGCTAATGAAACTGGCGCAGATGCTATCTCTCATGGTGCAACTGGTAAAGGTAATGATCAAGTTCGCTTTGAATTAGGTGCATACGCTCTTAAGCCTGGTGTTGCTATTATAGCACCATGGAGAGAGTGGGATCTAAGTTCACGTGAGTCTTTAATGGCTTACTGTGAAGAGCATGGTATCGAGGTGGATTATTCTAACAATAAGAAGAAATCCCCTTATTCAATGGATGCTAACTTGCTACATATTTCGTATGAGTCAGGTATTTTAGAAGATCCATGGGTAGAAGCTGAAGAAGAAATGTGGCGCTGGTCAGTATCGCCAGAATCAGCACCGGATGAAGCAAGATATATTGAATTGAGCTATGCAAAGGGTGATATTATTGCTATTGATGGTGAAGCAATGACTCCTGCAACAGTATTAGAAACACTTAACCAAATTGGTGGTGAGAACGGTATTGGTCGTTTGGATATCGTAGAAAACCGTTTTGTAGGCATGAAAGCCCGTGGCTGCTATGAAACGCCAGGTGGCAGCATTATGCTAAAAGCACATCGCGCTATTGAATCAATTACCCTTGATAGAGAAGCAGCGCATCTTAAAGATGAAATGATGCCACGTTATGCGAAACTTATTTACAATGGTTTTTGGTGGTCAGAAGAGCGTAAAATGCTTCAGCAATCAATAGACTATAGCCAGCGCAACGTCAGTGGTGACGTGCGTTTAAAGCTTTATAAAGGCAATGTTAGTGTAGTTGGTCGTCGCTCAGATGAAAGCTTATTTGATGAAGCTATTGCAACAATGGAAGATGATGCTGGTTCTTATAACCAACAAGATGCAGAAGGTTTTATCAAGCTTAATGCATTAAGAATGCGCATTGCTGCTTCTAAAGGTAGAAATTTACTAGAAGATTAATAGCATATTTTAATTGTTATAATAAAGCCTGCGTAAGCGGGCTTTTTTATAAGTAATAACTTAAGAAGTAATGATGAAGATATGGTTGTTTTAAATCGCAATAGCGAGGAAAATATCAGCTTATTAAATAGTTACATGAGTTGGCTGTATAAATAATTCAACTTATGTTAGTTTTGTATTTAGTTAAAAAACAGCCTGATTTATAAATATAGCATATTCAAAAAATGAGATATGCATATTCAAATTCCAGTCCAGTAAATGGCAAGCACGGTGTGATTGTCTTTTTTTGAGTTTTAATTTGTAAATCTGATTTTTTACAAACACTGTAAACGACTGGTGGTTTATAACAAAGAAATACTATTATATATTAACGGTTTAGCTTGTTTTATAATGTTAGTTGCACGAGTGGCGAGCTATACCAGGTTGTCATCATCTGAAAGAAATATTCCACCACCATGGTTTTTTTCTTCTGGCTCGTGAGTGTTTTCGCCAGAGCCTTGAATAAGTGTTCTAACTAACCGGCGTGACATGAGCTTCTTTTGAGCAGCATTGGGCAGTTCAGTAAACATAATAATATTTTTTTTCACCAGCAGATCCACTAAATCGTCCAAAATACGAGCGACAGCAATATCAGATTCATCTAAAAACGAATCTGGAGAAAAGTGTTCATAATGTGTAGAGAAAAACCCTCTAACATCAGGATGGTTTTTATCAATAGCTTCAGCTGAACTAGAGGGGGTATCGGTGATACCAGATATTTTTCCTTCTGTGTTGCGTGTTGCATATAACATGGTAGTAACTCGTCTGTAGCTGGATGATTTACATGACAGTATGTAGAAAAATTGGAAATGGTCAAGGAAATGGAAGTAATACAAGATCCTTTATTAAAATGCTTAATGCATTTAACACAGCAAAACCATCGACCTTTATCTGCTCAAGCACTGAGAAATGGGTTACCTTTAGAAAATAATAAATTAACTCCAAAGCTTTTTGTACGAGCGGCAAAGCGTGCTGGATTTTCAGCAAAAATAGTAAAAAGAGAACTAGCGTTGATTAGTCCTCTCACATTGCCTGCAGTATTATTAATGGCAAATGATGATGCCTGTATACTTCAAGAGATAGATGTGAGCACAGGTGAAGCAATAATTATTTTCCCTGATAGCGGCATGAAAAGAATTTCAATGGATAAGCTTGCAGATCAGTATTCTGGAGCTGCCATATATTTGAATCTGGAATATCACTTTACTGAGCGCGTCTCTAGGGTGCTAGATCAAAAAGAGGGGCATTGGTTTTGGGGAACAATTTGGCGTTCTGCTAGAATATATCGTGATGTATTGATAGCTTCTTTTTTGATCAATATTTTTGTGTTGGCTAATCCTCTGTTTGTAATGAACGTTTATGACAGAGTTGTGCCTAACTCAGCAATAGAGACATTATGGGTATTAGCCATTGGTGTTTTTATTGCTTATGTTTTTGATTTTGGCTTGAAGATGTTACGTGCTTATTTTTTAGAAATAGCCGGTAAAAAAGCTGATATTTTAATGTCATCTATGCTTTTTGAAAAAGTAATGAGTATGCAATATGCACACATGCCAAAATCTGTAGGCTCTTTCGCCAGTAACTTGCGTGAATTTGAAAGCATAAGAGGTTTTTTAAGCTCTACTACTACCACAATTTTAATTGATATTCCCTTCGCTATTATCTTTCTCATTGTAATGTTTCTAATTGGCGGTCCATTGGTGTATGTCCCTTTAGTAGCGATGCCAATTATTTTAATTTACTCAATTATTGCCAGTAGAAAACTTAAAGAATCAGTAGAGCAGACTTTTGCGGCTTCAGCACAAAAAAGCTCCACATTGATAGAGTGCTTAACGGCAATGGAAACTGTTAAAACACAAAGAGCCAGCTCTGTTTTGCAGTTACGATGGGAGCAAGCAGAGGGGTTTATTGCTAAATGGAGCCTGAAAAGTAAGATGATTTCGTCTTCGGTTACTAATTTTTCCGGTTTTGTGACCCAAGTTAGCTCAGTTTCTCTTGTTATTGTCGGTGTGTATCTTATCTCTGAAAGAGAGCTAACAATGGGGGCGCTAATTGCTGCCAATATACTTTCTGGCAGAGTTCTGCAGCCAATGGCGCAAGTTACCGGTTTGATTACTAGCTTTTTTCAATCCAAAACAGCCTTGAATAGCCTAAATGAAATTATGGCATTACCCGATGAAAGAGCAGAAGGCAAAAACTATGTACATCGTCCGGATTTAGATGGGTCTATTGAGTTTAAAGGAGTTAAGTTTAGCTACCCCGAAGCAGAACAAGTTTCGTTGGATAAGGTAGATTTCAGTTTCAAAGCTGGAGAAAAAATTGCACTCATCGGTCGAATTGGCTCTGGTAAAAGCACTATTGAAAAGCTTTTAATGGGGCTCTATAAGCCAGATGAAGGAGCAGTACGTATTGATGGCATAGACCTTAATCAGATCGATCCTGTAGATTTACGCCGCAATATTGGCTACGTACCACAAGAGTTAATGTTATTTGATGGTAGTGTT
>JBALXS010000123.1:0-13829 GCA_036960485.1 Oceanospirillaceae bacterium
AAAAACAAGCAGAACTGCAACATAAAAATATCATGGATAAACTGCAAAAAGCGCGTACCGCCATGATTAAGGATAACGCGGCGCTTGAAGTACTAGATCAAGAGCTTCAAGAGCATGCTCAAGCGCGTACTGTGTGTGAAAAAAAGGCAGAATTTAACGCACAATTCGCTCAAGAAAAACGCGATTATCTAGATGAAAGCTGTGCTGGTGAGCTTGATAGAATAATTTTTGAGGCAGCGAAAAAAGCGCAATCTGAATTGCAATTGCATGAGAAGAAAAAATACTCAGTCCGTGATGCGGTTGCTCAATATAAAGCTCAGTATCATGGTGGCGGTTTATCGCATCAAGGTTTGGATAAAATCAGCCCTGATTCCTCGCACGCAGAACTTGAAGGCTATGTGAGCGAAACCCTACAAGCGCTGATTGACACTGAGCTTGCTGAGTATAAAGTTAAAGCAGAAAGCGCTCGTAAAGAAGCTGAATCAGCTTTTAGATCGGATTTTGTCGCGCATTTGAATGATCAAATTAACCAAATTAAAGATTTGATCAGAGAGTTAAACCAACACCTCAAAAACCGTCCTTTCCACAAGGAAACTTACGGTTTTGAAATGACACCGAACCCCGAGCTAAAGGATATTTTAGAGCTGGTGGAAGCGTATACGCGTATTGATCAAGCGAATGTTGGCTCATTATTTGACATTAGTTACGACCCTGAAAAGCCTTACCAAAATGCACTAGAGAAAATTCACGATGTACTTAAAAGTGAAGGTGAAAGTAGTTTATTACAAGACTATCGCAACTTTTATAACTTTGAATTAGTCATTAAGGATCTACAAGGTAATCGTAAAACTACTTTAACTCAGCGTATTAAAACGGGTTCTGGTGGCGAGCATCAAGTACCTTTTTACGTGGCAATGGCAGCAGCACTTGCCGCTTCTTATCGCTTAAAAGAAGGGCCAGAAGGGCGTGCCGTAGGCGGTATGAGTTTATCGGTATTTGATGAAGCATTTAACAAGCTTGATTCAGAAAACACTATGACTTCATTAGGCTTTATGACCGACCTTGGTTTGCAAACTATCATTGCAGCACCAGATGAAAAATACTCATTGTTATCTTCATGTATGGATACTATTATCAATGTATGTAGAGATGGGCGAGTAGTTGATATCGATGTTGAATTCCCCACTATAAAAGCTAAAAAGTTGCTAAATTCTGATAACCCTAAGCTAATACAAGCAGCGCAAGCACTGGCTGAAGAGAATGCGCTTGCGCAATAAGAGACATTCTTGAACATATTGGAGGTAACAATTTTTAGGAGGAATCTTGAAGATTGTTACCTTTTTTCGTATTGCTACCCATCTGCTATTATTAGCTAGTGTTCATTCTAAAACGGGGTGTTTGCACTAGATATTCGTTTCTGGATGGGCGCTAGTTGATAACTTCTTACACACTTCTTCGATTAAGACACTAAAATCCGGATCTTTATGACGCTCATATTTTCAACTGCCATTAAATTCTTTTTCTTGTTCGCTCCCTTTTTTGTAGTTTCTATGTTTTTGTCACTGACAAAAGGCAAAGATGTAGCCGAACGCGCCAATATTGCCAACAGAGCCGTTATCTCTGCAATGTGCATCAGTTTAGTGTTGATGTTTTTTGGCGAATCGCTCTTTGCGATTTTGGGAATTACCTTGGATGCCTTTCGTATCGGGGCAGGGGCATTACTATTTTTGTCAGCTGTGAGTTTAGTTAGTGATGGCGTGCGCAGCCATGCAACAGGGCTTGAATCAATAGATGATGTTGCTGTTGTGCCGCTAGCAATACCAACTATTATTGGTCCTGCAACGATTGGTGCGATACTAGTTATCGGAGCAGAGTTAAGAGGTGAGCAGCTAGTGTATGGCATCTTAGGCATGCTATGTGCGTTAATGGCATTATTAATATTACTGCACTTAGCTGCACGTATTGAAAAGGTTTTAGGGCGTACGGGTTTGAATATCCTAAGTAAAATAACAGGTTTGGTTTTAGCTGCTATGGCGGCACAAATCGTATTCACAGGGATCAAAAGTTTTTTAGAGTTGTAGTTGCTTCATAGTAAAAAATTTAGCTAGCTACTTGTATGGCCGATTATTTGATTTAGAGCCAATAATTAAGTCTATGTTCGTAAGCGATCGCAGTATGGTTGACTGCATATCATTGAAATTATAGCCACGGCGATCAAGAAAATTGCAGCTTTGATTAGCTAGAAATTGCATTGCTTGATTTAGTTGCTATCCACAAAAAGTACAATGCGCTGTAAAGCCGGTTTGATTGTGTAAAAAGCGCTGGTACTCGCTATTGAACACGAGTTATGTGAAAAATGTAGTGAAAAGATGGTGGGTGCATGGAGTAACTATGTGGATGAGGTAGCGGCGGCTATGATTAGAGGTTGGACGGTGAAACAGCAGCGAAAAATTTGTTAAATGAGAATAGTAATATCAAAGAGTATATATGCATACTCTTTGATGCTTAGCGATCATTGAAGATCGCTAAGTTGCTATTTACAGCACTTACTTAAGCATTTAGCTTATGTACGCAAGCGCTTGTTCTAAGTCAGCAATCAAATCTTCTACTTCTTCAATTCCTGTTGAATAGCGAACTAGACCTTCAGGAATACCCGCTGCTGCACGTTCCTCTGCAGTACATTCTACATGGCTTGTCACAACAGGGGGGCCAACAACAGTTTCTACACAACCTAAGTTAGCGGCCATGTGTGCATATTGCAGTTTAGGTAAAAATACTTTGATAGCATCTAACCCGCCTTTAACGCTAAAGCTTAGCATTCCGCCAAAGCCACGCATTTGCTTCTTGGCTATATCGTGATGTAAATGTGTTTCTAAACCTGGGTAGTTAACGTGTTCAACGACTGGATGATTCGCTAACCATGTTGCAATTGTCATCGCACTTTGGTTTTGGCGTTCAACCCGCAAACTTAGCGTTTTCATGCCGCGCAGTAAGCTGTAAGCATCCATTGGTGATAATGTAGCGCCGTTTATTTCACGATAGTGATACAACTTTTTAATTAATATTGCGCTACCACAAGCAACGCCGCCAAGGGCATCGGCATGGCCGCCTAGAAACTTAGAAGCACTGTGTACCACAATATCTGCGCCTAAAGCTAGAGGATTGGTATTGATTGGTGTGGCAAAAGTATTATCTACAACCACTAAGGCACCAACTGCAGCAGCCGCTTTTGATAAACGCTGTATATCAAGTACTTTAACTGTTGGGTTAGTTGGCGTTTCTAAATAGAGCATTTTACAGCCCTTTGCCACTTCCATTTCAATCTCTTCGTGATTAGAGGTATCACAAAGTACTACTTCAATACCAAGAGGGGGCAAAAATTCAGTAAAGAGTTTATTGGTACCACCGTAACTATCTTTGATAGAAACAATCCTATCGCCTGGTAGCAGCAAAGCACCGAAAGTATTGCTAATTGCCGCCATACCGCAGGAAAAACTAGTGGCCGCTTCAGCGCCTTCTAATGCCTTTACTTTATCTTCAAACGCGCGCACGGTAGGGTTAGTATTACGCGAGTAGATATGACCTTCTTCTTTTTCTAACGCAACATTATGCCAAGTATCAATGTCTTTATAGCCAAAGGAAACGCTGTGTACTACAGGAACTTGAGTAGCGCGCTCATAAAGCTCGTGCTCTGTTTCACCTCCCCAAATACTAAGTGTGGCAGGGCCTGGCTTATGATCATTGTTCATTTCTAGCTCCTTAATTGTTCGATATGGTTTTCAATATGATTTTTGCATCAATATAATTATGGGACTAATGTAGCAAATACGGATAATGGTTATTGATCAATTAATTGGTTGTTGCGCTGTGATTAGATCGTAAATCATCATATTATGATCGAATCATATTAAGTAACGGTTATTTGTTAGATAAAGGCAATAATAGGGGAGCTAAATGCAGCTAGATAATCAGGATTTGCAAATTCTTAAGATACTCCAAATTGACTTGCGAAAGTCAGTGGAGTTTATAGCCAATGAAGTTGGGTTATCCAGTGCCAGTGTACAACGCAGGCTAAAACGATTACGTGACAATAATGTAATTAGCGCAGAAGTAGCGATTGTGTCCCCAAAAGCCGTAGGGAAATCGATGAGTTTTATCATATCGGTAGAGTTAGAGCGCGATCACATTAATCATTTAGCACAATTTAAAGCGCGCATAAAAAATGAACCGCAAGTACAGCAGTGCTACTACGTGACAGGGGAAGCTGATTTTGTGTTAATCGTCACCGCGACAGATATGGAAGACTTTGAGCAGTTTGTACAGCAACTTTTTTATAATGACAGCAATGTACGTCGCTATAAAACGTCGGTAGTGATGGAGCGAACCAAGGTAGGTTTGAGCTTGCCGCTATAATTAGGGTTTATAATACTGTGTTTGTATGAAGAGCTTATATGAAATGTTTATATGAATTCTTATAGGAGATTATTTATATAGAGAGGTGGGCAACACCTCTTTATATGACAGCTAATAGATTAAGCTGCTTGTGAGCTTACGCTATTGGCTTTTTTAGATTGCATAACAGGGACGAAGCGCACTTGAGCGCTATCGCTTAACGCTAACAGATCAATGGTTTCATTAGCCAGTAATAAACTGCCGTTTTCAGCAACTCTACCTTTTGCCATTGTTAGACAAAAATCTGCTAAATTACCATTTGAGATATAAAAGTCTTGGTCACCAGCGGCCAATGCCGAGCTAGCTTGAAAAGTGCCTTTGAGACTATCTTTGATAGTTTTAATCTCGCTAAGCTTGATATCAACTGATGGGCCACCATCAAACAAATCAATTAAACCTTTATGCTTAAAGCCTTCTTTTTCAAGCATACGTAACGCAGGCGCGGAAGAGTTGTTAGGCTTGCCCAGCACTTCTTTAGCTGATTGAGGCAACAAGTCGGTATAAATTGGATGCTTCGGCATAAGCTCAGTGATAAAATCGGGCCCTTGAGTCGCGGCGATAGTAACAGCTTCTTGGAAGGGCATATCAAAAAATTTGCTACCTAATGCTTGCCACAAAGGAGATTCGTCTGCTTCATTGAACCAGCCTCTAAGTTCTGCCATCACTCTATCTGAAAAGCGGTGCTGTGCATCGGCCATTAATAAATAACGAGCGCGTGCTAGCATTTGGCCAACGCCAGGCTGTCGATATTTAGGCAGTAGGAATAACGATCCTACTTCACTAGCGCCTTTGAAATGCTCAACTAAAGTGAGGGTTTCATTGTGCTTAACGGTATTTAAGCTTTCGCTTTGGTGGGCTGTGGTTGAACGCTGATACGAATAAAAAGGTTGCTGTAAACCCAGGCCAGTATAAATAGCAGTTGTCCCTGCAATATCGCCTGTTTCACTATCTTCTAGCACCATAAAATAACAAGCTTGCTCTGGCGCGGTGGCATTGTTAAAAGCTTGTGCTGAGGATTGTAACTTGCGCTGCCAGCTGGTTTCGCAAGATGGCATAGACGTCATGCCATCGCCTACGCTATTTGCAATGTTCAACAATGCCTCAATATCGGTAACTTTACTTGGGCGGATGAATAGCATTTGAAGCTCCTGCGCTTTTATTACAAAAATAATCGCGACATAATTTAATAAATAATATTTTTATATATTAGCTAAATTAAGGCCAAATGAGCTGTCTAAATTACGCTGTGTTTTAAATAATATAGCTTTAAAACTAGCTATGGCGAATATAATTCTGTTTTGACTTCAAAGTAAATATTTCGATAAATTCATTGACCATAAAAACAGAACCAAGCACTACGGGCTTGACAGGGATAATTCACAGATTAAGATAGCGTGAATAAATAACAGTTTAGCTTTGTGAGCAAATTAAATGCGTTTAGATAAAATTAATCGAAATATTCTTTCGTTACTACAACAAGATGCTAGAATAACTAATCAAGAATTGGCAAAAAAAATCAATTTGTCACCTAGCTCTTGTTTGAACCGAGTGAAAAAATTAGAAGAGTTAGGATTAATAGGCCCTTATATAGGAATCGTAAATTTAGAGCGTGCTTGTCGCAGTGTGATGGCTATTATTACGGTTAAATTGCAAGATCAAAGCACTGAAGGTTTTCAAAGTTTTTTACGTTGCGCAAAAGGCATCCCAGAATTAGTCGATTGCTATACCGTTTCTGGTGGCTTTGATATGATTTTACGTGTTGCTGCTGCTGACATGGTACGTTTCAATCAGATAGTGGATCAGCTATTAGATATTATTCCGGGGATGGTTAACCTCAGTAGCCATATTGTACTGAGCACTGATAAACCATTTCGCGGCTATGCTTTAGATTCCCTTTTAGAAGAATAAACAGCTAGAAGAGTAGAAAGAGAAACGAGCGCACTATTTTACTAATAGTGCAGCAACCATCTCTTCAAAGCCTAAACCAAATGGCTGCTTTGTTATCCATTTTGGTCTATGTTCCAACTGATTAAGTTGCGATTGAATATTTGCAACACCCACGCTATTTGGGAAAAATTCAAACATTGTCTCATCATTTAATGAATCGCCAATAAACAGCACTTGTTCCTGCATTTGTTGCTCGCTTAGTTGGTACTCTTTCGCTAGCATTAGACATGCCATGGCTTTTTTATTGTAATCACCGATCCAAGTATTTACATGAATAGAGCTCGCTTTAGCATTAGCTCCCGCTTGGTGAAAAACGTCTAAAATTTGTGCAATTTGCTGTGGATTAATACCCGATATATCTTGGTTGTAATCAATAGCGACATCCACCAAACGATATGCTTGATCCTTTGCTAGTTTAACTTGGGGCACCAACTTTAGTGCTTGTTCGGCCAGTTGTAACAGTTTTTTTGTGTTAGCCGCACGCACGCTCTGATTCTGCCAAAAAGAGTACTCTATGCTGTTATCAGGCTGCTTCTTAAGATAAAAGCCACCGTTTTCGCCAATGACTGCGGCTGCTGGCCACAACCTTGAAAAAGAGTCACACCATCCCGCACAGCCACCTGTAATCGGTATGAAAATAATACCTTGCGCTACTAGTTGGTGCATTGCTAAATAGGTTTGTGGCAATAGCTGACCACCGCTTGTGATGGTGTCGTCAACATCACTGAGTACAAATTTTATATTTTCAATTTTACGAGGTAGCTTTAAGGGCTGGGGTGAAGAGGATTGTATTGAGTGGTGCATTGCTTATATTTCCTTGGCGCAGGTGTTTATTTGTATATTTTGTTGCTGTAATTGAGCAGCGATGTCTGGGTTGTCCATTTGATCGGTAAAAAAGTGATCTATGTTGGAAAAATCAACGACTTTAACAAATGCTTTTTTGTTCCATTTGCTCATGTCGGCCGCCAGTATTTTGTGCTCGCTGTTGTTTAAAATAGCTTGTGTGATGCTTGCGTTATCACGATCAAAATCCATTAAGCCACGTTGAATATCTAATGAGCCGACACTTACGATAGCAAAATCGACATAGAAGCTATTAAAAAATTGTACAGTTTGCTCGCCGACTAAATCTTGATCGGCAGGGCGCAAATTACCACCACTCACCAATACTTGAATATCGCTTTGTTGGAAAAATATACTGGCAACATTCAGGTTGTTAGTGATAATTTTAAGCCCTTTTTTAGGCCGTAACTGTTTGGCAATTGCTTCCATTGTGGTGCCAATGCCCAATGCAACTGATGCGTTATCTGGAATGAAATTGGCGATGCGCTGCGCGATTAACTCTTTTTCTTTGGCGTTAATCACCCGGCGGTTGCCAAAAGATAAATTCTCAGCGCTTGGCAGTTGTCCAACACCGCCATGATGCCTTCTGGCTAGACCTAAATCGCACAATTTAGTGATATCGCGGCGAATAGTTTGTGCTGCCATATCAAAATGCAACGACAGTGATTCAACACTGACAAATTGTTTGCCGCTTAATTGCGCTAATATTAATTCTTGTCTAACGTTGAGTTTCAAAGGCTTGGTGCTCAGTTATAAATTGAAAATTTAAATATCAGCGTTTAATCGTGATTATATCTTTGTGGGTAATCAGTGATCATTGCATCCACACCCCAATCCCAAAGTGCTTTTACTCGCTCAGGATCATTTGGTGTATAGCAATAAACCTCATAGCCCGCAGCTTTTACAGCTTTCACTTGTACTTGCTGTAATGGTTTGTAATTACAATGACAACTCACGGCATTAATGCGCTGCATTTCAGCTTGCCAGTTTTCAGGGATTTGATCGTATAATTTACCCAGTTGTAATTGAGGCTGATGAATATGGCAGTACTCTAATGCGGCTTGGTCAAAGCTTGAAATAATTAATTTATCAAAGTCTTTCCAATGCTTTTGTAACATTGCTAACACCGGAGCAACCACTTTCTGTGGACTATTTTCATAAAGTTTGAATTCCAAATTAAGCCCTAAGCCTAACGATTGAATCAAGATGATGGCTTCTTCAATGGTTGCCATCTTTTCGCCTTGGAATTCATCAGAAAACCAAGCGCCACAATCGAGTTTGGTAATGCTTGTTGCGTTATGCTCGCTCAGTAAACCTGTACCATCAGAGCAGCGATCAACACTGTTATCGTGCCACATCACAATAGTGCCATCGCCACAGGCAATTGCATCTATTTCAACCCATTGGTAGCCTTGTTCTGCTGCCAGTTTTAACGCCGATAAAGAGTTTTCAGGAGCTAGGCTCGATAGCCCTCGATGTGCCATGATTTTTGAAGTTAACATGCTTTATTCCAGTGTGTTTAATAAATTCTCTGCTGAGTGTTTGCATCGAAGAAATATAGTTTTTGTGCATCAAAGCTGAGAGTGTATATATCGCCAATTTTGACATCTAACTGATTATCGCATTGAATCACAACAGGTTGCTCGGAGTTTTCCATTTTTATGTACAATAAAACGTTAGCCCCTAGCTTTTCAATCATCTGCACCGTTCCTTGTAAATCAGTGGCTGCTTGGTTGAAATGTTCAGGTCTTATACCCAGCACAAGTTTGCCACGTTGCGTAACGTTTGCAGGTGTGGGAATGCTCTGTTGTCCTATTTTTATACTTTGATCAGAAACTTCACAATCTAAAAAGTTCATGGCGGGGGAGCCGATAAAGCCCGCTACAAATTGATCTTTAGGATCGTCATAAATTTCCATCGGCGTGCCTATTTGTGCAGCAATACCATTATTTAAAACCACTAGCCGGTCGGCCATTGTCATCGCTTCAACTTGGTCATGAGTTACGTAGATTGTTGTAACAGCCAGTTTTTGTTGTAACGTTTTAATTTGCATACGCATCTGTACACGCAATTTGGCATCTAAGTTAGAAAGCGGCTCATCAAACAAGAACACTTTAGGGTTACGCACAATGGCACGGCCCATGGCTACTCGCTGGCGTTGACCACCAGAAAGGTGACTAGGTCGGCGTTGTAAGTACTCTTCAATTTGCAATAATTTAGCCACATCTTGTACACGTTTTTGTATTTCATCCTTCGGCATTTTCATTAGCTTTAAACCATAGGCCATATTCTCATATACCGACATATGGGGATAAAGCGCATAGTTTTGAAAGACCATCGAAATACCACGATCTTTTGGTTCTAAGTCATTAACGACGATATCGTCGATTTTAACTTCACCAGAGCTTATGCTCTCTAATCCTGCGACCATGCGCAGCAGCGTTGATTTACCGCAGCCAGAGGGGCCGACTAAAACAATAAACTCGCCTTCTTCAATATCTATATTAATACCGTGAATAACTTCGGTATCCTGGTATGACTTTTTCAGTTGTTGCATGTTGATAGTTGACATTATTACTTCTCCGAATCCGTCAGACCTTTAACAAAAATTTTCTGCATAAAAATAACGACTAAAATAGGTGGTAGCATTGCGACAAGGGCAGTCATCATGATCAAGTGCCACTTAGGCTCACTCTCTCCAGATTCCAGCATTTGCTTGATGCTCATTACGACTGTGTACATATCAGGATCTGTCGTCACAAGTAGTGGCCACAGATACTGGTTCCAGCCAAATATAAATAAAATAACAAATAAAGCGGCTATATTGGTTCTCGACATAGGAATAACCACATCAAAGAAAAAGCGCATTGGACCTGCACCATCGATTCTGGAAGCTTCCATTAATTCATCAGGAATGGTCAAAAAGGTTTGTCTAAACATAAAGGTAGCAGTTGCAGAAGCGATCAGTGGAATGCTTAAGCCGGCATAAGTATCTAGCATGCCAAAGTTAGCTATGACTTCATAAGTTGGCAGTATTCGCACTTCAACCGGTAGCATTAAAGTGAGGAATATCATCCAAAAAAAGAACATACGAAAGCGAAACTTGAAGTAGACAATCGCAAAGGCAGAAATGATCGAGATCACAATCTTACCAATCGAAATCATCAGCGCCATGGCTAAACTGTTCATCAATGTTAAGTGAATTGGCGCGCTAAAACCTTTGCCACTAAAAAGTAGTTTGAGGTTGATCCAAAATTGGTCGCCGGGTAACAACGGTAGCGGTACTTGTGTTAGTCGCAAAGCGTCATGGCTGGAAGCTACCAGCATTACCCAGATAGGGAAGACAATTAATGCTACCCCTAAAATCAACACAGTATGACTAACAAAAGTCGTTATTGGTCTGTTTTCTATCATTAGTATTCTACCTTGCGCTCTACATATTTAAATTGGACTACCGTGAGTAAAATAACGATAAACATTAAAATGACTGATTGCGCAGCAGAGCCACCAAGATCAAGCCCGACAAAGCCATCATTAAATACTTTGTAAACCAGTATCTCAGTTGAATTACCTGGCCCACCACCGGTGATGGCGTGAATAATACCAAAGGTATCAAAGAAGGCGTAAATGATATTGACGACCAATAAAAAGAAGGTTGTGGGTGAAATCAATGGAAAGATAATGGTACGAAATCTGTGCATCGGCCCGGCGCCATCAATGGCAGCAGCTTCAATTAAAGATTTTGGAATAGAGTGCATGGCGGCGACAAAGAATAAGAAATTGTAGCTGACTTGTTTCCATGCAGCAGCGATAATAACTAAGCTCATTGCCTGGCTGCTATTGAGTTTATGATTCCAATTTATGTCTATAAACTCCAGAAAATAAGGGATGATGCCAAGTGTCGGATTAAACAAAAACAACCACAAAGTACCCGCTAGCACAGGGGCTACCGCGTAGGGAATAATGAGTAATGTTCTATAAGTATGGGAGCCTTTAATGACTCTATCGGCTAGCCCTGCAAAAAATAATGCGAAACCCATGGAAAGGGCGGCAACAGCGACTGAAAAAAAGGCAGTTCTGGTGAATGAATTTAAATAATTTTCACTGTCATAAAGCTCAACGAAATTATCGAACCAGACAAATTCAGTAGACAAGCCAAAGGCATCTTCTAGTAAAAAAGATTGATAAAGTGCTTGAACCGCAGGCCAGATAAAAAATAATACGGTGATAATTATTTGTGGTGCTACCAATAAATAAGGTAAATACGATGTGTTGTAATGGACACGTTTATGCATTGCAATACCAAGGTTTTAACAAAGTTGGGTGAATATTCGGGAGTATGAAATTAATCTCCCACTTGAGAAAGCTTTAAAGAATATGTTTTTATACAGCTTAAACTGAGCTAAGCAGACCAATAAAAATAGTTATTTTACTGTGCAGCATTGTGCATTTTTAACTGTTGCAAATCCACAGGGGATATTGAGTGCATTAACCATTTTTAAAGTGAGTGCAAAAAAGAAAATTATAAAAACAACCACAGCCTATCTTGCTAAATAGGCTGTCGCTGCGATCAATTATGCTTGATTACTTATTTGCTTTTTCAAACTTGCGTAATAGCTTGTTTGATTGAGCAACTGCGTCATCCATTGCTACTTGAGCTGTTTTTGAACCATTCCAGATTTTTTCCATTTCCGCATTGATGATATCGCGAATTTGTACGAAACTTCCGAAACGTAAACCTCTAGAATTTTCAGTCGGGGTGTTCAAGCTCAACTGTGCGATAGCTGTATCAGTGCCTGGGTTTTTATCGTAAAAACCTTGTTCTTTGCTAAGCTCGTAAGCGGTGGTAGTGATAGGCACATAGCCCGTCTCTTGATGCCACCAAGCTTGCACTTCTGCAGAAGATAAGTATTGCATAAATTTAGCAACGCCTTTGTAGCTATCCTTATCATGGCCTTTTAAAGTCCACAATGTAGCGCCGCCAATGATAGAGTTTTGCGGTGCTTTAGCTACTTTTGAATCGAAAGGCATCATCGCTTGTGCATAATCAAACTTTGCTTGGCCTTTGATAGAACCATAGTAAGCGGAAGAGTTAATCCACATACCACATTCACCACTAGTGAACATTGCTAAGCTTTCGCCGCGACGACCACCATAAGCGAAACTGCCATCTTTTTGCATATCGCCAAGACGTTGCAAGTTAGATACTACGTTCTTGTTATTGAAAGTAAGTTCTGTATCAAGTCCTGAATAACCATTTTGCTTTGTGCCAATTGGTAAATTGTTCCAAGCGCTGTAGTTTTCAATTAACCCCCACGATTGGTAACCAACGGCGATACCACATTTCATACCAGTATCGACTAGCTTTTTAGCGGTAGCTTCAACTTCATCCCAAGTTTTTGGTGCATTATCAACACCCGCTTTTTTGAAAGCATCTTTGTTGTACCAAAGCACAGGAGTAGAGCTGTTAAAAGGCATTGAGAGCAATTCGCCTTCAGGTGTTTGGTAGTAAGAAATTACCGCCGGTAAATAATCTGCTTTGTTTAATTTAACACCCGCATCATTCATTACTTGCTCGATAGGGTAAACAGCGCCTTTTGCTGCCATCATAGTGGCAGTTCCGACTTCAAACACTTGCACAATATGCGGCTGCTTTTTGGCTCTAAAAGCCGCGATAGCAGCTGTCATTGTTTCGGTATAGTTACCTTTATAAACAGCGTTAATTTGGTAATCTGCTTGTGATGCATTGAAATCAGCAGCAATCTTGTTAACTCTTTCAGTGTTGGTGCCGCCCATTGCATGCCACCAGTTAACTTCAACTGCAGCATTTGCTGCACCAGAAAGTAATGTTGCAGTTACTGAAGCTGCAATTAATGTTCTCTTAAGCATTGGATCTCTCCCTTTTAAGCTGTCATTTAAATTATTGTTAGTTTTATCGAGCTAAAGTCGTTATTAAGTATCTAGTTTTATGATTAACAGATCTCATTGCGCTTTAACTGCTCTTGGTAAAACAGGTAAAAAGTTTTACTTTACGAACAGTAGAATAGTTAAACACTATGACACTTTAATGACAGTGAATTGATAATAACCCATTCTAAGTTTGAAAAGCAAGATGGTCAAATGAAAATAAAAAATCAAAATAGATCAAATAAATAGCCAAATAAACGATATTTTTGTTCATATGATCATATAAAAGCGCAATTGAATAATTTTCGCTGTGCGAAGTAATAGGCTTTTTTATCTAGAATTAAGGGTAGTTTGACTCCAAACCGTAGTAATAATAGTTTTAATGCAAGCTTAAGAAAATGAAAAGTGCTGGGCAATAATAGTGTGATTAGTCTGTTTTAAAGAAAGAAATCTTGGGGGCGAGTTAACTAACCTAAAATTCACGTTTACCGTAGGTCAATAAAATTGGCGTAAAGCTCGCTTGTTTGTAAATAATTTTTTTAACATAGAAATAGTAAGCGTGAGCGGTGCGTATTTATAAGCACCTGCCAGAAGGTTTTTAGGTGTGCGCAGAAAAGTTATGAAAAGGGTTTTATATTCAACCTGAAATAGCCATTTGCAATACAGCAGACTATTGATCT
>JBALXS010000006.1:0-14911 GCA_036960485.1 Oceanospirillaceae bacterium
AATCGCCTTGCTTGATAAGCCTTTGCCGATAGCGTTGGCAACTTGCTGCTCCATAGCGGTTAATTGGCAATAAAACTGTTGCGAAGCATCACGAGTAACTAATAAGTGTTCTTTAATTCTGGATAAATAAACTTTTTGCTCGCGGTTCAAACCTGAGCGCTCTAGCTTATTGAGCCAAGGTTTTAGCAAGTGCTTAACCTCTTCAAACACTTCGTACTTCACACTATTTCTATCTTGATCAGTATGTTTTAACAACACGCGCATCGCGGTATTAATTTCGGCTAAATCATTGGCACGCTCGGCAATTTTCATGCGCTGTTGATCTAACACTTGTTCTAAAGCTAAGCGCTCGTGCTGTTGATTACTTTGCATCCAAATCAGTGCTAGATCTTCATTGGCAATACTTTGGAATTCTTCTATTAAATCGCGATACTTTTTAGCGCGCAGATTTTCTTTATTATCTAATACACATAAAGTGCCAAAAGGCTCACCATCGGGCCACCGCAGGGGATAACCTAAGTAAAAAGATAAGCTATGTACCATATCTGGGTTGTTGCGCCATAAGGGTTCGTCCGCGGCATTATTAACTAATAATGGCTGCTGCTGATCAACGACTTTATCGCAATACAAACCGCAAAACCTGGGGCTTAATTCGCGCTCGTGATAAGGGTTTGAATGAGCAGTGCTGGCCACTAACATCTCAATACTTTGCGGGTGCACTTGGGTAATTAACGCCGCGGGAGTATCGGTGACCTTACCCATAATATCGACTAAACGCTGCCAGCGAGTCAGTATTTGCGCAGGTATAGCAGGCTTTTTTAGCATAATTGCACCCATGTATATTTATTATTTTAATATCGCTGATATGCTGCAAACTTCTCTAGCGGCCGTTAGCTTAATAGTCAATATTATTTATACAGGATAAATGTAAAGCTTTGCAATGCTAGTAGAAGGAGTTATTGGGTATAGGTAAAAAATAGGAAGGAAGAAAAAGGGAAGAGAGCAAGTAATAATAAAACAGCAATGGGTATGCCGTCTATAAAGAGTTTTTTACTATTCCAAAAATACAAAAGGCAGCCTAAGCTGCCTTTGTAAGTAGTAAACCAGCTTAAGGAACGCTGTTTAGCATGTGCTCGATCGCGCCTTTTAACTCGTCATCGCTACAATCAGTACACAAACCTTTTGCAGGCATTGCATTAATACCTGAAATAGCTGTTGCTAGTAATGCATCTATACCTTTCGCGCCGCGATCGGTCCAGTCAGCAGTACCAAATTTAGGAGCACCAGATACACCTGCTGCATGGCATAAGCCACATTTGGTTGTATAAACTTCTTCGCCTGATCTCGCAGGTCCGCCTGCAACAACTGCTGCCGCTGCGCTACCGCAAGATTCATCACCTTCCATACATACTTGGCCAATAGGCTTAATACGCTCAACCATTCGCTCTGTTGAAGTAGCTGCATTGATGTTTAAAGATAAAAGTAAGCTTAAAGCGATAGCGCTCGCAGTTGATACTAATTTGAAAGTTATATTCACGTCAGTGGCCTCGTAAGTCATAGTATTACGGATTGTCTATCACAGCAGTAAAAGGCTATCTAGCAATCTCTTTAATAGCGATGAACAGGTTTAAAACCTGCAATCATCAAAGTTATCACCCCGTGTGTCGTGGGGTTATTATTCAAATGAGGCAAGTATACTAGTAAATTAGCATAACGAATATGCAAAACTACTCGTAGATTAGTGAAAAATTTGAATATTATCTGCAGCGGCCCCAAAACATACATTAGCAACCTTGCTAAAACTTCTTAACAAGGCAAATAGTTTTTATTACCATTTAGAACCTTATTCTTTTAACGTGGCATACAACTAATTTAGCGACATTGTTGCTAGCGGTTGCAGAGGAACGGCAGAAATTTCAACAAATTCAAATCATCGACTGCAATACATAGACAGCAGATACGTTGCTAGGTAGTATACCGCAGCGCAACAAATCACTGCGCAAAGTGCGCCTGTAGCTCAGCTGGATAGAGTAGTAGGTTCCGATCCTATTGGTCGGGGGTTCGAATCCCTCCAGGCGCACCAACTTCATATTTATCAATATCATCTTAGATTCTGGCTCCTCATTCTATTCGATAGCCCCATACTGGAGGGTGAGAAGCCCCGTTGGTTCGAGCCGAGCGAAGCGACGCACATCGGAGCCTGCGACGATAGCCCTGAAGGGGTGAGCGCTCTGCACATTTATCTATCAAACTTTATCTTTACCACTGCCTGTGTGAACACTTAACCTAACAATGTTACGCAAGCAGTATGAATTAAACCACCCATTAAGCTACTTGTGATGCTCATAGAGCAACGCTAAGTAAACTCTATACTGCAGGCTAATTACTTTGTATTTATGCTGGTGAAGTACTTGGCGCTGAGTGACGGGGTAAGGGGGATCAAACTTCTACAACTTATAGGTATAGCGGACACTACCACCTAGTTAAGTTTTCATATGGACAAAATTAAAAAATAAAACTCGTACCTAGTCTTCCCAGTTCTAGCGTCTCAGCAAGGATGTTTAAGGAGGTAGTTTGGGTAAGGGATAGGCTTTTTAGTTACTTTTGTTAGAGTACTCTTGCCAATCATTTAAGTCATACTTCTTAAGTATGTTGCTAATAGCATCAGTAGCTCTTAACTCATCCATTCTCTTATCAAAATAACTTATCATTGGACCTGTATTTAAGTCAGGGTGAGGAGAAAATGCTAAATATACCTTGGCCTGAGAAACGCACCCAGCAGCCTTGTAATTAGAAAACACCCCTTTTTCTTTCATCTCGAAGACGGTGCTATTATAAGTAAATAGAAAAGTATCTAAGCGATTAAGCTTTAGTTTCTTCAAGCTCTGTTCGATATAGTTTTTATGGTAAGGCATGTAGTGAAATTGATGGCGGTTTTTATCTGCATAATCTGAAAGCTCTTCTATAGATGTATGCGAAGCTATGCCTATCCGCAAACCTTTTAACGATTCAAGCCCGTTAAATTCCCAGCTTGAACTGGCCAATTTAAAGAAGCACATTCTTTGAATTCCAATTTCATTTCGTGGAAAAATTAATGATGGAGCTTCTTTCTTTGCTGGTGAAAGTAAGGCGTGTTTTTCTCCAAATTCGACTAGCTTTATAGATCTAGACCAAGGGTAAGTCTGAATGTTTAATTTATACGGACTGTCTTTAAATACCATTTCTGCTGTGTCGGTTATGTAACCAGCCATATTAGAGTTAGCACACACCTGTGGGCACCAATCGATTGATGCAACACTCAATTCTGTCGCTTGGCTGATCTTACAAAAGATCAATAATAGAAAAATCTTTTTAGTCATGACTGACAAAAACCGCCTAAGAAAGGTTTACTAAGCTACAACAGTACAAAACTTGATGGATAATTTAAAGTAACTTAATATTTTATTCTTACTGGCGCAGTTTATGCTGTTGTATTTTTATTTTTTATTAATGGAAACGAGATGCAAATAAATTCTAGCACAGCTCACGTAACTGACTATAGCCAAACGAATGTTAAGCGCACTGGCGGCAGTTCTTTGCCACAAATCCCATCTACAAAAGCACCTAATGATCCCTTCTCGCAGTATGACTTACATAATATCTCTCCTAAAGAAATAGATAACTTAGCTTCAAAATTGAGAGAAAACGGTAAATTTGATGTGAGGGATATTTTAATGCTCGAAACTCGCGGCGAAAAATTTCAATCACATTTGAGCTCTGTAACGGGGCGAGAGTTTGACGCTAGCAAAAAAAGTGATCTTATAGGATCGATCGAGCAGAACATAGAAATGAGTAAACAAAGTAATGATCCGTTTGATTCAGCAGAAAATTTATTGAAGCTCTTGCAACAAGTTGAGGCGTCTAAATCTATACCTAGAAATGGCTTGTTTGCTTAATGATCGATTACTTCAGATAGAGCGCAGCTTTAAGATGTGATTTAATTGGATGAAACTTCAGTCAATGAGGTTCCGTTAAAGCTGCTGCACTTGAGAAATAGTAAAGCTCAAGAATGCTAAGCTTCGCGGTCTAAAAGAAGCTGTATTTTTTAATATAAGAGATAAGTTTGTTTAAAAATCGAGACCTTTTCATCATGGGGGCTTTTTTTAAACTCAAGAAACTTGATTGATTATAAAACAATGAGTTACATATAATTTTCAAGCCCCTCCAGGCGCACCAAAAAGCAGTACAGTACAGTCACTTTTCGAATTGAACCTAAATTTATCTCGGAGTAATCTTTTAGATTAACTATATCGCTATCAGAGTGAGTATTCCTGATGAGAAGGCGCTATGACTCGATCTCAGCAAATTTGCTACCAAGACACATCTTATTATCATTGTACCTCCCGCGCTGTAAGAAAAGCTGTCCTCTGCGGATTTAATCATGACACTCAACGAGATTATGAACACTGTTGGCCATGGGTGATCGATTGGTTGAATTAAACGCGGCGTTTTGTATTGATATCTGCGCGTATGCGAAGTACAATTTTTAAACAACTTATTTGTTGCGATAGTCATTTAAATATATGTATCAAGTAGTTATATAGTATCACTATTTAAAAGGGACATAGCCACTCACCTTAGTGTTTAAACTTTACATTCTTTAGTAATCATGTCTAAAATATCTAAATTCTATAACTTAATAGCTTTGCCAAACAAAAAATCTTAATAACTAGCATGTGCAAAGCTATAAATAAAAAGTGCTAAGGATCAGCGTTATATTAATACATATTGCATTACGCCATGATTTTATCGTGTCAATGCTTTAGCAACCCTCGTGATTTGCATATTACAAAGGTGTTTATGATTAAAATTACTATGATTATTGTTTTTAGTTTTTTGGTTTCTCATTCACTACTGATAGCAGGAAGTTTGGAAGAGGTAACCATCTATACTGAAGAATATCCGCCCTATAATTACCGAGGAAAAACGGGTGAATTACAAGGTGTTGCTGTTGATTTACTAGTAAATGCTTATAAAAATGCCAATGTGCGCTTTGCTAAAAATAAGATAAAGTTACGGCCGTGGCCAAAAGCTTATCGTGAGGTACTAACAAGTACCAATGCTATGTTGTTTTCTATGACTAGGACTGAAAGTAGGGAAAAGCTGTTTAAATGGGTAGGACCGATTAGTAAAACAAAAGTTGTGCTGCTTGCTAAAAAAAGCAATGGCATAGCAATAAATTCGATTGCAGATATCTCGCAATATGTGATCGGTGGTGTTCATAATGACGTAGGCCTATCACTAGTCGGCGATTTAGTAGCCAATAAAGGTCAGTTACGGGGCTTTTCATCAGCAAGTGCGATAGCTAAAGTATTAAATTTAGGGCGCATTGATCTGTGGGCTTATGAAGAGAATGTTGCGAAACATTTCCTGCGGAACTTAAATCTAGATTTAGCTGACTTTGAATCAGTGTACACTTTAAGTGAATCAGAGCTCTATTATGCCTTTAGTTTAAAAACTGATCAAAAGATAGTCGACGAGTTACAAGCAACTTTGAATAAATTTAGACTTATTAGCGATAATTAAAAATTAATATGCAGTTAGTTTTTTGGAACAGTGTTGTAAATTAGATAGCTTTTACAATAATTGCTACTGTTATGAAGGGTAACTCAAATAGTTTGTTTTTATTCAACTTGGTGCTGGCTTTATTATACTTACAACCTTTTTTTATTTTAGATTTAACCTCATTTGCTTACTAAAGCCTTTTTTTATTTTAGTCTTAAAAATTTGATTTGGGTCATTTAGGTGAATATTAAAATGCCCTGAACGAAGCCTTTGAGTTAGGATTGTTATTTATTCATTAGCGTTGATCTTGAGCGAGCTTGAGAAGTGAAATGCTATATCTCAACGTAAAGTAAAAGTTTTCATAACTGTATTTTTATACTCACACAGAGAGTTAGGCTAAAGATACGCTCTTCTATACCCTATTTGTATTTTTGTTGTAGCATTCAGAATTAATTAAAAAATGTAAAGCCGGTTTTTCAAAAAGACATTAATCTACATAAGTATTTTCATTTAGGCTAAAGGTTATTCATAAATTATAAGAGGTTATTTATTATGATAAATAGGCTCTAAAGATAGCAAATAATACTCTTTACTAATTTGAATGTTATAAACTTTTGAAAATTCAAATTATTTTTTGTACCTAATACCTAATACCTAATACCTAATACCTAATACCTAATACCGATACGATAATAGGGATCAATATGAGAAATAATACTCGTACAAGTTACTTTATTATTATAACTGCATTGCTAATTGGTTTAGCAATTACGGTAGCCCTGCAGTTTGGCATTCTTAGAGCAAAACATGATGAAGAGCGTCATAGGTTTGAGTCACAAGTTTCAAACCTATCGCTATTTGTGACTGATAGTTTAAATAAAATGGAGGATCAATTTAATTTACTTGCAAAAATAGCTGAAGTTAGCGAAGGATTTAATAACAATAATTATTTAGCACGCTTTTCTCAGATGTCTTTTCCAGAAAACATAAGCCCAATTACTTTTGCTATCTTCGAAAAAAGTAATAAAACAGGCATTTATAGCCTAAGTCATATTTCGGGTAAGTATGCAGCTCAAGCTAATAGGAAAAACTTTGAGATAGAAGCTGAAAGTGCCTTTTTATCTCTTATCGAAGGTGATTTAAAAAAGCTAAATAATCGCAGAACACAAAGCTTTTTTTTAGAATTAGAATTAATGGGTAGTGTTTCTTGTTTGACTCGTGAAATATTCGAACCAGGTAATAAACGGAAAATACTAATTAGCTGTTTTAAGCTAAATGAAATTTTAGATGAAGTGATAGGTCGTTCTAGTTATGGTTGGTTAGAAGCTATGCTGTATATGGATGATGAACTAGATGGTCATAAATTAATTTACAGCTATATACATTTTGAAGCATTGCCTGTTCAGGATCCACTCTCCATTAAAGGAGATAATCATATTTTCCTTCCTTGGGTTATGAGCTTTGCTGATAATGATTTATCGCTGCTTTTTTCTTTTAAAGGTAATGCACGAGAAGACAGTAAATTTCTATTTTTACCCAGTATATTAGGTTTGTTTTTAACTCTGTCCATTTGTGGCTATTTGATCTCTTTAAAAAGAAGAAATATTCAAATCGGTTTGCAAGTGGAGGAAAAAACTAAAGCCTATCATTTACTAAATTTTGATCTAGAAAAGGAAATAAAGAAAAAAGAAAGCCTTTATGAACGATTAAGTGATTCCGCTGAAAGCCTTAAAGTACTGACTAACTCAGTCAATGGAGTTATCTGGGAAGCAAACCCCGATACGATGAAATACATATATATAAGTGATCAAGTGGAAAATATCTTAGGTTTTAAAGCTCAAGATTATATAAGTGGCAAATTACGCTTAGGTGGCCAAAGAGTTATTGAAGGTGCGGTACCTATTTTCACACTTATGAAAAATAGTTTTGAAGGGCCTGATAACTGTATCATCGAATATCAAGGGTATAGAAAAGATAAACAAGTTATATGGATCAAAAATATCATTAGTAAAGTTTTTAAAGAGGGAGTGTTAGTTAAAGTACGAGGGGTTTTTTTTGATATAACGGAAGAGAAAATACTTAGTGAGCAGAGGGTGTTAATGGAAAGTCAACTCAAGCATGCCCAAAAAATGGAAGCTATAGGCCAACTGGCAGCGGGGATAGCACATGAAATTAATACGCCGGCGCAGTTTGTTGGTGATAATTTAAATTTCATTGCTGATTCAACTAAAGATTTTACGAATTATCAACAACAGTTAGAAAATATAATATGCGAAGTTAACCAGGACGAAGTAACGGAGCAGTTGAAAAAAGCCAAACAACAGTTCGATATAGATTTTTTACAGGAGGAAACTCCTCAGGCGATAGAGCAATCAATTGAAGGCGTTATTAGAATATCTAAAATTGTGTCAGCTATGAAAGATTTTTCACATCCAGGCAAAGAAGATAAACAGAAAGTAGATATAAATAAATCCATTGAAAGCACTACAATTGTGGCTGGTAATGAATGGAAATACTTAGCTGATTTACAGCTCGATTTTGCGGATGACCTACCTAAGGTGAATTGTTTTCCGGGGGAAATAAATCAGGTTATTTTAAATATGATAGTTAATGCCTGCCACGCCATTAAGGATTCAACACTAGGTAAAGAAAAAGGCAATATCTTGATTAGCACACAAAAAAGCGGAAATAGAGTCATTATAAAAATTAAAGATGATGGCTTTGGTATGGAAACAAAAATAATGGAGCGCGTCTTTGATCCATTTTTCACGACAAAGGATGTAGGAAAAGGGTCTGGTCAGGGCCTATCGTTAGCATATGCGATTATTGTGGATAAACATGATGGTGATATATCCGTTGAATCAGTGCTTGGCATTGGCACTACTTTTACTCTCCAGTTACCAATTGAATAGGGTTAAATTTAATTGGTTCAGCGTTGATTGTGCATATTTACCGGAAAATGAGCCTTATGAGTAACTCCTAAACTTATTGAGGATTACGTTTTAGCTGCCTCCCTTAAAAATAAAATGAATATGTTAGTACTTAAAAAATAAGGACTGGTTATGAAAAATATTTTATTTGTCGATGATGAAGTTAATATTTTAAATGGTTTAAAACGTATGCTTAACACCAAGAAAAAAGTTTGGCATATGGTTTTCGTCGAATCAGGGGCAAAAGCTTTAGAAATATTACAAGTAAACTCTTTTGACATTGTAGTCAGCGATATGCGTATGCCTTGTATGGATGGTGCCAAACTACTAACGACAATTAGAGCTAATTACCCACGAATGGGCCGTATTGCATTATCGGGTTATAGTGACACACAAATGATACTTGAAAGCATAAAAGCAACTCATTTATTCATCTCAAAACCTACTGATTTCGCCACTCTATCCAGCGCTATAGAGCGATGTTTATCGATACAATCTATGGTTCAAGACAAAGATCTATGTGATTTTATTTCTGGTATCAGTACTCTGCCTTGCCTGCCTGAGATATATAAGAAACTAGTTTGCGAACTTTCCTCTAAAGAGGCTTCAATTGATTCTGTAGGTAGAATCGTCGAATTAGATATTGCTATGTCAGTTAAGTTATTACAGATTGTGAACTCTGCTTATTTTGGACTGGCAAGGGAAGTTACTTCCCCAACAGAAGCTGCAGCTCATTTAGGGCTAGATATTATTAAAAGCTTAGTTCTATCTATTAAAGTATTTGAGGTGTTTGAGGATGACGTTGACGTTAAAAAAATAAGCAAAGTGTTTTCACGTTCCCAAACAGTTGCGAAGTTAGCAGTGGCAATGGCTAAAGAAGCGGGTTATGGGCTCAATGAATGCAATCAGCTACTGACCGCTGGTTTATTACAAGATATTGGGAAATTAGTTATTTGTAGTTATTTTCCTCAAGCTTTACAAGCAGAATATGATGCACAAGCTAATGTAGATTTAACATTGCTATTAGAGTTGGAGCGGGGCATATATGGAGTATCGCATGAACAAATAGCTGTATATTTATTACATCTATGGGGGATTCCTCTACCTGTCGTTGAATGCGTTGCACATCACCATAATAGTGCGAGTTTGATAAATTTTGATGCACTAAGTCTTCCAGATATTCTTTACCTATCTAACTTAGTTGAGTCAAAAAAGTGCGGAAATAATTTCCCAGAAGATATCGATAAAAGCGAGACTTTTCAAGAATATATCAAACAATGGCAATCAGTAATTACTTAAAAAGTATAAATTATACGGTATATATTCTCACTGTTGTCTGCTTGAATTTTTGTTGCTATGTAACTCATTGATTTTACACTAGCGACGAAGTATTATTTTATTCAATAATGCTTCCTTAATCATGACACAGCTGAACGCAAACCAATGAGTTAGAGTAATTACATTTTTAACTAGGCTGCAATGACTTGTTATTTGAAAGCGCAGAAAATTAGTTAGCTGCAAATTAACTTAAAGTTTACTTTATTTGCCACTATTATAGGAATTTTATGAAATATTCGATTCTATTTGTAGATGATGAACAAAATATATTGAGTGCATATAAGCGTAATTTAAGAAAGCATTTTGATATACATACAGCTTTAAGTGGAGCAGATGCCTTAGAGTTAATCAAAGGAAAACACAATTTTTCTGTGATAGTTTCTGATATGCAAATGCCAAATATGAACGGCGTTGAATTTCTTAAAAATGCTAAGAAAGTCAGTAAAAACAGTGTGCGTATCATGTTAACGGGTAACGCAGATCAACAGACAGCAATTGATGCGATAAATCAAGGAGATATCTTTAGGTTTATTAATAAACCTTGTAGCCCCGAGCAGATGTTTGAAGTACTAACTGTTGCGATAAAACAATACCTGCTTATTACTGCTGAACAAGAGCTTCTTAAAACTACATTAAAAAACTCTATCGAAGTATTGATCGAAACGCTAACGTTAGCTTGCCCGTCTTCTTTTGGCTCTATTAATCGCATTAAAAAAAGTGTCGTAAATTGTGCTTGCGCTATGGGAGCGGAAAACACTTGGATGTTTGAATCAATGGCTATGTTGGCATTGATAGGATATATATCTTTGTCTGATGAACTGTTAGCAAAAATTTCCAGCGGCAATATACTGACTGAAGATCAAGAGGATGAGTATTTTAAACACAGCGAAGTGGGTTACCAGCTTATTAATAGAATTCCGCGGCTAGATGATATTGCTAAAGTTATCAAATATCAAAATAAGCATTACAATGGCGGCGGCTTCCCTAAGGATGAGATGGAAGGGAAAAGCATTCCGATAGGAGCTCGGATTTTAAAAATAGCACTTGATTATGAACGCTTTAATCATATAACTGGCTCTAGTGATGAAGCGTTGCTGCATTTGGAGAAGCACAAAGAACGTTATGACCCTAAAATAAAGAATATTTTCACTGACTGCATAAATAACTCTCGTCGAGAATCAATCATAGAAGTAAATTTACTTGGGCTTGAGCAAGGTATGATTGTTGCAGAAGATATTTATACACAGCAAGGTGCTTTGTTAGTTTGTAAGGGTCAAGAAATAACGGAATCTTTAATTAATCGACTTTTTTGTTTTGATCGCCAAAAACAATTACCTGCTAAATTTTCTGTTTATAAAGAAGTAAGTGGAGATGATTGAGCGAGTCAAATTTATTCAGAAAACTAAACTCTGTAGAGTTATCTCATTGCAGTTAGGTTAAAAAATGCAAACCTCCTAACTCATTGATTTGGGGTTTCCCGCTCTGGGCGGCTATGATGATTATCTCTTATTATTTGTTACTGATTAATAGCTACCGAAGAATTTTTCGGTAGTTTAGACAATACCCAGAGCCCGGATTTGGGCTCTGTTCAAAAGGTAATCAATGTTGTTAACGCTAGACTAAACATTGACTCAAAATTGCTAAATAAGCACACTCATGAGCTCCAGCGAAGCTATCTAACTTCTTTACCTTTCACCTATAGCAATTAGTAAAGCATTAAAAGCTGCTTTATAAAGAGATGATCCTTAGATCTTAATTTCGCTTATTTGAATCTGCGGTTGAGCGTTCGTAAAGTTAGGAAGGTCACCCATTATAACATCGACGTTTGGCCCAAAAGCGCTCTGGAACTCTTCAACTGAATTGAATGTCATATGCCCCATCGCTACGAAAGGTGCTTCTACACCAGGAGCTCCCCCTGCAATCCCATAGTCAACAGCTCCACCTTTTAGGGCATCACCTAGCAACCCACCCACTAGTGGCAAGTGAGTATTACAATAATAGTCGATATCGAAAGTTACATCTGCAGAGTTAGGATACATCACGCTTACTTTTATCATTTTAGTTTACCTTATTTTGTAATTTTATTAGTAACCCACGTTAGTGAAAAGCTTTAATACACGCACTAACTTTGATTAAGTTACTCTAGATTCGCGATAAGATCTATTGCCTTTAATTATTATCATACACAAATATATTTATTAGTTTGTTTCAGGAAACTATATTTAAGCTTTAATAAGCAGCTTAAATAGCAGTTAAACCTTTAGATTATAAGACGTACAAATACAGGCTGTAGTAGCAGGCAAACTAGCACGGTTAATCTTCGCCGTTAAAACAAATTACTTAACCTATACCACCAGACTAACCAGAATGGGAATACTCGTCCTGCTAAAAAAGAATAAGCTATGACTCTTTGCAAGCCCCTCCAAGTGCACCATGTTGCGTTGAACACTCCTATCTATATCTCAAACTCCAGAGACTTATTCAACAGCGCCGCGCATTAACAGTTGCTGCGGGTTTGTGCTGCGCGTGTATAAAACCTAATGCTCCCAAGGCTGTAGCGGGTTATCTAAATGGATATGCGCTGACTAAGTGACTATCTAGACAATACTAGTAATAATATAATTAGATACCAGTAAGCAACTTAGGTAATATTTGTACCTTCTAGAGTAATGGAAATAACAACGATGAAGTTTTATGTAGTATGGAAAGGTCGTGAGACAGGAATTTTCACAGATTGGAATACCTGCAAGCAGCATATCGATAAGTTCGCAGGAGCCAAGTATAAGTCGTTTAAAACTCGCGCAGAGGCTGAGGCCGCCTATAGTGGTGCAAGCGTAGGAGCGTCAGTCAAAGCCTCGGCTTTTAGTGGCGACAAGCCTAAGAAGAAATCAACTGCTCAGACTATTAAGACTTACACGGCTAAAGAGATTACTGCGATAGACGTTGATATAAAAATATTTACTGATGGAGGCTGTGAGCCCAATCCTGGCAAGGCAGGGTCTGGCATTGCTATCTACCATAATAACGTTGTTGCTGAGCTGTGGTACGGTTTATACAACCCAGCAGGAACTAACAACACTGCTGAGTTAAACGCATTACATCAAGCCTTGATGATGGCTAAGGATTATATTGACGAAGGAAAGTCAGTCGCTATTTTCTGTGATTCTAAGTACTCGATCCAAAGTGTAATTCAGTGGGCTATCAGCTGGGAGAAAAACGGTTGGAAGAAGAAAACAGGTGAAATTAAAAACCTTGAATTAATCAAAGAGATGTTTGCATTACATCAGGCGATTAAGAAAGAGGTGCAAGTACTGCACGTGAATGGTCACGTAGGTGTTGAAGGTAATGAACTGGCAGATCGAATGTCGATAATAGCTATTCAATCGCGCGAAGCTGATTTTTCATTGTACAGTGGCGAGATGGACATCGAGAAAATCTTAGCGATGCGAGCAGGGTAACAAAGCTACACCAGCGATCTTCAGCTCACACTAAAGGCATCATGATCAGTAATATACTAGTTGCCAGTTTTATTGATCTGCTTTATATCAGCAACAATCCATACTTTAGATTATTCACTCGATGCAAGGCCACTTAAAGCGCTGTCGCTCACAGCGTTGTGGTGATTCATGCAGGGCGCATTTATATGGGAGGAAGTTAATTCCTCCTAGGGTAGTAAAAGTTAGCATTTTTGCTATTACCAATCATTAGTGTTCGGTTTGATTTTTGATAATCTTTAACCGGACAGCAAGGATTACCAATATCAGATCTCAGCGCTATTTCGGGATTATTACCTTGTTTAACTTTCGCTCGATACGTTATGCAGAAGTCTCAATATAATACTGGCTGAATTTTCAGCATTCATTTATGTAGAACACAGTCTTCAGTATTGATGAATTTTGGATTTATTTAAATCGCGGTAAATTAGCTCTGTCGATGACGAATAACTTAATTCTGTCCAGAATAACACTTAATACAAGGAATACTTATGCCGATTAATACCAACGCATTTTCTTACCCAGCAGCGGCCACTCAACAAGCAAGCGACTTTTTTGCAGCTAAAATTGCTTGTGAAACTGATTGTTCAGATGTCTATGCTGATATAAAAGAAGATAGCAAAAACTATATTTTATTAGATGTACGTTCTGCAGACGCCTTTGATAAAAGCCATGCAATAACCGCAGTCAGTATGCCTCACAGCGAAATTAATAGTCAGTCATTCTCAAAATACGCTAAAGATACCCTGTTTGTGGTTTATTGCTGGGGGCCTGGTTGTAATGGAGCTAGCAAGGCAAGTTTAAAAATATCGGCCTTAGGCTTTGCGGTGAAAGAAATGATTGGTGGGATTCACTACTGGGAGGACTTTGAACGCTACCCAGTTAATCGTCGCGTGACTGAAGTTCAAAAATAGTACTCAAACTCTAAAGGTAATCATTATTAATAATAATGGTTACTTGTTTAAATAACTATATTGGAATAAAGATGAAGTATTGTATTCGCGTTGCAGAAGATAAGGATAATGAATCCCTTTTATATTTGATGAAGGAACATGCTCGATTTGAAGGTCATAAACTAGAGTATTGTGAGCAGAATAAACAGTTAACTAGTTTAGAAACACTCCCCGTAACAATTTTTGTTGTGGAATCAAATAATAACCTACTTGGCTATATGTCAGTAATAAAACAATTTTCAACCTGGGATATGGACTGGTACCTATACCTTGACTGCTTATACTTGACCGAGGGAACGAGAGGACAGGGAATTGGTATGAAGCTAATGCAGAAGCTCAAATGTTTCGCAAAAGAAAATATGCTAGCAGAGATCCAATGGCAGACTCCAAAGGACAACTTTCTTGCAATAGAATTTTATCAAAAACTTAATACTGATAATAAAGGAAAACAACGCTTTTACTGGGCAATTTAATAGGTGTTGTAATCCATTGACTGTGACAGGGCACCTTTGAATTTCGGCTAAAATTAGGATTGGTAAGCGTTTCTATCACAGTCTTAAGTATTTCTTTGATAATTCAAGTAACGGTAAAGGTCTACAGAAATAATAACCTTGCATTGAATTCACACCAATATTCTCTAATATTGCAACTT
>JBALXS010000006.1:15011-53661 GCA_036960485.1 Oceanospirillaceae bacterium
CAGAAATAATAACCTTGCATTGAATTCACACCAATATTCTCTAATATTGCAACTTGCTCAATAGATTCGACACCCTCAGCAGTTACAGAGTAACCATTTGACTGACAAACGGAAGTTAGTGAGGCAACGATGACGTTACCTTGTGCTTCAATACGATCAATCATGCTCTTATCTATTTTAATAATGTCAATTGGGTAGTCTATTAATTGGACAATAGAAGTATAGCCTGACCCAAAATCGTCTAAAGCTAATAGAAAGCCTTTCGCTTTTAATAAGTTCAAATTACTTATTACCAGCGGCGTTATTATGGTTGAAAAAGTTTCAGTTATTTCGAGTATGAAATTATCGGCACTAATGCCAGCACTGTCTAATGACTCTACTATGCTGGGGATAAAATCGTGTGTGGCTAATTGTGCAGACGAAATGTTGATAGATATTTTATTATTAGCACCGATTATATTTTTAAGCTCTGAGTAATTGTCCAATACATTATTAAACACCCAAAGGTCAATTTTTTTAAAGTGTCCCTTCATTTCGGCGATAGGGATAAATTCATCAGGGGGTATGTTACCTAAATTGTTAGACGACCACCGAATTGACGCCTCAACACCAGTAACGTTTTTATGGGTGGTATCAATGATTGGCATGTAAAAAAGTTCGAGTTCGGAAAAATCAAGATTTTGCAGCTCTAGTTCTATGTTGAATTCTCTTTTGGCTTTGTCGGCAAGGGCTTTTGAAAAAAATCCATATTGATTTTTGCCATTTCTTTTTGCTTGATACATTGCTGAATCAGCATTATTAATGAGCTGGTTCGGGGTCAATCCATCAATTGGGTATGCTGAAATACCAATGCTAGCTGATACAGGTAAGTTGCCTATACTAGATTCGAATCCATTTTTGAAAATCGACATTACTCTTAAAGCTATATGTTTTATTATAGCGTCGTCTTCATAATCATAGATAATAACGCCAAATTCATCCCCAGCTAAGCGTGATGCTTCACAAACACGGTCGACGATCAAATCTGTCGGCCGTAAAATAGACCTTAATGATGCTGCAAATTCAACTAAGAATAAATCTCCGGCTTCGTGTCCAAAATTATCATTAATATATTTGAAGTTATCAATGTCAATGTATAGTAATGACAGCTTCCCATTCTTAAGTTCTCTACTCATCAACCCTTCAAGTTGTTTGTTGAAAACATTACGGTTATTTAGTTTGGTTAAGCTATCGATATTTGATAACTCTTGGCTTTTCTCATATGAAGATTTTAATTTAATATATAAATCATAATAAGCTACATTAAGTAAGCTAATCTCATCATTCGCTTTCTTGGGTTTTGAAAATGCCTTACCATTATTTACCTCCCAAATTTTATTTCTTAGATTTAGTATTGGGTTAGTTATATTCTTAGAAATTAAAAATAGTAAGCATGAAGAGATAATGACTACTAGCAGTAAGGTATAGATGATTAACCGAATCAGTATTTCGGTTAAGGCGGATTTTATTTTTTCGTGTTTATAATTTATTTGCAGCCATAAATTTGGATATATTTCTTCGGCTACCAATAAGCCATACTGATCAGATGCTTCATCACTCTTAGCTTCACTAGTCGATAAACGAATCGTATATCCACTGCTAGTTAAGGATGTAATTAATTGATTTAACTCTAGCATCTCGAACATCATCACAATTGACTTAGAATGGTAAAGGCGTTCTGATACTGGCTCTTTCATCGTTAATGGATTTAGTATTTTACCTTGAATGATTTTTATACTGCCGTCAATTTCCAGTACTTTCTTATATTCTGTTAATTCATTAAAATACAGCATATTACTATAATTAATAAGTTGTCCATTCGCTTCAGAAAAGGGATCATCGCTATCTTCAAAGTAGTAAGTTTTTTTTCCAGTATAATTAAGCACTGCTAGTGAAAAAGTACCCACTTCAAGTGTTGATAACTCGGATAAGAGAGTAGATAAATTATTCTCAACTGAATGAGCTAACAAACTCTCATCATTTTGGTTCATTACATTTTTGAGAGAAGTACTTCTTATTAATGTAGCAGAATAAGCGTCTGAAAAGGCAATATATGCATTAGCCATGAATGACATTTTGGTTGATTGTAATTGCAGGTTTATTTTTTCTTGTCTAATAAGTGACTCTTTTTCTAACTGATAAATAATTGAACTAATGAATACAGCACCAATAATTATTATTGGAATGATTATGAGCCGTATTCTAGCATTCAATTTCATCTTAATTTTTCTCAAGTTGATTGATAATGCGATTACGTAGTCTTATTGAACGATTGGATAGAATTTTGTAAAACTCGCTTTTTAATTGAGTTTTTTGGGATGGAAAGATGGTTCCATCCTCTAAGAATTCCTTACTTAAATATTGTTTAGCTAGGTAGTTTGGTGTTGCAACCCTAAGGTCTGCTGAGTTGCTAGCTGCTATTTGAGGACGGCTCATAAACTCTATGAACTGTGCTGCTGCTTTTTGTTTTTTAGAAGATGACAAAACAGTCAGGCAATCTACCCAAATAGAGGTACCTTCTACAGGCACCACAAAAGTCCAAGGATCATGTGGTAGGTTAGCATTTAGAGTAAGTTGATCACCGCTATAAACTAGTGCCATATAGATGTCATCGTCACGATTCTTGTGACTATAACTAACGACGTATTCATATGTAGAGACAGATTTTTTTTGTTCTAATAGAATATTATAAGCTTTTTTCAAATCAGCTGTGTTTTCTGCATTAATAGAAAGGCCCAAAACCTTTAACGCAGGAACAAAAGTATCAATAGAGTCTAGCTGCATGCTTATATGTCCTTGAGCCTCCTTGTTAGGATAAACTAAATCGCCCCAGGATTTAGGGGCTGAATGGACTTTATCGTTTCTGTACACTATTCCCAATGTCCCCCATAAATAAGGCACTCCAAAATCACCACAGCTTTGGGCCCATCTTGGATCGGTATTTTTTAAAGGATTAGGGGTAATATTTCCCATAGGTTGCAGAAGATTATTCTTGCCAAAGAGCTTAGTAGCAACCGTTTCAATGACAGCAAGATCTATTCCCTCGCTGGATTTACTTGCTATTAGTTCATCTCTGTCTTTATCTCTGTCAAAAATAAGTACTTTGATGGAATGACCCGTTTCTGTTTCGAACTGCTCAATAACACTTGAAGATATGTAGTTTTCCCAGTTATAAAAAACAAGTTCGGTTGCAGCGGCAATTTTGGATAAAAACAAAAATACTAATATAATACCAAATTGAAAAATTGAGGAATCAATCTTTTTTTTAATTACCATTATCTGATCATCCGAATAAATTGTTTTTATTATTGATACATCAAATCATTGAATACTAGCGCTGTATGCAAAAAATAATTGCTATTCACACATCCAGGGCACACGGATGAATGTTTTTTGTTCAAAATGTTGATAGTGACTTGATATATATTTATTTTATTTAAATTTTTTATTCAACTTACGTAGGCGAAACTTCATATAACTAAGAGAACATTTGATTGTCTTAGGATTATCAAGCACTTCAAATACTGATGAATAAACGATCCTGTGTTTGGCCAGCTTTTCTGTATATTAGATCTAAATATCATTAACTAACTTAAGGGCACATAATGCTAAAACTATACGGGCATCCTGGATCTGGCCACTCCTATAAAGTAAAGTTTGCGCCACATAAATATAATTAGGGTGTTATCGAATAGTTATCAGCTTTTATCGAAATAAACCCGAAGGTTGGTGATTAACTAAGTGACTCGAGCATTAAGATTCGTTAGTGAAAACGACCATCATTGATACCTTATCTTGTGACTCTGCAAAGCGGTATGCATTAATTGAATGTCCAATGATTGTTTCGATATCTGATTTAACAGCCATCGCTTGAGCAAGTTCTTCGTTTTTGAAAAATATATGGCTGGGGGAATAGCGTTTGTATTGTAGTTCCTCAACATTGTCCGCAGGCAATAGGTCGACCAAATAGTTTTGTTGCTCGAAGTAATAGCTTAGCCCCCGAGATGCATTTTTTTGACCTGGGAAGTAATAGACTGCAATTTTGTAGGGTGCAAGGCTATTGCCTGAGATTACATGAGGTTGTGGCATAATTGAAGGTCGGAACAAATTATTCCAGTTAAGTAACAGTCCGGAGCCGATCATGATCAACAGTATGGAAATAAACAAATAAAAATAATTGGCTCTCTTCTTTGTATTCATACTAAGTGGTCACCCAAGGGTTATGTTAAATGCTAAATCGTTTAGCCACTTCCCTTTTGACTTATAGAGATAATATACAGGGATGTGAAAATCGGTCTAGAAAGAAAAGTAAACGTTTGTTTTATTGATAATACTAAGCGCATTAAAAAAGAATGGATGACTAATCCTTTAATACCTAAATTGGAGTGATATTATGGATGCAACAAGCTTTGGTTTTAAAAAATGGGAACAACAGTAACTGCAATGTATCAACCGAACCGCCTATAACAGAGCTAATCTGACGTTATGCTCGATGTAGTTCACGAGACCTAATTCACTGTTAGCAATCATTACTAGCAACTAATTCACGTGAAAATACATTCTGCTCTAGCTCCATAAACGATTTTTCAAAGTACCTGATTTTCCAAAATTAAATAACCGATGGGCGCTGTTACATCACCAGAAGGTGCTCTTTAATAAATAGCCACCGGTAAATAATTGCGTAATTAAAAAAATTTAAAGACAGTCAGTTAGTTATGCTTTTAATTTTTTAAGGCGTGCGCTGCAGAATTAGTTTTACAGCAACTCTTTGCGGGCATAATGAGGTTACAGTATCGCTTAGTATTATTGCTAAGGTTGATTGATAACAATAAATGTCTAGGAAAATTTGGGAACTCAAGTACTCCGAGGTATGGTACTTCCATGCATTGCAACCGAGCACTCTTTAGTTGTTTTATATTTGAGTATGTGTCTTTTAATACTGTATTTCTTGAGAGAAAGTAATGACAACTGCACAAGCTTACTTTTTAACTGTAGCTTTGATAAATCTAGTTTTAGCGTTCTCAGGTACTAGGGTTAGCGATCCTGAGGGAAAACAGCAATCTATTAAATTTTTCGTCATTGCATTCTTCGTCAATTCAATTAGTTGGCTTTTGTACGTATTTGATATAAATGTGCCTCTAAAAATAGTATCGGTGATCCTCTCAGCTGCATTTATTTGGGGGATGGTGGTCTTTAGCTATAAACGATGTGAGTTGCATTTACCGTTAATACCCTTATCGGTAATTTTTTTGGTCAATTGCCTCTTTCTAGGATACTTTACATATCAAGGCGAATTCACTAGTGCCTTACATGTTAGTGCTTTATTCGTGCCTTTAGCGTTCATCATTATTGGTTATTTATTTTTAAGGATCAAAAAAAATAGAAACCCATCTGATGTGATTTTATCTTACGCATGTTTTTTCATGGCAATGATTGTTGTTGCTCGTTCATTGTTACTAGAGTTAGCCCCTGAGATATTTAGCAGAACGGCTGTGTCGTCACAAATTATATGGCCTGCTTTTAGTGTAGTGAGCGGTGTGTTTTCTCTACTTAGTTTTACTGAAGAAGCTCAGTTAAAGTTAAAAGAAGAATCAAATACAGATGGGTTAACCGCGCTAGCCAATCGGCGTAGCATGGACGTTACTCTGAGTAATGAATGGGCGCGCGCGCGACGCCACGACAGACCATTGGCGCTAATCATGCTAGATCTTGATCTTTTTAAAAAATTTAATGATCAATATGGCCATCAGGCAGGGGATAAATGTTTGCAGGATATTGCTGATACTTTAAAAGAGAATGCGCATCGTGCTGAAGATTTAGCTGCTCGCTATGGTGGAGAAGAATTCTTGCTTATTTTGCCTGATACTGATACTGATACTGATGCCGTTGCCGCACGACAGGTAGCTGAAACAGTGTGTTCTTCCATTTTAGCGCTTAAAATAGCGCACGAACAATCACCTTTCCACTTCGTCACGATCAGTGCAGGGGTTGCCGTGTTGGATAAAAACACCTATCAAAGTGCTGATGAGTTATTACGGGCAGCTGATACAGCGCTGTATAAAGCGAAAGAAAATGGCCGTAATCAGGTTCAGCTTGCTTCCAATTCGTAATTATCAATCAATGCTGTTCAATGAAAGTAACCTTTAAACTATAGGTGTGTAAACCAGCCATAATATTCTAAAATGGCACGCTTTTATTGGACCTATCACAAAGTTTACCGGATCATTGGATAAAACCTGGTGTTCTTGATGAACAGCATCAAAGGCCAGTTTTAAAGGGGTATTATCTAAAAGAGATCATCCGTTATGCAGTTTTTTCTATGTTAGATACGCTGTTTGTTGTTTTGATCTAGAAAAATAATGCTGCAAAGAAGCATTAATGTTGGCAGGCTCCGCTTACTCGATGGGTCGTGAAATACGCATCTATCATGACAGCAACAGCGAAGAGCAAACGAAGTTTAATTTCAGTCTCATGGCGAGTAAGTGAGACGATCGCAAGCAAGCTCTTCGAACAGTCGCTGTTAATTATTAACGCAGCCGTTGAGCTAATTATAGTGAACTATTGCGTCGGAATACGGTTTTCTAAGTAGCGAAAAAGCATTACTAAAAACCCCGCAATGATCATATATATCAGCGCTAGCAGTAGCAAAGGCTCGTAAGTAATGAAAATATCTTGGCGAACCTTCGAAAAAGCACCGTAAACATCTATCATGGTAATAGTCGCCACCAGCGGAGTCGCCTTTAACTGCAGCACTACTTCGCCGCCCAGTGTTGGTAGAGCTCGTTGGATAGCTCTAGGTAGCCAAATTTTACGAAACAGCTGTATTTCACTAAAGCCATATGCACGACCAGCTTCAAGCTCTCCCTTAGGTACTCCAAGGAAAGCACCACGCATTATCTCACCTTCATAAGCGGCAAACGATAACGTTAAACACAACAACGCATAAGGCCAAGCTTGGCGCAAATACGGCCACATCGCTGAACCGCGTATTTCGGGAATGGTGGAAAATACCGAGCCTAAACCGTAATAGAGTAACCACAGCTGTAAAAGCAATGGAGTACCACGTATTACAGTGCAGAATTGACGGGCTAAAATAGCCAGAGGCCTAGGACCTCTCACTTGGACAAGACCAATCGGAAGCGCAAGGGCGAAGCCAATAGCAACACTGATCACTAGCAACCAAATTGTTCGCCAAACACCCGCTAATATTATCTCGTAATAATCGGGTAGCCAGTCCCAGCGCATGAAAATTGCGCAGCTGACAATAATGCCAATACCGATGGCGGCAAGGAGGAATCGATGCGGGCTCCAAAAAGACTTGGGAGTAATCATGATGCTCCTCTCTCAGCAAAACCACGTCTGGACCAAGCTTCAATACGTTGAATTAGTTGATTAGAAATTAACGTAACCATTAAGTACAGCATGCCTGCTGCGCAGTAGAAAAGCATATAGTGTTTAGTTGAACCGGCGGCTTGTTTTGTTTCTAACGTGAGTTCGCTAAAACCGACTACAGCTAATAAAGCAGTGTCTTTGGTGGCAATCAACCAGAGATTAGCTAGCCCTGGAATCGCGTAAGGCAGCATGGCGGGTAATGTGATACTGCGCATTGTTTGCCAAAATGAAAAACCATAGGCTCTCGCCGCTTCTAGCTGACCTTTTGGCACCGCTAATATAGCGCCGCGGATAACTTCAGTAGCATAAGCACCTTGTACTAAACCAATAACAAATATGCCAGCGACTAAACCATCGACATCGACCGGATCTCGCCCGATTAAATGCATAAACTGATTTAGTAAGTCAGTACCCGCGTAGTAAAAGAGTAAAATGAGAATGAGTTCAGGTACAGCGCGCACTAACGTGGTGTAGCAGGCGAGAGTATCGCGTACGAACGCGCCAGCATAGAGCTTTCCACAAGCGCCTAAAACGCCAATCACCAAGCCGAATGAATATCCTCCTAAGGCTATTTCTAAGGAGTGTAATAAGCCCCTTAATAAATTACCGCCCCAGCCAGGAGGTGTGAGAGATAGTAATTGTAAACTTTCGAAAAACGAAGATATGGTATCCAAAACTGACTCTCCCAAGAGGGACCAACGCGCAATAAATAAGGTGCTAGAGATAAGCAGATATATAACAAGCGGCCTATAACAATAGGCCGCGGTTTATAAGTCGATTAGCTTAGCTTCCGTATGGATCAAAGCTAAAGTATTTTTTAGAGATTTTCATGTACTCGCCATTGTCACGCAGCGTTTGAATGGCAGCATTAACAGCCGTTCTCAAAGCGTCATCACCTTTGCGGATACCGGCGCCAACACCTGGGCCTAAAATGTCTAAGTCAGCGGCGACTTCGCCTTTAACTTCACAGCACATTTTTCCTTGATCTGAATTCACAAATTCTGCCATGGCGAGAGAATCCGCTTGTAATGCGTCAATGCGTCCAGCGGCTAAATCTTGGTTCGCTTCATCTTGTGTTTGATATTCTTTAATGGAGTCCACTGCATCAGCAAAGTGTTTTAGTACGTATTTACGGTGAATTGTGCCGCTTTGGACACCAATAATTTTACCTTTCATGCTCTGGGCTGTCGCACCAATTTCAACGTTCTTATCACCGATAATTACCGCAGGTGTATTGTAGTATTTATCTGAGAAATCGATGACTTTAAGACGGTCAGGGGTAATCGATAGTGAAGCCATGACCATATCAATTTTTTTACTATTGAGTGCTGGAATGATGCCATCCCAAGCGATAGGAGTGATTTTGCAATCTAGCTTAGCGGTCGCGCAAATTGCGCCCATCATATCGATTTCCCAACCTTGCCACTTACCAGAGACATCAGTTGAGGCAAAGGGAGGGTAGGGTTCAGCAGCAATACCGACTTTTACAACATCAGCGAAAGCTGATGGTGCGACGACCATGGCCATCAAGGCACCAACGATGGCATGTTTATTTAGAATCTTCATTTATTATTATCTCCTAATGGTAAAAAAATGTTTTCAGCGGGATTATCGAACTGAACTGATAAATTGCTTCAAACGTTCTGATTTGGGCTGATTAAATATTTGCTCAGGGGGGCCTTCTTCTTCAATAACACCTTGATGGAGAAAGACGACATGGCTGGCTACTTCACGGGCAAATTTCATTTCATGGGTGACGAGTATCATGGTGCGACCTTCATTCGCGAGGTCCTCGATCACTTTGAGGACTTCACCAACTAATTCAGGATCTAGTGCTGAAGTGGGTTCATCAAATAACATCACGCTGGGCTGAACAGCCACAGCTCTGGCGATAGCAACCCGTTGTTGCTGACCACCCGATAAAAAGGCAGGGTAACTTTGTTCTTTATCGCTTAACCCCACCCGTTTTAATAATTGTTTAGCCAGCTGTATGGCGCTGTCTTTATCGACTCCATGCACAATAGTGGGAGCTGCTGTCAGGTTTTCAATTAATGTAAGATGCTGCCACAAGTTAAAGTTTTGAAAAACCATTGCCAGCTTAGATCTAAGGCGCTTGACTTGTTTTTTATCTGCGGGCTTGGGCCCTTCGGAAGTCTGTTTCATGCGAATAATTTCGCCATTGATCGCGACTTCCCCAGCCGAGGGGATTTCTAATAGATTGATACAGCGTAGTAGGGTAGATTTACCAGAACCACTACCGCCTATAATAGCGATGATATCGCCTTGTCTTGCAGTTAAATCAACGCCTTTTAATACTTCAACTCCATCGTACGATTTTCTTAGGCCGCGAATACTAATCGCTGCATCGTGGGTGGTGGAATCGGCAATTTTTTGGTTTTTATTGTTGCTTGCCAGCATAGCTTTACCTCTAAAGTTATCGCTCAATACTATTACTCATTTGTATAACAAGCAATAGCTGTGTTGATAATATTTGGTCGCATGGCTAAAATCGAGTAATATATATCGACTGTCTTGAGTATTGTTGGAATCTAGAAACTATGAGCACCCCACGACGATCATTTCGCCGCGCCAGCGAGGAAGAGAGACGCGCAGATCTAATTTCTGCCACTCAAGAATGTATTATACAAGGCGGCATAGGTGCTGCGACCACGCGTAAAATAGCAGATATAGCAGGAGTAACGCCCGGTCTGTTACGCCACTATTTTCCTGATAAAACATCACTATTACGCGCGACCTACCAAGTGACGATGTCAACGATGACTCAACAGGCAGTGCAGGTCTTGGAGCATTGTGAGTCAACAGCTGCTGCTAGGTTACGATTGTTCATTGAAACCTCTTTGAAACCGCCAGTGATGCAGCCGCGTAATCATAAGTTGTGGGCGTCATTCACTAGTTTGATGAATGCAGTGCCAGAAATCTCAAACATTCATCGAGAGGCTTATCTCGAGTTTCGCAACGTCTGTGAGGCACTTATAACTGAGGTTTTTATCGAACTTGGACGAGAGTTGGATACACAGCATATTAAAAGGCTATCCATTGCGGTGAACGCACTAATTGATGGGCTTTGGGTCGAAGGTTGCATGGCAATAGAGCTCTTTGATCAGGAGGAGTTTATAGAATTGGGTGTTTCGTCAGTGCAGTCTCTTTTAAAGTTAGAGACCCTATAGAGGGCGCCGTAAAATTACTGCGCTCAACAATGAGGGGTTAAAAATCGGCTCAATATGCTCGTTTGTAACTATAAATTCGCTATTTCGCCGATTGTGATTAAAACTCTTCCGGTCAGCTAAAGCTGTTGCCTTGGCTTATTATCATTCGCTACCTTTTTAAGAGGAAAGCTCCTTTTGCAACGTCCGTATTCTGCTTTGATACTCAGCATGGTCATGGTAACAGCCGTAGAAATAACGTTTACCTGAATAGCTCATCCTTCCGTGTAGGCAGCGCCAGTTATCAAAAATTAAGGCCATGCCTGGTCGCAAAGGAATTTTAATCCAATTAGCCTGATCCATACTGTGGCGGTTAAACTCTGCGTAAGCTTCGTAAAACAGTGCCTGTTGCGCATCCGGTAATAGAAAGGGTGAGCGGTCGTAATTGTTGAAAGTGATTTGTTCCAAATCGCCGTGACGATCGTATCGAATAGCTGGCCGCTGTGCCGATAAGTGCACATGGTCTTCTTTATAGTGGCCTGGCACCTCGACTTGGCAGAGCACTTGATAAAGATCAGGGCGCTGGAGGCGGATTTTTTCAGCAATGGCGAAACCGTCTACTACCAAGCTCTCCCCACCTTGTCCATCGAACTCTAAGCAATTGAACATTTGTAAGCCCGGAGCATTGCAGTGATATGATGCATCGGTATGAGGAGACAGAAAACTGGTAGTGTATGCCGTATCGTCGTGGTGTTTAACTTCAGTGGATAATGGCCAATAAGTGCCGAAAATTGTGCGTTGAGCAGGCGCAAGTCGCTCGGCTAAATCAATAGTGCCTTGTACGCTTGCTTCTGTCCCCTTAACCAAACAAAAACCGTACCGATCAATCTGGCTCAACCAATTCAAAACGCCTTGATCGCCGTCGATGATCTCTTGATAGTCAATACTGGGAATTTCATTGAGCATGGCATCTTGTTGCCAGAGCACTTTGTTGGTTGCGTGTGAGAGTTGATTATCATCGAGCGCTTTACCGACTACCTGAGCGAGTCGTAAACAAGAAATAGTCGTTTGCTCACCGTTGTTCCAGCTAATGTTAATTTGCTGCTCTTGATCGAGTAATGTGACTCGAACTCCTCTTAGGTCCTGGCTGAGCGAGAAGGTATCAATGTTTCTCTGCAAGGTTTGGCTATTCATGCTTTTCTCGTCTTCACCGTGATCCATCACCCAAAGCCATGGGAAAGTTTTCTCACTTTTATCAGCCCAAATGACCACCAAGCCTTCGGATGAGGCGGTTGCAGTTTGTATAATCATTAGCCAAAACTCCTCTTGTTATTCAAATGTATAATAAGTATATTATGAGGAAAATGCTCAATGATCAACCGTCTTGAACTATTTTTTATATTTAGTTCTCATCCTGAAACAGTAGATATTGGTTTCTGGATGGAAACTATTTAAATAATATCTCCAAAAATATTGATAGCCACAACAATTATTATTTTCACCAAGGATAGAGTGATGTTTTTATCAGACAATACCGCACCAGCAAGCCCAGAGATTTGGCGTTATGTCGAGAAACATGCCCAAAACGGCTACGACTTACCTTATGGCGATGACATTTTAACAACGCAGCTCAATGATTGCGTCTCGGCTATTTTTGATCAGCAAGTCTTTGTCTTCCCAGTACTGACAGGCACGGCTGCTAACTGTCTAGCGCTAGGGCAAATGTGTCATGGGCGACAAAGTATTATCTGTCACCCTAACAGCCATTTAGCGGTTTCTGAAAGCACTGCACCGCAACTATTTACCGGTGGGGCTAGGCTTACTACACTGGGCACTGATCTAGATAGAATCGATAGTCAATTACTCAATGAATACTTACGAGCGCTTGATATAAAAGATATACACAGCCCACCGCCTGCGGTTTTGGCGATCACTCAAGCAACAGAATATGGCCGTAGTTACAGCTGTGAGCAGATCAATGAACTCGGTGAGATTTGTCGCCGCCATCAATTGAAATACTTCGTTGACGGCGCTAGATTTGCCAACGCTGTCGCATCTATTGGCTGTCATCCCGCTGATTTAAGTTGTCGAAGTGGAGTGGATGCAATGACGTTTGGTGCCAGCAAAAACGGTACTTTTGGAGCTGAAGCTCTGGTCGTTTTTGATCCCTCCCTAGCGGCTAATATACGAGCGCATGCTAAACAAACTGGCCATTTGGCGTCTAAAATGAGGTTTTTATCTGCCCAATTACTCGGCTATTTTGAGAATGAACTATGGCTGAATAACGCCAGTCACGCGAACCAAATGGCGAAGTTAGTAGCTGATAAGATAGTTGAGAAAGGCCTAGGCACTTGTTATTTCCCCGCTCAGACCAATCAGCTATTTGTATCTTTGAGCAGCCAACAATGGCAGAGCGCAAAAGAGCAAGGTTATGCTTTATATCACTGGCCGGTGGAAGGTCAAGATTGCTACCGATTAGTCACCAGCTGGGCAACCAAAGAGAGTGATGTGGCAGGCTTTATTGCTGCGATTCAAATTTAATAGAGATGAATTAGGCGGAGCCTAAATCATCAAGGGTCTAATTCCGCGCCCTTTAAGGCGTGAACTTGTTAACACTGTGAGGTAAACCCCCGTGTCTTTGATAACTAGTGAAGTAGATTTTAATGCACAAGGTAAGCACTGTGGCTATATACGTTTAGCCCATTCAGTCTCTCGGTCAGCTTATGGATGGCTACCTGTTCCTGTTGTCAGCATTAAGCGCGCTCAAGGGCCTAAGGTTGTAGTGATGGCTGGTAATCATGGGGATGAGTACGAAGGGCAAATTATCGTTCAACAATTGATAGCCACTATTGAGGCTGCGGATATTGAAGGGCAGCTTATCTTGTTACCGATGGCGAATTTCCCAGCAGCGCAAGCTGGCCAGCGCACTTCACCTTTAGATCAGCTTAATTTGAATCGCATTTTCCCCGGCGACGCGCAGGGGACAACGACTGCTGTGATGGCAAATTATATTGAAACGGTGCTGTTAGCTGGTGCTGATTACTTTATCGATATCCACTCAGGAGGTCAATCACTTGAATACCTGCCACTAGCGATGGCTAATATTGAAGGCAGCGCAGCGCACCAAGAGCGGCTAAAAGTAATGCTAGAAAGCTTAGCACTACCCCATACACTGTTATTTGGTGAAGATGCCCAAGGCTGGTTTGCTACCTCAGCAGCTTATCGCCAGGGAGCCTGTGCGGTGACTGTTGAACTCGGTGGTGGCGGGCGGGTGAATACCCACTATAGAAAGGATTTCCAAAACTCCCTATTGCGCTTTTTTTCAGCTGTTCAGCTGTGTAAGAACTCCGCTGAACTTAAGCCTGTGCGACCCATTCAATACGTAGAGAGTAAAGCTGAACAGCTAATATTTTCTTACACTGATGGCTTATTCGAATCGCAGGTGGAGCTAGGTGACTGGATTGAGAAAGGCCAACTACTCGCTTGTATTTACCAGCCAGAAACCCCGTTGTCTAAGGTGACAAAAGTTTATGCTGAGATGGAAGGGATTGTTGTTTGCCTGCGGGCGATGGCAGCTACTGAGCGCGGAGACTGTTTATTTGAATTGGTAGCTCCACGGGGCAGCCTTTAAGTGTGAACGGCAGTGTGTAAAGCATTCAACTAACCTTAAACTTTATTATCTGATAACTCAAAAAGGCGGGTTGCGTCGTTTCACCGGTGACAGCTTAATAATTGCTGTGCTGGTTTCTGCCATATCAACGATGTTATCTAGTACTTCATCCAGCTGAGGAATTGATTTAAGAACTAAGCGCGCTATAAAGCAATCATCTCCGGTAACTTTGTCGCATTCTAAGCAGTTATCCATTTCGATCAAACGCTGTTGTAAAATATGGATTTTTCCCGGTAAGGGTCTTATTCTTACAATCGCGCTAAAAGGATAACCGATTAATTCGTGATTGAGCTGCACTGTAAATTTACTTATCACACCGCTTTCTTCTAAGCGCTTAATACGCTCAGCAATACTCGGTGCAGACATGCCAATTTGTGCGGCAATAGTGCTGGTTGGCAATCTGGCATTGTCACTTAGAATCTTAATTATTTTACGGTCGGTAGCATCAATTTTAATGCTTTGGTTATTCGCAGGCATAATGGTGTTTTCCCAGTATTATAAAAGGTAATAACTGATATTAGCCTAATTTACGTTATATCTTCTAATATTTTTTCTGGGATAATTGTTGCCATTAGTACCAAGAATTACTCGCTGTGCGCTTAGGCTTTCAAGCGTCAAATAATTAAGAGGTAAGTATGCAGTTAACCGCAAAACAAGTAGGTACTTTGGAGATGAGTACCGCGATGATTCTCTCAGGATTTATCGGTTTCTTTGTTATTGAATCTGGGCAGTCAGTGTGGAATGTGATCTTCTTTCGCTGCTTGTTTGGCGCGATTAGTTTAGGGCTATATTGCTGGTGGCGCGGTTTTTTAAGCCCATGGCCATTAAGAGGAAAAGCCACGGTTATTGCTTTATGCGCGGCAATTGCTTTAGTGCTGAACTGGGTGTTGTTGTTTAACGCTTATAGTTACGCTTCAATCTCGCTGGCAACCGTGGTGTATAACACGCAGCCCTTTTTTCTTATTCTAGCGGGCAGTATTGTGTTTGGTGAGAAAATAGCGTTGGGTAAGCTTCCCTGGTTTGTCAGCGCTTTTGTTGGTTTACTGCTAATTGTGGAAATTGGCATGAGCGATTTTACGGGTAATCAGCAAATTCTTGGCTTTGCCATGGCCTTAGGTGCAGCGGTGCTATATGCGATTAATACGCTTTTAACCAGGAAGTTAACTAATATAAGACCTGAGGTAATCGCGCTGGTAAATACTTTTATCGGCATTATCGTGTTAATGCCACTCGCCAATTTTGGGGCGCTTCCTACAGCTGCTCTGAACTGGAGTTATTTAATTATTTTGGGCGTTGTGCATACTTGTATTATGTATATTTTGATGTATTCAGCGTATCAAAAATTACCTATTACTATCATTGCGATATTGGCTTTCTTATATCCTGCTGTGGCGATAGTGGTTGATTACGTGATGTATGACCAAAGCTTAACCAGCTATCAATGGTTGGGTGTTATCGTTATTTTGTTAAGTGTGACAGGATTGAATTTAGGCTGGGGTTTGAAAAATTCACGGTTTGTGAAGCGCACAAGTTAAAAGCTATAAATGAGTTACAAGCTAGAAGTTATAAGTTGAAAATAATTATCACATATATTATTTCTGGTTAAATAGGCGTGGATCTCAGTATACACGCTGCTTTCATAGCCGTTTTTAAAGATATCCCTTCTTGGTTTATCCGCAAATATAGCAATATTGTTATGTTTCGCTGCAAAAGTTACAACTTGTTACAAGCTGATGCGTTAGTGCAAAGAGTTTGCTGTGATATTTATAGATACTACTCTTACTTAAAGAGAAGCTTATAAAAAAGTGAGTTTCTCAGTCATGTAACAGGAGAGATCACATGAAGCGTTCAACTAAAATTATCAGTGTCATCGTCATTAGTATCAGTATGGCAACCGGTGCTACTGCTTACGCAACTTACAAGCAGGGTTATGGTGAAGCGCATGCTGCGTTCATGACTAGTTATGTTAGTAATAAGTTAGATTTAACCGATAGTCAGCAAATAGAGTTAAGTGCGCTTAGCACCAAACTGATGGCGTTAAAGAATAACTTAAAGCCACAAGATAAGCCGATAGCTCAGGAGATAACAGCATTACTCAGTGCTGATAAGTTAGATCAGCAGCAGGCGCTGGCAATTATAACCGATAGAACAGCGCTTATAAATCAAGCAGCACCCGAGGTAGTGGCCGCTTTTGCCAATTTTCTCGATGGGCTCAACACTGCACAAAAGGCTGAGGTTTTGGAATTTTTAGAGAAAAAGCAGCAGCACGGCGACCGCAGTTGGAAGCATTAATAGCAGCGCATAGTATTTGCTGGTTATTTCGCTAAGAATTGCTGAACTTAAGTTACATTCCCGACTCACATTGGCTTCTCTATTTTTAATAAGAAAGTAATAGGTTGAGTTGGATTGAGTATTAAAGCAGTAAGGGTAGCAAGGAGTAAGGTTATGAACGAGCAACTACATAGTATTGATCAACGAGGTTTGTTGAGTGCTTTGATCGCGCGGTGTTCTAACTTTTTCGAAAATGATCTACCAGCAGGCAGGTTGGTGAATATAGTAAATGGGCTAGGCAATGAAATTGGGCTCAGTAAAAAACAGCACATCTGCCTGCAGCAACAAGCCGCAGAACTGGCGAAAATGTTAGATGATAGCAGTGCAAAAGAGTTAGATGAGCCGATGCTATTAAGTGTTCTGCAAGGCGATATAATGGCGGGAGAAGTGTTGATCAGTGATTTTGATAAAGCGGGAAATCACCAGCGCCCTGCATTACTCAAAACCTTAAATGCGCTAGGCGTTTGGTTTATGGCTTTGAACAGCAACCAGCAAGAAAATATCAAATGCTTGCAGCAAAGGCCTTTTCGATTGTCAATTGGATAGGTTATGCTGTTTTAAAACAGCCCTTTAGGATAAACCTATGCATGATGTACTACTGATAGACGATGACAAGAAGCTAGCACCGTTACTCAAAGAGTACTGCGAGCGTTACAACATTGCTATCAGCGCTGTTGAATTGCCATCACTAGGGCTGCAAAAGCTAAAAAGTGAAGTTTTCGACGCGGTAATTTTAGATGTTATGTTACCAGAAATGGATGGCTTTGAAGTTTGTAGAAAGATTCGCCAATTTAGTGAAATTCCGGTGATCATGTTAACTGCCAGAGGTGAAATTACTGATCGCGTGGTGGGGTTAGAAATTGGCGCCGACGATTATTTACCTAAGCCTTTTGATCCACGTGAATTGGTCGCTAGGTTAAACAGTATTATGAAGCGCAAATCATCTAGCCTTACATCACCGGTAACCTTAGATTTTGCGCAGCTATCGATAAACCCAGCACAGCGAGAAGTGTCAGTGGCTGGAAAAGTTGTTGATTTAACTACTATGGAATACCAGCTACTCTTATTGCTCGCCAATAACCCCGGTAAGGATTTTTCAAGAGACGATATTCTCAATCAACTTAAAGGGATAGACACTGAGCTGTTTAGTCGTTCAGTGGACATTTTAGTGAGTCGCTTACGTACTAAACTCAAACCTGCCCAACCTATCAAAACCGTTTATGGCTCAGGGTATGCTTTCGTCGCTGCACATAAATAGGCGTTGCCAATAAATAGTAGCAGCCAATAAATAGCATTTGTAAATAAGTAAGCCCTGCAAAATTTGGGAATGTATTATGAAAAAAATCATCCAATTATTTAAAAAATCCTTAGCCGCGCGTTTAATGCTAGTACTCGGTATCACCGGGTTTGCGATCGTTAGCCTAATTATTACTATTGTATTCCATGGGTTTTCCAGCCAGTGGAAAGATAATGTGATGCCCCATTTTGTACAGTATTTGGATTACATCAACCATGATATTGGCAATCCGCCAAACATAGAAAGAGCCAAATATTTAGCACAAAAGTTACAAATGAATATTTACATTAAAGGAGAGGGGACTAGCTATTCTTCGTCGGGAGAGGAAATTGATTTAACTGATATTACCTTTCATGATAGAGATCGAAAATGGCGCAAGCTAGCTAAAAGTGCTTTGGCTGACTTAGACAAAGCAGACCAAAATCTAACCTTTGCAGAAGATGATGATCGCCTAGTGATGCGCAATCAGTTTGCTGGCTATGAAGTCTTTTTCGAGCTATCTCACAATGGCAAAGCAGAGCAAACTAACAAAATCCGCAATTGGTCACTATTATGCTTATTGCTGATATTTATGCTCAGTTTTTGGCAATTACGACGCATGTTGAAACCCGTGCAAGATATTAAAATAGGCGTAAAGCATATGGGTAAAGGCGAGTTGGGCTATCGAGTGCCTGTTCGCAGTGATAATGATTTGGGTGAGCTTTCAGCCAGCATTAATCAAATGGCGACTGATATTGCACAAATGCTCGATGCCAAGCGTCAGCTGCTATTAGCGGTAAGCCATGAGTTACGCTCACCTTTAACTAGAGCTAAAATAGCTAGCCAAATGCTCGAAGATTCGCTTAATAAAGTGCGCTTGCAAGAAGATATTATGGAGATGGAAACTTTAATCACCGAGATTTTAGAGACCGAGCGCATGAATACTCCGCATGCTGTATTGCATCGTACTGCTATTAATTTGGTTGATCTTATTGAAAGTGTTATCAGTGAATTACCCGCCAATAAGGTGCAATTTAACTGCACACAACCACAAGCTTTAGATACCCTGTTTGAGCTAGATGAAAAGCGTATGCGCTTGTTAATGCGCAACACAATTGCCAATGCTATTTGCCACGGAGCGCATGGGGCAAAGGCGCCAAGTGTTGAATTGGCAATTGATGCTACCAATATTGAAATTCAAGTACACGATCATGGCCCAGGTATTGCCAGTGAAGATTTGCTGCATGTTACAGAACCGTTTTATCGAGCTGATCCTTCACGCACCCGTGATACAGGCGGTTTTGGTATTGGTTTATATCTTTGTAAATTAATAGTGACAGCCCATCAAGGACAAATGCAAATAACGAGTGAACTAGGTGAGGGAACTTGTGTGAGGATTATATTGCCGCTTTAGAAAGATAGTTAAAGAATGAAAGAGCTAAAAAGCTGGATGACTAGCATCCAGCTACTTTAAACGTGATTATTGCTCGCGCATTGAGTCTCTAATCAATGCTTTGAGTAATGCAAGACACATTAAACACATGATAACTGCGAAAGGTAATGCCGCTATAATCATCGCGTTTTTCAGTGCGCCCATACCGCCGCCGCCAGCTACTAGCAATGTTCCTATTACTAGCGTCAGTAAGATACCCCAAATGACACGATGTAAGTTACCCGTCTCTTCTGCACCACCTGACATAATAGTGTTCATCACTAAGATGCCTGAGTCAGCAGAGGTAACTAAGAAGGTAATAACCAGTACCACTGCCATGATAGTGATAGCTTGTAAAAACCCGCCATCGATAATCAAACCTAAAGTCGTAAACAACTTAGCAGAAGCGGAAGCTCCAATAATGGCACCTTCAGCCGCGCCTGAAAGTTCTAAATCCATGGCTGTACCACCCAGAATTGTCATCCAAGCGAAACACACTAAAGCAGGTGCAATAACCGCGCCTAGTACGAATTCACGAATTGAACGGCCTTTAGAGATACGTGCTAAGAATAAACCAACGAAAGGAGAGAACGCGATCCACCAAGCCCAGTAGAAAGTTGTCCATGCTGACTGCCATGAGAACTGTCTGCCAGCTTCTGTTAATTGCCAAAGGCTCGTCGCGGTTGCGTCAAAATCAGCAGTACCTTGTAATGCAGCAGGTAAACCTGATTTGAAACCTTCAAAGCCACCCCAAGGTCCTGTGCTGTGTAATGCTTGAATATCAGCTTCAGGCAAAGTGCGTGCAGCTTCTGGTAACGCGGCTACAAAGCTTTCATAACCCATTGGGAAATGCGGTGTGAAAGATAGCGAAGTGAAGTTAATTAGATAATCAGCTAGAGCGGTACCATAAGTGGTTAAAGCGAAGCTGAAAGAGCCAAAAAATACAAAGGTTACGAGTAAAATTAGCGAAAGCACTAAGTTTATGTTCGATAGGTATTTAACCCCTCGGCCAACACCAGAAACCGCAGAAAGGATCGACATACTCATGATAGCAACAAGAGCAGCAAGTAAGCCTACAGTACTAGGTGTAGGTTTTGTTGCGATGTCTTTCATGATCCATTCAATACCGGTAATCGCGTAAATACCATCAACCATTTGGCTAATGCCAAATCCGATCGTTACAGATACGCCTAATATTGTGGCTAATACACCCAAGATATCTACTAAATGCCCAAGGGGGCCATTCATTAGTTTACCTAGTAAAGGTGTAAGTGCAGAACGAATAGTCAACGGCATATCACGAGTGTAAGCGTAATAAGCTAGTGTTAATCCAGTCACTACATAGATAGCCCATGCGTGAAAACCGTAGTGTAAAAAGGTATAACGCATACCTGATTCAACGGCGGCCGCTGTATTACCTTGTGCGATGCCAGCCAATATTTCAGGGTTAGATCCCCATAAACCAATAGGTTCAGCGGTAGAGTAAACCATAAGGCCTACACCTAAACCTGCACCAAACATCATCGAAAACCAAGAGAAGTTTGAGAACTCAGGTTTTTGACCTGGCTTGCCTAAAATACGTTTGCCCCAGCTAGGGACGATTGCGACGGCAAAGCAAAAGAATGCAAAGAAGCCAACTGCAATAATGTAAAAAGCGTTAAAGGTGTTAAGGATAGTGCCGTTTAAGGTTGAAAGGGCTGTTCCTGCATCATCAGGAAAAACCAGTGCCCATAAAACGAGTAGTGCAATTGCGCCTTTACTGAACATCGCAATGGGTAGGCTATACCCCTTGTAAAAACCGCTTTCTTCGGTTTTTACATCGATATCTGTAAACGGTGGCGGTGTTTGAGATTGTGCCATGGTGTACCTCTATTTATTTTTATAATGACTTTAAAATCGTAATTAACACTTAGTGAAACGGCAGCTATACTTACATTGCTGTGTTTATATCGCTAATAGATCAAATACAATGGTTACTTGCGTTATACCTCTAGTTAAAGTTGTTGTGTAATATTAGGGTAGTGTCTTGATGAGAGTTAATCATTCAGACATACCAGTTAACTTTTCAATCAAAGCACTGTTCACAGCTCTTGACCTAAATCCTGACGCAAGTTGTGACATTGGCTACCGGGTAAACAAATTCCCTCCATAGACTCCCGTTTAGTAAATAAATTTTCTGCATGATCAGCCCAATTACTGCCGCCCATTACCAGTGGTGAAATAGCTAAAATAAAGTCGCCTCCTTTGCTATATCAGATTGAATTTATAACCTAATTCGTTGTTTATAAACTGTTCAGAAACGACATGTATATGTATTTTACAAATTTAGCTAGGCGTTAAGCTGTGCTCGAAAAAGTCGAGCCAATTTTGGCCCATTATTCCGGCGATCTCGTTGTTATTAAAGCCTTTATCTTGTAACCCTTGGGTTAGATTTGGAAAGTCTCTGCTATCTTTGAACCAAGATAGCGGACGTGGCCAATCAGCGTTGTTCTTGTTACCTTCTCCATAATCCATCTGCTTTGACCAGCGCCCATTACGCATCCACTCAAGAATTGAAAGCGGCTGGTTTTGACATAAATCAGTACCGATACCTAAACGTTCAACACCCATTAAATCAGCGGTTTGCGCAATCATTTCGCAAAATTCTGGCAAGGTGCAGTCGGGGCCGTTTTTCAAATGAAAAGGATATAAACTGAAACCTAATAAACCTTTCGATTCGGCTAAAGCACTAAGTACTTTGTCAGATTTATTACGTTTGGCGAGATGGAATGAATTTGGATTAGCGTGAGAAATAACGATAGGACGCTGTGATATTTCAATCGCATCTAAAGTACTTTGCTCGCCTGAGTGACTCATGTCGATAATCATGCCGACACGATTCATTTCGAGTATGGCCTGTTTACCAAAGCGCGTTACGCCGCTGTCATGCGCTTCATAGCAACCACAAGCAAGTAAGCTTTGGTTGTTATAAGTTAGCTGCATAATCATTAGGTTAAGCTCACGCATCACCTCAATCATGCCAATATCATCTTCGATCGGTGAGCAATTTTGCGCACCGAACATGATACCGACTTTACCTAGTTTCTTCGCCAGCTGTATATCAGCTGCCGATTTAACGGGCATGATTAAATCATGATTTTGCTCGAATAATACATTCCACTCACTGATCCGCAGTAAGGTTTCGCGGATCTGTTCGTGGTAGACAATAGTGGCGTGCACCATGGTCACTCCGCCAATTTTGAGCTGCTCGAATATTTCGCGATTCCAGTTGGAATACTGCAATCCATCTATGACGATTAGTTCATCATGCATACTCAACTCCTTATGATTTCATATAAGAAGTTTTAACGATCGTGTAGAACTCTTTAGCGTAAGAACCTTGCTCTCTTGGGCCAAAGCTAGACTCTTTACGACCACCAAAAGGTACGTGATAATCAGTGCCAGCGGTTGGTAAGTTAATCATCACACAGCCAGTTTGCGCATTGCGCTTAAAATGGTTAGCGTATTTAAGCGATTGTGTAATGATGCCGCCTGTGAGGCCGTAGTTAGTATCGTTAAGTGTCGCTAGGGCTTCATCGTAATCGGCAACTTTAATCACACAAGCGATAGGCGCGAAAGCTTCATCGCGGTTGATGGTCATATCATTAGTGGTATCAATAAATAGCGCAGGTTGTAAGAAGTGACCATCGGTTTCTTCTTTGATAATGTTGCCACCGTAAGCCAGTGTCGCGCCTTCTTTTTTAGCAATCGCCAAGTAATCTAAGTTCTGCTGCATTTGGCGTGCATCAGCAACCGCGCCAATGTGCACACCTTCTTTAAGAGGATGACCTACCACCAGCTTCTTCATTCTTTCAATCACGGCTGCCACGAATGTGTCATGAATACCCGCGGTAACGATTAAGCGTGATGAGGCAGTACATTTTTGACCAGTACCAAAGAAAGCACCACTGACTGCACATTCAACAGCTGTTTCTAAATCAGCATCATCAAGTACGATAAGTGCGTTCTTGCTGCCCATTTCTAGCTGGCATTTAACTAAGTTAGTAGCAGTAGCTATCGCCACTTTACGGCCAGTTTCTAGAGATCCAGTAAAGCTTAATGCATTAATTTTTCTAGAGTGAATAATGGTTTCGCCAACTTCAGCACCCGGACCCATTACTAAATTGAAAGTACCAGCGGGTAAGTTTTGACGAGAAATGATTTCAGTTAACGCCCAAGCACTAGCAGGCACTTGGTTAGCAGGCTTAAATACTACTGCATTACCAAACGCTAATGCTGGTGCGATTTTCCAAGCACCGGTTGCGGTAGGGAAGTTCCAAGGCGTGATGATTGCGACAACACCTACCGGCTCACGGTAAGTTTCAATTGAGACACCTGGGCGTACAGAGGCGGCAGTTTCGCCCATTTGACGTAGTACTTCAGCGGCGTAGTAATGAAAGAACTGACCTGAACGGTAAACTTCACCTTTACCTTCTGCTAGTGTCTTACCTTCTTCTCTAGCTAGTAATTTGCCAAGCTCAGCACTGCGTTCTAGTAATTCATCACCAATCGCCATCAGTACCGAATAACGCTGCTCTAGGCCACTTTCTTGCCATTCTAGTTGGCCTTTTTTGGCCGCATCAATTGCTGTAATCGTTTGCGCAGCATCCGCTTGGGCATAAACACCAATTAGATCCGTGCTGTCGGCAGGGCTTATGTTCTCAATAGTATTGGTGGTAGTGACCCATTCGCCAGCGATGTAGTTTTTGTATACGGACTTAGTCATGATGATCTCCAGAATTAGTTGAACCTATGATAAGTAATATGGTTAAATAATAAAAATTAATAAATAATATCTTTTGATAAGGGAAACTTATCGTGCTGCCTGAATTTAAAATTGCCCAACTTCGTCACTTTGTATGGGTCGCAGAACTTAAAGGGTTTCATTTGGCCGCTCACAAAGCGCATCGCACCCAGCCTGCTATTTCGCTGTCTATTCGCGATTTGGAAAATAAGCTCGGGCAGTCATTATTTGAAAAACGTGAAGCGAAAAGCTCAAAAACAGAGCTAACCCCGTTCGGCTTATACTTTATGCCCAAGGCAAAAGAGTTTATTGCGCACCACGATCAGATTGCGCAAGATATGATGTTGCTTTCTCAATACAAAGCAGGGCATTTACGTTTTGCATCAGTCCCATCTATTGCCAGCAGAATTTTGCCCGCGTTATTGCAGAAATTTATTAAAGGGTCTCCAGAATTAAAGATCAGCCTTTATGATGATAATTCAGATGCTGTAATGCAGATGATTGAAAACCAGCAAGTAGATTTTGGTATATCCCATGTGTTTGATGAAAATGAGCATAGCGATAAAGTGTTTATTCCCATCTGGGAGGATCAGATAGGGGTGGTATGTCCTGCTGATCACCCATTGACGCAATTTACTAACTTAGATTGGGAAAAGCTTAGCCAGCATCGCTTAATTGCCAATGGTACTTCACGACTACTGGTAAGTGGCGAAGCTAAAGCAGTGATTGAAAAATCACAGTTTTACGTATCAAATATGATTTCATTGATAGCTATGCTTGAAGCAGGGTTTGGCATTACCACTTTACCTTGGTATGCCTTCCCTAAAGATAATCCTAAACTTGCTTTTATTTCTTTGGCCGAACCAACTGTGAAGCGAAAAATTGGCATAGTGATGCTGAAAAATAAAGCATTATCACCACCTGCACAAGCCATGGTAGATTTCATTATCAATCAAAAAAAAGAGATGGATAACCTTCCTGCTAGTGGTTAGATGAAATTGATAGTTAGCAGAGCAAAAAGTAGCGATTAACTACCATTGCTCTACCTTATTCACTTTGAAAGTCTAGTCCAAGGGTTAAATGGATGCACTGTGCTTACGCTTACTGTGCATGAATAACCCAATAAACAGGACCACGCACAGTAATTTGAGCCACAACATTGGATGTGGCCATAACAAGCCTAACATCAACAACCCCGACGCGAGGCGCAGTAATAAATTGAGCGGCCCTTCCAAATAGCCTTCCATCAATCCGACAAAAGCATACAGCCCAAACATCGAGAAGAAAAAGACTGAGAGAACTTCTATGGTGGTGCCGCCAATGAAATTGGTATAGGCGAAAATCAATGGCACGATATACAAGCCCTTAGCAACTTTCCAAGCGCTAAGCCCGGTTGCCATAGGGGGTGTTTTAGCAATAGCGGCAGCGGCAAAAGCCGTTAAACACACAGGTGGCGTGACATTAGAGTCTTGCGATAACCAAAAAATGATCATGTGAGCTGATAGCAGCACCATGGTCAGTACTTGTGGATCAAGCGATTGCTCTAAAAGCTGGCCTTTAAAGTCCGCAGGCACTAAATCAAGCAACCCTTGAGCATCAATTAGTGACATTGGGGCGCTCAAAAGCGGTATTTTCGAAGGGTCTATTAAGAGGAAAATAGTGCGCGCCGCTTCAGGTAGCCCACCGGCGACCATTAAATCGAGTAACTTCATCTCGGCAATTAAATTATATAGTGCAGGGGCCGAAAGTGTGGCTAATACGATATACGCAGCTGTGACAGGCAAGCCCATTCCGAGGATTAATGAAGCGAACGCGATTAGCACTAAGGTAATTAATAAACTGCCAGCGGCCCAATCAGTCACCATCAAAGAGAAGGTATTGCCAATGCCTGTCATAGCAACCACGTTGACTACTAAACCTATTGCGATCAGCAAAATGGCGGTACTAGCCATATTTTTACTGCCCTGCGCTAGAGCATCTAGAATCTCTGTAATGCCCATAGGTGTTTTAGATAACCAAGAAGAGACAATCACTGCAATAATGGCAATACCGGCGGCATAAGTGGGCGTGAAGCCGTAAATCAGCAAGCTAACCAGCACCGCCAATGGCAGTATAAAATGCCAACCTTCTTTGAATACTTGCCCTATTGGGCGCGCGTCAACTTCCACTGCTGTCGCGTGGCTACGTTGTGCTTCAACACGCACATAAAAACCGACTGATAAGAAATAAAGCAGCGCAGGCAGTGCAGCAATGGAAATAATTTGCACATAAGAAATCTGTGTATATGAAGCCATAATAAAAGCACCGGCTCCCATTACGGGTGGCATTAGCTGGCCTCCAGTGGATGCTGCGGCTTCAACTGCGGCGGCAAATTTTGCGGGGAATCCGGCCTTGCGCATTAAGGGTATAGTGATCACGCCAGTTGAAACCGTGTTGGCCACAGAAGAGCCTGAAACAGAGCCCATTAAACCTGAGCCTATCACAGCGACAAAGCCTGGCCCACCGACGAAACGCCCTGCTGCACAGCGTGATAATTCGATAATAAATTCGCCAGCACCTGATTTAACTAGAAAGGCACCAAACAAAATAAACATGAACACAAAAGTCCATGAAATACGTGCAATCGCCCCAAACATACCCTCGCCAGAGAAATAAGAGCGGAACATGACAGTCTCTAAGCTGAGACCTGCAAAACCAAACATACCATCGATATAAGGGCCCCACCAAAACACATAAGTGAGTGCCGTGACTATCATGCAGGGAATAAACCAGCCCGTGGTGCGCCTAACTAATTCAAGCACGATAATGATGGCTAAAAAAGAGAAGACCCAGTCACTGTTATTGAATTTTACACCGCGTGCATAGAGTGCATCTTCTGCACTAATCAAATACCAAGCGCAAGCAATCGCTGTTATGCCCAATACGATATCGAGTAACAGTAGAAATTTACTTTGGGCAAGTTTTCCTTTAGCCGCTGGGTACATTAATGCACAGATAAGGGCAAAACCGCCAAAGTGAATAGCCGAAACATACAGCTCTGACCATGTACCTAGAGTGTTGAAATAAATATGTGCTAGTGCGAACACAACACCCAGCCAATAGACAAGCTTACCGGCGGCACTGTGATCTCCACGCTGGGTTAACTGCATTTCTTTGAGCGCGGCATCAAGTTCTGAATCTGGCGCTTGGGAGGATGGTCTCGTTTGAGTAGACATAGAAATACCTTGTTTGTATCTAGCAGATACCGCCAATACAGGTCTTGCAAAGACAACAGCGGCACTTGCGCGCCGCTGTTATTAACTAGATAGAAAGATAAAAGAGAAGGGAAATTACTTCGCGATTAAGTGCGCAGGAATGTTAATACCCACTTCTTGGTAGTAACGTGCAGCACCTGGGTGCAGTGGTACAGGAAGACCCGCAATTGCCTTATCGATAGCCATTGCTTTAGTGGCCTTGTGAATGCCGTTTAAGAACGCTAAGTTTTCGTAGATAGTTTTAGTGAGTAAATAAACATCTTCTTCTGCCACATCATCGCGCACAGCCAGAAAGTTAGGCTGGGCAATTGTCGTAACGGCTTTACTCTGGCCTGGGTAAGTGTTTGCGGCAATAGTAAAAGGCGTCCATAATTTATAGCCACCATTGGCTTTTTCCATCTGCTGCGCTGAGAAGTTTAAAATGCTGATGTCAGATCCCATAGAAGCGAAAGCTCTGGTCACTGCTGACGTTGGTACACCTGATGGAATGTTCATACCATCTACCGTACCGTTTTGCAGCGCATCAGCTGAAGGGCCATAACCCATGTATGCTAAATTCATGTTATCAGCAGGCATTGCGAGATTACTTAACAGCGTGCGACCTGATCCTTCTGTACCAGAGTTTTTCTTACCGATGGAGAATTTTTTACCTTCGAGGCTCGCAATATCAGCAATGGTGCCGCTTTTCGCGTACTTGCTCTTGATCACAAATTGCTCAACGTTTTGCCACAACATAGATACGGAACGCAAATGCTGTTGTGGACCCGCATCTTTAAGCTTACCTTCACCTGCCCAAGCCCATGCCCCGTAAAGGCCTTGAAGTATCGCAAACTGTGCTTCGTTCTCACGTAGCAATTTAACGTTTTCACCAGAACCTGCAGAGTTAATCGCTGACATCGATATTTTGTGTTTTGGCTCAAGTTTGATTTTAGCCAATGTTGCCAGTGCTACACCGACAGGGTAGTAAGTACCACCAGTAGAAGCGGTTGTTAGAATGTATGAACGCTTTTCAGCGCCCTGAGCTAAGCCTGCACCACCAATAGCAACAGTTGCGGCAATGGCGAAAGAAAGTGTTTTGATTTTATTTGAAGTGGCAAACATGTAATTTTCCTTTTTTGATTATTATATTCACTGATATCACTTAGATCAGTGTTAGCATGATGGATGCCAAAAATTATAAGCCATTAATAATTAACAATAAAAATTAAAAAAGTAAGGTTAAAAGTGAAATAATGAGCCAAATTATGCCTATTCTGAGCAGTAATGAGCCATTTATTGCTTATGCGATAAATGGCTATCTTATGGCTAGCGACACAGCACTATTAAGGAATTAGCTGTCGAGATAATCTGCACGGTTAATACCGTAACGAATCATCTTTTGATTGATAGTACGCCGTGGTAAATCTAGCTCTAACATCACCTGCTTAATGCTGCCACTGTGCCGTGTGAGTGCATTCTTCAGCAGTTGAGATTCAAAGCTTGCCACTTGTTCGGCCAGTGGTTGGTTATGCTCTAAAGAGCTGTTATCTGCTACTGAACCATGGTTTTCTTGTCCAGCCATTGATGCAGGTTGGTGCTGTAACATATCGGCAATATTTTGCTCATTGTCTAAGGCGAAGCGCACCGCCACATTTTTCAACTCACGCACATTACCGGGCCAATCGTATTGTAACAGCGCACTGATATCGCCTGCGCGTAATGCTCTGGGCGTTAAGTTATTATCGCTGGCGGCGATACGTAAATAGTGATCAAACAACAGCGGAGTATCTTCAACTCTTTGGCGTAAAGGTGGAAGATGTAATTCAGAAACATTGAGGCGATAGTATAAATCTTGGCGAAAACTGCTGTGATCACGCAGTGCTTCTTTTGAAGCTGCCACCACGCGCAGCTTGACCTGTTGTTGCTTATTTGAACCTAGCCGTTCGATCAAGCCGTCCTGCAATGCGCGCAAAATTTTAACTTGCACGAAAGCGGGCATTGTTTCAATTTCATCTAACAGTAAAGTGCCACCGTCAGCGTGCTCAAATTTACCTATGCGCCGCGATTTAGCCCCTGTAAATGCGCCTGCTTCATGGCCGAATAATTCACTCTCAATCAGTGATTCAGGAATAGCGCTACAGTTTATGGGTACAAAGTTTTTTTTCTGGCGCGAGCTGAAATCGTGTAAACACTGGGCGACTAGTTCTTTGCCCGTGCCTGTTTCTCCGTAAATAACCACACTGGTATCCAGTGCTGCTAAGCGCATTACTTGCTTGCGTAAATGCTGCATCGGCGCTGAAATACCAATTAAAGTGGCTTCTATTCCCTGTAACGATGCCAAGTGATTGTGTAGTTTATTGTTTTCTTGTAACAGTAAATGCTTATCGCAAGCGCGGCGCACCCTTTCACTTAAGCGCTCCGGTAAATAAGGCTTTTCCATAAAATCATAAGCACCTAGTTTCATCGCTTGGGTGGCCATATCGACATCACCGTGGCCCGTGAGGAGGATGACAGGGACATTGGGAAAGCGCTGATGTATCTGCTGCATAAGCTCAAGGCCATTGAGCTGAGGCATTAATACATCGCTGACCACCGCGCCAAAAAAATCAGCATCTAATGCAGCTAGTGCCTGTCGTGAGTCGCTAAAGCTGCGCACTTCAAAACCGCAGATAGTGAGCCACTGCGCAGTTGATTCAAGCACTGAACGCTCATCATCAACTAATATAACTTGTAATTTATTCACTTGTGCTCTTCTCTAAGTGGAGAGGTTCTTTAGCTAACTGTTTATCTATTAATGGTAAGCTAAAGGTAAAGGCTAAGCCTGTCGAGGTATTTTTAGCGCTGATATCACCCTGAAAATCATCGAGAATGTTTTTGATAATAGAAAGCCCTAAACCCAGCCCCATACCAATATCTTTAGTGGTAAAAAATGGCTCAAATATTTGGCTTAAGTGTTGCTCATTAATACCTCCACCAGTATCACTGAGCTGACAAATAACTCTATGTTCGACAATAGAATATTGCAATTTGATTACTTTAGTATGAGTTTGTGCCATAGCATCCATTGAATTGCGCAGTAAATTAAACAGCACTTGCTCTAACCCTGTTCGATCAGCCAGCACTATCGCACTGTCACACTGGGTACTGTATTCACAGTGAATTTGCTGTTGTGCGAATTCAGGTGCTAATAGCGCAAGTACATCGCGGGTGACGCAAATAAGATCAACAGCGTGGCCTCTATTAGGTTTAGCGTAGGAGAATGTTTTTAACTGGCGGGTAATAACCACCATGTTGTCGACTAAGTGATTAAGCGAATCAAGTTGCTGCTCAATTAATGCCGGGTTGTCTTTAACGCGCGCTAAAATTGCCAAATAGTTACGCAGTGCAGTAAGTGGTTGATTAATCTCGTGAACAATAGCCGTAGACATACGGCCCAGCACCGCCATTTTTTCAACTTTAAGCAGTTCTGCCTGAGCGCTTTCTAGTGCTCTGGTACGCCTGATAACCTTATCTTCCAAAGATTCATTAGCCTCTTTAAGGCTGCGCTCCAGCTGTTTACGCTTGGTGATATCAACCAATGTCACCAGGTATTCAATAACGGCGGTACTGCGCATTAGTTTGATACTAAACATGACAGGGAAAAGAGAACCATCAGCGCGCTTCGCAACTACTTCATAACCGGTAAGCGGGCTAAAATTACCTTGTTTTAAATTTTCAAGCGTTCTATCAAGAGAGACAAAATTCGATAAATTATCAAATAGGATTCCTAGGGGCTGATTGACAACATTACTCAGTGAAATACCAAATTGCTGCATCACTAGTGGGTTGATAAAGGTTATATGTGCGTGCTTATCTAACGTAATCAAACCTGATTGTGCAGTATTGATGATATGGCGTGCACGCGCTTCACTTTCTAACTGAGCCGCTATCACTTGTCGTTGGGAGAGCTTTTTAGCGCGCCATTCTCGTAAATACATCAGCATTAACGCTAAAATAAGGGTACTAGAAAATACTGCGGCACTGCTCCAAAAAGGCTTTGATTTAACATTGAGCGGGATTAACACACCGATGTTCCATTGGGTGTCATCTAACAATACTTGTTGAACTAAATAGTCAGTGGTGTTCTTTCGCAATACATTAATGGTGGTGCCGTCGAGTAAGGTTTCTGTATTTGAAGTATCGAAAACATTAAAAGTATTGCTAATTATTTGATCACTAGGGGAGATACTTAACGCTTTTGTTGCATATATCAGCGCGTTTTGGCGATCACTTAAATAAAAAGCTTCTCGTGTGGTTAGCTCTTCTAGCGTTTTCGCGATATCAATGCGAATAACCGCAACCCCGATTAAGCGTTGCAAGTGATAAATAGGGGCAGAAAAATAAAACCAAGCCACGCGGTGTTCATCAAACCATACACCACTGCCTTGTTCGCCTTTTATGGCTTGCTGAAAAAAAGCGCTCTGATTATAGTTGGTGTTTAAAGAGTTAGGTTGTGCACGCCAATTACTATAAGCGGCAACGTCTGCTTTGCTGTCTAAAACTAATAAAGAAGCAGAGCCAACAATTAAATTGGTTTGTTCTAAATAACGGCGCACTCGATAGAGGTTTTTTAAGTTAGAGTCATTCAGTAAAGCTTGAACATCCAATTGCTGAGAGACAATGTAAGGTAGTGCGTGGAATTTATTTAAGGCTGAGCGCACTGCAGAAATAGTGTTTAACAGCTGGGAACTACTATATGTCTGAGTATTGGTAAGCTCCCAGTCACGCACGTAAAAATAGCTAAGCCAACTCAAACTTAAGCTGGTAATCATAAAAATACTGATAATATAGCGCCGTTTTATAAACATTACAGGCATACTCAATGATAAATGCGCTTAATATACTGCAATTGTGTGTGGATGTGAAAAATCATGACAAACAAGCATTTAATATGACTGAAGATCGCTGATAGACCAATTGAGAGTTTAGGGGCAATTACGCGTACTATAATGCTTATTGGGTGAAAAATAACTTAGCTGTTGAATAGGAAATATTAATAAAAACACAGTCTTGATTAGTTTTTCTTATCAGTTGATAGAGCTTTTTGGTTTGTGCAGTGCAATTATTTTATTGATAATCTCCATATAAATAATATGGGTTTAGCTGGGCTAATGCGCTTAACTAAATTGAATTTGGTCAATATAGGTTGTGCCTTTTGCATGTGATAATTGTGCAAAAGCTTCAGGCTAAAATAATAATGAGCTGTGCAATGCCAAAGGATAATGAAATGACACTCCCCGCTGCAATATCAAGCGCGCTTCGAGGCGATGCAGCGCTACCTTTACGTTCAATACAACAAGTGATGGATATTGAACGATTAGGTGCTATGCATCAAAGCAGATTGAGCTTTATGCGCACCTTGGTGCGCCGAATTATGCGTGAGCGATGGCAAATAAGTATTGATCAGCTCAATTTGGACGTTAATGGTTATGGCACCGTTATTTATAAGATTAAAACGGCTAATCGCATATACAGTTTCGTCGTATTTTCAAATTATTTAGCTCCCGAAGATAGAAATGATCGAGTGATCGCCAGCCAATGGGATTTAACCATGGCGCTGGTGGATGGCGAGATAGATGAGCAATACTTAACACAGCTTCGCAATAATGTGCCCAAACAAGAAGCGGGCAGAGTTGACTCTAGAGTTTTTGTTTTATCAAGGGCAAATCGCAGTGCGCGTAACTTTGACTATATAGTGAATGCGCTAGCCAGCGGCGAGCAGCCATCTATTGATAAAATAGCGCAAGTTGGTTATCTGTATCGAACCACAGCCGTTTATGGCAGCGGGAAATTAGGTATGGCTGATTGGGAAAAAGTGAGTACGCATTTTGCTGACTTTAATAGGCCATTTTCAGCCGAAATGTTTGTGTGTTTAATGTTGCGCAATTTTAGTTTATTACAAGTTGAGCATATAGCGAAAAATAAAGCGCCTGGCAGTTATCAGCCAATGCACGTAGCAATAAAGCGCTTTATCGGTATTGGTAATTCAACCGGTTTAGGTATGGCCCCCTATTTGATTAATCACCCACTATTGATTAATCGCTGGGTAGAAATGCGTGAATTAGCCCTAGCGAGAATTCGAGTGTTAGGCGGACAAAGCACTACAATTAAGCACAAAATGCAGCTGTTGATAGAACGCGCCATTGAATACACCGCACAAACCGTTACTGAAGATGCGCAGCAAACTGACAATAACCACAAAATGTTGTTAGATTTGCAGCTTTTAAGCGCATTTGTTGATAAAGATTTTACCGGTTGGAATGAGGTGATCAGCTGGACTGAAGAGCATTGCTCTTTGCAAGGTCAAGAAATGTTGGTCTCTATTTTATTAGAACTGTATCCAGAACATGTTGAGGACCTAGAAGACTTTTTAGTCGTTAACGACACTTTAGATATTGAGCCGCTAATGTCGCTAACACAGTTACAGCAAGTGATAGAAGCGCGCTATGATTGGGCATTAAAGTATGACTTTAGCCAACCTGACACTTTGGCTAATTTTTGGTATAGATCAGAAGAAAAAATGGAACCGCGCTTAGGAAAAACTAATCATGAGCCTGGTGCTGAACGACAAATGCCGCTAGGCATCGCCTATGAAGTGCGCAAATGCTATGACCTAATTAAAGCTTATCGAGCAGATTTTGATGAAAACCAACGCTGTGCTCATTTTGTACAAGCGTATCCGCATTTACGGGGAATTGTTAGGCGTATCCAAGGTATGAATAACGGTTTATACGGCGACATACAAGTCAATTTATTGGATAAAGATGTACTACCAATGCACTTGCTACGCTGTAAATTAGCCTTTTTCGGAGTTGGGAAATTTGATCCAAAATCTAAGCTTTGGGTGAGGAATACCATGTTTCAAGGTGCACCTTTACTAGAGGAAATAGGCCAACCTTTTAGCGATGATTGGTTCCTACCGCTAGCGCCAAATCTAGAAATACCCTCTACTGTAAAGAAGGAGCTGTAATCATGCATGTATCAATGATAGAGCTAAAAGCTGCATTACGCCGTTGTTTTGAAGCCACAGGATATTTTGTGGGCCATTACGAAGATGCCGCTGAAATGATTTTGTGGTTGGAAAAGCATGGTTTGAATGGCTTAGCTGAATTCAATAGCTGCCTGCCATACATCGGCCTAGATCAAAATAAGCAGCCGAGCACCATTGTATATGAAGATAGCTCAGCCATTGTGGTAGATAGCCATAATCGTAGTTCGCTAAATAGTATTGCAGCGGCACTAGATGTCGCTTATTTAAAATCTGTGCAAAACGGTATAGCGACCGTTACTATCCGTAATTGTCATAATCGTAAGTTCGTTTTAAAGGCATTAACTGATTGCGGTCGCAGAGGCGTTAGTATCGTTGCCTATTGGCAAAATGGTTCCAAAGTTATCACTGAACATACAGCGGCTATAAAATCAGGGCACAAATATCCAAGTTATCATGAAGCAGTAATTGAAAAGCATGCTGACCTTCTACCTGAAATAGAACAACTGCAAAGCTTAACTATTATCTGCAGTACTAGGGTTGATCTATCTTCTTCGCTGAAAGTGAGGGCATCTTCAACAGATATAGCTAAGAACAAGCTTATTCAAGATAAAACAATATATGTTAGCAGCGCGCAAATAGCTGCTAACAAACTTAGCAGTGTTGAGTTTGGCATTGAAATATCAGAGCAATTATGGGCTTCTATCAATCGCATAGGTGAGGGGGTGCTGGTTGAAAGCAACGATGAGTCTCGAAAAGGGGCGGGGGCGAGTTGAATGATTGGGGACGAATGAGCGTTTATGGCTACTTAATCACTGGCTGAATTGCGCTCCACAGAGTCAATTTCTTGTTTTGTGTCTTGCTTGAATGCGAAGTACAGCTGAGCTTCCCTTAACATATAAACAAGCTCATAATCGTCAACATTTAAGCCTTGGTGTTGAAGAAAAAACATAGCAGCATTTTCTTCATAAGCCCACAAATCGATTCGATCTTGTGTCAACACCCTAATTAAAGAATCGACAAAGGGAATGGTTTTGAGATCACCATTCTTGAAATTTTTTCGATTGGCTAAAAGATTTGATACCAGCAATAAACCAATTTTATACTTTCTTATATATTTATCTCTATTAATAGTGATATGACGACTCTTTTTAGCCATTAATACTATTCTAGTGCTGCTAATAGGGCCTACCCATTTGAATCGCATTTCGCCTATTGCGGTTCTTGTCATTGAAAGTAAAAGGGTATTACTATTTCGTTGCAGTTGGCGATAATATTTTGGCTAAGGCTGGATTTATACTTTGTTTATCAAGCCTAATACGCTGTTTTAGCGTAAGCTTTGATCAACCAATCAACCGCAGTGCCTACTAAACGCCCTTGGAGTTGAAGTAGTTATAAGGTGGGTGTTCTTGTGTGAGTATCTGAATATGGTTAAGAGAAGCTGCGTTTGCTGAGGGCACTAAGAAAGAAGCGTTCAATGAAATAACAACTAGCAGTACATTGGTTCTGCTGCGCGATATGAACATATTTTCCTCGGTTTAAAAATCTTAGTTATATTTATGCAATGCGCAACATAGTATATCCGCAACAGATATACTGACTGTCTTGATACTTGTATGTCAATATCATTAATGTAGCGATTTTTAAATGATAGCTGACAAGATTTATATTGTTTAAGTTAAATTTAGTACTTGTACTCAGTTATTACACAGTAGAACAAGAAAGCGATGTCTTTCTAGCTATTTTAAGTTTAAATTAATGGATTATATGAGATCTCAGCACAGAGGCTGCGTTTTATCATGCCAGTTAAAAAACTGGCTAAACGTTTAACAAGTGAGAGATCTTACACTAATAGTTATTTTAGATTAGTTACGCTTATTAGGCTGTGCAGAAATATCAGTGTATAGTCTTTTTAATCAATATCTTATCCGCCGTACACCCCACTAATATTCTTATTGACGATCATCATCAAATTTCCATATTGTGGTGTATGGTTGTATTAAAATTCAAAAGATCGAGGGATAATGAACACTCAAACTCAGGCTGTAATTAAGCCGCATATTGCTATCTTAATCGTGTTGTCTGCGATAGGGCCAGTAGCATTAAATATTTTCTTGCCGTCTATGCCAAGCCTCACAGAGTCTTTAAATACTAGTTACGATATTGCTCAGCTGACACTAACATTATATTTAGTTGCGACAGCAGTATCCCAGCTGATATTAGGTCCCTTATCCGATAAATATGGGCGCAGACCTGTGATACTGGGAGGCGTTTTTATTTATGTAGTTGCTAGCCTTGCCTGCGCTTTTGCTTTTAATATTGAGCAGTTAATTATCGGTAGAATATTTCAAGCAGCAGGAGGTTGTGCCGGAATTGTGATTACCCGAGCCATCGTAAGAGATTTATATGATCAGCAAAAAGCCACTAGTATATTAGGCTATATGACCATGATAATGGCCATTGCTCCTATGTTATCGCCAATTATTGGTGGATATTTAGACCAATGGTATAGCTGGCGCGCCAGTTTCTATTTAGTTTCACTGTTTGGTTTTGGGTTATTAGTCATCAGTGCGACTAAGCTGCATGAAACTAATCACCAATTGGTTAGTGACATGAAACTCAATAATATTTTTTCTAAATACAAAGTGTTGTTAGTAAGGCGCCAGTATTTAGGATACGTATTAGGTACCTCTTTTGGCTCAGCGGTGTTCTTCGCTTTTATCGCCGGCGCTCCTTTTTACGCCACTCAGGTACTAGGGCTATTACCGAGCGAATATGGCTTTTACTTTATTATGGTTTCTTGCGGTTATATGAGCGGAAATTTCATATCAGGGCGCTTTGCTACCAAGTTATCCGGCCAATTAATGTTAAGAATTGGCAGTGTCGTGTTGGTTTTAGGCGCTAGCGTACTCGTTTATTTCAGTTACGTTGGATTTTCGCATCCAGCATATCTGTTTATGCCAATGGCGCTTATAGCTTGTTCCAACGGCATTGCGATCCCCAATGGAATGGCAGGTGCCTTAAGCGTTGAGCCTAAGCTGGCAGGCACTGCATCAGGTTTAGCAGGGTTTTTGCAAATAATATTAGGTGCCGCTGCAACGTTTGTGGTGGGTTTTGTACACGATGGAACCGCAATACCAATGGTGGTTGCGATGGTGGTGTGTGCATTGCTTTCAGTGCTGTTTTTTCAAGTGATGGTGCAGCATAACAGTGCAGTAAAACCTGTGGGTTAGATTTAAAAAAGTAACTTTACAGAGAGGCCATTTAGCACACCAAGCTACAGTTAAAAAGCTTAAGCTAGAAGCTCTTGCTGCTATATATGTTGTAGTATTATTCGTTCTGGATGGAAGCTAGTTAGGATAGAGATTTATCCTATTGACTTATATTTGAATGTGCTTATATTCAAGCATACAAACAACAAATAGGGATATGAATTGTGATTAAACCAGTTAGAACTTTTTCAGCTATTGCTGTTATGTTTACTTTAGCAGCCTGTAATGGAGGTATTAAACCAGAGCAGCAAGAAGAGATATTAAGTACCCCTTCTCTCAACAATGAACAACTTATGGCTGCAGTGAATGGGAAAAGCTTCTCCGCTAATATATTGTCTGGTAGCCACCCGGGTAAGTACGTTTTTAAGTATGATGTTGATGGTACCTTATATATCCAAACATCTAGATATAACAGTACACGACAGTGGTCTATAAAAGATGCAACACTATGTGTAGAAACATGTCACCAATACTATCAAGATGATGCCACGGGTAATCTCTATGGTAAAACTGATGGTAAAATATCAATAGTCTTGAAGCCACAATAATTATTATATATTTGATTACAGTGCTAAAGCTCTCAAACGAAAGGTTTTGGGGGTTTTAACCGCAAGTTGATAAAAGTAGCACTGCTACTAAATTAATACCTATCTTCAATTTTCCTCATCTTAGAGAGATTAACAAATTTAACTTTATTGATCCTCTCTAAGGTTTACTATTATTTCCTTAAAAATTTCACTCAACGTTGAAGCGGTATTACAAAGGGCTGTGTAGCTGTCGTTGTAAATCCCGATTAAATCAATACAGGTTGGAGTTGGAGGAAGCTATCAATAGTTAGAGAAGTGAGTTAAAGGTGTTTTGATTACTTAGCCAGCTTCCGGCTTGAAAGTTTTATAGAGCAAGAATGATTTTGCTTTTGATTAGCTTATTAGTCTTGATAACAGTAGAGCTAGTAACAGAACAGATTATCATGCCAGCAATAACAGTTACTATTGAGTATTTAAGCATTAATAGTTTTTCTATTTCATGTC
>JBALXS010000006.1:53761-96778 GCA_036960485.1 Oceanospirillaceae bacterium
ATATTGCATTGCATTACGCTATACCCCTTATTCCTATTAGCTTGCATACTACTTAAGTTAAAAAGTTCAATTTTTTTTTAGAAATACTGAACAATCGTTCAGTTGTGTAGTCTGATAGACAAATAAAACAGATAACGTACCAAATTCATTTAATTTTCTCCTAGTGCTTCTTTGGATATCACAGTGTGGTATTACAAGCTATTTTAGGGACAAGGTTCACTTTAATGTTGGTAGTTAATAAATTAACTGCTAATCACTCATGGAGTTTGATATGTTAATCAAACGCACATTACTTGTTACAGCAATTCTAGCGACTAGCTATTCACAGATGGCAGCCGCCGAAGAGAGTGCTGGTTTTATCGCGGGTAGTAAATTAGATTTAAATTTACGTACCTTTTATTTTCATCGTGATCGTAAGCCTAGTGGATCAGATGATTCTATTGCGCTTACTCAAGGCTTACGCCTAAATTTTGAATCAGGTTATTTTAATAACATCATCGGCTTTGATGCATCTATTTTTGCTGTAGGTGCACTTAGCGCTAAAGACGATGAAGGGGGAACTAGCACCTTACGTACTACCAGTAACGGAGAACAAAAAGGCTATGCAAAGTTCGGCCAAGCTTACGCTAAAGTTAAATTGGGCGAGAACTCTGGGTTAAAAATTGGTCGTATGACAATTAATACCCCATTGTTAGATGATTCGGATTCACGAGTAACACCTAGCTCGACACAGGGTGTTTATGCTTTTACTCAATATCAAAATATAGATTTATACGGGATCTGGACTGATAGAGGCTCTGCTAAAACGAGCGAGCAATTTAATGAGTACACTGATACTAACGGTGATGACTATTCAGTAGGAATCGTCGGTGGTGGTTATAAGTTTAACTCAGGTGTAAAACTAGATCTTGCATACGGTGAAGCTGATAATGTTCTTAGCCAAACTTATGTAAGCGCTAGCTACCCAATTGCATTATCTGCAAAAGATCAGTTGAACTTATCAAGTACTTTTTATCATGGCGAAGCCGATGGCGAAGGTGCTCAAACCAATGTAGGTGCTGATTACAGCAGCAACTTATATAGCTTAAGCGGCCAATGGGTTCGTGATAACAAAAAATTAACATTGGCGTATCAGAAAGTTAATGGTGATGAGTATCAGGAATCTTGGGACGACTTTAGTAACGATGATACCGGTTTGTATTCAAGTAACTCTGTGCAATTTTTAGATTTTGATCGTGCAGAAGAACGTTCAGTTCAGGCGAGAGTTGATTACGATGTAACGGCTATAAAAGGTCTTTCATTGATGGCTCGTTATATTCGCGGCGACAACATCAAGCGTAGTGATGGACAAGAAGGCAAAGAATGGGAGCGTGATTTAGAAGCAAAATACGCTTTTCAAAATGTAGATGGATTATCTCTTCGTTTACGTAATGCCACAGTACGTTCAACTGAAACAACAGACGTTGACGAAAATCGCCTGATTCTTGATTACAATATACCACTGTAATATCGATAGTTACTAGGTCAAGAGCCTGTGTAATGCCATTCCCGATTAAGATAAAAAACCGCCATGTGGCGGTTTTTTTATTTATTATTTAAACAAGTTTTTTACAGCAACTAATAACTAGTTCTAAACCACCAACGCTGACAGTCATAGTCACCGCAGATGATCCTATACTAAGCTTTGTAAAAATCACTTTGCAGTAGCTCTGAATATCTATACAACGAATACTCGCTGAACAAAGCAGCATTAAGCGAGTACCTAAATTTTTTACACTCCTATAAAAAGCGCCGTGAAATGTTCTTCCAGTAACTGCAATTTACCGGACACTTATTAATATTTATTGAGCAACATCAATAGAGCTAAAAGTTGATCGGTTACCGCTATTAGTGGCTGACCTTGGCGTTAATGCACTTATTAACGGGGAGGGGGGTTGGTAAATAACTAGTCGCGCTTGCTGTTTATTAGTTATCAAATTGTGCAGACTGCTTGAATTACTCACCACTGAAATACCATTCGGCTATATCGTCTAGTTTAGCTTTAAGCTCTTCCCAGCTTGCTATCACTTGAGTCAGTAAACGCCAGAGTGTATCACCGCTATTATGTTCACAAATGCGGCAAACTTCATGTTGATCAGGCCATCGATACGCTCTTCCTCTGCTGTGACTAAAGGAGGACTAAGTGGCCATTAACAGAGTTGTTATCTTCTCGATCTGGGTTTGGGTATTTTTGAGTTTTGCTGTTCTCAGGATATCCTCTGCGGTAAATGTTTGTTCAGGTCTTTTACGCGATCAAGGTGGTTTAACTTTGGTTCTAGAAGAGCTAAATCGGTTACCAAATAGCGCCAGCTACCCCTTCATCATACGCTTTTTCAGGGCCGCATTTTGCACTAAAATATGGGTGTCGCGGATATTCACGCTCGAAATATTCACGCGTATGCTCCAGTGCGATAGCTTTAGATACCCCCAGTAGTTCACCGGCGATATGGTTGCGCTGAATGGCTTGGCACTCTGTTTTCTGCTCGTTAAGCTCACCCCGTATATGCATTACCTCGTGAGTAAAAAGCATTAAACTATAGCGCTGTGTACTATCCACTTGGTGCGGGTCAGCTAGATAGTCCATTAGTTTATCACACCAGCTTAACTGGAAAACGATGTCTCCAGTGCGAGGGTTGGCGTGGCCTATAACATTGATACTACTATCGAACATTGCATCAAAGGCGGTGTTGCAATGCACTTGTGCTGGTTTTCCATCGGCTAAAATGGATGCCTTTTCAGATAAGAATGACTCAAAGTGCATTTTTTTTAAAGGTGTCCAAGCGGTAATTAAAGCAACACTAAGGCAGATACCAAAATAAACTTTACTAGCGGTATTGAAACCGTCGACACTGCTACGCGAATTATTTAATTCACGCAGCGCTAGCCACATGAAAAAAAGGGCAATGATCAGCAATAACATTTAAAGCCTCTTTATCTATCAATTACTAATAAATCACAGTATATATTGGCGCTTTTGATTTTACTTAGAATTACAGTAAACTAGTCGCAAAATTAGGTCATAAGGAATGACATGTTAAAGAAAATATTTCGCAATGATAGTTTTCAGTTTGGCGAAGGAGCCATTAGTGGTTACATTGCCGCGATGCTGGCGGTGCTTTGTTTTTTTGGGGTGCTGTCGTTCCACTACCCACAGTATTTAACCACGCCTGAGTTACGGGTTAATTACAATACTGAACTTTTGCGCCAGCTGCTATTCGTCTGTTTAATATTGTCAGGCTCTTTAGGTCTGCTGAACTTTGTGCGTAACAAAAACAAGCGCCTCGGGCTTTTTGCTTGGTTTTTTGTGCTGTTATCAATAGCGTTCGGCGGCCATGAAGTAGAGGTTGGTGAATATCAAAGCAGCATGATTTACCTAGGCATGGATTGGTTCATTCTTGATATGCTGGGTTCTACTTTGATTTTTGTATTCATCGAAAAGCTTATTCCGCATCGCAAACAGCAATCAGTGCTGCGCCCACATTGGCAAGGCGATTTGAATCACTTCTTTGTCAATCATTTGCTGGTTGGTATCATTTTATTGATCACCAACTTATTTGTGCACAATGCTTTTGGCTGGGCCGTGTTTGCATCAGTACAAGGCTTTATCAACCAAATGCCACTGTGGTTGCAGATATTTAGCATTGTTTTAATTGCCGATTTAGCACAGTATGTTACCCATAAGTTCTATCATGAAGTGCCTGTTTTGTGGCGTTTTCATGCGGTGCATCACAGCGCTAAATATATGGATTGGCTAGCGGGTTCTCGTCAGCATATTTTGGAATTAATAGTGACTCGCTCGTTAGTATTAACGCCAATATTCTTACTGGGTTTTTCTAAACAAGTGATCGATCTCTATGTCATTATTGTGGGAATACAAGCGGTATTTAATCACGCCAATGTGCGTATTAACTTTGGCTGGTTAAAGTATATTATTGTTACTCCACAGTTTCATCACTGGCATCACTCATCTGATGACGCCGCGATAGATCGCAACTATGCGGCCCATTTTTCCTTTTTAGATTATCTGTTTGGCAGTGCAGTAAAGGGGCAAAAAGAATGGCCAGAGGCATACGGAGTAGTAGGAGATTATGTGCCAGAGGGTATGTATAAGCAGCAAAAATTCCCGTTTAAATCAGTGTGGCGTATGCTTAAAAAGCGCAAGTTGTAATGCTAGGGGATTGTTCGCTGCGTATTTTATTTATAGATTGCTACTTAATTGTACAGCGGCGCTAAAGAGTGTGTTCATGAAAATAGTGCATAAGTATATGACTAAATTTCATATTTAAATCTAACATAATCAGTATTAAGCTCTGGTAATCTACAGGTACGAAGAAGGTATCTTAATTAAAACATACAGGGAGCACAATATGAAGCTGGAGTCACTGGCACTACATCACGGTTATGAATCAGAGGCGACTACTAAAGCCGCCGCCGTACCTATCTATCAAACAACATCTTATACATTTGACAGCACCCAGCACGGTGCTGACTTATTTGACTTAAAAGTACCGGGCAATATTTATACCCGCATCATGAATCCAACTACCGATGTGCTTGAAAAGCGTGTCGCTGCAATGGAAGGCGGTATCGCAGGATTGGCCGTTGCCTCCGGTATGGCGGCAATTACCTATGCTATTCAGTGCTTGTGTGAAGTGGGCGATAATATTGTAAGTACCAGCCAATTATACGGTGGCACTTATAACTTATTTGCACATACCTTACCTAAGCAAGGTGTTGAAGCAAGATTGATTCCCGCAGATGATTTCGCTGCTTTTGAAGCCGCTATCGATAGCAAAACCAAAGCGGTTTTTTGTGAATCTATTGGTAACCCAATGGGTAATATTGTCGATATTGTGAAGCTTGCAGAAATTGCCCACAAGCAAGGTGTGCCGTTGATTGTGGATAACACGGTTGCCACCCCTTATTTATGTCGCCCTTTTGAATTAGGCGCAGATATTGTTATACATTCATTGACTAAATACATTGGTGGGCACGGTACCTCTATTGGCGGTATTATTATTGATTCAGGAACCTTTGATTGGGCAGCTAACGCTGAACGGTTCCCAGTAATGAATACACCTGATCCTTCTTATCATGGTGTGATTTATACAGAAGCTTTCGGTCCTGCTGCTTTTATCGGGCGTTGTAGGGTAGTGCCGTTGCGCAATATGGGTGCGGCTATTTCGCCGACTAATTCGTTTAATATCATGCAAGGTTTAGAAACATTAGGCTTAAGAATGGAGCGCCACTGTGAAAACGCAGAAAAGCTAGCGGCTTATTTACAAAACCATCCTAAAGTGAACTGGGTTAATTACTCAGCACTTGCCGATAGCCCTTACCTTGAAAACTGCAAGAAAATTACTGGCGGTAAAGCATCAGGCATTTTAAGTTTTGGCGTGAAAGGTGGCTTAGCAGCGGGTGGGCAATTTATTGATGCGCTGCAAATGATTTTGCGCTTAGTAAATATAGGCGATGCAAAATCATTAGCTTGTCATCCAGCTACTACTACACATCGCCAGTTAAACCCTGAAGAGCTAGCTAAAGCAGGTGTAAGTGAAGATCTAATTCGTATCTCGGTAGGTATTGAAAATATCGATGATATTATTGCAGATGTATCGCAAGCGTTAGACAGCGTTAGTGTATAAGACGCGAATATGTCGTTAACCGCACTGCCAATAATAGATGGAGAGCTCGGGTTAGACGAGCAGTTTCTCAGCATTGCGCAGGCAGATCAGCTGCAAGCGCAATTATTGGCAGAGCTACCTTGGCAGCATGATGAACTGACTGTATACGGTAAGTCACATTTAATGCCAAGGCAGCATTGCTATCAGTCAGAGCAGGATTTGGCTTATCACTATTCAGGTTTAACGTTAACCGCGCAAGCCTATCACCCCAAAGTGTTACAGCTTAAACGCTATTTAGAAGCCAGCACCGGTCTTACGTTTAACGCAGTGTTGATCAACCTTTATCGCGATGGGCTAGATAAAATGGGCTGGCACAGTGATGATGAAACAGAGTTAGGAGAATCACCCAATATAGCCTCTATCAGTTTAGGTGCGCAGCGCTGTTTTAAATTACGCCATAAAGCAAAAGCAGCTGCTGATATCAGCCTTGAATTACCACACGGTTCGCTATTGCTAATGAGCGGTGCATTACAGAACCATTGGCAGCACTCATTACCGGTGCGAAAGAAAATAACCCAGCCTAGAATTAATTTAACGTTTCGTTCTCTTCATAGGAGCCTTAGCTAAGTTTTATTAATGCTCATTGGTTATGTAATGATCGGTGCCAACATTAAACAATATTAGTGGTTACTTGGCCATTGATTGAGTTTGCGATAAAACACTGTTCATGGGATAAATGATGCATCTTTTGCATTTGCTCAATGCTTACCCTATCTGTTTGGATAAACTCTACATGCACATTTAGAACCACCTCTGTGATGCTCATTTTTCCTTGCTCGTTTAGTTGCATTGTTCCAACTGCGTTATCTTCATATTTATTGATAGTCAGTTTTCGTTTCGCTGCTTGGCTTAAAAAAAACAGCATATGACAACTTGAAATTGACGCAATAAACGCTTCTTCTGGATCGACGTTTTGCTCCACTGAATAAGGTAAGGGTACTATGCTCGGAGAGGATGATGCTTGGACACACATGCCGCCATCAAACTGCCAGCGATGACCTCGTGAATACTTATTATCAATAAACTTTTCTGACTCTGCTCTTTGCCAAATTACTTGCGCGCTATATTCAGACATACCTACCTCTTAGCTAATGCTGTCGTTAATTATTTAGCTATTATTACTTGTGAATGAGCTAACGGGTAGCGATAATATTTCAATCTGCCATTAAAAAAACTCATAGCTAAGAGTAAGCTCACATGAATAATACAGTTTCTTTATCAGCCATAGCTTCTTTTACCGTAGTTGCTCAAGAACTTAATTTTACCCGTGCTGCAGATGTATTACATATCACGCCAAGTGCAGTCAGCCATAGAATTAAATTATTAGAAAAACAGCTAGGAGTCGAGCTTTTTATACGACAGTCGCAAGGGGTCAAGCTCACCTTGGCAGGGCAAGCATTATTGAAACATTCAACGCTTGGGATGAAAAATATTCAATATGGTATTCAACAAAGCCAGTTCGCTAATAAGGCAGAGAAACTCAATATTGCGGTTATTCCCTCTTTGAGCCAAACTTGGTTAATTCCGCGGCTATGTTCTTTTAAAAAAGCCTATCCACAGATAGAAATAGAGCTCATCCACAGTGACCAGCTGGTCGACTTTTCAAATACGCAAGCTGATTGTCACTTACATTTTGGCAGTGGCCATTATCAAGGTTTAGAAGCGGTGTTTCTCAGCCATGAAATAGCCTTTGCAGTGTGTCATCCACAGCTTATCGAGGATTCCTGTTCAAGTGAGCTGAATGACTTAATACAACATAATGATTTGCTGCATTACAAAGCAGGTATCGAAGATCAGCCTGGGGGGATAGGTTGGGCGCAGTGGTTAGAAGAGTTTAGCATTGATAAGCCGGAAAATTTGCAACACAGCTGGTTTAGTCATGTTGCTATGGTGTTGTGTAGCGCACGACATGGGCAGGGAATAGCACTAGGGTGGGGTAAAATAGTAGAACAAGATTTAGCCGCGGGTAATGTGGTTAAAATAGGCAGTAAAACAATGCAAACCAAGTACGACTACTATTTAGTGGCGCCGCAAGCTAATTGGAAAAATCCAGCGGTTATGGTTTTTAAACAATGGCTGGTAACACAAATGCAAAACACCACCCAATGATCTATAGTGAACCATTATTTAATTTAAAGGAGTACAAAGTAGTGCAAAACCACGATAAAAAAATAGAAGACGCGGACAGAATATTACAGCTTGCTATAAGTAGATTTAAGGCGTCGCAGGAGAAACTTGAAAAATTGCAGGTTGCTATCATTGAAGAAGAAAAAATATTAAAAGCAGCGAATGACGAAATTCTAGCGGCGACCACTGCATTCTTTGATTTGAAAGAAATGGAAAACCCTATCACCTAGAAAATAGGCTTGGGTTTATACAGTGAATTCTTCAATTTTCACGAAAAGCCTAGCAAGTAATGTGTAAACAGACAGCTTTATTTTGCGATTACTTGCTTGTTTTGCCAACAGTGAACCTGTTCTTTTCTGAATATATGCGTCACTTCAAAACCTTTAATCGTGATAGGCAAACTTTGCGGCACAACCAAAATAAAGCTTATTTACTCACAGTATCTTAATTTTGAAAACGATAGTTGCGTATCTAACTTTCGTCTCATAATAGCCTTGGAAAATACTTATGAATAAGCAGCCAGCAGAGCATGATATTGATTTAGTACTAGAAGAATCTTTAGTGCTAAGTGAAGGTGAGCAATTAATTACCGCTCGTGCATTTACTCATTTAGATTGGAAAAATGAGTACCAGCAAGATTTGACGTTTAAAAACTGCACCATCACTGATTCTGACTTTAGTGGTGCAAACTTGGATAGTTTGCGTTTAATTAATTGTTGCATTCTCAATTGTGATTTTTCTGAATCGAGCATCAAAGCCGCTAACTTTCAAGGCTGCACGTTTTATGATAAAGAAAAGCAAAAAGGTTGTGACTTTCAAAAAGCAGATTTAAGACACAGTGTATTTCAAGATTGTAATATCTCATTGAGTAGCTTTTATCGATCTGAATTATTCGATATCGTCATAAATGAATGCCAAGCGCAGGGCTGTAATTTTGAATTTGCTGACTTTGTTAACGTAGTGAGTAAAAAAGTGTTATTCAGTTCAGCAAAGCTAACAAAGTCGAACTTTAAGTATGCAGACTTCGAAGGGGTTTATCTTGAAAAATGTGATCTCAGTGAGAGTATGTTAACTGCAGTTATTTTATCTAGAGCAAACCTTGAAGGTGCTAACCTTACTAATACTGTCTTCTCGCCTAGTCAGTATGATGGGTTATCAATATTTAAAGCAGATTTAAGAAACGCTGAGATAGAAGGTATCGATACTAGGTTAGTAGATTTCTCTGGGGTAAAAATATTTGAGTGGCAAATGATTACTTTAATGGAGAGTATTGGGTTTATTGTTTATCCTGATCAATGATCTTGATAGTCATTAAATGTATTGCTTATGATACGAAACAATAGCTTTGAGTAAATAATAAAAACATTTAAAATTACCTATCTAATATAAATACAGCTTACGGCGAGACAATTTGCGTCGGTTAAGTTATCTGCTTATTTTACACAGAGTATTTCAGTGCTAAATTCTTATTCTTTCTAGTAGTGACTAAATTGACACCGATATTAGGGTGGGCGGCAGTAAATTCAGGAAAGCGATCTGTGAGCAAAAGGTAGGGAAGCAGGAGTGCAGCAGATTCATCATTGTTGGCGAATCGCGCTATCGTTTTGAATGCGCTGGGTAACTTGTGCAATATTTACAAACGATAAGTAGCTAGCATCAAATAGTATACTGTAGCAGGCGTGAGCTCAACAGAGCGACCTGTGTGGCAAAATAATTTTACTTGTAGCACGTTTTCTAGCTGATGTATTTAGCAGTTATAGCCGCTTGGGTCACACATAAAGCTTGTGCTGCGCGTGTAAAGTTTTGATATGCCGCTGCCACAAAAGATTTTATCGCTCTAAGTGAAGCATTCTAATAAGCAGCTGATCTGGACCTATAGGTTTAGCCATAACCTAAAGTAATTATTAAATAATAAATCGATACATTACCTAAGCGCTGGCCGAAAATAAAGCTGGCTGGATAAGAAACTAGAGGTTAAAAGTAGTCGCTGTCTTCCTATTGTTTAAGTGCTTCACTCAACTCTTGGTAGATACCACTGTACTGCTGTGAATCAAACTCATGGAACATGGCATCTGTTTTTAACCATGTTTTTTTCGCGATTTTCTGCCAGTCATCAGCTGTGGCCATTTGCTTTATTAATGGAAAAAGTTGTCCTTCTTCGAAGTTGATATGTTGTTTTTCCACGATTAAGAAGTCTTCAAAGGCCGTTAATATCTGCTCTAAGGGCAGCATATCGTCTAGCAAGGTTACGCTGATCGGGTTTAATATCTGCTCGGTTTTTTGTTTTAGTATGCGATGTTCTCGCTCGCACTGGTTAATTAAACTAGTAAGCTTGTCATCTTTATTGATGAAGTAACTGTAGAGGATATCTTCTAAAGGGTGATGATAAAGGTCGGCGTAATGGCCTAGATACTCGATGGCTTCGGCCATTAGTTTTAAATCGGGAGTCATGCCCTGGCGAATTTGCGCTAAATTGTGCTCAAGCACTGTGAGTAATTTACTCATGTTTATATGGTCTTGATGCAAAGTCGTTAATATAGTCATAAAATATTCTTCCATATTATAAGGCGAACAGCATAGGTAAACGGCGCAAAGTAATCAACTTAAGACTAACCCAACTGCGCTGGCTGTTTTATGACTTGAATCAAGATAAGTGATATTTAGTGTGACTTCAGTAATAGGTTGAGGCCTTTGTATAATGTATCGAACGATAATAAGACAAGGAAAAAGCGGCGAAATAGCGAGTCCTTTTATGAAGGATTTTCTTGGATGAATTGGGCAATGTGTGTTAAATATTACGTTTATGAGCTATTGCTATCTATTTAATGATGTCCTTACAATGAATTATCCATAAATAAATTAGAGACTTAAGGGTGATTTCGATTATTCCTCATATGCTTTTCTATTGAGAGCAATAGCCGCCAGATGGCTAAGATGTACAGCATTATGTGAATCATCAGTGCATAAGCAGTCATCAACAAATTTAGTTTACCAGACACAGGTGGTTGAACACCTTTAAGTGGAGAAAGTGATGAAGAAAAGGCTGCCGCCACTTAACTGGTTACGTGCTTTTGAAGTTTCAGCGCTGCATTTGAGTTTTACGCAAGCAGCAGGTGAGCTGAATTTAACTCAAGCGGCGATTAGTCAACAAATCAAAGGGCTTGAGTCACAATTGGGCGTTGCGCTGTTTAAGCGTTTGCCTCGTGGGTTGGAATTAACAGAGGCGGGCAAGGCTTATATTCCCGTAGTGCATGAGTCAATAGAGCGTTTGGTGGTAGCTACCGATGAGCTGTTTGGTCAAAACCAAAATCGCGCTTTAAATATTCGTGTGAACCTAGTGTTTTTTACCCATTGGCTAGCGCCAAGATTAGGTGAATTTCGATTACAATATCCTGACATTATTTTGCACTTTAGCAGTAATATTTGGCTGGATGAGCATAAGAAAGATGCCGACATGGATATTCGCTACGGACAAGGTAACTGGCGCGGTTTTAAATCTCACCGCTTAAGTTACGACCAGCTCATTCCAGTGTGCAGCTCTGATTATTTCAGTGCGCCATTAACGACTTTGCAGCCTGGCATGTTAGCGCACAGCACCTTGTTACATGTAATTGGTTATAAAGAGGGCTGGGGGCACTGGCTAACTAAAACGGGGCACAGTGATTTGAAAGCGGCACACAACATCCAGCTAGATACCTTAGTGTCAGCATTTGAGCTTGCAGCGCAAGGGCAGGGCGTGGCGCTGGGTAGAACTTCGCTAGTTGAGGCCCAATTAAAAAATGGGCGGTTAATTGCTCCTTTCACGCAGCAAGTAGTAACCAGTGAAGCATTTTATTTGGCCAGCCCAGATAATCAATACAGCCATCCTAATGCTGATATTTTTCGTACTTGGCTGCTCAGTAAAGTGATTAATAATGATACTGTAGAAGATGGCATAGCTGTTAGTGATGGTTCAACACTCTAGAGGATTTTTCGGCAAATTTAGAAATGTGTTCAAATGATTGGCGAGCTGCACACAATCAAATTTGAATGCGTGCTACTTGCCAATTGATTTACTTTAATCGTGTTTAAAGACACTAACCGCTGTTTTTAGCTCTACGTTAGCAGTATCTAATTCTTTAACAGTCGCGATCATTTGCTGGCTAAACAAGGAGGTGTTGGTGGCGATACTCTTGATGTTTTCTACATTTCGACCAACATCGTCACTAACCGATGTTTGCTCTTCTGCGGCAGATGCGATTTGCACACTGCTATCAGAAATAGCGGCAACAGATTGGGTTATTTGCTCTAAAGAGTGGCCAGCTTTAGTGGTCATCTCAACACTGCTTTGTACTTTGTTATTACATATCTCCATACCGCGGGTGGCGTTGTTGGTGTTATCTTGCAAGCGTTCTATCATCTCTCTGATTTCAGTTGTTGAGGTTGCCGTTTTATGCGCAAGATTACGTACCTCATCCGCCACAACAGAGAAACCTCTACCTGAATCACCTGCACGTGCCGCTTCAATGGCAGCATTTAATGCCAGTAAATTGGTTTGTTCAGCAATGCTTTGAATCACGTTTATGACAGCACCGATATCGTTGCTATCTTGTTTCACTAGCTCAATCATAGCAGTGAGGTCATTTACTTCTGTGGAGATGCTCAGTATAGATTCGACCACGCCTTTAACTATACCATCACCATTTTCAGCTTCTGAGCGAACTAGCTGTGTTTGCTCGGCCGCGGCAGCTGCACTGTTGGCTACTTCTTGCGATGCTGATTTCATATCATCAATGGCAGAAGCGACCATATCGGTTTCTTGCTGTTGTCGGGTTAAATCACTACTTAAAAGCTCGACGTTTTCAGAGACAGTGCTTAAGTGTAGTGTGGTGGTTTCCATAGAGGAGTTTATTTGTTGGGTTACTGTTTTTAATCCTTCAAGAATATCGCTAACACTGCGACTTAAATGATGTATTTCATTGTTACTTTGCTCAGAACGTCCTGCATCTGTGTTGATTTGAATACCCAAATTGCCAGTACTTATAGCACTCATGTAGGCGCAAATGCCCTTGATAGGCTTTAATTTCATGCTTAAGTTAATGAATGTTAAAAAGCTAATTAAGAAAGCACTGATGATAGAAAGAATAATCATACTTAAGTTCAGCTTCCCAGCGTCTTTGGTGAACTCTTGGGTGCGGCCACTAACGATAACCCCCCATTGCCATTTATCTGAGCGGGAAAAGGCTACAAGTTGTTCATTTGCAACGTTGTTATCTGTTGCTTGTATATGTAACGCAGATGTTGCTTCGTTGATAACGCTTTTAAGGATCTGCTCGCCGCCGTCAACTGCCTGAGTGATGTTTTGCCCTTTAAGAGTAGGGTGCATCACTAAAGTACCCTGTTTTTTGCCGGGCTTAATATCAACAATGTAAGCAAAACCAGTATCTGCTATTTCTAAATCTGACACAGATTTATTTAATTCAGCCAAACTATCAGTGTAGTCAAAGCCTACGTAGAGAATGCCAATAACTTTACCTGCATCATTTTTAAATGGGATGTAGTTAGCCATGTAGTTGCGGCCAAAAAGAAACGCGGTTCCCTGATACTTTTCACCGTTAAGCAGTTTTTTATAACCAGGATGAGCTTTACCTAATAAGGTACCAAACGCACGGGTGCCATCAGCTTTACGCAAAGATGTACTAACACGCAGGAAATCATCATCTACACGCATAAAGACAGTCGCAGTGCCGCCTGTCATCTTGGTAAATAAGTCAGGTTTAGCAAAATTGTTGGTTATAATTTTTCCTTCGGACATCAATATAGGCACGCTGTATTTGCCCACTTGCATCTGCTTAGACCCATCAATAACGATTTTTTCAGGAAATAGCAGGGTAAATACTTCAGTAATTTCATTGGTTTGCTTATTTAAAACAGAGAAGAAGAAATCAAAACTGCGAGAGAGTTGCTTAGCATGCTGTATTGTTGAGTCTTCTGCAGTGGCGATAAAGCTTTTATTTACATTGAAATTAACAAATATGGTGAGGCTGGAAAAAACGATTAACACAATAGCCAATATAATAACCGTTAGTTGATTTACAATTGAGAATTCTCTAAAAGATTGGATCATTACGGATGCCTTTTTAAATATTGTATCCTTACAATGTAGCGCATTGAACATTTTATCTGCTCAGTTCCTTTGCTTTATTTTTATTAGTAGTGTCAGCTAAATGATGACTTTTTAGTGAAGTAATGTGGTGATTAACGTAAATAGATGAATTCAAGGCATTAGTCACCAACATAAGTAACCCTATGCTGAGCTTTATCAAAGCTCAGCATAGGATTTGATTAGAGCGATCGAGCATGACTTCCATGAAGTAATATTTTCATAGCAAGCTATAACCCCGATCGCTAGAGATACTTACTTCACTGAACTCAGCTCTGGGTGAGTTTTATGCACATGATGTTGATCTTCTACATGCTTCAAACCTTTGTTGGCGACAAACGCAACCACAAGTAGTGACGCCATAGCGTACATCGTGGTGTTGTAAAGACTAGAGGTGGGATCAATAGTGCCCATAGGCGCTATTTCCATTAACTTAGCGATCGTCACTGTTTTAGCTGCTACTAGTGTTTGCAGCTGTTCAATACCTGAGCCAAATGTTTGTAAAAATACCGCTGGATCTATTTTTTGTGATAAATCAGCAATGGCACTATCGACAGAGCGTTGGCGTAGATAGGTGATAGCGAATGGGCCTAATACACCCGCAGTGCTCCAAGCAGTCAATAAACGACCGTGAATTCCGCCTACGTGTAACGTTCCAAACATATCAGCTAGGTAAGCGGGAATAGTAGCAAATCCGCCGCCGTACATTGTGAAAATAATCATAGTGGCGCCGTAAAACAGCACTAACCACATCACAGAAGGTTCGATGCTTACTTGTGTAGCCACAAAAGGAATGGATACATACAGCAGCATGCCTATTAAGAAGAAACAATGGTAAGTGTTTTTTCTGCCAATGCTGTCGGATGTTGTTGCCCAAAAGAAGCGGCCAACCATGTTAAAGACACTGATCATCAAGACATAAGTGGCAGCGAAGCTAGCATCTACGATATGCGGCAGTGTTGATCCGAAAATTTCGGACATCATCGTTTTCGCCACTCCAATAACACCGATACCTGCCGTTACATTTAAGCAAAGCATAATCCACAAACGCCAGAACTGTGGAGTTCTCAAAGCTTGATCGATATGTACGTTATCTGAAGTGATCATTTTCTTTAATGATTCATTAACGCTAGGCGCAACCCAGCCACTGGGCTGCCAGTTTTTCGGCGGTACTCTATAAGAAAAAGAAGCGATGATCATGATGATGAAATAGACAATACCTAAAGTGATAAAGACACTAGCAGCACCCGTATCACCAGTTCCTGCAACATACACACCTTCAGGTCCTGGTACAGGGACTTTTGCCATATCTGCAATGCTGGCAACCACTACTTCAACTTTGCTACCGGCAACTTCTGCGAAGCGACGCCCACCTTCAGTAATTAATGGCACATCAGCGACTTTACCTAAGTATTCTGGTGCTTGGTAAAATACAGAAAGTAACCAAGTTTTCAGTGGTGCACCTATCATCGCGCCGCCACCAAAGCCCATAATCGCCATGCCTGTCGCCATACCTCTACGATCAGGGAACCAGCGTAACAATGTGCTCACGGGTGATACATAGGCAAGGCCTAATCCACAACCACCGATAACACCATAGCCTAAATAAACTAGCCACAACTGGTGGTAAGCGATACCCAAACTACCAATTAGGAAGCCACCACCCCAACAAAATGCAGCGAGCACGCCAACCATTCGTGGGCCAACTTCTTCAAGCCACTTGCCACCAAGGGCAGCTGCTAAACCAAGAAAGACGATTGCTGTGGAAAATATCCATACTACAGAGCTTAAGCTCCAATCGTCAGCGGCACTGGCAACCACACCTATTTGTTTGATGAGTGCCGGGTTAAAAATACTCCATGCATAGACTGAACCTATACATAAATGTATGGCAATAGAAGCGGGTGGTACTAGCCAGCGATTGAAATCACTGTCGGCGACAATGCGCTCTTTTTTTAAGAAACCGAAGGCTCCTGCAGGTTTACTCATTACAATTCTCCAAACGTTCATTATTATCATTATTTGGGACGTGGCCCTATTCATGATTGATAATTGCAATTAATGTGCCGTATGTATAAAGAGTATAAGTATCAAGGATTTGAGGTATAATTATGGTGAACTAAGCTTGAAAATAGGGTTGTATTTACTCGAAAATTAAGCCATTAGAGACATTATGACCCAGGGGTTATGCAAGAGGTAGCCAAAGACAAAACGTGCTGCCCTGATTGGGCTTAGAGTGCACACTGATTTGTGCCTGCTGTGATTGCAAAAGAGAATAGCTAATTGATAAACCCAATCCAGTACCGCCAGCAGTACGGCTGAAAAATGGATCAAAAATACGCTCTAAGATTGTTTTAGACATACCACAACCTGTATCAGTCACCAGTAATATGACCGAACTTTGCCAGTGACGAGTGCTGATTTTAATCTTGGCTGAGTTTTCACTGGCAGCGATGGCATTAATCAGCAGGTTTATTAGCACTTGTTGAATTTTTTGCCGATTACCCAGCACTGCAGCTGTCGCGCGTAAATCAAAAGAGAGCGTAATGTTTTTGGTGTGTAAATCGTGTTTGACCAATACGCTTGTGGCATTAATTAACTCGTTAATATTAATACGACTGCCCGGTTGAAGATTAATGTTAGGCCGTGATAATAACAGTAGATCAGTGATTAAAGACTGTATACGCTTTACTTGACACACCATCACTTCAATATCACTTTGTACATCGAAACCACAGCCTTGTAACTCATTGGTCATCAAATCTAAATGACCCAGTATCACTGCCGTAGGATTGTTGATTTCATGTGCGATGCCTGCTGTTAATTGCCCAATAACCGCGAGCTTTTCTTGTGCAATTAGCTGCTCACGCGTGCGCTTTAATAGTTTGATGTGTTGATTGAGTGATTCTGTGCGCTTTAATACTTTTACCTCTAATAAGCCCGCTTCCTGTTCTATTTGATCGTGCTGTTGCTCAAGTTGGTTAAGCATTAGGTTAAATTGCTTGGCCAAAGTTTGTAGTTCAGGCGATGTGTTAGGCGATAAGTGAATACGCTTTCGTAATCCGCGGCGTATTGCGGTAATCACATCCACCATGGTTTCTACTGGACCAAAGATGCCTTTAGCACCGTGGATAACAACAAAAGTACAACTGATAAGCACCACTATCACCAGCGCTAGTAGCTGCCAAAGCCAGTTATAAAACTCTTGGCGAAAAGGGGCTTCAAGAAAGCCTGCGTAAATCATACCAACGCGCGCACCGCCACTATCTACAATGGGCGAGTAACCTGATATGTACCAATCGCTGACCACAAATGCTCTATCTAGCCAGCGCTCGCCTTGCAATAATACCTTTTGACGCACTTGCTTAGATACTTTAGTACCAATGGCGCGCCCCCCTGTTTGTTCTGCATCGGGGACGTTAGTACTGATACGCACATCATCGAGAAAAATAGTGACAGTACCTAAACTCTGCGTATGTAGTGAACCTTCGCCATAAACTGTCTGCTTGATTTGATCGACGAAGTCATTATTGCGATTCATTAAAATACCAGCACTGAGTATCGCGCTGACCTCACCTTTGGCGTCGAGTAATGGGTAAGCTAGATGCAGCACCATGGCTCTATCTTCGATAGTTTTTTGCGCAGAAACGGCTTGCGCAGTATTTTTGATGGTAACTTTCGCGCGTTCGGCCAATGGTGCAGCAATAGACTTTAGTTGTAGCGTGCTAAATATTTCAACCCCACTGCCTCCATCACCATGACTGGCTTTTGCAACTAGCTTACTGGAGAATGTTCGACAGGGAGCAGAGCTGAACATTGGGCAGTGGTTTTTATCAAGTAATCGAATGAAATTTAGCTGGGCGCTGTTCTTTATCTGTAACAGTTTTTCTTGCAGCTGTTGTTGATATTTATCGGTATCACGAAATTGGGGTTGGATCTGTATAAAAGTGGCTAATTGTTGCTGTTGTGCATTAATTACCAGCTGATTGTAATAATCTTTTTGGGTGCTGCGAAGGCCTTGATTGGCGACTGCCAAATCGGTACTCGCTTTCATCAACAACTGGCGATAGCTGACTTGATTGGTCCAAAAGTAAAGTAACACGATTAGCATAGCCGCCATTAAAAGCATTGGGCCTAACACCAAAATTAATAATTTCGGCCTTATACTGTGTGGTTTCTCTAACCAATTCAATTTAAGCCTGCTCTTTGGGATTATTGGAGAGTTTGCGTTCAACCGTTTTACGGGTGATTCCCAGTAATTGTGCCGCTTGTGTTTTGTTATTTCCACAGTGCGCTAAAACTTTGCCGATGTGCTCTAGCTCAACTTGTTCTAAGCGCCAGTGATGAGGGTAGCCGGATGGAGTGTTATCTTCCTGTGGATTGAGCAAAGCTTTCGGTGAGCTGCCCAGTAATATAGAACGCTCAATTAAATTGCGTAATTCTCGTACGTTCCCAGGCCAATGATAATCTTGCATGCTTTGATAATCGGCGCTTTTAAGGGTGATTCTTGGCAAGTTAAGTTGATTGCTAAGTTTGGCGTTAAAGTGCTCCACTAACAGTTCGATATCATCCAAGCGCTTACGTAAAGGGGGTAATTCTATGGGCAAGACATTGAGTCGATAAAATAAATCTGCACGAAAATTGCCAAGTTCCACTTGTTTCGCTAAAGGTTTATTACTGGCTGCAATAATACGCACATTTATGCTTTTTTCACGCTCTGTGCCTACTGGCCGAATGCGTGATTCTTGCAAAACGCGTAGTAATTTTCCTTGCAACACCAGCGGCATTTCGCTGATTTCATCAAGAAATATGGTGCCACCATCAGCGTAACTAAAAAGCCCTTGGCGCGCTTGAGTTGCGCCGGTAAACGCGCCTTTTATATGCCCAAATAATTCTGATTCAATCAGCTCAGGTGATACAGCAGCGCAATTAATGGGCACAAATGATCCTTCTCTGCCACTTAGTTCGTGAAATGCCGCCGCAGCAAGCTCTTTACCTGTTCCTGTTTCACCTTCAATTAAAATAGAAGCGTTGCTAGGTGCAACTTGAGCGATTAACCGATTCACAGTGGTGATCGCATCACTTTCACCTAGTAGAGCATGATTTTGCTGATTTATAGTAAGCCGGTGCTGTAAAACATAGTTTTCTCGTGAGAGCTTGAGGCGATTGTAACTGCGATCTATGGCACCTGTTATCTGCTCTAGTCGAAAAGGTTTAAGGATAAAGTCGCTGGCACCTAAGCGTACAGCATCTACGGCATTATCTAGTTCAGCGAAGCCTGTCATGAAAATAATATCTGGGCGTTTATCTGCATCTTCCAAGCCCGTAACCCATTCTATGCCAGATGTGCTGGGCATATTTATGTCAACGATTAGTAAATCGTATAGCTGCTGCTCGCGAAGTTTATCTGCTTGTGCAGTTGAGTATGCATAATCGACCACCGTATAAACTTTGCATAACGCGCGCTTGAGAAAATGACAAATACCTTCTTCATCATCGACAATAAGAATGGCGAAAGGTTGGGGGTTGGCAGAGGGTACTCGTTGTTGAGTGGCAGACATAAATACCTATTATTATTGTTAGAATTAGATCTTAGAATAAATTTTTATTTAGTTTGCCATTTAATCGCAATACGACGCTAGGCTCAATGGCTATTTGACCTTAAAAAGTACTTAGAGAGCGACTAAGTTTAGGTCTTTTTTGTGCATAAATTTTTTTCTTTAATGAGGCGAGAGTCTAGTAGTGGAGTGTGAGTAATAAAAACTGGCGATGATCTTAAGCGTGACTTGCTAAAAAAAAGAAGGGGTTATTACATAACACCACTTGGTCAGCGAGCTAGATTACAGTAGCTGTGCTTACCAAAGTGGTGTGAAGTGTAAGTCTATGCACAGTCTTGGAAAAAGCTGGGCATAATTAATTGTTTAGTGGACTTTAGCTTGCAACACAGCTGCGAACTGAATTGTCTGCCGTTGCCGCTGTTTTAGTTTCATCCGCTTGTTTAGCACTATTATTACCAGTAGGTGCGACTACTCTGATGGTGGCTACTTTATTTTGGGTAAAGAAATCAATCCCTTCTGTGCCTTGTACTTTATTGTTACCCACTAATGAGTCTTTAATACCGCCAAAAGGCATGTAAGGATGCGGTGCACAAACGCCTACATTTACACCAACCATACCAACGTCTGCATTGTTGATAAACTTTTCAATGTAGTAAGCATTTTGGGTGAAGATACAAGCGCCGTTACCCATCGGGTGGTTTTTGATCATACGTAGTGCACCATCAATACAGCCCACTTTCATGATGCTCAGCACTGGGCCAAATATTTCTTCACGTGCAATACGCATATCAGGTGTTACATCACTAAAGATGGTAGGGCCGATAAAATAACCGTGAGCATTTTCCGGCTTTGTCGCGGGATTACGGCCATCTAACAATAAAGTAGCGCCCTCTGCCAAGCCGATTTCTATGTAGTTCTCTATGCGTGCTTTAGCGCTGGCAGAAATAACAGGGCCCATGAAAATATCCGGATCTAGGGCATCCCCTAAAGTAACCTTTTTAGAAGCTTCTAATAAACGCTCCACTAGTTCATCGTGTACTTCATTAACGCAAGCAATGTTAGATATTGCCAGACAGCGTTGGCCTGCAGAGCCGTAACCAGAGATAATAAGGTTCTCTATCAGCACATCCATCGGTGCATCTTCCATTACTGCAAGAAAGTTTTTAGCACCGCCTAAAAGCATAGTTTTTTTACCATTGCTGCCACAACCTGCCGCAATCGCTTTGGCAGTAGGAGATGATCCTACTAGGCAAACACCTGCTACATTTTCATCGTCGTACCAAGCTTCTACCACTTCTCTATCACCGTGCACGATATTAATAACGCCTGCCGGTAAACCGATTTGCTCAAACAACTGCACCATTTTTTGCATAAATAGTGGCGATTCAGTGGATGGCTTGTATACGAAAGTATTGCCAGTTCCGATGGCAAAGGGGATGAACCAGCCAAAAACTAAAGCGGGGAAGTTAAATGGTGCCACACCACAGAACACCCCTAACGGTGCTTTAATAATTCTACCGCTGATGTTGTTGGCAATTTGTGGCACAGTTTGGCCTTGGATAAGTGCGGGTATAGTACAAGCCATTTGTACTATCTCGACAACACGCTGTACTTCACCGCGCGCTTCACTAATATGTTTAGCTTGATCTAAAGCAACTGCTTGAGCAAGCATTTCTTTGTGCTCAACCATGGCGCTGTGTAATGCAAAAATATAATCCATTCGCTTGGGAAGAGACGTTTCTTTCCAGCTAACAAAGGCGTCTGCTGCGGCTTGTGATGCTGCTCTTGAATTTTGCGCATTACCTAGCGGTACAGTGCCAATTTTCTGGCCTGTAGATGGGTTGTATAGTGGTGTTGTTTCATTATGGGTTGGTGTTACCCACTGACCATTGATGTAATCGCGAATGATAATTTGTTGTGCAGCGCTCATAGTTTAACCCGATATGTTTGCAGGGCAACGTTGTTGATCGTTGCTCGTATTGATAGGGGGTAAGGAAGTTACCCGTAAAGAAAGTGAACAGTGTAGGAAGGTTGAGCCAGTAGGTAGAGTACCAATTAGTGGGAAAAAACTGCTAACTGGTACCTTGGTTGTCAAATAATAACAGTTTTATGGTACCAGTTCGTGAAGATCAATGGGCCTTGGGTATAGCGATAGGTATTAATTGCTCTACTTAGTTTGTTAGTAATATCAGCTGAGCTTGTTAATAATATCAGCTAAGGCCTTGATCCCCGGCTCGATCAACTCTGCTGAAATAGAGCCATAGCCTAAACGAAAGCAGTGGCTGTGCTCGGTGTCGCAGTAATAAATACTGCCAGGTTCTATCAAAATGCCTTGCTCACGGGCGCTTTGCGCTAACGTATCTGCATTTAAATGTGCAGGGCCTTCCACCCAGTATGACGAGCCGCCAAAAGTGGGCGGCACTGAGCTATCGGGAATATATTGCTGTAAAGCTTGCTGCATTAAAGTCCATTTAATCTGGTAATTAATGCGTTGTTTGTTGATCAGCACATCGTAGTAACCGCGCGCGATAAATAGCGCCACACTGCGTTGGTTGTTCATCGGTGCTTGGCGCAGCATTAACCGTCTTAAAGCTTGGGCTTCTTTGATGAGGGCTTCATCTGCAACCATATAACCAAGGCGTAAGCCTGGCGCAAGTGTTTTGGAAAAGCTGCCCACATAGATGACTCGCCCCGCTTGATCGATACTTTTTAAGGCGGGAGAAGGGATGCTGGTGAAGTTAGTTTCAGCTTCGTAATCATCTTCAATAATTAGAAAATTGTGTTCAGCGGCTTGTTGTAACAGCTGTTTTCTACGCTCGATGCTCATCGTGACAGTAGTGGGAAATTGGTGGCTGGGCGTTACATAAATGCAATCGCAGTCTGCTAGCTTTTCACTAATCACCAGCCCTTGTTCATCGATTGCTAAAGGGAGTATATGCGCAGGCCGGTTTAGAGCAATATTGCGTACATCAACATAGTTGGGATCTTCTATACCGAAGGTATCACCTTCGCGCAGCACTAGGCGAGTAGTTAAATAAATAGCGTGCTGGGCACCTACTGTAATCAGTATTTGGCTACTTTTAGCAGCGATACCTCTTCTGGGCAGAATATGGGTTTGGATATGCTCTATCAGCATAGGGTCGTCTTGTAGCTGATCAGATGCCCAGTTACCTATGGCCGCAACAGAAACTGAATCGCGCGAGCATTCGCGCCACTGTGCAATCGGAAAACTTTGTGGATCAAATTGGCCGTAAATAAAAGGGTATTTATAGCGCTGCCAGTGCTGGTGCTTAACAATATTTTTTTGCTCGCTAAGTTTGCGCGGTAAAAACTTTTCCCAGTCTACACTGTCTTGTAATTCATTTTCTGGCACTTCAGCGGTATGTAATGGCTGGTATTGCGGATTGATGAAGTAACCGCTGCGCTCTTTTGAAACGATCAAATTTTCACTGAGCATTTGTTCGTATACGCGGATCACTGTGTTACGTGAAATTTTCAAATCGGCCGCCAGTTTACGACTGGAAGGCAGCGGTTTATCAAGTGGAATACTGCCATTAAAGATGGCTTTAGTCAGCTGCGTTCTCAGTTGCTGCTGCAGGCTATTCTCGCTGTTGTGCTCTAAATGAAATAGATGAAAAGACATTATAATTTGTTATCCAACTTTCTAAAGTAATCGTATTGATTACAGTAAGATGCAGTAGCGATAGTTGTAGAAATTAAGAAGGAGAAGAACGCTCTTTATTGCCACTAAAGTACATATATAACAAGAGGTTTCATAAATGAACAGCGATTAGTCAGTTTATCGCTTTAAATTTGCAAGAAATTAAATCGACAGGTTACTCTTAATGCGCTGTAGAAAGCAGAACGCAACGCATTGAGAGCGTGGTTGAATATCAGTTACTTAACTATTACGGGCTAATTATGCAGCTCTTTGTGCTGCAACTTCACTGCAGTTAAGGCTCACCCGAACCCCTGGCTGCAATATTTCTTGAGCATTTACTTTACGCGTAAAAACTTCCATCAGCATTGGCTTGAAAAAGGCTAAAGGCAAACTCTGGTATTCAGGGTCAAAACTGGTTTGATCCCACTCTCCACAAAAATAGACAGCATCTTCGTAACATGGGTGGTCAATAAACCTTTCACGAGCATCGGGGTCAGCATTAGTGTGTTGCGCGTAGTATTTACGCTGGAAAACACCATGTTTTTCTATCACCCAGCGGCACTGTTCACGTACATAAGGAGCTAAAATAACCGCCGCATATTGATCGTGATTATAAGGTGCGTACATATCGCCAATGTCGTGTAATAAGGCGCTCACAATCCAATCGATATCAGCACCATCACGATACGCGCGGGTTGCAGATTGTAAGCTGTGTTCTAAACGCGTTACTTGATAGCCGCTTAATGAACTATCCAGCTGTGAGAGAGCCGTATATAAGCGTTCGCCTACAGCAGAAGCATATTCAACTTCAAGGATTTCTAGAAAATCGTAATCTTCTTTGTCACCGTCAGACATCTTGGTGAATTTAGCAATATTGATCATAGGGTTACCTGTCAAACCAGCATCAGCCAACTTAAGCACTTAGTTTAAGATTAATAGCAAATACTGAATAAAATTTAATATGAATACTGCCTATTAGCGACACGCTGGATGCTCTTTGGTCCATCTCTATCGATATAACAGCCTTGTAAATGTCGAACTCCTTGGGTAGGGTCAAACTCAGTGCGTCCATGAAGTATGCGATTATTATCAAACATCATTAAATCACCAGCCAAGAGCTTGAATTTCTTTTCAAAGTTAACATCTGCGAGTAACTCGCCCAATCGTTTTCGTGCTTGTTGATACTTTTGTAACTGTTCTTCAGGCAATAACGGCAAATCATCTAAGCGAGGACTGTAGTGAATGCCTGAAATGTTACCGAGTGTGTCCTTCTCAATCAAGGGGTGAAAAGAAACCAGTTCAGTATCAGTATCATAAAAACGAAAGCGCACTACTGTTTCAGTTAGCAGTTTAAACCCTTCAGGATCTTCCTCTCGTAATTTAGTAACAATGCTCAAGCCATCAGCGAGGGTAGAATAGCCGCCTTGCGTATGGTTTTTCAAACAGTGTAATAGTTGAATACCTGGTACTGGGTCACGATAGGGGTTATCTGTGTGAGGGCCAATAGCATATGGTGTGTATGCAAGGTCATTAGGGTTGGGTTTAGAATACACTTCAAAGAAACGGCCGAAATTAGTATCGCGTACATTACCGTAATAAGTAGCAATAGATAAAATACTGTCACTTTCAGTAGGGGTGTTACTGAGAATGATATAGCCGTAACTTAAAAAAGCGTTAACAGACTGTAAAAATAATACTTTATTGGTAAGTAACTGCTGCCAATCATAGCTGGTGGCAAGTTGTTCGCGCGCTACCCAAGGAATAATTGGCGGTAAGCCTCCATCAAAGCAGTTTGTTTGTTTTGCTAAAAAATCAATATTATATTCAGTGCTATGACCATCACTAAAACTAATGTGTAGTTGTTCCGCATTTAGATCAGCTGCTGTGATAGCTATGTGGCTATCGAGCAAATGTGGGTTGAATAAACGCTGTGCAGTTTTTGTATCGACTTGGCGGGGGTCTTGAGTGCGCTCTCTTAACCAAAGCGCAGGTAACTGAACGGTTTTTTCATCAGATACAAGAAATATCTTAAAGTGATTGTTATGCTTTTCAATATTAATCTTCATTGTGCTACTCTGCTTTCAGTGATGATAAAAATTGAATTTGATCACAACTATGCAGCGGTTAACTACTAGCTAAGTTCTAATAAATATATAAGAAAAACTTATGAAACGCTTGATATCAAAACTACCTCCACACAAAGCATTAATCGCCTTCGAAGCTGTGATGCGTTTAGGCACAGTAACCGCAGCGGCTAAAGAGCTCACTAGTACCCAACCGGCTATTTCACAGCATATCAAAAATTTAGAAATAAACTTAAATTCTAGTTTGTTTAAACGCGAGGGCCGTTTATTAAAACCGACGGATACAGCGCGCAGTTTTTATGAAGAAGTCGTGCCATTGTTAATGCAAATGGCTGAGGCGGCAGAGCAATTGCGGCATGATAAAAAAATAGATGATGTGATCAATATAGTGAGCAATAGTGGCTTGGCTCATTTTTGGTTATTGCCGATGTTGCCGCAATTACAAACTGATTTTCCACATTTAACTTTTAATGTTACGCTTTCTGATTCTGCAGAATTTGTCGCTGAAAATGCGCTATTGATAGGCTTTGGGGAGCTAGCAGGTGCTCATCAAAAGACACCAAACAAGTTATTAGCACATCGCCATACTTTGTTTGTAGAAGAAGTTTATGCTGTGTGTAGCGCAGAATACGCCGCGCAACATAATTTAACAGCAAACTCTTCGATTGAAGAGATGCTACAACTACCTTTAATTCACTTAGATGAATTTGATAGCCGCTGGTTGAACTGGCGTGATTGGTTACAGAATTTTGGTTATAAACAGCAAAAGAAAGCGCCTTTAGTGCTGCTCGGAAATTATCATTTAGTTATTTCACAAGTACATCAACAACAGGGTATTGCTTTAGGTTGGCGTTGTTTAGTGCAGCATTTGCTCGATCAAAAACAACTGGTGCAAGTGGGCAGTGCAATGGTAAGGCGTGAAGGTTATGGCTATTTTATTGATACACAATTTGCAAAAGGGGATAGCTATCAGCAGGTATATCACTATCTTCAGCAAAGATTAGTCACTGATAGCTAAGTTTGAGTTTGGCTAAGCTTTTTTCCATATCAGTAATTGGTTATTGGCCGGCATACTAATATCGGTTACTAAGTGTAACTGTTGTGCATTTGCTAGGATTTCTATGGCTTCAAAATCACGAATGCCACTCTCGTTATTTCTATTTTTTAACCACTGCTCAAAATTTTCGTTGGAAGAGCTCGTGAATTCACCCGCATATTTGAAGGGCCCATAACAGCAAAAGTAACCGCCGTTATGCAAGCAATTAGCTAGGTTTGCAAACAAGTTTTGTACGCTTTGCCAGCTCATAATGTGTAGCGAGTTAGCAGTGTAAATAAGATCATATTGTGCGTTGGGCCAGCTGCCATTAACATCTAGCTCAATGGGCGCTTTAATATTTTCAAGTTCAGCATTTTGGATATTTATGGCCAGTGCATTCAGCCACATATCGCGATCAGCACATTGCCACTGCAGTTTCGGTAGCTGGCTGCAAAAGTGCAACGCGTGTTGGCCAGAACCACTACCTATCTCGAGCACATTCTGGCTTTGTTCTAACCAAGGTAATAACTGATCATAAATAACCTGTTGATTACGTGCACAAGATTCGCTGAAATTAAGCATGCTGTCTTCTCGCCAAATATACAGTACCCACTGAAATACCACCGGTAACAGGGTTTTCAAACTCAATCAAATGCGCTTCGCTAGTAGCAAAAGCTGTTTTTAAATGCGCTGTGAAGCTATCAATAGGTGGTCCATCAGACCATAGGCCAAACAAACCATCGTCTTTTAAGTGGCTTGCGAGTTCAGTTAAACCTTGTTGGGTATATAAATGCGCATTGCTTGGGTTGAGCAAGTTAGTAGGTGTGTGATCGATATCTAGCAAGATGACATCGTATTTTCTATCGCTTTGCTGGGGGTGATAACTGTTTTGGGTATCTTGTGAAAGCGCAAAAAAGTCACCTTGTACGAACTCGCAACGTGCATCATCGGTTAATCTTTTGCTCATTGGCACTAATCCAGCATTATGCCAGTCAATAACCCCTTGTAGATAATCCACAACGGTTAAAGAGCCTACTTTTGGATCTTCTAAAGCGACGGCGGCGGTGTAACCTAAACCTAAACCACCAATTACTACGTCTAGCTGCTGTTTATCGGTAGCTGCGAGTACGATTTTGCTGAGCTGATCTTCAGATTCATGAAACAGACTGGTCATTAAAAAATCATCACCTAAGATGATTTCATAAATGTCTAAATCACCAAACTGCGCCATACGGCGTCTACGCAAACGCAAATCGCCAATAGGGGTTGGTCTGTAATCTAGCTCTTCAAATAACTTACTCATTGTTTATCTATCCCTTTTCTTTGGATTACAGCATTTATAATTGTGTAACTTAGACCTTAAACCGCATGCAAAGTGGTGAAACCTAGCACTAACCATTTAATACCCACGTCATCGAAGTTCACTTGCACGCGAGTTTTTGCACCACTACCTTCAGCACTGAGTACAATACCTTCACCGAAGCTGTCATGGAAAACGCGCTGGCCTATATGTAAACCACTGCTTTGCTCAGCTTCTTGGGTGTACATATTGGTTTTGGGTCTGGCGGTTAATGGGCGGCTCACCGACGCATTTAAACGTACTTCTTCGATTAACTCTAAAGGAATTTCGTTAATAAAGCGCGAAGGGCGGTTATAGGTTTCTTGGCCATACATACGCCGCGATTCAGCATAGGTTATGTACAGCTGTTTCATCGCACGGGTGATACCAACGTAGCAGAGGCGGCGTTCTTCTTCCATACGCCCTGCTTCTTCTGCAGATTTGCTGCCAGGGAACAAGCCTTCTTCTACTCCAACCATAAATACTAGCGGGAATTCTAGGCCTTTGGCCGAGTGCAATGTCATTAGTTGCACACTGTCTTGGTGTTCATCGGCTTGGGTTTCGCCAGCATCAAGCGCGGCTTGATCTAAGAAATCAGCAAGAGCTGAGCTACCACTGGCCAATTCTTCATCTATCTTATTTCCTTCACCATCGCTTTCAAGTTCGGTATCAATCCATTGATAATTAAACTGTTTAGCAGCGTTGACCAGTTCCTCTAAGTTTTCTATGCGTGACTGAGCCTTTTCACCTTTCTCTTTTAGATGATGTTCTATCAAGCCGCTGAGTTGAATTGCGTGGTCGGTAAGTTCTTCAAGCTTAGTGCCTTGCGTATCACTATCTAACTTGTTTATTAGATTTAAAAACCCTTGAAGTGCATCGCAGGCATTTTTGGGAATTTTTTTGTATTCAACTACTTCGTTGGCTGCGCGCCACATCGAAATGTTTTCCGCGCGCGCTTGCTCACGAATCACTTCAATAGTGCGAGTCCCAATGCGACGGCTCGGTACATTGATTATCCGCTCCATCGCAGTGTCGTCATCGCGACTCGCAACTAAGCGCATATAAGCGATGGCGTTTTTAATTTCTAGGCGATCATAAAAGCGATGGCCGCCATAAATTTTGTAAGGCACGCCAGCGCGAATTAAGTTTTCTTCCATCACGCGTGATTGTGCGTTAGAGCGGTACAAAATGGCAGATTCGGCGCGTAGATTGCCTTCTTCTTGCCATTTTTGAATTTGCCCTACTACAAAGCGCGCTTCATCTTGCTCGTTAAAAGCAGCATACATTGAAATTTTGTCACCAGCTGCGTCTTCAGTCCACAGCTGTTTGCCTAAACGACCACTGTTATTGGCAATAACGGCGTTAGCAGCACCTAAAATAGTGCTTGTAGAGCGGTAATTTTGCTCTAACTTAATAGTAGCAGCACCTGGAAAGTGTTCTTGGAAATTTTGGATGTTTTCAATTTTAGCCCCGCGCCAGCCGTAGATAGATTGATCATCATCTCCCACCGCCATTAGTTTGCGTTCATGCCCGGTGAGCAGACGCAACCAAGCGTATTGAATAGCGTTGGTGTCTTGAAACTCGTCTACTAAAATGTAGCGAAAGCGCTCTTGATAGTGCATCAATAAGTTTGGCTTTAAATCACGTAACAGTTCTAGACAGCGTAATAATAATTCACCAAAATCGATCATGCCGCCACGATTACAGCTCTCTTCGTAGGCTTCATATACTTTGATGAACATTTGTTCTTGTGGATCATTACTGCGTTCAATATGGTGGCTGCGTAGACCTTCATCTTTTTGTGAGTTGATATACCATTGGAACTGCTTAGGAGGCCACTGCTTATCATCTAACGCAAGGTCTTTGCAAATACGCTTTAGTAAGCGATGTTGATCTTCGCTGTCCATTATTTGAAAGTTTTGCAATAAACCTGCATCTTGCCAATGAGTGCGTAAAATACGATGCGCTAAACCGTGAAAAGTACCTACCCACATGCCTTGTGGGTTAACCCCCAGTAAGTTTTCAATACGCGAACGCATCTCTTTTGCGGCTTTATTGGTAAAAGTCACTGCTAAAATAGAGTAGGGGGAGATGTCTTCAGTTTGTACTAACCAAGCAATGCGATGGATAAGTACTCGCGTTTTACCAGAGCCTGCACCGGCGAGCACTAATAAGTTTTCAAGGGGCGCGGTAACGGCTTGGCGCTGTGCATCGTTCAAACCATCAATTATTGCTGTAACGTCCATAACAGGCCTTTAGTTATTAATCAGTGAATCAATTTGTAATTTAAACAGGAAGTGAAGAAGGGTTAGCGCGACGGTACAACAAAACTACTTTTAGCTCGTTAGGATCTAAAATCACCATTTTACTACTATCACGCCCAGCTTGTTCGACACCAAAAGCAGGGATTAAACGCGATAGCCAAAAACGCATCGCGGCGGTTTGGGTCATCTGTGGCCAAGCGTGGCGCTCTTCTTCAGTAAACGCGCGAACACTGTTATAGGCGGTTAATAATGCTTTTTCTAGCTCACTATCAATATTGTTGTCAGCATCGCGACACCAATCGTTGGCAACAATAGCTAAATCAAACAGCATATAAGCAGTGGCTGAGTTGTATATATCGATAATGGCATCAATTTTATTGCCATCAAATAGCACGTTATCGTGAAAAAGGTCGCCGTGAATTACTGTTAAAGGCAGTTTTTTTCCAAATTCGTGCAGCAGTGTATCGAAGCGCTGCACTTCATCTTTAAGTAGTAAGGCATCTTCAGTAGGCAAATGCTTTTCAATGTTCAAGCTCTCTGCACGCCACCAAGACAAACCGCGATGAGCATTGCGCTTTAGATAAAAATCCTGTGCGGCAATATGAAACTGCGCCAGCTTAGTACCAATAGCTGCGCAGTGCTCAGTAGTGAGTTGCTGCTGATCAAGGTGATGACCGCTAAAACGGTTTTGCAGCATGGCAGGTTTGTGCTTAACTTTTTTCAGCGCAATGCCATTTTTATCTTTAGCAGGATATGGCACCGGCAAGCCTTTTTCAGCGAGCCAAGTAGCAAGTTCGACAAAGAAGGGCATATCTTCCATTGTAAATTCTTCAAAAAGAGTAAGTACATACTCCTTTTGCACACCTTTGTTATCAAGAGTCACAAAGTAGTTAGTATTTTCGATACCGCCATCAATGCCGCGAAAAGAGACTAGCTCTCCTAAATCATACTCTGCCATTAATGCTTGTAAATCTGCTGTTTCAAGCTGTGTATAAACTGCCACTCAATCACCGTAATATAGATGTTAAATCAAAAAGCTAATCTGTATAAATATACAGCTTTTTGTGTAAAGTCGTCAATAGGCCAAATAATACGGGGTAAGGCGCTTAAGTACTACTGTAAGCTGCGATAAAGATAAAATATGGTTTGTTTATGGCGGGTGATAGATTCGGTCTAATGATGGAAGCGTGGGTGAGTGGTTTTTTTAAAAGACAGCTATATAAAGATGCATGATTAAGTCTTGGTTATATTGCTGCATATTATAAAGCTAATGTAGTTGCTCTAAAAATTAATCAGCGCCTAAAACTATATCCAGCTTCGTGATTAACAAGGTTTAACTTGGCGCTAAAAATCAGAGGCGATATACTGCCCTCTTTGAATTATTTGGAATTTTATCACTATGGCAACTCCTTCACTTATTCTGGTCGATGGTTCGTCCTATCTATATCGTGCTTTTTTTGCCTCACAGCAGGCCGATCTTCGAACCAGCGAGGGGCTACCAAGTGGTGCAGTGCGTATTGTTACTTCTATGATGCGTTCTCTAGTTGGCCAATATCCAGATAGCCGTATAGCGGTGATTTTTGACGCTAAAGGTAAAACCTTTCGCGATGATATTTACCCTGAATATAAAGCTAATCGCCCTTCAATGCCTGATGATCTTCGTGCGCAAATAGAGCCTATCCACAATATTATTCGCGCGATGGGCTTTCCGCTAATTGCTATCGAAGGGGTAGAGGCAGACGATGTTATCGGTACTTATGCGGCGCAAGCAACGGTTGAAAAAACCTCGCTGCTGATTTCGACCGGCGATAAAGATATGGCGCAGCTGGTGAACGAGCACGTAACTTTAATCAACACCATGAATGACACTTTGATGGATGTAGAAGGAGTTAACGAAAAGTTTGGTATTCCACCTGAGTTGATTATCGATTACTTAGCGCTAATGGGTGATAAGGTAGATAACATACCGGGTGTGCCAGGTGTTGGTGAAAAAACTGCTCTGGCTTTATTACAAGGGATCGGCAGTATTGAAAGTTTGTATCAAAACTTAGATAAAATAGCTGACTTAGGCTTTCGTGGTTCTAAAACGATGGCTAAGAAGCTTGCAGATAACAAAGAGTTTGCTGATCTATCCTATTTACTCGCCACTATTAAGCTCGATGTGGAAATGGAGTTATCCATAGGCGAATTGCAAAACAGCGCTGTGGATAAAGATGCGTTACTGCCGCTGTTTAAAAAATATGAATTTAAAAGCTGGATTGCAGAGCTAGAATCTGGCAAATCCGTTACTCCATCAACAAGTAGTCTGGTTGTCTCTGGTGCAACACTGGATGAAGCGGATGAAAACTTTCCAGCAGTGCCTGCAAACATTGATTATCAAATTATTTATGAAAAAGAGCAGTTTAACCTTTGGCTAGCAAAACTAACTGATTCAGAGTTATTTTCTTTTGATACCGAAACTGATCGTCTTGATTATATGGAGGCGCAATTAATCGGTTTGTCTTTTAGTGTAAAAGCAGGTGAGGCAGCTTATGTACCTTTGGCGCATGATTATGTAGGTGCACCAGATCAGTTAGATAGAGATTGGGTGCTTGGGCAGTTAAAACCATTATTAGAGAATGCTGATTTGAAAAAAGTGGGTCAGCACATGAAGTTTGATATGAATGTGTTAACGCGATATGACATTAGTTTGCGCGGTGTTGAGTTTGACACAATGCTTGAGTCTTACATTTTAAACTCTACTGCGACTCGCCATGATATGGATAGCCTTGCGAACAAATATTTAGGAGTGCCAACTACCAAGTTCGAAGAACTAGCAGGGAAAGGGAAAAAGCAGCTAACGTTTAATCAAATTGATGTTGAGTTAGCAGGACACTATGCTGCTGAAGATGCAGATATTACATTGCGTTTGCATCACGCTATTGGTGCTAAGTTAGCGGCTATTGCGCCATTAAATAATGTGTTTCATAGTATCGAAAAGCCATTGATTCCAGTGTTGGCAAGAATTGAGCAAAACGGTGCTTTAGTTAACCCTACTATGTTAGCGCACCAAAGCTTAGATATTGCAAAGCGCTTAACACAGTTAGAAGTAGCTGCGCATGAAGCAGCAGGACAAGTCTTTAACTTAAGCTCTCCTAAACAGCTACAAGAAATCCTTTTTGAAAAATTAGGCCTACCGGTTAAAAAGAAAACTCCAAAAGGTGTACCCTCAACCGCAGAAGAAGTGTTGGTTGATTTAGCAGAAACGTATGAATTACCAAAATTACTATTAGAGTATCGTGGTTTAGCGAAACTTAAATCAACTTACACTGATAAACTGCCGTTGATGATTAATGGACGCACTAAGCGCATCCATACTTCTTATCATCAAGCGGTCGCGGCCACTGGTCGTTTATCTTCTACCGATCCTAACTTACAGAATATCCCAATTCGCTCAGAGCAAGGTCGCAAAATACGCCAGGCGTTCGTGACGCCCGCGGGTTATAAAATGGTCGCAGCGGATTACTCGCAAATCGAGCTACGCATCATGGCGCATTTATCGGGTGATGAAGGTTTGTTAAATGCTTTTAATCACGGTGATGATGTACATAAAGTAACGGCCTCTGAAGTATTCAAAGTAGCTATAGATGAAGTGACTATCGATCAGCGTCGTAGTGCTAAAGCAATTAACTTTGGTTTGATTTATGGTATGTCTGCTTTTGGTTTAGCTAAGCAATTAGGTATAGGGCGAGTAGAAGCGAAAGAGTATATCGAACATTATTTTGCCACATACCCAAGTGTACAAAATTATATGCAAGAAATTCGTGAGAAAGCGCGTGATCAAGGTTATGTTGAAACTGTGTTTGGTCGTCGTTTGTATTTGCCGGGTATTAAGGCTTCAAATGCTCTGGTACGCCAAGGGGCTGAACGTACGGCCATCAATGCGCCGATGCAGGGTACTGCTGCTGATATTATCAAGCGCGCGATGCTAGCGGTTGATGCATGGTTGGCTGAGGGTGAGTTTGACGCGAAAATGGTAATGCAAGTGCACGATGAATTAGTATTTGAAGTAGCAGAAGGGCAGGTAACTGATTTCACAGCGAAAGTGCTGCAAATTATGCAAGATGCTGCAAGTTTAGATGTTCCATTAATCGTGGAAGCTGGAGTGGGCGATAATTGGGATGAAGCGCACTAATGAATACCTATCTTGGATGATCAGTGCTCATGGATGAGTATCAGTAAGATAGGCTATTGAAACTGATTGATAAAAAAATAATAACCTTATTTTGAAATTAATCGTGAACTTTAAAAAAATCTCTTTGTCATAATTATACAGCTTAAGCAACTTCCCCTTTCTTGAGCTGTAATATTAAATATGCTTAAAAGCCTCAGTACAGATTTCAAATCGAGTCTTATCCAAGTCGAGTTGAATGAGTGAAATTTATAAGCCTTATTAAAGGCTATCTAAGCCACTGTACTGGGGCATATTTTTTCTAGTCAATGTTCTTCTTAGTACCTTCAATGACTTCACAACTCTCTTAGCTATTCTTCTATATCACCTTCAACGGTTAACCAAGTATCTAGCTGACTCTTTAATTCATCAACGCCTGCGAACTTTAGTGCTGAAAATGTTTGCAATGTTACTTTATCGCCAAGTTCTGCACGTAATAATTTTGTCAGTGTAAGAAGAGTTGATTGGGCTGGGCCTCTTTTAAGCTTGTCAGATTTAGTTAACAGTACATGCAGCGGTACTTGAGTAGATTTACACCAGTCAACCATCATGAGGTCAAACTCTTTCATTGGATGGCGAATGTCCATTACTAATACTACGCCTTTTAAGCTGTGACGCTGCTGCAAATACTGATCTAAATGTTTCTGCCAATGCTCTTTCATGGCGATAGGGACTTTTGCATAGCCATAACCTGGTAGATCGACAAGCCTAGTGTTTTCAACATTTAGATCAAAGAAGTTGATTAACTGCGTGCGCCCTGGTGTTTTTGAGGTGCGAGCTAGCTTCTTGTTGTTAGTTAGAGTGTTTATTGCGCTGGACTTGCCGGCATTAGATCGCCCGGCAAAAGCAACTTCGGCACCTGAGTCATCAGGGCATTGATTTAGCTTACTAGCACTGACTAAAAACTTAGCGGTGTTGTAAAAGATTTTATTTTCTTGATTACTCATTAAATTTCTTTCCCAAAATTGACATAAACGACATTATTCGTTCCAGCTTGCAGAAATATTGTTGTATACTGCACAAAAATAACCTTGTGGTACGTAGGTTTACTGCAAGGATAATAATAGTTGGCCCTAATTGTACTAGTTTGCGTAGTTAAGGGTACAAAAATCGTGTATTTAATATGAGAGTATCAGTTAATTATGAATAAATTTCTAATTGGCTTGGTGTTGAGCCTAACAGCATCAACTTTTGCTTATGCAGCGGGCGACGCAGCGGCGGGCAAAGAAAAATCAATAGCGTGTGGCGCCTGTCATGGAGCTGATGGTAATAGTACTATTGGAACCTTTCCGAAATTAGCTGGGCAGAACGCAGTTTATTTGATAAAACAAATGAAAGCGATTAAGTCAGGAGAGCGATCAGTGCCTGAAATGGCAGGTCAGCTGGATGCTAAGAATGAACAAGATATAGAAGATTTGGCTGTTTTTTACGCTGGCAAAAAAATCATTGGCGGCAAAACAGCAGCAGATCAGTTAGAGCTAGGAAGAAAAATCTATCGCTCTGGAATTGCTACTAAACAAGTAGCAGCTTGTATTGCTTGTCATGGTGCTAAAGGACAAGGTTTAGCAACTGCTGGATTTCCCGCGTTAAATGGTCAACATGCAGCATACACTGAAAAGCAATTGATGAGTTTCAGAACAGCGGTTCGTAGTAATGATCCAAATCAAATGATGCGCGATATTGCTGCACGTTTAAGTGATGTAGAAATAAAAGCAGTTTCTAATTACATCCAAGGTCTTTATTAAGCGTTGAATATTGACGTGTGAATGTAAAAAAAAGGTAGCATTAGCTACCTTTTTTTTGTTTGACGTAAATTAGGATTAACAATAAAGAACGCTTTAATTCGATGTCGCCTCAAATAACAGATTTACGTTGTTATCTGCTTTCTCAAGAGAACTTTTGTTATTATATTGGGTCTGATTTGAGTGATTAAAAAACCATAGGGAATTCGAATGATCTATAGAAAAATAGTAGCAACTGTCTTTGCAATGGCAATATCAGGGGTAACGCTAGCAGCAGATTTTAAAGCTGGTGAAGATTACATATTAACTGGAGCTGTAGGCAGCAAATCTGAAAAAGTCCAAGTAACTGAGTTTTTCGGTTACTGGTGCCCGCACTGTAATAATTTTGAGCCAATTTTAGAAAAGTGGGTTGAAGATAATACTGTTAAAGTGGATTTCTCTCGAGTACCTGTCGCTTTTAGCACTAATGGGCCAAACCAAACCTTAGCGCAAAAAGCTTATTATATCGGCAAACAGCAAAAGGCAGAAAAAGCAGTAGATTCTGCAATGTTTGATTTCTATCATAAGTATGGACGTCTAGCAGGGTCTTTTAAAAATCTCGATAAAATCAAGAATGACCCACTCGCTTGTAATAATGAAGTAAACAAACTGGTTGATCGAGCAGAAAAACAGAGCGCAAATGCTAATCGCCCTTTTGATGTAGCAGCAGCAACTATTTATCTAACAGAAAATGTATGCGAAACTGACGCTCGTGGTTGGGAATTATTAAAATTAGGGCAAAAAGCCCGCGGCGGTATTCGCAACGAAGGCGTTCTTGAAGATATAATCAAAATTGCGGGTGTTGATACAAATAATTTTGATAAGCGCTTGAGCTCTTTTTCTATGAAGTCAGCACTTAAAACAGCGGCTAGTAAAACAGAAACAATGGGTATTGAGAGCGTTCCTTCTATTGTTGTGAACGACAAATATCGCGTTACGTCTTCAAAAGGCTTTGAGCACATGCTAGAAGTAGTTGAGTATTTGGTTGAAAAGGAGAGTGATAGCAGCAAAAAGTAATGCTAACGTTAAGGTAAGTGAGTTATGATAGCTTGCTTACTTACCTTCTTATTTCAGTAAAATTAACCCGGCGATATTCTACTATATAGTTTAATTTTTTTGCATAAGTAATGGTGTAGTGTTTTAAATATGAGTTTCATATTAAATTTTAATAAAGCACATTCTATACAAGAGAAAAAAATATGACAGAGGGGATAGGGGAATCTTTTTTTGGCTTACTACGTGTTATAAGCAAAGGTTTAGAGGGGCATAGTGCGTCTTTAGACAAAAACCTAAGTGAGCTTAGAAAGCATATGATGAATTCGTCAGAGTTTATTGACGACGAATTAATCTTAGATATCGAACAAGATATTCGTATTTTACATTTAGAGCGCCAAGAGAATAATCAAGATTTTCTAGATATAGGGGCTTCTTGGCAAAGAAGCCTAAATAAACCTACTCTCCCTTCTGAGCAAAAGCAGCAGCTACTTAACGTTGAAAGTGAGTTTCGTGACGCTCATAGTAACCTGTATCAAATCCCTGCTAAATTTCGCATATTGTTAAATATCCAGCTTGCAGCAGACAAAATAGCATCTGCTGGAGGGGATAGTAATAGCAATTTCACTATCCCAATGAAAAAAATCGCTGACGGGATGATTCTGTTACTCGAGCAAATAACTCCTTCCAAAAAACTATCTACTTTGTACAAAAAACTTATTAAAGATCTTGAACTAGGTTTAGAGATTGAAACTCTTCCAAGTGTAATTGATGAAATTACAAAATTTATAGAATCAGCGTTAGCAGTTAGAGGCGATGATTTTAGTAACTATCTTCAAGGCTTAAATAAGCAGCTTTGTGAAGTACAAGATTTTATTCAAAAAACTCAAGGAATTGAAAGCGAAAGCGCCAAAGTACGTGCTGTCGCAGATGGAAAAGTGCGTGAAAGTATTAGTAATATTCGAGAAGTTGTACAAGATACAACTGAAATAGAAGAGTTACAGCAATTACTGTCTGTTCAATTAAACCATATCATTGGTGCGATGGATGCACTGCAAAACGAAGAGTATAATCGCGATAGTAGCTTGCTATCTAACTATACTGCCCTCAAACAGAGGGTCTCGGTTATGGAAAAAGAAGCTGATAAAGTGCAAGATTACATAGAAGAAGAGCGCAAGCAAGCACGTTTGGATGCGTTAACGCGCTTGCCAAACCGTACTGCTTATAATGAAATAATGGCGTTTCAAATAGAAAACTTTAATCGTTACGAGCAGCCTTTGTCTCTGGTTATTTGTGACTTAGATCACTTTAAAATAGTGAATGATACGTATGGTCATTTAGCGGGCGATAAAGTCTTAAGTTTAGTTTCAAAAATACTGTGTAAAGGAACACGTTCATCGGATTTTGTAACACGTTACGGAGGCGAGGAGTTTGCTATAATTGTCCCTTCGACTAAAGCAGAGCAAGCAGCTAAAGCAATGGATAAAATCCGTAGATTGATTTGCAAAAGCCCGTTTAACTATCATGGTGACCCGATCTCTATATCAATGTCGTTTGGTGTGTGTGAAGCAAGACCAGGTGATAGCATCGATAGCTTGTTTTCTCGCGCAGATACCGCTTTATATAAAGCTAAAGCGAATGGTCGTAATGCTGTATATATTGGTTGAATTAATAATAGCTTTGCCAGTCGTCCTCCGCTAAGCTGCGGCTTAGTCAATTTTATGTTATTAGCAATCAACAAGGTATCACAGTAGTGCAACGTATTTTCAGAAGCCTTAAAATAGGTTTTATTTTAATCCGCTATCGTCTCGATACTTTTTTTGATGACTTACCTCTACCGTGGTATTTAAAAGCTATATTCTATTTATTGCCATGGCGTTATATCGTTCCAGCAAAAGAAGCACGGGGAGTAAGATTAAGATTAGCGTTGGAGAGTTTGGGGCCCGTTTTTGTAAAATTCGGTCAAATGCTATCAACTCGACGCGATTTACTGCCTATAGATGTTGCTGACCAGTTGAAATTCTTGCAAGACCGAGTGCCTGCATTTGCAAATGAAGAAGCTGTTGCTTTAATCGAAAAAGCTTTGGGTAAGCCGTTAGCAGAACTGTTTGCAGAATATGATAAAGAACCACTAGCTTCAGCGTCAGTAGCACAAGTTCATAGCGCTGTATTATTTAGTGGTGAAAAAGCTGTCGTAAAGGTGATACGTCCAGGCATTGAAAAAACCATAAAAAAAGATGTAGCGCTGTTGTTCACTTTAGCCCGTATTTTAGAAAAAGTATGGGCTGAAGGTAAGAGGCTGCATTTAGTTGAGGTGGTTGCTGAGTATGAATTGAGCCTAGCGGATGAACTTGATCTTAGAAAAGAAGCCGCGAACGCTTCACAATTGCGTAGGAATTTTGAGCAGTCAGATATTTTATATATCCCTGAGATATACTGGGACTACACTCGTCAGAATGTATTAGTGATGGAGCGTATCGCGGGTATTCCAGTTGCTGACATAGAACAGCTGAATGCACAAAATGTTGACATGAAATTACTGGCGGAAAGAGGAGTAGAGATATTTTTTACTCAAGTCTTTCGCGATAGTTTTTTTCATGCAGATATGCATCCTGGCAATATCTTTGTAGCTCATAACAGTGGAGATGATCCGCAATATATCGCGGTAGACTTTGGAATAGTAGGTTCTTTAACGCTTGAGGATCAAAGCTATCTAGCGCGCAATTTACTGGCCTTTTTCACCAGAGATTATCGACAGGTAGCGCAGTTGCATATAGATTCTGGTTGGGTGCCAGCTGGTACTAATGTGACAGCATTTGAAACGGCAATACGTAGCGTTTGTGAGCCCATATTTGAAAAGCCGTTAAAAGATATATCATTTGGTCAGGTGTTATTGGGCTTGTTTCAAACAGCTAGACGTTTCAACATGGAAGTTCAGCCTCAGCTGGTGTTGTTACAAAAAACCCTTTTAAACATAGAGGGGCTAGGAAGGCAGCTTTATCCAGAGCTCGATCTTTGGCAAACAGGCCAGCCGTATTTAGAGGCATGGATGAAAGAAAGAGCCGGCCCTAAAGCTGTTATGAAAACGATTATGCAGCAAGCGCCTGATTGGATTGAGAAACTACCGTTGTTGCCGCAGTTAGCATTTGATGCGCTTCAACAAAGTAAGCAGCAAAATGTACTTGCTCAGCAGCTAATAGAACAAGCAAGGATAAGAGCTGAGCAGCAAAAAAGTAAAGATCGTAAGAAAGGTATATTAGTTGCTGTGATTTTGTGTGCTGGGTTATGGTTCGGATATGAGCCTGCAAGATTAATTATGGAGCAAATTGAATGGCAAGGCTGGATGTTACTAGGCTTAGCGCTATATGTTATCGTACGTTGATCAGTATGCATTGAAAAATAACGAAAAACCCTTACATATACACAAGATAGATCTAATAAAGAGAGATATATGACTGAGCAGTGGTTAGAAGGGCTAAAGTGGGATAACCAAGGATTGATGCCAGCAATTGCCCAAGATCATGAAACGGGAAAGGTTTTAATGGTTGCTTGGATGAGCAAAGAATCGTTGGCTTTAACTGTTTTAGAGCAGCGCGCAGTTTACTGGTCAAGATCTAGATCAAAACTTTGGCGAAAAGGTGAAGAATCAGGACACATTCAGAAGCTACATGAGTTAAGGTTAGATTGTGACAAGGATGTGCTGCTGATGTCGGTAGAGCAAATCGGTGGAATAGCTTGTCACACTGGTCGTGAAAGCTGTTTTTATTCGGTATTTAAAGATGGGCAATGGCAAATAGATGCCGAAGTGATTAAAAGCCCTGCAGTAATATATGAAAAGTAGGTGAGCATGAGTGCAGTTTTAACAGAGCTTGGTAATATTTTAGAAGCGCGTAAAGAGGCTAGTAGCGATTCATCTTACGTGGCGAGTTTGCATGAAAAAGGCTTAAATAAGATTCTAGAGAAGGTTGGCGAAGAAGCAATTGAAGTTGTTATCGCGGCTAAAGATGCGCAATCTGACGGAGTAACTAAAGACTTGGTATATGAAACAGCGGATTTGTGGTTTCATACATTAGTCATGTTATCGCATTTAGGTGAGCGTCCAGAGTCTGTATTAGAGGAATTAGCTAAACGCTTTGATTTATCAGGATTAGAAGAAAAAGCTTCAAGAATAAAGTAATAGCTGATATACCTGCTAGCTATTATTTGAAAATAATCAAAATTATTAGTTTTTAGGCATAATCAAGATTGTCATAAGTGTTGTAGTGATTAGATTGCTAATTAAGCACAGTATATCTTGTTGATGGCTGTGAACTAGCTATTATTTAAAAGTAGAATTTAGGAGAAAAACATGGGTTTCGGTGGTGTAAGTCTTTGGCAGTTAGCTATTGTGTTAGGTATTGTGATTTTACTTTTTGGCACAAAGAAGCTTCGTAATATTGGCGGTGATCTAGGCAGTGCGGTTAAAGGTTTTAAAAAAGCGATGAGCGATGGAGTACTTGCTGAAGAAAGCGAAGAAAAAAAGCTAGAAGCTAAAAAAGATGCTGATTTCGTAGAGCAAACAGTTGAACAGCCTGCAGTAGAAAGTGTTGTTAAATCAGAAGAAACTACTGAGAAAAAGTCCTCATAAATGTTTGATATAGGTTTTACTGAATTATTACTGATTGCTGTTGTTGCGCTGGTTGTTCTGGGTCCTGAAAAGCTTCCCGTTGCGATACGTACTTTAGGTCTTTGGATTGGCAAGGCTAAACGTACTATTAGTGGCATTCAAACTGAAATATCTGAAGAGCTTAAGCTTGACGAGATGAAGCGCACCGCATCTATTGCAAAAGAACAGTTAAACAGTGAATTGGAAGAAATGAAAAGTCCGTTCATGAGTGAAGCTGCAACAAAGCAAACAGTTGATCAGTCAGATATAACGGCTTCTAAAGATGAAGTGATAAATTCAGGTGAAAATGATACAACAGGGCAAGCTATGACGAGCTCGCAAGTATCTGAAAGCAATCCCATGACAGAAAGTGTCCCTACAAATAATATCGCACCTGATATCGATAAGAATTAGCAGAAATGAGCGAACAGCAAAGTAATAACGAAGAACAAGAATTAACCCTAACTTCACATTTAGTGGAGTTAAGGCAGAGGCTTATTCGTGCAATATTGACGATCTTGGCAATATTTTTATGTTTGTTTTATTTCGCAAACGATATATACACCATTATATCTGAACCTTTAACAGCGTTGTTACCAGAAGGGACGACGATGATTGCAACAGATGTCACATCGCCATTCTTTGCTCCTTTTAAGCTTACTATCGTGTTGGCGTTGTTTTTGTCTATGCCTTTTATATTGCATCAATCTTGGAGTTTTATCTCTCCTGGTTTATATAGCCATGAACGGCGTCTTGCAATTCCATTATTGATATCAAGTATCGTGCTGTTTTACTCAGGGTTGGCGTTTGCTTACTTTATAGTGTTCCCATTGTTATTCGGGTTCTTTACCAGCGTTGGTCCAGAAAACGTAGCTATAATGACCGATATTGGTAGCTACTTAAACTTTGTGCTAAAACTGTTTTTTGCATTTGGTGTTGTATTTGAAATACCTATAGCCACGATGCTGATTATCTGGAGTGGTATTACAACCGCAGAAGCGCTTAAAAGTAAAAGACCTTTTATTATAGTAGGGTGCTTTTTCGTCGGAATGCTATTAACACCACCTGACATGATTTCTCAAAGCTTACTTGCAGTGCCGATGTGGCTGTTGTTTGAAGTAGGAATTTTAATGTCGAAGGTATTAAAAAAGACTAAAGAAGATAAAGATGCTGAGTCTACTGATATAGATACAGTTAGCTAAGTTAATGGTAAGTTCCTAATAAGATAGTAAGATCTTCTGTGTGACTCTGTTTGATTCTTAAGTAAGCTAACTCATTGACGAAAAATAGATATTATTAATGCTTTAGTTTATTTTTTAATCAGCTTTTCACTATATATGTTCGAATTATAATTATTTCACATTAAGTGTTGACGCCAGCTCCAGTATCTATATAATTTGCCTCCTCGCTAACGGGGCAACCCGCAAAACGAGACAATAACTAAACATTAAATG
>JBALXS010000124.1:0-9838 GCA_036960485.1 Oceanospirillaceae bacterium
TCTCGGTCTTCACCGCACCGTTTTCACGAGTGATGAGGGTATTTATTGAATACGGTGTACTGTTACCATCGAGATATTGTATATCGGTAATATCAATCACACCGGCCACGCCACGTCCCGTGTTCAGTTTGTTAATGACCACATCCCGTGACGTTGGATTGCTCACATTAATAGTGCCATAACCATCCAGCACCTTGAGGACGCCAGTACCTGTATTAGAGGTATTCAAAATCTGGCCATACAGCTGAATGTAACCACCGTACACTTCTATGCCATTGAGCTCGTAACGGTCATTACCCGCGTCATAGTTAGCCCCAATGGTCGCGGTGTAATTTATATCTTTAGTATCCTGCGGCAAGATGATGCTGTACAAGCCATTCGCCTTACGATCGTTTTGACCGACAACATCTGCAAAATCGTTCTGCACCCAGGTGAGGTCTACTTCTAGACGATCATCAATTGCATTATATTTAACCGATTGACCGCGGTCATTCGTTAGATAGCGTGTGTGCAACGCATTGTTATTTTTATAATCTGTTTGAAATCCATTAAGCGTGCCTTGCTCAACACCCAGCTCTGCTGCCGAGCCTGTCATCAGGAAGGTGGATGGCAAATCAATATTCCATCGCTCGATACCGCTTTGAATCAGGCCATTAATATTCAGGAATCTAGATGCAATAAATATACTGCCATTGGCTACGATGCCACCTGGCTGAATGCCAGCAGGGTTATTTCTATCTCGGTATATCGCAGCAGGGTCACCACCGGCTTCAAAGAAATTTTCAGTATAACTTTGCACAAAATCGCCATTTTGCGCTTCAATTTCTACGCTGCCGGCAAAAATATCCGCACCGGGTCCCACTAAAATACTGCCTGCCTGGTTGAACACTCTGACCAGACCGCGTGGGTTATAGATATCGTCATTTAATTCGATATCCGGCGCAGGGCCTTTGGCTATTCCCGTCGTAAATTTAGCGTCATCCGGGTTGTAGTAACTATTAATGTTAATAGAAGGGTTGGCCGCACCCACTGAATCTTTGCTCAGTACCGTCTGAAATTGAGCTGCAGAAGATCCCGGACCATTAAGCTGATTGATGGTATCTACATTACTAACGCCAAGGCCGTTAAAGTTAATTAGCCCGCCAAAATTACTGTCGATTGTCAGTTTATTCAACTTAAGGAAGGTCGGCGTATAGTTAGTGATATCAATTTTGGCATCACCCGGAGACTCTAAATGGCCATCTCCTGAAAGGATATCCGCCTTAATATTGATATTACCCAAACGTACGCTAACATCTTCAACCGTTACAAAATCCGCAGACGGACCTTGTACTGGAGCCATACTCAATGTAGGTAAGGTTGTCTGAAGGTTAGTGATTTTCGGTGTCAGAACATTATCTAACTGATCGGTCTGAGCTACGATATTGATGTTTAAAGTCGCGATCTCAGTTACTACTGTCGTGCGCACAAGGCTATTGTCTACGATAGTCGTGTCGAGTACGCCTATATCATTGGTCAGCTGTGCGATCAGAGCTGCATCCTGATCAGCCGTCGCCTTAGCCTGTTCAGCCGTTAACTGAACCTGCTTGCTATCACGATCGGTAAATAGCTGAAGATCAGCCGTTTTTGTCAGTAGCGTTCCTTCATTAGCGGTACGTTCACCGCTAACCGTTGTTTTGGTATCTTCCAACAGAGCCAGCAAATTGGTAGCCGATTGATGAGGACTAACACCCGAGCTAGACAGCGTGCCAGGATTAGCGGTTGTTGCCAGGCCAATATCCTCTAGCTTTTTCTCGAGAAATTTAATTTCCGCAGTGTAAGCCTGATACTGGATGCTCGCGCCTGCATAATCTGATTGCAGATTGCGCAGATAAGCCATTCTATCTCTAAGATTTTGCGCGATTTCTACGCTGAATTCCTGTGAATAGCCCACTTCATCAGAAGTAACCCTGATTAATCCACCGGGTTGTTGAGCCGTCACACTACCGGGCTCTATTTCCAGAGTCAGCGACTTGTTACGCTTAATACCGGTGCGTGCTTTACCAGAACCGGTAACCCTTACCGTCCCTACACCACTCACTATTTCCTCACCGCCTTTTATTTCAAAGGACACGTCGCCACCACCAAACGCGTTACTGATTCCACTGGCCAATGCAGCCGCAGCCTCACGGTAAATATCCTTGCCTATACCTTTGGCTAACGTATACACGCTGCCTTTATTGGCATACAGGCCAATGTCATGCTCACTTTCTACCAGCGCCTTATCATTAATAGCCACCGTACTGTTGTTGGCCACCGTCACTAGTGCATCTGGCGGTGTTGGAATAGGAATGGCGGTCTTGTTCCACAGATTCACCTTGGCTACAAGATCAAGATCATTAGCGTCACCATTAGTATTTTCCCCGGCGGCCAGAATTACACTGCCCTTCTCGGTTCTAATGGTGGTGGTGCCTGTGGTACCGGCTGCAACCGTCACCTTGTTGTGGCCTTTGTATTTCGAATACGCATGGCCACTTGGCGCACCAGCTAGGCCGTAGGCATCCACTACTGTCTCAGTTTTTAAGTCCACTTTAGAACGCGCGCCAGCCTTGATATCACCGGCTTCACTGATAACCTTAGAGTTCGCACCGAACGTAACGTCGGCATTCGCGACCTGAACATCAATCGTCGAGCCTCCATAAGGTATGGCAACGCCACCAGCGGAGTTAGCCTTAACCTTGTCAAAGGCCTGAATGTCATTGAAGGCATTGATAACCAGCGCTTCAAAAACAGCAACCGATTCGATGATTTTGACCTCCGCTGCACTGCCCACAGAGGCTGTGGTCCAGTGTTTAATCACGGAGTCGCTGTTCACGCCAGGCACATCAATCAAGCCACCAGAGGCAGAAGTGATATTCCACGAACCACCCGACAGATAAGGCTTGCGGGTGATGTTATTGGCCTCAACATTAACGCTATTAGCCAACACATAGGCATTAGCACCAATATTACTTTCTACCGTCGATTCAACCAGGTGATCCGCATTAGCACCACTGGCACCGATGGCTGCAGCACTTAAGTTATTGAGTTTGCCGTTGTAGTTGGTGGTGTGATTGGCCTCAAGGTTTAAAGTGGACACATTGATGCCCTGAGCGACACTGCCACTGCCTGTTTCTGCTTTAGTGACACTCTTACTCGTCGTGTCGGCATAGGTGGCCACACCGGAGAAGAATCCTCCACTGCCCGCAGTCGCCTGTGAAAAATTATTATCATTACCCGTAGCCGTTACATTCAGCGTGCTACCCACTACTTTAACGTTATTCCCCAACGTAGCCGTGGTGTTCATATCTGAAATGGCATCTGAGCTGTTTGCACCGGCTGCTGCCAAACCACCTATCGTAATCCCGGTCACCACAGAGTGGTTTTCAGTGTCACTACTGGCTTCTATGTTACTGGTATTAGTCACCGTTAAAACACTGTTATCACCCACGCTACTGCTGATCACCGCAACGGTTTTAGCTTCACCTTCGGTAGCCCCGACACTCGCAGAGAAGCTACCGCTGGCGGCAAATGCATTAGCCCTGGCACTGGCACAATCAGAGGTGCAGGTATCGACATCAACATCAGCAATTCGACTGACACCCGAGGTTGCACTGCCCTTTGTCTGTTTTGCTGCCACGGTCAGGTTACGGGCGTTAATCGTATTGTTGCGTCCTAGAGAAGCAAATATATTCGGGGTAGCCTCGGCCTTGGCAATGGAGACCCCCACGCTTAAACCTCCGGATACCGTGACACCCTGAGACAGGGCATCAGTTTGTGGCGCAGCTTCAGCCTCAACCGTCAGGTTGCCATTACCAAGATTAAAGATTGAAAAATCAGCCGTTGCCGCGGTCACAGTACTGTTATCTTCAGCCCGCGCATCAGCACCACTACCAGCGCCGACAAGCCCCCCTGCCGCACTTTGGGTTCTGGCAATAATCTGCCCTTCGCTTTTTGCTTTAATGCTCGCGCCAGCGGCATTCACAGTCGATGCACCACTGCTGGCAGTCACCACACTGGTTTTGGTTGCGCGAGCAATCACCGCACCGACAGCCGTAGCACCGACTACCGCACCGACCGATTCGATGACCATATTACTGCTATCTTTTGCTTCGATGTTCACCGTGCCACTAATAGAATCAGTGTCACCGTCATTGCTAGCGCTGACTTTATTATCAACATCGGCGACGGCTACTGCCGCACCCAGACCGACCAATCCTCCAGCACCGGCAAAAGCAAGGATATTGATGACGTCACCCGTATCTTTTTTTGCTGTGGCTTTAACATCAATATTATTTGCTGTATTAACATCAACACCTGCACCAATTCGACCAATGACATTGGCTTGAACTTTGGTCACACCCACGCCAGCACCCAAACCAAGGCTTCCACCAACAGCCACACCACCGACCGTAGATTTGGTTGACGTGCTGTCTGTCGCCTCCACTTTCAAGCTGGCTGCATTGATCACGCTGTTTGTGCCCAGCACATTGGCTGAGGTTTGAAATTTAGCTGCGGCCGCATCGGCGCCATAGGAAATATCTTTTACATCGGCACCGGTATTACTCGTCATTTCAGTGCGTTCAGAAGCAGTCATCACCGTATCACTGTCAGGCAAAATATCATTTATGACCGTATCGCCCACACCACTAATGGCATCGTCAACACCTTGAATGGTTCCGCCAGCTTCATCATTAGCTTCATCACCACCTTTAGCAGTATCAACGACATCACTGCCCACCAAATTCACGATTACTGCACCACTGATCCCCACGGTTCCGCCACCACCACCAGAGAAAGTAAGCGCAGTGATATTATTTTTGCTAGCCGAAGTGACCTCAACTGCTTGATTACTGTAAACCGTGCTGTCATCTATAGTGCTGGTCACGCGGCTTTTCAGTATATTGACGGCTACACTAGCCCCAACGCCCGCCGTGCCACCAATGGCGACAGATCCGGCATCCGTATCCAGTACAACCTGATCATTAGCAGTGACTGTAACCTTGCCTACTTTGTTGATACTGGTGCCCACGTCTGCCTGTTTGATATAAGCCTGAGTGGTGCCATTAAGAATATTCACCGAAACACTACCTGCAACACCAACGGAACCTGCAGCGGCTCCCGCTACCGCCGTATGGCCGATATTTGTCTTGGCATTGGCGGCTACTTTGACCGCGCCAGTAGCATTTATTTTTGTACGATAGGCATCAGTATTTGATCCTGAAATATAAGCATTGGTCTTACTTTCATTCAGTCCTACGGTAAAGGCGCCACCTGCCGCATTACCGCCAATACTGACGGCACCTGCAACCATGTGCAGGTTATTCTCATTATCCGCTTCAACGGTCACATCATCAGCAGTGACATCCGCATGTAAAATGAAAGCCTCGGTAGTATTAACAAAATTCGCGTAGGCAAGTGTGCCAGCAATAGCGTTTGAACCGCCTGAACCACCAATAGCAAGAGAAGACACGCCTTGAGTGGTATATGCCTTAACTTTCAAATCACCTTTTGCCGCCAGCTGCCCGCCATTAATAACGGCTCGGGTATGCCTTGAAATATCATGAGTGTCCACGGCGGCGCCTGCTGCCGCACCATTTAACGCGATACTAATGTTGCCAACAAAACCATTACCATAGGCATGATTACTGGCGATCACATTGAGATCCTGATCCAACGTGCCATCCGTGTTACTGCCGCCATTAATACTGGTGTTCTGTATATAAGCTTCCGTACTACCAGCGATTGAATTAATGGTCGTCACTAGACCAAAACCACTGCCACCAGCCGACAAATTAGCGCCAATGCTTTCAACATGCTGCGTTGATGAGGCATTGACCACAACGCCAGTTACATCCTGTTTCTGTTTCTTCGAACGCAGATCCAGTGTGTTATACGTACTAATGTCCACTGCCTTACCAAGGTCCACACTGCTATCTAACAGACCTGAGTTCACCGTTAGTTTATCTGCTGCATTTTTTGCATAAGCGCTAACTGCTGTATCCGTGCCGGTGCCTTCTATATAAGCTTTCGCTGAGCCCTTAATGTTGTTGTAGGCAAATGAAACACCTATGCCTGCTGTCGCCAAGCCAACGCCTGCACTACCCGCAGCAACGGTTAAACGATCATCACTTTCAGTAAGAACACCGACATTATTTTGCGCAATGACCTTGGCACCATCGTCGATATAGGCCCAGACATCATTATCTATAAAGTTAGTGGTGATCGATCCGCCAATTCCCACGTCCTTACCGCCGCCAATCCCCACCGAAATGGTATTAATGGTGGCCTGAGAATCCGCTAGCACGTTCAAGCCTTGCAGATTGTATTGGCTAGCAGCCGCACTGCCACTGACATGAGCCTTGGTCGAACCGGCGATACGATTCACCGCCACCGAAATACCCACACCCGTCCCTTGAGTAGCCACCGCTGCACCACCCGATAATGCTTCAATGGTAGACCGATCCTTTGCGGTGACATCAGTTTGGTTACCGGTGGTATTCGCTTTTGAATTAACTATTTTGGCTTCAGTTTCATTGCCGATAAGCCCAATGGATACCGCACCGTTAAAGGCAAGCTCTTTAGACCCACCCGCCGTCATTGACAGGGTTCTGATGGTGGAAGCATTTTCAGCACTGACATCCGTTAACAGGCGTGCATCTATATCCGTGCCGGTTATTGATGAAAATACCTTATTGTTAATTTCATTATGTGCCAGAGATAAACCAATCGCGGTGGCGCCCGTCGAAATAGTCACCTGACCTGCCAGAGACTCAATTTTAGATTTATCTTCGGCCGTTACATTGAGACGGTTTGTAGAGATCTTTTGTGTTGAAGTGGAACTGATTTCTGCTCTGACTTCATTGTCAATTTCATTAGTAGTAACCGAACCCGCACCGGCAAATTTGCCCGAGGCAAAACCAAGACCCACAGCAATGCCGGTAATTCTGGCATCGGAACGCGCGATGACATTAATATCGCCGGTCACCGTACCATTCGCCTGAGTAGTCACCTCTGAGTCAGTAATGCGTGCAAAAAACTTGTTTGATATGGTATTGCGCGTCAAAGACGCACCGGCATTGCTGCCGCCGTTCAAACCGAGTTGCACAACACCCGCCACTGCTAAAATGCTACTACCAGATGGCGCATCCAAACCTATGGTTGTGCCGTCATAATCGAGGCTAGAAACATTTGCATTGCCATTGTCTTCACTATCAATAATTGTATCCAGACTGGCTATGGCATTAATATCACGGGCCAGCACATCCACTTTATTACTTGCGGTAACCGTTGAATTCCCACGTATTTCCGCGCTGACAGTATTATCAATATCATTAACAACAACTGCGCCGGCTAAAGAAGCCCCTTCAGAGGCCGTGGTAATACCCACCATGCCACCACCGGCCGCAATCTGTGATGCCGTATAAGCCTGTACGGCTATGTTGTTATAGTCGCCATTTCCAGTTGCCGAATTCGTAATGCTTGAATTTTCAATATAGGCTTCTGCCGTATTCTGGATTTCGCTGTAGGTAATCGCCGCACCAAATCCTGCCTTGCCACCGGCAAACAATGAACCCGCACCGGTACCGAGTTTAGTTCGGTCATAGGCCACAACGTTTAGTTGATTGCCCGATCCGGGGGCATTCAGAGTAGAGTCTTTGATGTAGGCACGTACGGTATTTTCGACCTCACTCACCGAAACAGAACCTGCCACACTGGCTGCACTGCTCTTTTTAGCAGAGGCATTAACCGCTGCGCCAATCGCAATAGACAGTTGTTCACCACCTTCGAGCGCAATGACGTCAACATCGTTAACATTGGTTACCAATGACGAGTCAATATAAGCACTGGTATCATTACCCAGTACATTCACAGTCACAGCGCCGGCAAACGCCGCACTGCGTTTTGCCGATGGCGCATTGGCTCGTGTTAACGCAGCCGCACCCGCCGCTGCAGTGATATCCGTATCATTAACGGCCGAAACATTTAACGTACTCGTGGGGCCAACACCCGTGACAACCGGATGTTTGATATAGGCGCTGGTATCCAGATCAGAGAGATTGACCGCTGCGGCACCGGATATTCCCGCGCCGAATTTTGGCTTGTATGTAGAAGCAGCGGGATCACTCGCGCCTGATTTTTTTGGCGTTCCACTGATTAAGCCGCTCGCGTCGTCCAGCCATTTCGACAGGCCCGTTTTGGGCTTATCCTGAGCAAGCAAATCCCGCGAATTTTTCTGTCTTTCGAAAGGCGTAGGCTTACTGGAGCTGGCCAGCGTAGCCGCAACGGCAAAGGATTCAATGCGACCATCAGTGCGGGCATTAACCACGATATCATTGGCTGTGATCTCACCGTCGGCCAATGACAGTGACGAACCTGCAATCAAATTAATATCATTGTCGCCGAGAAAGGCATTAGTACGAGAGGTCACATCGGTATAGGCAACCGCTATACCCACCGCAGCTGTATCCGACATATTAAAGGCACCGGAAAGTGACCAGGTCACTATCTCATCTGTTGCTTTAACTTGCAGCTCTTTAGCTGTGACCTGAGCTTCATCATCAATAGAAGCCTCAGTGGTATTATTCATTTGAGCAATCGAGACTTGTCCATTCAAGCCAAAACTGGCACCGCGCCCCGCCGTGGGGCTGACCACAATCATATTCTCACGAGATGATGCGATCACGTTGATATCAACTGCCGGCTGGCCTGTCTGCTGCCCTACTTTTGCGCCTTCAGCAATAAAGGCTTTAGTTACATTCGTATAGTCAATCAGGTTAAACGAGGCACCCGCTGCCTTTCCACCGGTTTGGCCTTCATTGCCTTGCAGAGTGAGGCCCAAATTACCCGCTGAGTAGACCCCTTCAATTTCATTATTAGCGGTGACATTAACCGCAGAATTCCAGTTAACGGTTTCATCTACAAATTTTAACTTAGTACATCCAAATGTCAGGGCACAGGTCGGCTCATCAATAAACTCAAAATCTCCAATAGCTAAAAATTGACCAATTGCGTCAGTACGATGACTCGTCCAGGAACTGAATCCACCGGGTAAAATGGTAATCTCTGAGGATTCCCCAAGATATGCTGTGCTGTTATTGTTAAAATCCAACCAGGTTACCGCACCGGCCAGCGCAAGGTCCTCACCCGCCGATTGCGCATTAGCGTATCCAGTGAGAAACCCATTAGCCACGCCCAAATTACCGTTAAGCTTGCTGATAATCGAGGTTAGCCCTTCCCATTTCCACCAGGTCTGTTCCCAGGGCATCAGTACATCTGAACGCACACCAACATGTTGTGCGGTGACATTAGCATTATCACCAATATGCGCATCAGCATTGTGAGTGTAATCACCATAAGACACAGCAACACTCACGCCTATGGTGGCGGATGGATTGTCAGCCGTGGGTTCATCATGCTCCGAGGCCACCGTGCTTGCCGCATGGTTTTGTAGGCGCGCATCTTCAACCTTTGCCGTCACGGTGACATTTTTCGATGCTACTATATTGGCGTTATTGCCAATGCTTGCACTGGCCGTCTGTGTGCTCTCGACGTAAGACAGAGCACCCGCAAACTTAGGCTTAGAAGTGGCACCAGGAGGAGCGTCTCGGGTCTCTAGAAACCCAGAAGTTAATTTATTTGCAGCTGAATTTATGCCTTTAACTGCATATTTTGTCAGGTTCTTTGCCACAATCCCTGAGCCAGCGTCAGTTGAGGAGGTAACCCTGTTTTTTATATTATTATCCAGTGCATGGATAGTTAAACTCTCAAGGCCTGGACTATTGATATTGGCATTGGAATAAGCCGTTGCACTGTTATC
>JBALXS010000124.1:9938-13555 GCA_036960485.1 Oceanospirillaceae bacterium
ATATTGTTGGCTTTAATGGTGGCGCCATCAACAACAATCTTAGTGATTGCATTGGCAGTCGCCAGAATGCCGCCTGAGTGGTCTGTCGTTATTGCGTTCAGGGTAACGTCACCCGCCGTATAATTTCCCAGGCCTTGAACGTGCGCTAATAACATTGAACCAGTCTGCAGTTCAATTTCTTTTGCATTAAGTATCAGGTTGCCTGAATTCCCGGTTGAATCATCGTCTTTATGAGCGGTAACCGTATTGCCAGCAACCTGTCGAGTAGAGACAACCTTGCCGGCAGAAATCGTGATCTTTTCATCTGCTTCTAGTATCAGGTTGCCTGCATTCCAGGTTGAACCTTTTGAGCCTACTGCAACGCCACCCGTGGCGGTGTTATCACGTAACAAATCTTCAGTGATATTTACATTTAAAGGGTCAATTAATATGGTGCCTTGTTTACCATTAACCGCACCGGCCTGTAATGAACCGCCACCGAGTTCAACGGTATCTTTGGCACTAAACTCAGCAAAACCACCATCACCTGAAATATCACCACCGCTCACATCAAGCCTAGCGCTGTCTTTTATAACCGCCTTGTTATCGGCAAATACCACTACATTGCCGCCGTTCGAATTTTCACCCCGACCTTTGGCACTAATGCTGGAATCAGCCGATAGAACAATATCCGTCTTCGCCTTTACAATAATATTACCAGCGTCAACATTGCTTGCTCCGTCAACACTGATATCACCTGTATTAGTGAAGTTATTTTCAGCCATGATGAAAATTTCACCATTTTTCTCGACGATAGCTGAGGCTGACTGAAGATTTTCAGCGTTTACCAGATCGGCAAAGCCAATTGCTTGAGCGGCTGAAACACCCGCTGTAATCACGCCGCTATTGCTGATATCAGCACCCTGTAAACTCAGCTTATCAAGTGCGTTAACGCGACCTTGAATAGAAATAAGACCGCTGCTGCTGATCGGGGCTGTGCCATTTAAGATGTGGTTTGTTGCAGCGTCAGTTGGATTGCCCGCTTCATCAAAAAAGCCTTCCATGAAACCACTGGTGGGCGTCGATACCGTCAAAGAACCAACATTAACCACACCACCGGCACCAACAACAAAACCATGCGGGTTAGCAAAAAAGACATTGCCACCAATTTTGCCATTTTTGTAGGCATTCAATACGCCGTCAATGTTAGAGACTTGACCGTGAACCACGTTCAGTAAGTTGGTAGCGCCGCCTGGCACATGCAAGTTAGCGACATTGCCGCTGTAGACATCAAATTTACTGAAGGAGTTATAGGCGTTCACACCACGAATGGTAGAGGTGGTAATGTCGGTGACATTGCCGTTAATGCTCAGATGAGTTTGGGTTCGCCCATCGGTGACAATTTGTTGCGAATAGGCCATTCGCAGCGGTAAAAGGAAATTAGAAAAAATGAACCCGTATATTACCAATACAGAAGTAATTTGCTGGGCCGATCGATCTCTAAAAAACATCCTTTTATCCCTTTTCAACAATCCATTTGATTCCACAAACTGCTACAGAATCAAAAAATGTAGCGGAACAAACATTCCACTACTCACAAGCGATCACTTCTTTTCTCAGCAATTACTTTTTGTCACTTCTTATTAATTCTCACCTACTGCTGAAGCGGTATATTTCTTTAACCGCGAATCAACTGCCTACACTCTAGGTTTTTGCCGGTTCAATTTTTTGAAGCTCATCAATAACCGCATTGGTGATATCAGAAGCTGGAGCAACGGTCAGCATGAAATTTTGTTTTATCATGATGACGCCCATTCCGTTTTTATCGCCGACTCTTCGCGCCACAGGCTCAACTTCTTTTTTAAAGCCCATAACTAAATTAACGCGGAGCTGCTCTGCAGCCTGCTGAACCTTCACAATTTCTTGGCGCAGTTGGTTTTCTGAGGACTCAGATAATTGATCAAACGCCTGCTGCTTTGCTTTTTTGGGTTTTTTACCTAACGCTTTTTCTTCTTTTTCTATGTTAGCTCGCAACTCATCTCGTAATGCCGTGAGACGGAGCTCTTGTTCAGAGGTGTACTGTCTAACCTGCTCATCAATTTCGTTATTTCTACCTAGTACTGCTGCGATTTCATCAAGATCGATAACCGCTACTTTTCCACCATTATCGGCACCGCAACCTGTAAAAAAAACCACCGCAACCAAAACTAAAACAGAACAAATACGCATACATACTTCCTAATAAATATTGAAAACTGACACACTGCCAGCCACTAAAACAGGACATAATCCAGTAGCAAAATTAACGAATACTAATGCCACTTTTTTAAAAGAGACTCTCGAAAAAACAAAAATATGGGCGGTTTATTCGTCATATTTATCGAGCAACCTTGCGGCACTCTAACGATAACCAGAAATAGACGCCGGCTTTAACCGATGACTGTAAGGGTGATGGTATAACTAAAAACACTAACACCTACCCTTCTTAATTCCTTTCATCGAGATAAGGCAAGATTCGAGCCAAAAAAAATAATTGTCTTGATTTCAATCAATTAGAAAAAAAAACCAAACTTCCTAATCGATAATGTAAAGAAAACAGACAGAACAATTAGCTCACGTCACTATTCTGTCGGCAACCCCGAACCGCTCTGGGTGGCTTATAGTTATAAGAATGGAAGCACACCTTTTCAGGCATCCATTCAATAACCTCTTCGGCCATATCGCGGAGCTGCAACATTTATTATTCGTAACCTAGTTCACTGTTAACGTGATCGCTGTACAACTACCGGAATCGCTGAATGCCCCCCGAGTTGTACATTGTTAGCGCCCTTCTGAATCAATACTGCTGTATAGCACTTCTGGTCAACTGGAGAGATCCAAGAAACTTCTAACCCTCAAGTTCCGAAAACTGAAAGCTTTATGGATGAGAGGAAACAATGAAAAGTTGGCCCCTAATTACAAAGAAGTAAGTGGTGCAATTAGTGACGAAATACAGGACTGCCAATATCTTTTGAAATGTCTCATTTTTCAATGCGACTTATGTGAAAAATGGATGCCTATTTTTAAGGCTTTAGAAAGGCGCTTCGTCTAAGTTTTAAATGTCAGGGGACAAAAGTTACGCACAACACCGAGTCTTTTTCCAATGAATAAGGTGCAATACAAACGGGATACTGCCCTTGAGGAAGCGGTAAGAGGGAGCAATACAAAAATGGAACTCCGGTCCAGAAGGTGCAAATAATTACCCTTGGAGAAAGCGGCCAAGCTGACAGCTAGCCGCTTGCTCACTAGGCTCGGTTTTTGTTCGGCGCGCTGCATACATTCTTCCATGCCGCGCATAACCGAATGGGCGATTGAGGCCCTATTAAAACCGCCACAAAAAACTATAACCAATTGTTTTTAAAGGATTTTGAAAGAGATTCTAAAACCCCAATAAATTCCGGAAATCCTTTCCTTATTTCTATAAATCTGAGAAAAGGATTTTCTAGAATGGCAAAAACAGCTGCTATAAGTGATTTTTTTTGGCTATCTGAATCTCAGCCAAAGGAGGAAGGAGCTCTAATAACAAAAAAACATTCAGCCATTTTTTAAAAAATTTAACTAAAACGGCACAATGAGAGTTAGCCGTATCTCGTTACGAG
>JBALXS010000125.1:0-13403 GCA_036960485.1 Oceanospirillaceae bacterium
TCGCAGGACATAACTCTGAACCATCGCGCCGGTCTTTCGATTGCTGCTCTTTCTGCTTTTTTAGCAGATTTTCCACCAGCACCTTATTCGTTTGTGCATCCGCGAGCTCTGGCTCTAATAGCAAAGCTTTATTATAAGCTTTAATCGCTTGTGCTAATTCACCTTGCTTGGCTAGCGCATTGCCTTGGTTATAATACCCACCTGCGTTGTTTAAAGTTGCGTAACTTTTTGCAGCACCCGCAAAATCGCCTGCTTTATACTGCGCTGCACCTCGCCAGTTATCATCGCTAAACTTATCTGCAGCTTTGCTGTAATCCTGCTTTACAAAGGCTTGTGAGCCCTGTTGATCACTGCTTTGCCAAAGATCTTCCCAACCCAGTGCTTGAGCAGGTTTAGGATGTATAAATGGAACAATCAACATTGATACTGCAAATAATTGTAATAGCCAGCCACGTCGAAAGCTCAGTAAAAAAAACGGCAGTATTAGCAAAACTAACCACTGGCCAGCATCTTCCCATTGATCCATTTCACTCGATAGTGCTGCTAGCTCTTGATAAGTATCAGTGGCGTTTTCATTTAATGATAAAACGTCTGCTATATCTTGGTTTGATAAGCTCAAATCGTGGTATCTTCCATGGTTTGTTTCTGCAAGCCTTTGCAACAGCGTTCTTGGTAATTTAGCTAATACAATGTTGCCATTTTGATCTTTAGCAAAACCTTCACTGCCAAGCGGGATAGGAGCGCCTGCTGTCGTCCCTACTCCGATGATCGACAATCTTATATTACTGTTTTCTAACAACGCTGAAACGCTTTGCTGCGCTTGTACGGTTACTCCATCAGTAAAAAGCACAACATCTGCAGATTTGTACCCTTGATCTTTGATCAACGAAATTGCCAGCTCAATTCCCTCTTCTGTCCGGCTGCCCGCTATTGGCATAATATTGGGCGATAAAGTCGGAACCAAAGATAACAAGGTTTTACTATCATCACTTAAAGGGGTTAACACATGAGCATCCCCGCCATACACTACCAATGCCGTCAAACCTTGCTTACGCGCCTTAATCAAGTCAATTAGCTTAAAGCGCATTTTAACTAATCGTGAAGGCTTTATATCTTCAACTAGCATAGAGGGTGATAGGTCAACTAATATGATTAACGGTTTTTGATTAGCAAATTGTGGCTGTGGCAGCTGCTGCCAACTCGGCCCTGCTAATGCAAGCACAGCTAACAGCCATGCGCTGCATAACAACACGATAGGCCACAAAGAATGCTTTTCGTTTTTGCCGACAATCAAATGCGCTAACATTTCATCTTCAATTAAGCCCTGCCATTGAAAATTAGAATGTTTAATACGCCACAACAACCATCCTATTAAAGGAATAGCCAATAGTGCTAGCAGCCATAAAGGGCGTATAAAATGAAATTCATTAATCATTATTAGATAACCTTTTACTCAACGATACTCTGCCTATCTGCTTGCGTTGTTGCCACAATGCTATTGATGACCACAAAATTGAGATGAGAAAAGCGGCTGCTAATGGCCAATAAAATAAACTTTGCTGGGGAACAACCACTTTCCCTTGCGCAGGTTGAGGCTCTAAGCTATCTAATAATTGATATATTTCGACTAATTCATCAATACTACGTGCTCGAAAGTACTTACCTCCTGTTAAATCTGCAATTTCTTGTAGCGTATCTTCATCAAGATCGACAGATGGATTTACCCGCTTGCTACCGAAAAAGCTATTCACTATCATTTCATCGGCACCAAAACCTAAAGTGTATATTTTCAAACCATTCTTGGCCGCCACTGCAGCTGCATCTAGCGGTGTCACTGTGCCTGCTGTATTAGCACCGTCTGTTAGCAATACTAAAACTTTACTTTTTTCAGGGCTATTTTGCATCCGCTTAAGTGCTAGGCCGATAGCATCACCAATCGCCGTTCTCTGTCCTGCAAAACCTATTTGTGCTTCATTTAAAAATGTCGCCAGTGTTGTGTGATCCAACGTTAAAGGCGCTTGGATATAAGCGTTATCAGCGAATAAAATTAAGCCCATACGGTCTTGCTGACGCCGTTTTATAAAGCCATCTAATACCACTTTGATACCTGCTAGCCTATTAACCATTTGCGAGCCTAGTTGCATGTCTTTCGTTTCCATGCTGCCAGAAATATCGACGGCTAACATTAGGTCTCGTGGGCTAGTAGTTAAAGGTTGAGGTTCACCCAGCCAAAGCGGCTTTGCAGCTGCACTTAATAACAGTAACCACACTACGCTCAGTATTGCTAACCTACCCTTGTACACACCTTTCACTGGTGAGGTTGATTCTAAGTTCAGCTGCGCATAGAAAGGCACCTTTAAAGCACTTTCTTGTCTTGGCGTACTTTTACAAAATTTATACACAATCAGAGGCAGCAATAATGCTAAAAACACCCAGGGCCATTGGAAACTAAACAAAGTCACTCTCCTTTCGCATTAGCTTTTTTTGGTGTTTTTTCAACCATAACAGAGTACTTTGAATAAGGGCTAAACGTTGTGTTTCGCTCAAATTGGCCTCTCTTTGATATATACGCCCAAGTTCAATAAATACTTCCCCTTGCGATCTTTTAGCAACAGGTAAGGTCGCCGTTAAAAACGCTTGCCACTTCTTCTCACTAAAACTAGCACATTGCCACTGAGGAAAGTGGCGTATAGCTACAGATTTCAGCAGCTGATTAATTTCGACTAGCAGCTGTTGATCCTTTTTATGTGACTGATAATTTTTTTCTATCTGCAATAAATGTTTCACCGCTAAGCGGCGATATCTATTGCTGCGAATGAAATTTTTTAGCAGTTTTTGTAGTACATAAACCGCCATCACGATAGATAGCAGTAAAACCCACCAGCCGGGAGCACTAGGCCATAAAGAAATGGCCTCAGGCAAGTGAATTTCTTGCAAATTGGCTAATGCATCTTGCGCGTTTTTCACAACGATCGCCCTTTTTTAGACTGCCCACTGTGCGCACTGAAACGTTGCTGCAATACATCGAGAAAATTATCACGGGTGCTTAATTGCATTAATTCAATATTTAATGGTTTGCAAATAGCGGCGACTTTATCAACCCTCGTTTGCATTAAACTATTTGAGTAATTGTTTTTATTTAAAGGAGATATAGCGCGACCATCGGTTACGAGTAAATGTTTGTCGAACGGTAATGTCCACTCTAGGGGGTCAGAAATCATGATAAAAGTGATTTGGCTGTGCTGCGATAGTTTAACTAAACGCCCTAAGTTTATTGAATCTATATCATGAAAATCACTGGCTATATAGATAGCACTTCCAGGCTTTGCTACTTGTTTTAACTTTAGTAACAGTTGATCCATGGTTTGCTTAACTGAGCTGGCAATAGGAGAATTCAGCTGATGACAGTATTCATTTAGATAACGAATATATGACAGAACAACCTTGCGGCTCGCTTTAGGGCGCAACTCTATATGGTTGTTATCTCCTATCACTAAACCGCCAACGCGATCTTTACTTTTTAACGCAATCCAAGCTAAAGCACTCATAGTGGCGGCGCAGCTTACCGACTTAAAACAGTTAACGGAGCCAAAAAACATATCAGAGCGTAAATCAGCTGCTAAGATGACAGGGCGCTCTCGCTCTTGAGTGAATAACCTGGTATGGGTTTTTTGGGTCTTTGCTGTCACTCGCCAATCGATGCTGCGAATATCATCTCCAGGCTGATAAAGTCTGACTTCTGCAAAATCTAAACCGCGACCGCGCATTCTACTTTGCCAATTACCAGCACTAGGACTAGTGCGAACCACTGTTTCTAAGCTTAATGGCGCTGTATATTTTCGCAGCGCCAGTAATTGCTCTAACTCAGGGTACACACCTTTAAGCTCAAACAATTCAGACAAATGATTGTTCTTCATTTATAACTTCCAACCAAAACCATTTCCCAAACATCTCTATTAAAGCTGGTTATTAATCCGACTTCATCTTAAAAATTAAGCAACCGGCACTTGTGATATCAAATGCGTGATTACGTCATCTGCGCTGATACCATTTGCTTCAGCTTCAAAAGTCAAAATGAGACGGTGACGATATACGTCATACACAATATGCTGCACGTCTTCAGGGGTTACAAAATCACGCCCTTTTAGCCAAGCTAGTGCACGCGAACATCTATCTAATGCAATGCTCGCTCTAGGGCTCACTCCCACTTCAATCCAACTGGCAAGTTCTGCGCTGTATAATTGTGGGTCACGCGTAGCCATAGTTAGTTGCACTATGTATTCTTCCACTGCGTCCGCCATGTGAACCGCTAAGACTGCTGACCTAGCGGCTAATAATTGTTCATCACTTAGAGCAACAGGTTTGGCAAGTGTATGCCCATCTGCTTCATTTCGCGCCAACTTAAGAATAGCGCGTTCTGCTGTTACATCAGGATAACCAACATTAACTTTCATTAAAAAGCGATCTAATTGCGCTTCAGGTAAAGGGTATGTCCCCTCTTGCTCAAGTGGATTTTGAGTTGCCATCACCATAAAAATCTTAGGAAGCGGGTAAGTTTTGCTACCGACACTTATTTGGCGCTCTGCCATCGCTTCTAATAGTGCTGATTGTACCTTTGCAGGTGCTCGGTTAATTTCATCTGCAAGTACTAAGTTGTGGAAAATAGGCCCTTGTGAAAAAGAAAAGCTACCATCTTCAGGATGATATATATCACTGCCAGTGACATCAGAAGGCAATAAATCTGGCGTAAACTGAATGCGATGAAAATCGCCACTGATGGCATGGGAAAGTGAATTGATCGCCCTCGTTTTTGCAACGCCAGGTGCGCCTTCCACAAGCAAATGACCATCTGCTAATAGTGCGATCAACAAGCGTTGAATTAATTGCGGTTGTCCTATTATCTCAGCTGATAACCAAGTGTGTAACTCTTCAAAACTGGCCGTTAATTGCGTGTTATCCAAAATTCTTCTCTCATCTATATCTGACTGAAATTATGGAGTCGTTATTAATCTATAAGTTCAAGTAATCTTTAACTTTATCAAAATACTTACCACTCGTTTTTAAGCACCAGCCGGTGATAATTAAAGATAACACTCACCCTATAAAAATTAATTAAAGCTCAGCTCTTAAATATAAACACGACCTTATGTGATGTTTTAGATATTGTGATCAATTCAATTATTTCAATAAGAATTATAGGTTTAAAGTACATTTTTGTTATTAGAAGCTCCCCTTTGGTCAATTTTTCAAGGTAATTAGCCCTAAATCGGCCTTCTGCGATGACAATTAATATTACTCAACTCTGGAACAAGTAAGAAACAGCTAAAGCAAGATAGCGCACTGCGTGAATCACGCGCTAAAAACAGTAATCATCAGCACAGCACTTTATAAACAAATTTACGACTGTCACAGGCACTAAATGATCTCTTTCACTGTCTATACCTCTATGTATGTATATTAATTTCAAATTTTTTTTATTAATTTCTTTTATATTTAAGATAAATAAGTTGTTATATTCAAACAAGAATAAAACATATTATTTTTATATTCATAAAAAATAATGAACTGAAGATTAAAATTCGACTATTAGGAGATTGATACTCATACACAACTTATATTATATTATATTTAGCTGGTTAAAAATTAACATCGCATTAACTGCACCAGGATCCAAAAATTATTGATAAAAACAAGTCAGGTTAAGCCCGCAAAATGCAGATAAAAATGCGCTAAGCAGGAGAATACAATGTACAGTTTACCTAGTTTCGATCATTTAAAAGAACTCAATGATACAGCTCCAGAAGCTTTTGAAGCACTCAGAGCTGAATTAGTTAGTAACTGCATTAAATCTGTTCCTAAAGATCGGCGATACCGACTTCAAGGGCTGCAATTTCATATTGATGCCCGCCGCCCTCTCGCGAAAACACCTATGGAATCTTGTATAAATATTTCTAAAATGATGCATGAAAACTTTTGGAAGCTACATGAATCTATTGACGAGTTATCGAGTTGCTATGTCGACATAAACTCTGAAATTAGCGCGCCTGCTATTGGTAATAATTTACACCTGACACCAAGCCACAATAAAGACCCTGTATTAACCAACAAACAGACAGCTGATATTATCGAATTCAGCAAATCTCGCTAAACTCGGTCATTTTTCGCTTTGCTTGACGGTATTTCCTTGTAAATACAGCTTTCTTAATTTCACATAGCTAATAAATAGAGCAGCGCCTGCTGCTCCGCCGAGAGAGTTTAAAGTTAAATCTCTTAAACTTGAATGACGGGTCACCAACCATGCCTGTCTATATTCAATAATAAAGCTTAATAGAAACGCGCACAAAAATGCAGCAAACAACACTAGTATCCCTTTATGCAAAGACCTTTCAAGCCCGAAGGGAATGCGCATAACTAATGCTGCTATCAATAAACCAAAAGGTATAAAACCAAAAAAATTTAATAGTATGTCATTTAATGTACTAGATGAATTGATTCGAAAGGAAGCCTTATCTAACACACGATGTTTTAGTAACGTTAATTTTTCAGGGATCAGCAACCAATCAAGTGTTGGGTTTATTGAAGGTAGCTGGCTAGGTTCAGCTACAAAGCGTATAAACGCTAATTCTTGTGCTGGTGTATCTATTCCAGCAATAGATAAAAATTTTATTGCGCCCCGCCAATTGTATTCAAGTAACTCAGAGCCTGAAAGTAACAAGCGAACCCCCGCTGCAGTATGCGGCAGTTTTATAATTTGCCCTTCCTTTTTAATACTGCGTTGGTTGTTTAATGTTAGCGTGGTGGCATTCGGTTCAACTCGCAATGATAAATTTTGATAGCCCTTAAACGGATCTTTTATTTTAACGCTAATACGAGGCTGCTTTTTACTGTAATTGTAGTCATCGCCATTCATCGCGATGATATGATCACCAAACTGAGCAACAATCAATTGCTCACTTGGGTTACCGTTTGAAAACAATAGTAGAAACTGAAAACTATTACCTTCATAACTACGTGGCGAAAAGCTTAACTTTATTTCAAAGCCCTGTGAGTTTAGTTCATCAATGCGTTGCTCATTTAAGTTCTGTCGTGAATATGCCAGTGCCCTTACACCAAACACTAATGCGCCATCATTTGCAGAAAGGCGTACTTGATTAGCACCTGGAATATCATCTTTTAATCCGATATACAACATGCTGACCATCACACAACACAAGTTTATTAATAAGAATTTTTTACTCGCTACTAACTCATTTAAGAACTTATTTAACGACATTAATAATCCAAGGTACTAAATTAAAAACCAATGATAACGCTCTAGATAAACCGGAGCAAAAATATATAAGCAATTGCGTTGATTACTACTGAGCAATTGCACACTTCAAACTTAGCAATGATCCAATCAAGACGATACCTTTTTCAAGTTACGCTGTTTTTCATCTCAGAGCACATTAATGGCTAATATTACTTGGATGCTTTTCTATGTTTTTATAATTTTCTATCCCTGAAATAGCATCTTCACTGTGATGATTGACATACAAAACAGTTGATTGGCCACCAGCACAAATTTTCTCTATCAAAGCTAATACTAACTGCCGGTTGATATCATCTAGACCTAAACAAGGTTCATCAAGGATAAGTAGCGGTGGATGCTTAACCATTGCCCGTGCAATTAACAATAAACGCTGATCCCCGAAAGACAGCTTATTAAAACTGTCATCCGCTCGCGCCTTCATACCTAATAGTGCTAACCATTGGTCGGCAATGAGTCGCTGTGTATCGGTTGCTTTTGTATATAACCCGATACTGTCATAAAAGCCTGAAATAATAACATTACGCAAGCTAGTACCTACTCGATACTCCCACTGCAAGGCCGTGGAAACATAACCGATAAATTGCTTTATCTGCCAAATACTTTCACCATTGCCACGGTGAAAGCCAAACACGAATATATCATTACTATAGCACTGTGGATGATCACCGGTGATCAAAGAAAGTACCGCTGTTTTACCGCTGCCATTGGGGCCGCTTAACTGCCAGTGCTCGCCTTTGTTGATAGTCCAATCGAAATTTTCTAAGACCTTCAATTGATCATATTTTACGCATATATTATTAAGGACAACTAATGGTAGATCTGCTTGTAGCAAAGCACTTTTTGACGCTACGTCAGTCGCTGGTATTTGTAAATCGCTGGTCTTTAAATGCAGTAATTGCAATATATCACGTGTTGCATCTTGATCGCTACGCGCTACTTTATATAGCAGTTTAGCTTTTTGCATGTAGCCTATGTGCGTAATAAACTCTGGTATCTCATCACACCTGTTCAGTACCATAATAATGCGTACTTTTTCGCTTAAAACAGTTAGATACTCTTGTAGCATACTTAACGTTTTTGCATCTAAGCCATCAAAAGGTTCATCTAATATTAATAGCTCAGGTTTACTAGCAATGGCACGTATCAGCATTATTTTGCGTGTTTCGCCCGTTGAAAGTGCTCTAAAAGAGCGTTCTAACAAATAGCCAAGTTCGAACTTGCCAACTAAATCGCTAACCGTTTCAGCATCGACATTACCTTCTGCCAGTATTTCATGTACGGGTGTACCAATGGCAATAACATCTAATATGTCAGCATCGTCTTTTTTAAGCTCTCGCTCAATGAGCTCGGCTTGTGCCTCAAAAGAAACCAGCGCTACACGCGCAGGCAATCCTGTTAATGTGCCGCTTAACTGCTCTCCATAGCCTGCTAACGTTGCAACTAATGCAGACTTGCCAGAACCATTAGCCCCTGTTATTACCCAGTGTTGGTGCTTTGTTACAGACCAGTGAATGTCTTGTAACTCAAAGCGCTGCTCAAAATCAAAATAACACTCTTGCAATTCAATCGTCATTGCATTTAAACCCTTGTAAGCAATTTATAGACAAAAAAAAACCAAGAGATTATCTTGGTTTTTTTAAGCGTTTAATTAATTAGATAATCGCTTTCATATCAGACATATGGCCACGTAAGATGCCACCAATATGTTCAACAGGATGTGAACGCAATGCTTCGTTTACTTCGATTAAACGAGCGTTATCAACGCCGTTATCTTCGTGGCTTGTGCCTTTACCAATAACATCAGTATCGATGTTCTTCATGAAATCTTGCAGAAGAGGAAGACAAGCGTGGTTATACAAATAGCAGCCGTATTCAGCGGTGTCTGAAATAGTCGCATTCATTTCATACAATTTCTTACGTGCAATAGTATTAGCGATTAACGGCGTTTCATGTAGTGACTCATAATAAGCTGATTCTGCAATAATGCCCGCAGCTGTCATTGTTTCAAATGCAAGCTCTACACCGGCTTTAACCATAGCAACCATTAAGATGCCGTGATCGAAGTACTCTTGCTCAGAAATTTCAACGTCACCTGCAGGTGTTTTTTCAAACGCAGTTTCAGCAGTTTCTGCACGCCAGCCTAGTAGGTTAGCATCATCATTAGCCCAATCTGCCATCATGCCTGATGAAAAGTTTCCATCCATGATGTCATCTTGATGCTTGTTATATAAAGGACGCATAATCAATTTAAGTTCTTCGCTTAAATCAAATGCTTTGATTTTATCAGGGTTAGACAAACGATCTAGCATGTTAGTAACACCACCATACTTAAGCGCTTCTGTTACTACTTCCCAACCGTATTGAATTAGTTTAGATGCGTAACCTGCATCAATTCCTTTTTCGATCATTTTATCAAAGCAAAGGATTGAACCCGTTTGCAACATACCGCAAAGGATAGTTTGCTCGCCCATTAAATCAGACTTAACTTCAGCCACAAAAGAAGACATCAATACGCCTGCTTTATGTCCGCCGGTACCTACTGCGTATGCTTTAGCAAGTGCTAAACCGTGACCTTGTGGATCGTTATCTTCATGAACAGCAATCAGTGTTGGTACACCAAAACCACGTACATACTCTGCACGTACTTCAGTACCTGGGCACTTAGGTGCAACCATGATAACGGTTAAATCTTCACGAATTTTCATACCTTCTTCAACGATATTGAAACCGTGTGAGTAAGAAAGGCAAGCGCCTTGCTTCATCATAGGCATAATTTCGTTTACAACAGGGGTGTGCTGCTTATCAGGTGTTAAGTTTAAAACAACATCTGCTGTAGGAATAAGTTCTTTGTAAGTGCCAACTGTAAAACCGTTTTCACTGGCATTTTTCCAAGATTGGCGCTTTTCATCAATTGCTGCTTGACGCAAAGTATAAGAAACATCTAAGCCGCTATCTCTAAGGTTAAGACCTTGGTTTAGGCCTTGTGCACCACAACCGATGACAACAATTTTTTTACCTTTAAGGGCTTCAACGCCTTCAGTAAATTCGTTTAAGTGCATAAAGCTACACTTGCCAAGCTGCTCTAATTGGTCACGTAAAGTAAGAGTATTAAAATAGTTATTAGACATTGTTATTTTCCATTGGAATATGCAGCTCGGCTCAACCGAGCTTGGTTTACAATCATTTAGTTGCGAGTATTCTAGCCTAGTTATCGCTTTGCGTATATTGACATATAAAAACTATTGCGTTGCATTTTTCGCAACACTACTCTTTGATTGTTGTTACTGCTGCTGCACCTTGGCTTTTAATAAAGCAGCGGTACTGCGTAATCCATCTCTATCTGCATAACAGCCTTGCAAATGCCTATTACCTACAGCTTGTACTTCTCTTCCATGCAATACACGCTGGTTGTCAAACACAATTAACTCACCCGCGTCTAATGTAAGTGTCAATTTGCATTCATCACCTTGCAAGATACGCATGAAACTTTGATAAGCTTGGTAGAAGTCAGTCATTAAATCGAATGGAATATTCAATGGCGCACAAGAGCGGTTATTGACACGAATAGCTTCAACTTCACCATTAGCGTCTACTTCAATCATACAAGCTGTATGCTCTAAAATAGCATCGTCATTGGCATAGCGAAAGTTAACCTTATAAGTGCTTAGTAGCGCAAAAGCCTGTGGGTTTTGCTGTTGCAGGATTTTAGCGCCATGAAAACCATCAGCCAATGCACTAACGCCTCCTAACTCTGCTTTGACTAAACAGTGTAATAATTGCAAGCTTGGCACTGGATTACGATATGGATTATCTGTATGTAAACTGAGAGGAATCGGCGTAAACGCTAAATTTTGTGGCTGCTCAACACTAACCACTTCAAATAAATCACCATAATTGGTATTGCGTACATAGCCAAATTGATCAACAACTTTTAATATTGTGCCTGGATCTATAGGCACATTATGTAATTTAGCAACACCATAGGTCGTCACATCCTCTAGCCATTGTAGCTTTACCTTTGAATCTATAAGTACTTGCTGATAATCATAGCTGCTTAAATTAGCTAGCTGCTTAGGTGACCAAAGCTTGATAGAACTAGCAGCAGCATCGACAGAATCATAACTATACGAGTCTAAAAAACTTCTTGGATATGATGACACATGACCATCTTGCCAAGTCACTTCTAATCCATCTGTTTCAGCATTAGCGTTTTGCGTCGCTGACACTTGCGAATCTAGCTGCCATGTCTCTTGAAGCCGTTGGCCACTGTGATGACGGCACTCACTGCATTGGCAGTTATCTCTTAACCACAAATAGTGGAAACGCTTGCCTTCAAAAATCAAATAGTTATGCATTGTTCTTTCCAATTAATTCAATAAGTTTCACTCAGCAACACATACTAAAAAACAATTTTCTTTATTGCTAGGCAAAAATAGGCTTAAATAGGTGTTTTTATGATATAGATTTTTTTACTATGGCCATTTCTTTTCCGTCGTTTCAATCATTACAGCTCAATTTAATTCGCTCGTACTGGCAAAGCGCTAATACCAATTGGAATTATCCAAGCTACCAACGCCCTTACAACTGGCTTATACATACTATTAGTGGCCACGGGTTAGTCCAGCTTGATGATTACAGCATTGAACTCAAACCTAACACCCTGGCACTACTCCCCCTCAATAAACAATGCCATTATCACTGCTATGAGCCCATGCAATTAGGTGCTTGTGCATTTACTTTAGAAATGCCTTCGGGAGTCGATATTTTTCAACTCTACCAGCCTCCTAAAATACCAATTCATTTCAATGACCAAACATTAATGACTAAAATAATTAACCCGGCGCAAACCCATAAACACTATTTTGAAGCACTAGCGGCAACTTACCAACTACTAGCACCCATCATCGATCAAAGCGAGGCGTATACTAGTATAAACCATCACTACCAACGCTTAGAGCAAATTTTCAGCTATATAGACCAGAGGTTAGCGCAACCTATTTCAGTACCTGAACTGGCTTCTTTACACGGCACGTCTACCGCACACTTTAGCCGCTGGTTTACACAGATTGTAGAAATGCCTCCTAAAAAATACATTAATCAACGCAAAGTTGACTTAGCTTGTAAACAGCTACTGTTAAGCGATCAAACAATTGCAGAAATAGCTTTCAACTGCGGTTTTGAAGATCCTTTATATTTTTCAAAGAGCTTTAAAAAAATTACCGGGCTAACCCCACGAGATTATCGAAAAACTAAAAAATATGATCTAATGTGACAAACCAAAATAAGTCAGCTATACCTTGAAACCAAATCCGATAAGCTTTTTCATGTGACATTACTTGAAATTTACATTTTTTTTTGGTCAACTATACAAAAATGTTATTTTATGACATCAACACTGTAAAAAACACTGCAAAAAGAGAACTATTCTATGGATAAGCAACTCACTCGCCAAACTATCGTACCTTTCCTAATCGACATTTTTGCACGCAGAGGACCCGAATCCTATCTGGGCGAATCTGTTTCTATGGCTGAACATATGGAACAATCCGCCGCTTGCGCGAAAGAAGATGGCGCTGATAACGAACTTATCATTGCCTCTTTATTACACGACATTGGTCATTTCATAGGAGACTTCCCGCTCGACGCCCTAGAAAATGGTAACGACAATTATCACGAAGATGCTGGCGCCTTAATTCTAGAGCAATTCTACTGCGCCAAAGTAAGTGAGCCGGTAAGATTGCATGTTGCCGCTAAGCGCTATCTCTGCACTGTTGATGACAGCTACTATTATAAATTATCTGACGCCTCCATTAATTCATTTAACATCCAAGGTGGAAAAATGAGCGCTGAAGAAGTCGCCGAATTTGAAGCTAACCCTCATCACCAAGCGGCGATTAAACTACGCCACTACGACGACGACGGTAAAATCCAAGGGCGCGAGATATTCAAAATCGATCATTATGAAAGCTTATTACATGAACTACTTGTCGACACTAAACACTGAGCTAAGCGTAACTAGTGGCCACCCAGAAACGAATGTCTACTGCGAACGCCTCACTGACACAATCTACTCACCACTAGATAGAGTTGT
>JBALXS010000126.1:0-13137 GCA_036960485.1 Oceanospirillaceae bacterium
GTACAACCAAAGAAATGGCAGATGCTGATAGCCAATATGAGCGTTATTTATTTATTATAGTGACCTTGAAATCGTTATATTTAAGGGTTTCTGAGCTATCAGAACATGCCAAGTGGCGGCCTACAATGTCAGATTTCAGTAAAGATAATGACGATTTTTGGTATCTTACAGTGTTTGGAAAAGGTAATAAAATTCGCTCTGTTACGGTACCGCAAGCCTATTTAGCATACCTTAAGCGCTATCGTACCTATCGAGAGCTGTCACCTCTGCCCTCGCCTGATGAAGATTCTGCCATGCTAAATAAGTTGCGTGGCTCTGGAAATATGACTTCGCGCCAAGTGCGCAGAATTGTCGAACAAAGCTTTGATCATGCAATAAAAGCTTTGCAAAAAGACGGTTTTATTGAAGATGCTAACTACTTGATGGCAGCCACAACTCACTGGCTACGCCATACCGGAGCAACTGAAGATGCGGGCTCAAGGCCTCTTAAACATCTTGCTGATGAATTAGGTCATGCATCGTCTGAGACAACGGATAAGAACTATATACAAAGCAATATTAAAGATAGGGCAAGAAGTGGTTTTAAAAGAAGTATTTGATAAACGACACTTCGCTATAACTAATTACGCAGCTATGATTGCTGCGTTCAATGACACAACGTTAAACAATTAAACCAGTAATACTTATAAATAGAGCTAGGCTCACTGCGTCATGCAAAGCTTTCTAATATAAAGTAGTTGTTAACGAAGCGAGGATTGATGCTGTTTATTTAGTAAAATGCAGTGATACGTACTCACCAGAGGAAACTGTTCTAGCGCGCCCATTCGCCTTTGCTTGATATAAACGTTTATCAGCAATATCAAACAAAGCTTGCCAATCATCGCTTTTAATTTCACTTGAATGCGCAACACCTAAACTTAAGGATAGTTGATTAAATTCAGATTTTTCGTGTTTAATCTCAAAATTTTGTATAATTGATTGTATTTTTTCAGCTACTAATTTGGCCTGGCTCATACTGCTATTTATTAATATTACCAAAAACTCTTCTCCACCATAACGCACTGCTAAATCATCGTCAGTGAGTAAGCTTCCTTTAATAGCCATAGCTACTTTAATAATGCACTCATCTCCTTCAGTACGCCCATATAAGTCATTAAAGGCTTTAAACCAATCTATATCAGCAATAATAAGCGCGTAATCTGATTCTATCTGCTGCTCTGCAAAAACCTCTAGTTTTCTGCGGTTATAAAGGCCTGATAAAGTATCAATTAATGATTCATCCTTGATTTTCTCAAGCCTCTTTATTAATTGATTTTCTTTATTAACATCCTCGGTTATATCAATTAACAAAGCAAGCGTGCTAGTTTTGCCGTTCCAATCGATATCCGTAGCGAAAAACCGGAAAACATATGGACCAACTTGTAACCTATCTTTGTAGGTTATGGTATTGATGGCGATGAGTAAATTTTGAGAAATAATATCTGTATTAGTCATTGCATTTACATCAAGCAGTTGTTCACAACACTGATTGCAATACACAATTCGATCTTCACTATATATGATGACTACTTGATTAGAGTTTTCAATAATTAGCATTAATTGCTTAGCATTATTTCTTATTTCACTTTTTTGGCGTTCATTCCTCGCGATATATTTAAGGAATGATTTCGCAATGATGCTAATTTCAGAACCCCCTTGTGTTTCTTTTTGTAGCATTTCGTGATTTTCATTACAACTGATGCTATTAGCTAAAACTATTAATCTTTTTGAGACACTCTGGTGGAATATATACATAAAGGCAATGGTGAAAATGGTGATGAATAAAACAATTGAGACTAAAGCTTTAGTATAGTTGGATGAAATACTGTTTAGTGCTTGCGTGCCTTCCTTCACTAAATTTTTAACAACATTAACTTTATCGAAAGAAATAGCGATAAGTTGTTCAATAATAACGTTGGTTTGTGTATTCAATACTGATAAGTTGGCTAATATATTACCTTGCTCTTGAAGTATTGCAATAATCCCATTTTGGGGGTGATCAATTAATTCGAACAAAGGGCCATCAATAACATTTCTATTCTTTAAATGTTTTATTTCATTGATGATATTGTTTTTTGCTCGCATAAACAAAAATGTTGTTGGGTAATCAGGAAGGAAACGTACCGATGTATAAAGCTGGTTAAGCGCACTAGCCTCAGTAACTTTATGGGGTTCAATATCCATCAGCTTGTTTATATAAGCATCGTCTAACGCAATAATCTGTTTATATAGGTCTGTTTTCGAATCAATCAACCTATCAATTTCTAGACTATAAGAATTTACAATAGGTAATAATTCTTTGGTCATAGCTGACATTAACTTACTGTATTTATCATTGGTAATGTTATCAATAGCAAATGTGATTTGACGTAACTCACTACTTAGCTCTTGCACAATAACGCGGTTTTCTGCCTTACTTTTAACGTGCGCGATTGCGTCCATTTTGCGATGTACATTTTTTATTGCTAAATGTAAATTTGATGATTTATATAATTCAGGTACTTGTTTTTCAGAGACAACAAGCGATAAGTAATTAAATTTATCCATCATCCAAAATGATAATGCGGTAATCACAAATAGAACGATAAGGATGACTAACATTCCAGTATTAATTCTGACAGATATGCTATCTTTCCACTTAGTTCTCATTTTTGGCCTGATCTACCATTCTATTCATAGTGGGTTTTCCAATTATTTGTTGTTTTGAAAAATAATTGGACACAATATTCCACATTCTATCCTTGTTTAGCAAGTTATTGATTGGCTCCTTATTTTTAAGCATATAGTAGTCGTCTCCCCCTTTTAGGTAAAAATCTTGGAGAGCCATAGTATAAGTTTTGTTCTTAACGACTGGCTTACCCGTTATATTTAGCGATCTTAATCGAGCACCAATGGGTGCAGAGGAATCGTAAACAGCATTCATACCAGCGATATTGAGAAACCGGCCATCAATATGTTCTATCCTACTGACTGAGTTTTCCATCATTCCTAGTAATTCAGCTCCAGATAATTCTATTACTACGTAATAACCACCAAAAGGAAATTCTCGTTGAATATCCCCACGAGTAAATTTATAGCCTACAGGATATATAGCAGAATTTCGTATTGAACCGCTATTCAAAATTGCGATTTCTGCATTTGCATGTTCACGTAGCGCATCTACGAATACATTTGCTAATGCAGTTTCTCTTGTTCTGATTTGAGCTTTTTGTGTGGTAAATTTAGCAGCAGCCGTGGCTATGTGCTCGTTGTACAAGCTGCCTAAGCGCTTTTGATACTTTTCAATGAAATCAACTATTGCAGCGTTTGGCGGATATTTATCAAGCTGCTCAATGCGCGCGGATACCTTTTGCACAGCATTATAATCTATTTCAATTATAGCGGCGTCACCGTCTTGGCCACCACCTAATACAATGGTCGTTTCGTTTTTGATGATAATTTCATCTTTACCATCAATCGCCACGAGTATCAGATCAAACTTATATTTATCTGTTAAGGCGATCGCTGTTTCTTTGTTTAGATCTGTCATCAAAATTTTTATATCGGATGCTGCTTGTGTGATAACAATTTTTTTTAAAGCTTGATCGAGATCTTCGAGTTGAGCATATTTTGGTGCATACGATATTAGCATTCTAGGATTTATAATAGAGGCTATTGAAATTGATTTTCCTTCAATATTGAATTGATAATCTGAGAACAATCCTTCAATTGCCGTATTGCTCCGCAGATCTGTCATATTACTGCTAATGATTGGGAAATGTGCGTCATGTGCTCTTAATGATAAAACATCAACATCATACGTGAGCTCTCTTTTTCCAGCTGAGTATAAAGATACATCCATGATATTGGCTAAAGAAATGATGTTACGTGCCTTATCAAATAATGATATCGCGCTAGGTGAAAAACTATCTCCGCCGTGTAAAAATAGCGAGCTCTTGTTTTTATCTTCTCTTATTTGTTGTAGCAAAGAGCCTAATTGCGGGAAGTGTGCCACTTCTTTTTCTAACAAAATATCCGGCTGGTTAGAAGTATAAACAATGGTAGTGCTGGCAGCTAATGAACATGAAAATAGCGATATTATAAAAGCATTAACTATTGTAACGTTACTTTTACTATATTTTCGACTCAATGCAGTTAGTTTATCAATAATCAAATTTGAGTCCTGTATTGGTTTCAAAATAGTATCAGTTGTCTAAATTACGATTAAGCTAGAATTTAGTTATTATTACAATAATAGCTTAGATCTCATTTTTAGTGAGGCTAGATTGAAAACAATATGACTTATTCGTGTTATATATAAAATATATCTGAATTAATCACCATAATGATTGCAAAACAAACAGCGCCACCCCCTGTTCGAACAATTGATTAGCTTTAGCACATAAAAGAAGCTTGTTTAATGTTTAATTTATGTACTAAATTGCCCCGAAAGCGCAAATTAATCGCCGTCTAAGATGCGTCCTAAACCACCTAAGGCAGAACCTTCACCTTTGCTGCTTCCGCCATGGCCTGCTGCGCTTTGAAAAATGCGATCAGCCAAGCGTGAAAAAGGCATGCTTTGTAACCAAACAGTGCCGTGGCCAGATAATGTTGCTAAGAACATACCCTCCCCACCAAAAACCATTGATTTTAACCCCCCAGAGCGCTCAATATCGTACTCAATTCCTGAAGTGAACGCGACTAAGCAACCAGTATCAACACGTAACATTTCACCCTTTAGCTCTTTTTTAATTAAAGTGCCGCCGGCATGGATAAATGCCATGCCATCGCCTTCCAGAGTTTGTAAAATAAAGCCTTCACCACCAAAAAAACCGGCACCTAATTTACGGTTAAACGTGATAGATACTTTTGTGCCTAATGCAGCGGCTAAAAACGCATCTTTTTGACAAGTTATCTTTGAACCTAGCTCGTTCATATCTAACGGCACAATGCAGCCTGGATAAGGTGCTGAAAAAGCGACGCGTTGTTTACCAGAACCTTGATTACTAAAGTGCGTGGTGAATATTGATTCACCTGTTAGCTTGCGCTTTGCTGCTGAAAACAGCTTTGACATGACACCTTCATCAGGTGTTGAGCCATCTCCCATTTTCGTTTCAAAACTAATGTCTTGTTCCATGTAGTTCATGGCACCAGCTTCAGCAATTACCGTTTCATTTGGGTCCAATTCAATTTCAACTAATTGAATATCGTGACCGATAATTTCGTAATCAACTTCATGACATTTCATATATAATCCTTTAAATGTTAACCTGTCTATAGAACATTTTTAAATTAATTAAGGTTAATATGGTAACACAAAGTCGAATAAATTCTGATAGTTAAAAAGTCTTTTAGCAATATCTATGTATTTTTCATTTGATATTAGCGGTTGTTTATCGCATCATTATTTTTTTAAATATAGGAGTGGTCACAATGGTGAATATCGAGAAGCATTTGGGTGGGTGTTTATGTGAAGCAATTAGGTATCAAGTAAACGCTCCCTTAAGACCAGTTGTTGCGTGCCATTGTCGACAATGCCAGAAAACGTCAGGGTTTCATGTAGCCGCTACTAACGTAGCTCAGCAAGATTTAACCTTTTTATGTGCTGATAGTTTAAAGTGGTATCAATCATCCAGCGCTGCCAAACGTGGTTTTTGCGGAATATGTGGGTCGAACCTGTTTTGGAAACCATTAAACAACGACTCGATATCTATTTTTGCCGGCACGTTAGATCAACCTACAGGTTTAAGTATTGTTGAGCATGTTTATGTGCAAGATAAAGGTGATTACTACCTGCTAAATGATGATTTACCCAAACACGATGACTTTGATGGATCCCTTTGTGTTTAAGAAGGTGTTTTTAGCACTCTATGCTCTGCAATGTCCTTAGTATAATTATTTACCAGTATGTTTAAAAAATTACAGCGTTTCTTATTAAAAGCACTACTAGGGTGCTTTATCTTCAGTATATTCTGGGTGTTTATCTATAAATACACTGCGGTTGTATACACTCCTCTTATGGCCATTCGCTATATTGAAAATACCGAGCTTACACAAATTAAGCATCAATGGGTTCCGATGGCTAAAATAGCTAACAGCATGCGCCAAGCGGTTGTTAGCGCTGAGGATCAACGGTTTTTTAAGCATTCAGGATTTGATTATCAAGCAATTAAAGCAGCAATAGTTGATTACAATCATGGCAAGCCTTTAAGAGGTGGTAGTACTATTTCTCAGCAAACGGCTAAAAATGTTTTTTTATGGCCACAACGCAGCTGGCTTCGAAAAGGCTTAGAAGTTTGGTTTACCTTTTTAATTGAAATTCTCTGGAGCAAACAGCGTATATTAGAGGTGTACCTTAATAGCATAGAAATGGGTAATGGTATTTTTGGCGTTCAAAGCGCCGCCAGCTATTGGTTCAATAGATCGGCATCACAATTAACTTATAACCAAGCAGCTGCCATAGCCGCTATATTACCTAATCCTATCAAGTACTCAGCTCACCCGCCTAGTCGTTATATCGAACAACGAATTCGTTGGATTCGCCAGCACATGCATAATAAAGCAAACGTAAATCACTAAAGGTATCTAAGCTTTGACTGTCAATTATTAATACAGATTTGTACATATTCTAGAATTAGTGTCTGTATAATGGACAATAATGACGCCTTAGCTACAAGTTTAAATCAATTTTGAGCGATGTACGCTGCTCAAGGGTATTGGCTTGCTAATTGCTTACTAAAATAGATAGCACGGATAAAACCAGTATTAAGTCTACTTAGCTTGGGCCTATTTCCATTTAAATAGACAGCTTGTTTCCTTTATAAACATATACTGTAAGCACTTAAATAACCGTTAAACTCAAATACAATGTGATAATTATTAAAATAACAAGGCTATTACTAATATGCTAATTCAGAACAAAAATTACCAGCAACTATATGATTCTTTTGACGCGAATTTTCCTCATGATTATAATATCGGCGTTGATGTATGTGATAAGTGGTATTACAAATCCCCGGGGAAACTGGCCATCATTCACAAACTTGATGATGGTTCTATCAAGAACTATAGTTTTGCAGATTTATACCAGCAATCTAATGCAATTTGTAACCTGCTTATAGCAGATGGCTTTGCCTTCGCAGATGCTGTTGCCATATTACTACCCCAGGCTCCTGAGGTTGCGTTTGGTCATATCGCTACTTATAAACTGGGGGGGATTGCCATCCCTTTATTTGCTTTGTTCGGCGAACAAGCAATTAAGTTTAGATTACAAAACAGTGGCGCTAAGTTTGTTATTACTAATCGAGAAAGCGCTCGAAAAATAAAAAGCATGCTTAATGAGTTACCCGATTTAGAAAAAATATACTGTATTGATGGCCATGAAGAGGGTTGTGACTCTCTCTATGAGCGCCTTACGGGAATCAGCACTGAGTTTACTCCCGTTAAAACAACTTTAGATACTCCTGCTGTTATTATTTATACCTCAGGAACAACGGGCCAACCAAAAGGTGCGCTGCATTGTCATAGAATACTTTTAGGTCATCTCCCAGGGGTTGAAATGTCGCATAATTTTTTCCCAAAAGAGGATGATCTGATTTGGACACCTGCTGACTGGGCTTGGATTGGTGGTTTATATGATGTGCTAATGCCTGCTTTGCATCATGGTGTCCCTGTTGTCTGCCATCGCTTTAGAAAGTTTATCCCTGAAAAAGTGTTCGCGCTTATTTCAGAGCTATCTATAAAAAATATGTTTTTGCCCCCTACTGCTATCAAGATGCTATCTACCGTCGAAGAACCGCAAAAACGCTGGAAATTTGCAGTTAGAACTATCGCTAGCGGTGGAGAAAGTTTAGGCAGTTCATTACATCAATGGGGAAAAGATACGTTTGATCTCACCATTAATGAGTTTTATGGGCAAACAGAATGTAATATGGTCATTTCATCTTGCTCTGAAATGATGCACACCCCTGCAGGTTACATGGGAAAAGCAGTGCCTGGGCATATCGTAGAAATCATTGATGATTCAGGTAGCATATTACCCGCAAACCAAGTCGGAAATATTGCTGTTTACAATAACAGCCCTTCCAAATTTCTTTATTATTGGAAAAATAATAGCGAATCAATCAAAAAGTATATCGGTAATTGGTTAGTCACAGGTGATTGCGGTTCTAAAAACGAAGCGGGCTTTATTAAATTTTTCGCGCGTGATGATGATGTTATTACCAGCTCTGGTTATAGAATTGGACCTGGAGAAATAGAAGATTGTCTGCTTATGCACGAGTCAATTAAGATGTCGGCAGTTATCGGTAAACCGGATGCCACCAGAACAGAAATAGTAAAAGCGTTTGTGGTACTAAACGAAAACTTCCTGCCCTCGCAAACGCTAAAACTTGAGATAATGGATTTTGTAAAAACTAAGCTCTCTGCGCATGAGTACCCAAGAGAAGTCGAATTTATTGATGAACTGCCAATGACCACAACAGGTAAAATCATTAGAAAACAACTTCCTAGATAAGAGTCCTAATAATTTAAATTGATATATGATAATTATTTGTCTTCTCTCTAAATCCAAATCTGGAAATGGGCTTAATCGTTTTAAATAAACTTTTAAAGCCCATACCTTTTAAGCTTCACATACAGCGATGATCTCGGTATTTTAAGCATGTCAGCAGCTAAAGATTTATTATTATGGCATTTGAAAAGTGTTTTAGTAATGATTTCTTCTTCATACTGAGCAATCATACTGCTTAACGATTGTGTATTTGAAAGCAAGTTCTGTTCATGCGTGCCCGCTGTTATTACTTTTTCTCGCGTACCTAAGATTGTGGCTATATCTTGATTGGTAATAATAGTGCTGCTGCTCATGGCGCAGGCTCTTTGCAGTACATTTTTAAGCTCTCTTACATTACCCGGCCAGTCATGACGTTTTAAATGGGCGATGGCCGCATCGCTAATAAACCGTGGAGTACTGTTTTCCTGGAAAGAAATAGCTTCTAAAATAGATTCACATAATAAATCTATATCATCTAGCCTGGTTCTTAAAGGAGGAATTTCAATAGGAATCACATTTAAGCGGTAATATAGATCTGCTCTAAAAGCACCTTTAGCGACTAGTTTTTCAAGATTAAGGCTAGTTGCAGCAATAACTCTAATATCAATAGGGATAATTTTATTTGATCCAACAGGTTCAATTTCCCTTTCTTGTAATACACGCAGTAATTTAGACTGCACATTCAGCGGCATATCAGCTATTTCATCTAAAAATAAAGTGCCTCCATTGGCCAGCTGCATTTTCCCTATTCTGCCCTGTTTAGTTGCGCCTGTATAAGCGCCTCCAACTGCGCCAAAAAACTCAACTTCAACTAAGCTCTCGGGTATAGCGGCAACATTTATCGCTACAAATTTCTCTAACGATCTGGTTGATAAAGAATGGATAGCCTGCGCGATAAGCTCTTTACCCGTGCCCGTTTCACCTGAAATAATCATTGAAGCATTAGAGCTAGCAGCTTGTCTGGCTTGCTTCTTTACCCAGACGATGGCGTCACTGGAGCCAATTACATTCTTTAAGCCGTATTTTACAACACGTTCTGAGTTTAATTTCTTTTGAGCTTGAGCCAGATCTTTGGTTAAGTTTGCTACTTTACTTATGATAGGCTCAATGTTTTCAAGATTTCCGAATAACAAAAAACCAAAAGCGCCAATTATTGTGCCGTCACTATCTTTCAAGGGAAACCTAGAAACGACCGCCCAGCCTTTTTCATATTCAAGCAAATCTAATAAAATAGTTTTTCCGCTTTTTATGACGTAAGGCAATTTACTACCTTCGATCACCTCCCAAACTTTTTTTCCTATCACTTGTTCAGTGCTGCTAAGTCCCAGAAAACGCAGGTAATGATCGTTTATCCACACTATTTCTGATTTTATGTTAACGGTTACGGCACCACTGACTGCATTTTCGATTGTTTCAAACAAGCCTTGTTTCGCTAGAGTTTGTAAATTTTGAAAATTGACAGGGGTTTGCATTTAAATACCATTGATTGTTTGTAATATAAATCAATAAGATAACAGCTCTTATTGATTAAATATGTATATAAAAAATAAACGAGCCCTTATTATAAACGCTTTTGTCATTGATGTTACCCTGCAGTGAGCGTCCCCCAGCGTAAAACATTGTTAATCAAGCTATAAAAACTTAATTCTAATCATGTAAAATACCACTAGTGCCTGGTTAAGCCTTTACTAGCTCTAAATTTATGTATTCCACGCTATTCTTGTCGGGTTTTAATCGTTTAGCAATAGGGTTGAGTAACTCCATTACACTGCTTCGATCAATTAAATATGCGCCCATCAATCAGTAGACTTGATAGGACCCTGATCACCTAAAAAAGAAGTTAAGTGTGCTAATTTTAAAAGTAAATATGCGATGGGAGGGATCAAGAATGGAATTATCATGTCGTTTTCATGCTGACTTATACAGCGCTCTATCCATAAGTTTTGTTTTATCCATTTAAAAAGCAATTCTATCTCCCTATCAATCAGTACGATGATTTCATTAATGTCACATTTAGGCAGGTTTGAGCGCATTAGGTTAGGCAGATAATCAACATTTCTCAAAAAAATAGCTGAAGGTCGATTGCGGTTTGCAGGGGCTAGAATGTTTCACTCTTAACTTTGGATAGTAAGAATTGATGGCTTGATAACAATAATTTCACTCTAAACCCTGAGATTAATGCTCAACAATTGCTGCTATATTTTTAAAGCGCGTAGCAGCGATAACAAATATACATAAACGTAGAGTAAAACTTTAAAAAGTCATACAGTGTCTGGGTATACTGATAAAAAAAATACTAACTAATTGAACTATTTAATGAACAATTGATGAATGTTTTCTAGTAAAAAGTTATGATTATTTATAGTCTCATCATATATATTTTATAGAATAGTATTTGTTTGCAATGATTTTTTTGATCTATCATTTACTTAGTTCACAGCAATGAACAGTATTAACTATAATATGATAATTTCTAAATGCGTATAGTATTTAAGCATTTGCTTTATTGGAAAAATAATTAAGATCTTGGTCGGTAGTACGTGATCACTCGTAATTAAACAGAATTTTAAATTAACAATCAATTCATGATAAATTGATATAAATAACAAATAAAAAGGAACAGGTATATATAATGAACAACTATCAAACATTCAAAAAAGCAGCAGGTGTATTAACGCTGTCACTTGTTATCACAGGTTGTGCATCGACATCTAACAGCACCTCGCAACCAGGTACTTGGGACACAAAGCGTGTATTATGTGTTGCAGCTGGAAGTCTTGCAGGTGTTGCTATTGATGCTGCTGCTAATAATGATAGTGATGGCAAATCAGGGGCTGCTGGAGCTTTAGTTGGAGCTGGTTTAGGTGCTATATTCTGTGCGCCAGGTGTTGTTTTAGACGGTGATAAAGATGGAGTAATTGATAAAAAGGATGAATGCCCGTACACACCGCTAGGTAATGTTGTAAATGAAGTGGGTTGTACACTTGATGATGACAAAGACGGCGTTGCAAACAGCATTGACCAGTGCCCTAATACACCACTGGGTACTGAAGTTGATGAAACAGGCTGTGAAGTTATAAATGATCAAGATGGTGACGGTGTATTAGATGAAGCAGATCAGTGCCCAGATACCCCAGCAGGAACAGCGGTCAATTCTATCGGTTGTGATGAGAACGTTGCAATTGTACTTGAAGGTGTTTTCTTTGAATATAAGTCATTCGATCTAACTTCAGATTCACAGCAAATTCTTAATAATGTAGCAAGTAAACTTATTGCAGCTCAAGCTGAAATTTTAGTTGCAGGGCATACAGACTCTATCGGTGGTAACGCTTATAACGTTCAACTTTCGGATAAACGTGCTGCATCAGTTAAGCAGCACCTGATTTCTCAAGGTGTACCTTCACAAAACATTAGCTCTGAAGGTTTTGGCGAAAAAAACCCTGTTGCAAGCAATGAAACAGATGACGGACGCGCTCAAAACAGACGTGTTGAAATGCAAATTCAAAACTAAGTAACAGCACAATAAGAAAACCGGCTTTTAAGTCGGTTTTTTTTTGCCCAAATAACTAGGTAACGGGATTCGTTGACGCTTAGATATCTAAATGAATAGGTGAACATTTAGATTCTCACCAACAGTAATTAGTGTTCACATCAGCAAACTCGAAGAAACCCTAGTTTTTCATTTGGTGCACTGCACCACGCGAAAGTAATTATTACCGATGAAGGAGGATGTTTTCAGCCCTAGTTGAAGAAGTTTTGCCGGTATGATTCTAATGCCGATGTTAAAAGCATTTAAGACTCGCAATGCAGAATTTAAAGTAATCAGCAATTATCCGTTGCATACCAGGGCGATCGAAGGTGAGTTGCATGTTGCTGTTCATAGCGCTGCATTGAAAGACTCTACAATGATCGCTGGCAAGTTGATAGCATAAAGGCGTACTGTCTGTGCTTCACAAAAGTGCTTAGCAGAGTAAGTTGCAGCGAAATGTAGTTTGCGCATCAATAACAATAAAGTAATCGCAAATCGCTGCTTTGATAAGTAGAGCATTCACAATGCTCTACTGCTTTGGTAATTAACCGGCTTTACCCCGCTGTTATTGAGCGCAGTTGTGATGCTCTCGGTGAGTTAGCTTGCTATCTCTTCTTCTAAAAGATGTACGCTAACAATTTTCTAACAGTGACACTCAAGAAACAGTGTCAGGATGAAAGCTATAGTCGCTTCATTGCTTACCCGCAAACCAAGTTCGGATACAGGTAAGCATCTATTTAGCGATCAAGAAAAGGAGCTAGATGTTGCTCTATCTCATTTAATATAACTGGGTCATCTATGGTGGAAGGTATTTGATAGCTTTCATGACCAGCGATTTTACGCAACACCGCCCGCAATATTTTACCCGAACGAGTTTTGGGTAAACGCTGCACCACAAACACATCTTTAAAGCAGGCCAATGCACCAATTTGCGAACGCACTTGTGCAACTAACTCTTTTCGTAATTGCTCATCAGATATATCAACCCCTGCTTTTAGCACCACTAACCCTAGCGGCACTTGCCCTTTAATGTTGTCAC
>JBALXS010000127.1:0-13066 GCA_036960485.1 Oceanospirillaceae bacterium
CGCTAGATAGGTGCAGCTTTTTAATTTTACCTTGTTCAACCTTATCGACGCGCAAAAATTCTTTAGTGGTGATCTCATAATCACTCAAATGCGCTTGCAGATTAGCTGTTAGCTCTGTTCCTGTTGTTTTTGGTACTGATATTAAATTTTCAATACCGACGGTATCTTTTACTTGGCCGCCAATACGATCAGCAATCATCGTAACGTTTAAGCCTTTTCTCGCCGCATAGATTGCCGCCGCAATTCCTGCTGGGCCTGCTCCTATTACGGTAACATCTTGTAATGGTAGTTGCTCAGTCTGAGTAACATTCACAATATGAGGGAAGCGTTCGATCAGCTTATCTACTAACTGCGCGGTATCTATTTTACCGTTCGCAAATAGCTCACCATTTAAGTAAACGCTGGGTACACCTTGAATATTACGCTGGCTAATTAACTCAGGATACAGGCCACCATCGATCATCTCTGAGCTGATGCTAGGATTCAATATTGCAAATTGGTTGAGCGCTTGCACAACATCAGGGCAGTTATGGCAACTCAGTGAAATAAACACTTCAAAGTGTAATTCTTCACTAATTTTACCTACCATCTTGGCTAAGCCAGCATCGAGCTTTAGTGCTGTACCTGATGACTGCAATATGGCTAGCACTAATGAGTTAAACTCATGCCCGCTTGGGATACCCGAAAAATAAATACCGCTATTCACACTTTGTGTATTATCTTCATTTGCCACTTCTAAGAAGAAAGTGACTGGGCTGCGCAAATTTGCAGCGCGCTCTATAAGTGTTAGGTTTTGTGATACTGAACATAGCTGGGTTAGAAATCCGACTAATTCAGCGCGTTTTTCATGTTCACCAGTTTGCAGCACTAGTGATACCTTATTTGTCATGTTTTGAGTATAGGTTTTTAATGCATTTAAAATATCTTGACTTAACAAATCTTTATTTAACATAGTGCTACCTTTCTGCCACGAATAATTAAAGCTAAACGGGTGAATAAATGCGCAGGTCTATAAACGCTGCGCTGGCTTGGTAATAAAAATTCAGTTGTTAAATTTTACCAACTAAATCTAAGCTAGGTATCAGTGTTGCCTCACCTTTTTCCCATGCTGCTGGACATACTTCGCCATCATGTTCACGTACATACTGTGCTGCTTTTACATTACGAATCATGTCTTTAGCACTGCGGCCAATACCACCAGCATGAATCTGAGCAACTTGAATGATGCCATCAGGATCTACTAAGAAAGTACCGCGATGTGCCATGTGATCTTCTTCGATCATTACATCAAAGCCCCGAGTGATAACGCCGGTTTGATCGCCAATCATTGGGTACTTTATTTGGCCAATCGCATCGGATGAGTCGTGCCATGCTTTATGTGAAAAATGTGTATCTGTTGATACCGAGTAAACTTCAACCCCTAACTCTTGTAGCTGCTCGTACTGCTTAGCCATGTCTTCTAATTCAGTAGGGCATACAAATGTAAAATCAGCAGGATAAAATAAAAAAATTGACCACTTACCTTTCACACTGTCTGAAGTCACTTCAACAAACTCGCCGTTATGGAATGCTTGTGCGCTAAACTCTGGGATTAACTTACCTATTTGAGCCATTTGTATTTCCTCGTTTATTTAAGATAAAGTGCAATATTGCGCTTGTCTTGAAAGCTTGTTTGCTTTCGATAGGAGGTATATTAGGTAGATTATTACGATAGGTAAATTTGATTAAATCTATTTCTATATTCTAAAAAACCGAACGTAAATTAATAAGCTGATCAACAGTAAATAAAGCGTAAAAAAGTATGAGGAAGGTTTAAGAAACACCGCACTGTAGTTGCTGGTAATGACTAATTTCACTTTTTCTATTAAACTTCTCTTTCGTTCAATAAAACCGATTACAAATTATGATCTCACTTAAACAACTGCACTATGCTTTAGCGATTGAAAAAACCTTACATTTCAAAAAGGCAGCCATGGCCTGCAATGTATCGCAATCAGCATTAAGCACCGCAATCCACGAATTTGAAAAGCAGCTAGGCACGACTGTGTTCGAGCGCAATAACAAACAAGTGCTAGTCACTAAAGACGGGCAGCTGATTCTGGATAAGGCCAAAAAAGTAAAAGTAGCATTAGATGAGTTGATGCAGCTGACGCAAGCGAGTAAAGCGCCATTTACCAACTCTATGAGCATCGGCGTAATTCCAACCATTGGCCCCTACTTGTTACCCAAAGTATTACCAGAGGTAAGGCGACGATATCCGCATTTTAAACTGCGTATTATTGAAGAGCAGTCACATGTGTTAGTGGATAAAGTTAGAACGGGGGAAATTGATGCGGCAATACTGGCGCTGCCTTATCCAATACAAGGTTTGATGAACTTTGACTTTTGGCAAGAGGATTTTTACTGGGTTTGTCACAAGGATGATTATTCAAACAAAGCACGCGAAATTACCAGTGAAGAGCTAGAAATAGAAAAATTAATGCTACTAAAAGACGGCCATTGCCTTAAAGAGCATGCGCTGTCTGCTTGTAAGCTACAAGATCAAAAGCAGGAGTCTGATTTTGATTCAACAAGTTTGCATACTTTGGTACAAATGGTGGCAGGTAAACTTGGCACAACCTTAGTGCCACAAATGGCGCTAGACCAGCTCATTTACAACGAATCAGAACTAGCCGCTGTTCACTTGAATGAACCTGGGCCTCACAGAACCATCTCTTTTATCATCAGGCCTAACTATGTAAGAACTGATGAACTAGATTTACTTAAAACTATTTTTACAGAGCAGCTCAAGCAAAAATGTACTTAGCTTTTATACTTTGCGTAGCTTGATATATTTGAGAAAATTAAAGTAATTTTTCTGTTTCTTTGAGCATAAGGGTTGTTTGTCTTTTGCTTTCGTTTTTTTCTAGCCAAATCTTTAGCTTGTTGAAAGGCATCGGTTTCGCAATAAAAAAACCTTGTTGGAAATCGCAGTTTACCCGTGTTAAATACTGGCTCTGCGTTAGCGTTTCAACACCTTCTGCAACGACCGTCGTGCCTTGAAGGTGGCATAAATCGATTAAAGCGTTTGCTAGTTGCTCGCGTCCAGTTTGAGTTATTCTTGCTATTAGTTGCTTATCAAATTTAATGATATCGACAGGGTAATCAACCATCTGCATTAAACTGGTGTAGCCAGTTCCAAAATCGTCGATAGCGATTTGAAAGCCTAATTGGCGTATTTGCTCCAGCCATTGAATTGCATTCACGCCTTGCTCCATCGCGAAAGTCTCTGTGATTTCGAGCGTAAAACTATTTGCTGGGATACTATAGCGAGAGCAAAGTTCTTTTAATTGGACAATAAACCTATCTGAGTTTAGTTCTGCTGAAGATATATTCACAGAAATATTAATTGCCTCAGGCCATAGCTGTTGTATCGGGATAAAATCTTTGAAGGCCTGTTCAATTACCCACATGTCAATCATCTCAAATACGCCACTTTCTTCGCCTATAGGAATGAAAGTTTCAGGTGAAATATGACCTATATGAGGGGAGTGCCAACGCAGTAAGGCTTCGCAACCTTTAAACTCGCCGTTGCTTTCTATAATGGGCATATAGTAGAGGGTGAACTCTTTATCCGGGTTCACATCTTGAAGCAGTTTTTCTATTTCTTTGAGTTTCCTGTCATCTTTAGCGAGTTCATTTGAGTATACTGCTACGCGGTTCCTACCAGATTTTTTTGCTTGGTACATAGCTAAATCAGCATTGGAAACTAGCTGCGAAATACGCATCCCATCCGCAGGAAAACTGGCAATACCAATACTAGCTGAAACTGCTAAGCGTCTATTTTCCAGCTCAAAGCCATTGGTAAACAGCTGCAAAACCTTGCTCCCAATGTGTTGCGCGCTTTGACTGTTTTGGTTAGTGAGTAATATAATAAATTCATCACCTGAAAGGCGATATACTTGGAAATCATTAGGTTTTAGCCCAGGGTTGGGAACTAAACTCTTGAATTTTTTTGCCAGAGATTTGAGTAAATCATCACCGACTTCATGACCATATTTATCATTAACAAATTTAAAATCGTCGATATCAATATAAACAATACTTAGCTCATTATTAAGCTTTTTGGCGCTAATAAGTGCTGACATCGCCGCTTCATTAAAAGCAACGCGGTTAGCTAACTGCGTGAGAGAGTCAATACGTGCTTGTGCATAGCTTTCTTGGAAAGCTGAATTTAACGCTGAGTATAGAGAGTGGAGTTTTCTGCCTAAGCGGCCCACTTCGTCTTGGCTGTTACTGAATTCAATATTATCTTTCTGGCGTGCTATCACGTCTGTAAGTTGCCGATCTAAAAGTTCAATTGGTCGCGTTATAAAGCTGCGTATTAAGCACTGTAAAATTGTAAATGTGAAAAGCACACTCAGTAATATTATGAGAGCTAGGCGTATCTTTATTTGTTGAAGTTGGTCTTTTAGATAATAGCTACTTGGCTCTATTACCAAAAAATGATCTTTGGAAAGTTTAACTTGAATAAAAAAATCTTGCGTAAGTTCATGTTCAGTGAGTTTAGTTTTAGAATAGCGAATGTTAGCGTCATATTCATGTTTAACTTGTAGCAAAAGTTCATCATATCTAGCAGGTTTAACTGCAATGACTATCCTAGCGGTACTTTGTTGTTCAAACTTTATGGGTGCTGTTAAAGTTCTTAGATCTACGGTGGTCCCTAGTTGAATAATTGATGTTCCTTCCATGATTGCATGCTGCGAAGTTTGCAGCTGCTTTAGCTTAGCCATTTGTTGTGCTAAATAGCGCTGCTCTTGGCCAATTTCAGCGAAAGGGTCGGTACTATTTTCGATATATAAAATCACCTTGTTTTTGCTATCAATTATCGATAAAGAAGCAAATATTTGCCGCTCCTCTTCAAAACGATTAACCGCGGATTTTAAATGGTTGGTCAGCATTTTCTCTAGATAGATATTGCTAGAATCACTAACGTACGGTGAAAGAGCATCTCCTTCTATTAAAGAGGTGAGGTAAGCTACAATAAAGTTGTTGTAAGTAGCATAGGAAAACTTTAAATGATCAGCTTGTTGTGTAAGTCTGTTCTGTTCAATTTTCTCTATAGCACTATGCTCGCGCTCATAAATAACCCATCCAATCACTGCATAACTAACAATGACCACTGGTAAAATGAGTAGGCTAGCGCGCTTCGCTAGATTCATAAATATTCACTATAGAATTGGTGATGCGCAGGCGCAGTTTTATGTTTTCGTTACTTAACTCTTGGTAAAGCTGGCTACGTTGCATAATTTCGTCGTCGGGGAAAATAGCACGGTTATGGCGAAAATCTTTAGGCAGTAATGCCTTAGCGCTATGGTTAGGTGTGGCGTTAAATAGTTGTTCAGAATTTTTTGCGGCGATTTCTGGCTGATTAAGAAAGTTTATAAATTGCAATGCGAGCGCTTTATTTTCAGAATCACTGCTGATAGCGAGGCAATCAACCCATAGTATGGTGCCTTCCTTTGGTACTACATATTTCCAAAGCCCCGCAACTCCCGATTTTTCATTCATGGTTATTTGATCTCCGCCATAAACTTGCGCCATATATAGTTGATCAGCTTTAACGTTATTGGTCAGAAAAGTAATAGGGTAATCATAAGTAAGTACATCAGGCGCTTGCTTTTTAAGCGTAGAAAACGCCTGTTTTAGCTCATATTTGCTTTCAGTGTTTAATGAAAAGCCTTGCATAAACAAAGCAGGGGCTAGCATGTCAGTATAGTCATCCATCATACTGATATGATTTTTTAACTGATTAGAGGGTTCTAGAATAGCTTTCCAACTAACAGGAGGATTACTGATAACATCAGATCGATAGGCGATACCCATCGTGCCCCAGAGGTAAGGTACTGAGTATTTACCACAACGTTTACGCCAAAAAGGCGCTATATGAGCTAAAGTAGGTATGTTAGTTTCATTTAATTCAAGAAGTTTACCTTGCTCACCAAACAGTTTGCCGATTGATTCATCGATGACAGCAACGTCGATCCGGCTTTTTTTAGCTCTGATCAAAATAGCATCCCGCTCTTGGTCGTTATCAAACAAAATTGTATCTATGTTATGACCCTGCTGCTGCCAAAGCTGTTCTACTTCATTGCTGAGATAGTCTTCCCAATTTAGAAAACGTAGCGTATCCGCATGCACTAGCGGAGTTGCTATTAAAACACTCAAAAAAAGACTACAGACTAGCTTCACGCATAATTCCTTTTAATACTTAAATTGTTCTAACAACATAAAGAGGTTTTAGAAATGAATCTAGCGTAACGTAACTTTTGATCATACTTATTAATAAGCCAGCTAATTATTGTACAAACTATAAGCTTTTTTATTCATTTGAACTAGTACAAAACTGCAATATTGGAATAAGACGTTGTAGATAGGAATCCATGTCATCATGCATTCAAAATAATGTGCGAGCACTGGGCTAGTAATTAGATGTTACAGAAAAATATCAAATACCAATTATTAAATAATAATAGAAGTAATTATCATTACGATTATTGATTGTGCTATTGTACGACAAAATCCAAATAAGATAATTGCTAACATGTCTAAAGAAAAAATATCCCCTTATCGTGGTTCTGCTGGAGGCTGGGGAGCACTTGCCAGTACATCAAAATATTTACTGAAAAGTAGGAATCCTGTCAATAATATTCGCAGCTTACTTAAAACTAATCAGCATTCTGGTTTTGATTGCCCCGGTTGCGCTTGGGGAGATCAAAAATCTGGGCACAAAGTGAGCTTTTGTGAAAACGGTGCCAAAGCGGTCAACTGGGAAGCGACGGCTAAAAAGGTGAGCCGTGCTTTTTTTGCTGAGAACAGTGTTAGTCATTTAGATACTCAAAGTGATTATTTTCTAGAATATCAAGGGCGTTTAACGGAGCCCATGCGTTATAACCGAGCTACCGATCACTATGAGCCGGTCAGTTGGGATGATGCTTTTCAATTAATAGCTGAGAAGCTCAACGCGCTAGATAATCCTAACCAAGCCGAATTCTATACCTCTGGGCGCGCTAGCAACGAGGCGGCTTTTTTATACCAGCTGTTTGTTCGCAGCTTTGGTACTAATAACTTTCCCGATTGCTCTAATATGTGCCACGAAGCAAGTGCTATCGCTATGAACGATAGTATCGGTGTGGGTAAAGGCACTGTGACAATGGATGATTTTTCGTTAGCGGATGCTATATTTGTTTTCGGCCAAAACCCTGGTACCAATCACCCGCGCATGCTGGATACTTTGCGCCAAGCTACAAAGCGCGGTGCAACGGTGGTTAGTTTTAATAATTTGCGCGAACGCGGCCTTGAGCGATTCACCAATCCTCAAGAACCACTAGAGATGCTAAGTAACGGCCATACAGAAATCAGTAAGTACTATTACTGCCCTAAGTTGGGCGGTGATATGGCATTGGTGCGCGGTGTTGTTAAAGCACTGCTAGAAATCGATGAGCAAGCGCTACAAAACGGTAGTGAATCTATTTTTGATTGGTTATTTATTAATGATCACTGTGTCGATATTCAAGCATACCTTGAGTTAGTTAACGTTAGCGATTGGTCAGAGTTAGAGCAATATAGCGGTATAACTCGTGAAGATATGCAGCAAATTGCACAAATTTACGCTTCATCCGAACGAGTGATTTGTAGCTGGGCGATGGGGCTTACGCAACACACTCACTCGGTTGCGATTATTCAAGAAATCATCAATTTATTGTTACTGCGCGGCAATGTGGGAAAACCCGGAGCAGGTGCTTGTCCAGTGCGTGGTCACAGCAATGTTCAAGGCGATAGAACCATGGGGATTAATGAAAAAGCCCCAGCCGCTTTGATGGATGCTCTGGAAAAAGAGTTCTCTATAAAAATTCCTCGCGAGCGCGGTCATAATGCAGTTCAAGCGGTTGAAGCGATGCGCAGAGGCGCCAGTAAAGTATTTATCGCACTTGGTGGTAATTTCGCCGCTGCAATGTCTGATACCACAGTGACACGTGCTGCAATGGCGCAGTGTGATTTGGTGGTTAATATCAGCACTAAGCTTAACCGCAGTCATATAACACCGGGTAAAGATGCATTGATTCTGCCTTGCCTTGGCCGCACTGAAGTTGATGTAACACAAGCGGGGGAGCAACGCATTACGGTTGAAGATTCGATGTGCATGGTACACAGCTCAGCGGGCGTTTTGCCTCCAAGTTCAAAGCAGCTAAAATCAGAGGTGCAAATTATCGCCTCTATTGCGCACCATACTCTGGATAAAAAACCGATCGATTGGTTAGAAGTGGCGAAGGATAATAGTAAAATTCGTGACCATATTTCACGCTGTGTTCCAGGCTTTAGTGATTTTAATCACAAGATAGAGCAACCCGGAGGTTTTTATTTACAAAACACTGCGGGGCAGCGCATTTGGAATACGCCCAATAAAAAAGCTAATTTTTCTGTTAAGCCACTGGCCAGTAATGAAATTGATCCTGTCTTGCAAGCGCAAACCCAGACGCAAGTGTTTACCTTGCAAAGCCTGCGTTCACACGATCAATACAACACCACTGTTTACGGTTATAACGATCGGTATCGCGGTATTAAAGGTTTGCGTAATGTGCTGTTTATTAACCCATTGGATATTGAGCAGCTTGGGTTTATTGCAGAACAGAAAGTGGATATACACTCTCATTGGCACGATAAAAAAGAGCGTAATGTGTGCGGATTTATCTTAGTTCCCTATGATATTCCACGTGGTAACTTAGCGGCATACTATCCAGAAACGAATCCTTTAGTCCCTTTAAATAGTTATGGGGAACGCAGTTTTACTCCAACCTCTAAAGCTATCAGCGTTAGTTTAGTTGTACATAAAGGTGCTTCCCTTGAACTGAAAAACCTTTAGCACGCAGTATGTTTTATTGCCTAGAGTGCACAAAATTCTTCTAGGTTTACCATTGTATGCTTTAGTGAAGCCTGCATAAATAAGATGCGCACAAAGCTGAATTTTACGAATAGAGGCTGCCATCTTAATGGTTAATTGAAAACATTGATTTGATAGTTTTAAGCGTTTCTTTAGAGGGTTAAATTAAGATATCATTAATAAATTGCATTAACAGTGGTTCTAATAATATATTTAAACAATATTAATTATTAAAGCTGTAAGCATTGTTATACAATCGTAGAAATAGTGTCTTGCTGTTTATTTCTAGTTAGTAATCAATGAGATCTATTGTTAAAAATTACATTAGTTAATTTTTTCGATTTATGTCTCTTAAAGCTGTCAGATTTTAAGATAAAGTTATGTAATATTAAAATCGATATTATTAGGTATATTTTAAGAGTAAAACGTTTTCCATTTTAATAAAACGGTGACTCATAGAGTAGTAGCCAGATTATTATAATATAAACTTGAAAATCTGAGCGTGCTTAATCGTAAACTCAATTAGCATAATATAAAAAATACAATTAGGAGTGATACATGAGTTCTTTTAAAACAATACTAAAATCAGCTGTTATTAGTGCAACATTACTAGCAGGGTTCAATACAACCGCGCAAGCAGCTGACTTACAATTTTTCACAATAGGTACTGGCGGCACAGCTTATACTTACTATCCAGTAGGTGGCGTTATTGCTAACGCTATTTCTAAGCCACCAGGGTCTAGACCTTGTGCTGAAGGCGGAAGTTGTGGTGTTGATGGCTTGATCGCATCAGCTGTTTCATCACGTGGTTCTGTTGATAATATCAATGCGGTACTTTCAGGGCTTAGGAACTCTGGCTTTGCTCAATCAGATGTTGCTTATTGGGCCTACACTGGCACCGGTACAATGGAAGGAAAAAAGCCTGCTAAGAACTTACGTACTATCGCCGCTTTATTTGAAGAGCATATTCACTTAGTTGCACTGGCAGGTAGTGGTATTAACTCTGTAGCTGATTTAAAAGGTAAGCGTGTATCGCTTGATGAGCCGGGATCGGGAACGTATGTTGATGCTAATCTAATTCTAGATGCTAATGGCTTAAGTAAAGATGATATTGAAGCTGAAGCTCTAAAAGGAAATGCTGCTTCTGAAGCACTGCGTAACGGTAAAATTGATGCTTTCTTCACTGTTGCAGGTTTTCCAACAGGTAGTTTAGTTGAACTGGCATCTGCTGAAAAAATTAAGCTAGTACCGATTGATGGTGCCGCTGCAAAAGCGTTGACAGATAAGTACGGTTTCTTTGCTCAAAGCGCTATTCCAGAAGGGACTTATGAAGGTGTAGCTAATACGTCAACAGTTGCAGTGGGTGCTCAGTGGTACACTAGTGCCGAGCAAGACGAAACGCTTATTTACAATATTACTAAAGCGCTTTGGAATGAGAAAACACGTAAGTTGCTAGATGTAGGTCACGCAAAAGGAAAAACAATTACTGTTGAAACAGCACTTAAAGGAGTAGGTGTACCTTTACATGCAGGTGCAGCACGCTTCTATAAAGAAATGGGTTTATTAAAATAGTTTTATGTAAAACTTCTTTAATAAATTAGCTTGTTGAAAAAAGATACGCGACTGCTGTGTGGAACATCGGCTAGGTTGGCGTATTTTTTTTGTTTTAAGCGTGTCTTCGAATCAGAATAAGCTAAGTTAAATACCTACAAGCCCTTTAATTAAAGTGTTGTGGGTATATTTCTTCGCTTTTTAAAGTAATCAAAAAACCAAGCTTCTCGAATCCTTATCAGCTGGTTTATCTATATATTGTTAAATGTTTAAAACTATATTAGCTGGGAAACCGCTACCAGTGGCAAGCAATAACGGTAAAAGATAAGCCTGCAGATGGTTGATTTAAGTAAGGCTTGTTTTAATAAGCTTGGAGCTTATATGTCTCAAGAGTCCAACTCACCTTTGCCAGATGAAAAAACATCAAGTAAAGAGTTATCAGCTGAGGAATTGGCAGAAATTGAGCGAAAGTATGATCCTGAATTATCTTTTAGACCGACAGGTAAACTATTCACTATCATCATCAGTTGTGTGCTGGTGGCAATGTCGGCTTATCATTTTTATGCCTCAGGATTCGGTTTAGTACGCGAGTTATTACACCGTGGTTTACATCTATCTTTTGTCCTAGGTCTGGTTTTTTTACTGTTTTCTTATAAGCGGGCAACTAGTCTTACTGTTGCGAAAAACAGCTGGTACCGCATAAGCGGTGTGACACTTCCAGATATTCTATTCAGTGTGATGGCAGTTGTGGCCGCTTTGTATTTACCTTTATTACCTCCAGAATTAGTGGCGGAGCGCGTAGGTAATCCTTCGCAGTTCGATGTATTAATGGGCAGTATATTACTGTTGCTAACATTGGAAGCTGCTAGGCGCTCAGTAGGGCCTACACTGCCTATTATAGCGCTAGTGTTTATCGCATTTGCTTTATTTGGTCCTTATGCACCAGGTGCTTTAAAGCACGGCGGTACTAGTTGGTTAGGGCTTATTAATCACCTGTATATGACCAACCAAGGTATTTACGGTGTCGCGATTGGCGTAATGGCGCAGTATGTATTCTTGTTTATTTTATTTGGTGTGTTAGCTACCCGCATTGGTTTAGGCCAATTGTTCATTGATTTAGCGATGGTTATTGCCGGCAGATACGCAGGTGGGCCTGCTAAAGTCGCTATATTTTCCTCTGCCTTTATGGGGACTATTTCAGGGTCCTCCATTGCCAATACGGTAACAACCGGTGCGTTGACAATCCCTGCGATGAAAAAGGTCGGTTACCCTGCGCACTTTGCAGGCGCGGTTGAAGCAACATCTTCAACGGGCGGGCAGATTACTCCACCTATCTTAGGTGCAGCAGCTTTCATCATGGTGGAATATCTTGAAATTCCGTTGAAAGACATTTTAGCGGCGGCGTTATTTCCGGCGTTGTTACACTATTTTGGTATTTTCATAATGGTGCATTTAGAAGCCAAGAAACTTGGGCTGCGCGGCTTGAGTGCAGATGAAATGCCTAAAGCATCGTTAGTGCTTAAGCAGCACTGGTTGTCTGTTATACCGTTAATTATATTGGTGTACTTTATACTATCCGGTAAAACCCCTGATTTCGCGGCAGTTTATGGCATCATTGCTTGTGTTGTGGTGGGTTTCTTAAATCCGGTGAATCGCCTTTCTGTTGCCGATCTATGGAGTTCACTCTCTATCGGTGCGAAAAACACATTGGCAGTCGGGGCTGCTGCTGCCACAGTAGGTGTGGTAGTGGGAGTGGTGACTTTAACCGGAGTTGGGTTTAGATTAGGTTATGTTGTGGTACAAACTGCGTCTGATTTTGGTGGCATGCTAGATGGGATTTGGCCATTGAATTACTTCAGCATAGAGCAGTGGACACTCTTTATATCATTAGTGTTGATAGCATTAGCCTGCATCATAATGGGAGCGGGGATTCCTACTACCGCTACTTACATTATATTAGTGGCAGTCGCGGCTCCTGCTTTAGCACAGTTACAAGTTGAGCCTTTGGTCTCGCACTTCTTTGTTTTTTACTATGGAGTGTTAGCTGATATTACGCCACCTGTGGCATTGGCCGCTTATGCTGCTGCGGGTATTGCAGGGGCAAATCCATTTCAAACAGGTAATACCGCTTTTCGTTTAGGCATAGCAAAGGCGCTCGTGCCTTTCGTGTTTGTCTACTCACCTGCATTGTTGCTGGTAACAGAGGGCTTTACTTGGAGCGCTTTCTTCATTACCTTAATTGGTGCCATGTTAGGTATCGCAAGTTTAGGTACTGCGTTTGCAGGCTTCTTGTTTGCACCAATGAGCAAACTAGAACGTTGGTATTTTGCTTTAGTCTCTTTCTTGTTTATAGCGCCAGGGCTGATCACAATGGCTATTGGTTTAGTGTTGATAACGCCGATGGTTATCTTGCAATTTAAACAGCGAAAAGTAGAGGTGGCTGCTGTATTAAGGTAAGGGTTAGAAACCAAGTGCTAAAAGCCGTTTTTGCGGCTTTTAGCATCAAAATTAATGGCGCATCAGTTGCAAACTTTCCGCTGCTGAAGCACTTATAAAGTTAGTAGAATTTAAAGTAATTAGCGTAAAATCACGCTA
>JBALXS010000128.1:0-13063 GCA_036960485.1 Oceanospirillaceae bacterium
TTTTCCATACAAACTTGGCGTTGGCCACTCTAAAAAATACGCCACAGTAATTTCATCAATCGCCAGTGCAGGTGCACTGATTAATGCAGCGCCACTGATGACTACTGCTGCTAATGTATTGCGTATCTTATTGGTATTTAAGTGTTTCATGTTAGCTCCTCATAAGGCATTTACTGCCTGATTTATTGTTATTGTTGCTATGGGTTACTCTTAAAACTGACCTTTTCTTTACTTTTATTGCGCTATTTCAACGCCTATTTGCCAAGCATTCTTCTAATAAACCAATACTCGACTATTGATAAAAAGAGCCGGCCTTATTGGCCGGCAAACTGGAGTTAATCTTTTAGTAAAGTATTTTTGCTGTCATAAGCGCAGCCTTTTATGTAAGTTGCAGCATATACACCACCCAGAATTTTCACCTGTAATTGGCCACCTTCAGCAGGATCCGTGTGTAATTTATCGCGCTGAATGTACGCCAGCGCTAAGCTTTGCTGACAACGATACCCATAGCCGCCTGAAGTGACTTGTCCTACAACCTTGCCGTCGTAATACACCGGTTCCATTCCATTACAGGCATCTACTGTTTTACTATCAACCTGCAGCAGCACTAAGCGATAATCATCTGTTGGGGATTGTGTATTTAGGGTCGACTGGCCACTAAAGTTGCGCCCTTTTTGCTTAATGAAGAAACTAAGATTGGCCTGTACTGGGGAAAATTCAAGATTGAGATCATGGCCCCACATCGGGTAGCCTTTTTCTAGACGTAAGCTATCCATAGCGCGTAGCCCAAAATCACGAAGGCCTAATTTCTGCCCCACATCCATTAGTGCATCGTAGATTGCTAGTTGATGCTCAATTGGGTGATGTAACTCCCAGCCTAGTTCGCCGACAAAGTTCATACGTAATGCACGTACAGGCGCACCGGCAACCGTTATTTGCTGAGCACTAAACCAAGGGAAGTTATCATTATCTAAAGCTGTATCTGTAAGCTTGGCTAAAATCTCGCGCGATTTCGGCCCTGCGATTACTAAAGTGCCGTAATCTTGGGTGATGTTTACTAACTCAACACTAGCATCATTTGGCAAACGTGTTCGCAGCCAATCTTCTATCAATAGTTCAGCTGCCGCGGGTGCCATCATGTAATAGTGATTTTCAGCTAATTTAGTGATTGAAAATTCCCAGGCAACACCACCGCGCTCACTAATAGGATGTGATAGTGTTATTGCACCTATTTGATGTGGCGTTTGGTTAGGAGAAAAAGACTCTAACCACTCATAGCTGCCCACCCCTTTTACATCAAACTTAGTAAATGGCGATAAATCGATAACCCCTGCATTATGTTGAACTGCATGACACTCTTGAGCGACTGCATCAAACCAGTTACCACGGCGAAAGCTATGCTGCTCAACTGCGCGCTGCCCAGCTTTTGCAAACCAACTGGCACGCTCCCATCCAAAATAAGCACCTAATACTGCATGTTTCTGACGTAGACGCTCAGTAACTGGGCTTACTTTACGATCACGCTTAGCAGGGCGCATTGCGTATTCATTTGCAAAACCTAATTGATACTCGTTAGCATAAACCTCAGTGGCTTTAGCAATGGTGTAATCGTGATTGGCATATTCACCGAAACGTCGCGGGTCCAGTTCAAACAAATCAAGCTCTGGCTCACCATCAACAATCCACTGCGCCATGAAGTGCCCAGCACCTCCCCCTTGTACGATGCCAAAGTTAAAACCAGAACAAACATAGTAATTATCGTAGCCGTGCACGGGGCCTATCAGCGGATGTCCATCGGGGGTATAAGTGATAGGTCCGTTAACCACCGTTTTGATACCAGCTTCACCGATAAGGCCTACTTGCTCCATGGCCTGACAAATAATCTCTTCAATACGATCCATATCTGGTGCTAACAGCTCTTGGCCAAATGCTGCTGGTACTCCATCAACCGCCCAGGGAATACCACCTTTTTCATATGGGCCTAAAATTAAGCCTTTACCTTCTTGGCGCAAATAGTAAGAAACATCTGGGTCACGCAGCATAGGTAACATTGCATCGCGCTCTTCAAGGGCTGCGATATTATCAGTCACTAGAAATTGATGTTCCATCGATACTATAGGTAGTTGATGCCCAATCATTGCAGCCACTTCATTGGCGCGAAATCCTGCGGCATTAACTATTTTTCCCGCATCAATTTCACCCTTTTCAGTGGTTACCAACCAGCGCCCATTGGCTTGCTGCTTGATTTCCTCAACCGGGTTTTGGCGCAAAATAATGGCACCTGCATCACGGGCTTTTTTGGCCATCGCTTGGGTAACACTGGTCGGATCTATATGGCCATCATCAGGATCCCACATAGCACCCAATAAGCCTTCTGTATTTAGGTGCGGATACAACTGTTGCAAGCGCTCTAAACTGATCATTTCTAAACGTAATCCTGCAAGTTCACCCATCGCAACTACGCGTGCAAACTCATCCATTCGCTCTTTAGTATGAGCCAAGCGCACCGCGCCTGTTTGATGATGCGAGACGCCAAACTCCATTTCTTGCTGCAATTGGGCATATAAGCTTATGCTGAACTGCTGCAGCTTCATGATGTTGTAACTATTACTAAAATGCGGCAAATTTCCTGCGGCGTGCCAAGTAGAACCTGAAGTTAATTCAAGTTTTTCAGTAAGCATCACATTGGTGAGCCCCATCTGCGTTAAGTGATATAAGGTACTAACACCAGCGATTCCACCGCCTATAACGAGAACATCTGTACTTCTTTTCATTATTTTATTATTCCCATAACTGCAACACTGATGTCCCAGATTGCTTGTTGACTGATGCATTTCATGCTAAATAGTATCTATGCATCAATCCAACGATTTAAAACTTGGTAATTAATAAGCTGTACTTATGGATAAACTACTAACATCTAACATCCAACTGAACTGGTTACGCACTTTTGAAGCGGTGGGCAAACATTTGAGTTTTACGGTGGCTGCGCGTGAACTAAATATGAGCCAATCAGCTGTGAGTCAACAAATTCAGTTATTAGAGCATCGTTTAGGCCAACGATTATTTACTCGCCAAAAACGTAGCATTTTTCTGACAGATGCAGGGAAAGCGTTTCTACCATTAATAAACGAGAGCTTTCATCAGCTCAATAGAGGGGCAGCGCAGATATTCTCACCGCGCGAAAGTGCCATTATTGATATCAGTGTTAACAGCGCCTTTAGCATTTTGTGGCTCTCTACACATATGCGCCGCTTTAATGCACTGTTCCCGCAAATTTCAGTGCGTCAACAAGGTACTAATTGGTCAAGTGATTTTAAAGCATCAACAGCTGAACTAGAAATTCGCTACGGCACAGGTCATTGGGAAGGGTTTCATTCGCAGTTACTAGTAACCCCAGAGCTACGCGTGTATTGCAGCATTGAGAATGCTAAAAAACTGCGCCATGCAAAAGATGTTTTGCATTTTGCGTTACTCGATGTATTTGGCACGCCCAAAGGATGGCAAGCGTGGTGTGAACAACAAGCAATAGATATAGAGCAAGCCAGCTCAATACATTACATAGATAGCTACGCCATAGCCGCCAACATGGCTGCTAATGATATGGGGATTTGCCTACTTTATGATGATCTAGTAGAACACGGAATGATTGCCAAACAACTCACCTCTCCTTTTACGACCACCTTAAAAACCAAAAGTAGTTATTACTTATGCTATCAAAGTGGCAAGGCGTTGAGCCAAAGTGCGCGTTATTTTGCAGATTGGTTATTAGAGGAGACCAGTTTAAACCGCTAAAGCTTAAACTGCTTTATTAGCACGCATCGCTGAAATTATTTTGCGACACCATTGCCAACGGCTAATAATCATCGCTAAGAATATTAGAAAACAACCAAAAAATTGCGCTAAGCTCATGCTTTCTGCAAACCAATAACTGGCAAATATAGCCGCCCATACCGGTTCCAGAATCATAATTAAAGCCACGTGACTGGCGGGTGCCAGCCCTTGTGCATAAGTTTGCAAGCTGAACCTTAAGCTAGTGGCTATCAAAGCGCTGGCTAGAAACCAGCCAATCACTGCACCACTTAGCTGCAGTGGCCACTGCTCAGTTAGAGCAGATAATATAAGCCCAATGATTCCAACAATCGTTAACTGTGCACCGGCAATCAATGAAGCAGGTACTTTAGCGGCCAATCTGGAAACTAGCGTAAAATGCAAAGCAAACAAGATACTTGAAACAAAGAAATATAATTGCCCTGATTGCAACGTAAAACTCGATTCCAAGCTAAGAAACACCAATCCAGCTACCGCAATAGGTAAAGATAGCCAATGCGCTAAGGATACTTTTTCGGCAAATAGAACTCGACCGATCACAGGGATAAAAATAATACCTAAGCTATTAATAAAAGCTCCTTCACCAAGGTGCTCTATTTGATTTAAACCGAGCACCCAACTCAGCAAAGCCAAGGTCATTAACAAACCTAAAGCTATGACCTTAAGTGCAACTTTAAACTCTGTTAAAAGATGCCATTGTTGGTAGCAAAAAATTAGCAACACTACGCCTGCCAATAAAAAGCGCGTGCCTAAAAAATAGAGCGGTGGCATCCCCACCATTGCCTCTTTTGATAGTATCCAGCCGCTAGCCGCAATAATAGTTACTAAGACTAAAACGAGTTCAGCGGGGGCTTTAAATGTTCTCACTCTTGACTACATCCTTATATTTTGAGTAGAGCCGCATCTATAAAAAAGTGCCACAGCGCTGTCGCTCTACGACATCTTTTAAATACATAAACCATCGTTGATTAAACGCTAATGCTGTGAACTGAAGGCCTGCACAGTAACAGAACTTACGCTACTAGAAAAGAATGATAAACACCTATACTGACGCGCTAAGGCTACTGTACTTTCAATACAGCTCCATATAACTGTTACATTTTATATCTATCACTTTGCACTTAAAACTATTAATTTATCATGCTCTTACAATTTAGCTAAGCTAAATTCAAACTAGAGTTGGCATGGGAGATTGAAATGGATTATCAACAAGCGCGAAGCTATTTGTTAAGTAAGCCTGATGCGAGAGAAGACTTCCCGTTCGGCCCTGAAGTAACAGTATTTAAAATCAAAGGTAAAATGTTTGCGACCTTAAGTGCAACGAAGGGTTTGGATGAAGTTGCTACCACAAATATGAATTTAAAATGCGATCCCCAAGAAGCATTGATGCTAAGAGATATATTTAGTGCCGTGATAGCTGGCTACCATATGAATAAGCGGCTTTGGAATACAGTCATTCTTGATAGTAGTATCCCCCAAGGGGAAATTGCAAGAATGATCGATAATTCTTATGCTTTAGTGGTGAAAGGGTTAACTAAAAAATTACGTGCTCCTCTAGAAGTACAATACAGCCCCGAGCAACTCTACGGCCCAGCTAAGCCACTAAACTAGCACTTTTGGAATCCCACCAATAAACGTGGTGGGATTCATTTTGACTACCATACATTGCCACTTGCGGCTAATTTACGATCGATACTCACCGCTTTTCCCACTCTTTTTGGGGAATTAGCGTAGTACTCTTTGCTATCATCATTAGCGCTTTCTCCTTTAAGTTTCGCCTTAACCGCTGGCTTTTCAACGCTTTCATGCGTCGCTAAAGCTGGTGCATGAAACAACTTTGCGGTAGTAGCAAAGAAATCTAATAACAAGTTATTTTTTCTTAAGTCTGCATTTACGTAATTCATATATTCTCTCCTGGTTTATACTAATTTATGCTTTGGTGTAGCTATATTCATCTAATAAGCAGATACTGACAAGCTATAAAAACTTAACTCACATAAGAAAAAGTTAACTGATATGAATCGACGTATCCCGCTTACCGCACTCAAATTCTTCCGACACGCAGCGCAATCACTGAGTTTTAAAACAGCGGCTGAACAGTTATTCGTTACGCAAGCAGCTGTGAGCCAACAAATTAAAAGTTTGGAAAAGAGTTTAAATGTTAAGTTATTTGAACGGCTCAACCGTGAAGTGGTATTAACAGAGCAAGGTAAAATGTTATTGCCGTTTGTTATAAAAGGTTTTGCTGCTTTTGAAGAAGGGTTTGAAAGCTTAGGAGACGACCCTAATCCTGATTTATTAACTATCACCACATTGCCATCGTTTGCCAGTCGCTGGTTAATGCCGAAATTAATTAACTTTCAAGAGAAGAACCAAGGCATCAGCATACGTATCTCCCCTTCATTGAAAGTTGAATCTTTCAGTGAAGGAAACAACGACTTGGCTATTCGTTACGGCTTAGGTAATTACCCAGGATATGAGTCTCATTTACTGAACCACGATTACTTAATCCCTGTTTGTCACCCAAAACTGATCGATATGGATAAAGAAATAGCGCCACAATTAGCGAAGATCCCACTACTCACAGATGACGGTGTCGATATAGAGCAAGCATGGCGTCCGTTCATTGAAAAGACCGGTATCGCTATCAACACCCGTCCATCAAAACTTCATGTGGGTGATTCTACGATGCTAATCGAGCCTTTATTGTGTAAACAGGGAATGTCACTGCTGCGCTTCAGCTTGGTGCATGAGCTACTTAAACAAAAGCAGCTAATTTGCCCGTTCCCCTTTTATTTTCAATCCGGTTATTCCTATTACTTAGTTGCACCTGAAAATCATTTCAATTTCGAAAAAATTAAAAAATTTCACCAGTGGATTAAAGAAGAAATGAAAGATATTGATGTGCAGTGGCAGCAATTTAGCGCAGGAAAACTACAGGAGATAACGATAAATTTAGATAATGGTTAGAGCGTGTTTGTATGTGGATTTCTTAAAAAACAGCAATCAAGAACCCCGTAGCAAACTTCGGGGAATTTACCCTTGGATGATTTAGGCTCCGCCTAAGTCATCTCTATTAAACTTATTTTAAAAAATGCATAAAAAAGCTTCTGTAACACAAGCTCTTAATTATTAAGACTTAGGAGGCTGTCCGAAAACAGACTGATTTACTGCGATCTAGTCTATTTGGCCAAATTTAACGTTCATTTTCGTTATGTAGAACAACTGTTCGCCTCAAACAAACCCTAAATTTGACTAAAATAGCCTAACTCTCGCTACAATCGCAATTCTCGGACAGCCTCCAAGCAATTAATAATTGGCGACTTTTTTACTTAAGCCCCCCCAATTATCGTTCGCTTCATTGATAAACTCAGGAATTTTTTTACTCCACTTCTTTTTCACATTCAAGCTATAGTTTAAATACAACTTGCCATCGACAATGGTCCAAGCTTCTGGAACCGTCGGTGCTAGAGCATCATTAGCCGCTGCAAATGCACAAAATCCACCATATTGTGGCGCGTACTTTTCTGGCGATTGCTTAAATGTGGCTAAATTCTCAGCAGATGAGAAATACCAATTATTGTTTTTCCATTGATGGTGAAATTTTTTATCGCCTTTTACTGGAGCACTTTGAGTGAAGTAGGCCACTACATCATAGCCATTGACCGCACCTTTTTTAGTTTCAAAGTACGCCTTATCAGCGGCAAAAGCGTTGATGCTAAAAAGCATTAATAAACCGAGTAATATTTTTTGCATAGTCATTCCTTTCTCTATCGTGGGTGGTTATTAGTTGAATAATTACCTTGCTGCCCAGTTTAATTTTGGTTGCTCTGTCACTTTTAACCGCACAGTAATGGAATAATTATAGGACCCATAATTCCATTGTCAGCTAACCATTACTATTAAATACGCCTTGAAAGCGCTTTTAGATGCAAGAAATGGTATTTTTCAAGCAACTTGAGCAAGCTGTTTATTAAAGCTAGTTGCAAAAAACAGCTATTCTACTTTGTAAATCATATACTTCATTATGCTGTTTATTGTACGCAAAGTTAGCATAAACCGTTGGCGCAATTACCTGCTGTAAATCTGTGGTTAATCGGCCCATGCGAATTTCGTAACGCTTTTCATTTGGATACAAGTCTATATATACGACGGTACCTCCCTCTATCTTACTGAGCTTTTTTTTCACTACAGAAATTGATTCAGTATTTTTAACGTACTCCCCAATATCAAATTCTTGAACAGGACCTTGCTTAGGCACTATCACTTTTATATGCCGTCCGTTATTATCCATGTTTTTCAGCGCTGCTATTTCTGTTATAAAAGAGGGAATATTTGAGCTACTGCCTTCAAAAATAGAGCAGTGGAATGCGCTGGCTTGCAGAGGAATAATTGCGAAACCTAAAGCAGTGACCGCTGCTATGTTCTTGGAATTATTAAAGAGAGCTTTTTGATGCTGTGTATTGAAGAGCTTGGTAGTCATTTGTAAAACGGTTCCCTGTAGACGTTAATTTTCAAACCCAGCACAATGGCGTTTCAGCACATACAATAAAATTGGGATTTAACAATGTGTTACGCCGATTATAGCGCAGCACACTAAGCTTTGGATACTCTAAAACGCAACCGCCAGCGGCTTCTACAATTGCTTGTGCTGCTGCACTATCCCATTCACTAGTAGGTGCCAGGCGTGGATACACGTCTGCGCTGCCCTCTGCAATTAAACAAAATTTTAGAGAACTGCCCATGGTTTTAATAACAGGGTTATTAAATTGGGATAAGTATTGCCTCGTCGCTTCATTGAGGTGCGTTCTACTGGCAACAACTCGCCAGCAATCATTTTTTCCTGGGGTCGCTGCCACTTTAATACGCTCTGGCGGTTGCTGTCCTTGTTGCTTGAAGGCACCACCATCACTACCCCAATACATTAGCTCCAAAGTGGGTGCATACACAACACCCATCACAGGCACACCATTTTCAATTAACGCAATATTGACCGTAAATTCACCGTTGCGCGATACAAATTCTTTAGTGCCATCTAAGGGATCAACCAGCCAATATCGAGACCAACACAACCTATTAGATAGCTCGCCAGGAGTAGACTCTTCACTAAGAATAGGAATATCAGCGGCCATCAATTGTAATCCACCGCAAATCAACTCATGAGCTAAGAGATCAGCTTGGGTTAAAGGGCTTTCATCCTCTTTGAAACTCACACTAAAATCTGAATTGTAAACTTCCAATATTTTTGAACCAGCCACTCTTGCCAATGCCACTACTTGTTCTATTACTTGATCCAAAAGAATTCTCCATTCGTTTAGTTTCTAAAATTTTAGCACAGCACCGCTTACAATGAATGTATAAAGCAATTTCACTGCTAGTTTCAAGCATTTTTTATCAACGCCAATTCATTCAAAAAATTGTTTGTTTTTAAATGACTTATTGCAACAAAGGCCGCTTAATTGCTTTTTACGGTGCTGATTTCGATTAAGCGCTGTATGCTTCTAGCAATCAGTTTCATTTTTCAATATGATGGAACTCTTGCTCACAAAATGCGCTTTTTTGAGTTCAACATCTTTTCGACATGGCACATTACTGTGTAACAATTTTAGCTTATTATTTTCGATAACTAACCTTTGTTGCCGGCATATTTTTAGCTGACATGGCGACCTCAAAACAATAATAATACATCGATAAAACAGCTTTAACTTTTTCAGGTTTTATAATGTCCTGTGAATAAGCAGTGCTTTCTTCAAAATAATCACACAACGCAATATTAAAAAGTAACTATATGAATACCACAGATAACAATACAGCCTCTAAATCTAGCTTAGGTCCTATTGAATTTATTTCGATGTTCGCCTTAATTACTTCTTTAGTAGCTCTGTCTATTGATTCGATGTTGCCAGCTTTTCCCGCCATCGCGCAAAGCTTTGCCTTAACAGATGCAAAAGACACTCAATTTGTGATTAGCGCTTTAGTGTTAGGCATGGTTTTTGGCGAACTTATGTTTGGCCCGTTATCTGATACTAAAGGTCGAAAATATGCCATTTTGTTAGGTATGGGGATTTTTTGCATTGGCTGTGTGATAGCAATGAACGCACAAACATTTGAATGGTTGTTAGTCGGCAGAATTATTCAAGGTTTTGGCGTGTCGGGACCCAAGATTGCCTCTAGAGCGCTAATTCGCGATCAATACACGGGAGCAGCAATGGCGCGCATCATGTCATTTATCATGATGTTTTTCATTTTAGTACCAATGATAGCACCCTCACTTGGCCAGTTAATCATCACTTTTGCCAACTGGCGCATGATATTTGCCTTCTTTTTGTTCATGACTGTCAGCATCGCTATTTGGTTTACTATTCGACAAGCTGAAACCTTAACTAAAGACAAGCGCATTCCTTTTTCAATCAAGGCAATATCTAAAGCTTCTAAAAAAATCTTATTAGAACCCGTCATCATGGCTTATGCCATCACAGCAGGTATCTTATTTGGCGCTCTATTGTTGTTCATTGGTATGGCTCAAGCAATTTTTCAAGATATCTACGCTATTGTTGAACATTTTCCTCTATATTTCGCAGCACTTGCTTCAGGTGTTGGTGTGTCCTCTTTTCTCAATGGCAAGTTAGTGATGCGCTATGGTATGTATAAACTGTCGATGAGTGCGTTAATCGCCTTAGGTATTTTTAGTAGTTTATTATTTATAGTGAGTATTTTGAGCGATGGGCAGCCTTCACTATTTTGGTTTATGTTAATTAGCTTCCTATGCTTTTGCTGTATTGGTATTCTATTTGGCAATCTTACCGCGATGGCAATGGAAACCTTAGGGGATATTGCGGGGTTAGGCGCCTCGATTGTTGCTTCATCTTCTAGCTTAGTCTCGGTAATTTTTTCTGTTATAGCAGGGCGTTTTTATAACCAAACAACAATACCTTTGGCATTAGGATTTCTTTGCGCGGCAGGGTTTGGTATGTACTTAGTATATAGCGCAGAGCAAAGAAAAGCGGCGATGTAGACTGTTAGTACAGTGAACGATTAATTCGATTCAATGCTTCCTGCCAACGCTTTGAATTAAAAGCCTATCGATGTATAAGAGAGCATTGATTGCACCTTGCATTATTATAAAGCAGTGCAACTCACTGCTGTCCGGTTATAAAATGTAAGCCCTCTAACTCATCGATTTGTGGTTTTCTTTGATAGTTAAATAGATATTTTTTAGCTAAATAGTATTGGTCGTTAATGTAAAATCAATGAGTTAGAGAACAACAAAAATTAAACCTGACACTAATGAATTCAACTATTGGTACTTATTAACTATCTGTTGTAATTTACCTTCCTGCTTAATACTAATTAATATTTGATTAACCGATTCAACATATCTTTTTTGAGTTTTATTAAACATCAATCTAATATTGAACACTCCCAAATCCCTTTCAGACAAATAAAACTCGCCTTTATATTGGTGTTCTTTAATTAGCCATCTAGCCACAGTTTCGTTCATTATTGCAGCATCAGCACGCCCTTTCTTAATTAACTGCAGCATTTTTAGCCCACTGGTAACGTCTATTCTGGCTATGCTTTTGTCAGTAAAAAAAGGTTGTAATACGGGATATTTAAACCCAAGTGAGGTTATGAGCTTTTTACCTATTAGCTGCTTAATACTTTGGAATTCTAACGCCTTATCTCTCCTGGATACTAATATACTTTTGTACTGCAATACAGGATCACTAAAGCGATAATCAGCAGCTTGTGGAACCCATTCAATTGCTCTAACAGCAACGTTAAAGCTACCATTTGCCACCCAACAATCTCCTCTTTTGCGAGGAACTTTAACTTTATTGAGAAGATCTCCCTGGCGGCTAACTATCTCCTGCATAATTTCTAAAAATATACCCGATTCTCCCGCGAGGCTACTCGTAAAAAAAGGTGGGTATGTTTTAGGGGTAACATTAAAATTTATGATATTTTGCGCGCAGCTAACCGCTGGAAACATACATAAAATAATTATCCATTTAATATAAGTGGAACAGCTAATTACAGATATCACTTACGACTCCTTATATAAAATAGAGAAACAGCGAAATTATCAAAACAACTTACAATTATAGTTAGCCATGATTATCTATAATATGAAACAATTATTAACTAAACATGAGACTAGGAGGGTGTCCGAGAATTACGATAGTAGCGAGGTTTAGGCTATTCGAGTCAAATTTAGCGGTAATTTGAGGCGAATAGTGAATCTATATTAACGACAATGAACGTTAAATTTGGCCAAATAGACTATCGCAGTAGAGCAGTCTGTTCTAGGACGCCCTGCTAGCCCTTAGTTATTCACCACTATTGGATGTAACAATGGTAATAACCACTTTTTTTCATTAAAGTATAATCATTCATAAGTAATAACATTGTTACTGTTTTTAATTTTTTTAACTGAGATTTAATATGTCTTTTATCGATCAAGCTTTTTCCTACTTAGTTGACTTAGCTGAATATTTAGAAGGTGATAAACGCATCAATATCACTTGCGCCGACGATCACTATCATTTTGGTGTCAAGGCTGACGGTACACTTTTACGATATTTAGATGACAAAGAGAAAATCGGATTAGAAACCGATATTGGGCTCATCAAAATGGCGTTATTTCAAGGAATGAAAGGAACTGGTGCGATTATTGTGCGCCATTACAATGCTTCTGAAATACAACTTGGCGAATATAAAGTTGTGATAGACCATGTTTATGGAGGCCGCTTAACACAAAGTGGCATTCGCCCGCTCAGCGCAGAAGATATGCGAAACGCTTATAATATTATCCCCCAGGCGACGCAGTTCATCGACATGCCGGCAAATCACTTACTTAAAGAGCATTTTGCAAAACTAGACCTTGCTGCTAAAGCTAAATTAGAGTCTGCGCCCCAAGCTGATCAAACTCAAGAGCGCCGTTCTGAGGACCGTAGAAAAGAGCCCAACGATAGACGTGATGAAAATAGCTAATTGCGGTTTACCCCGCTGCATACACATTTTTATCGCTAAGAGCGCTTAGCGATATTTAATTCTAAGTCATCTTCGCTGACTACACTTTTTATATTTCATAGCAATCACAAGCAACTTTAATCGCGATTTCGAGAACGAGCACGGGCCACCAGCACTGTTGTTGCTTTAGTTTTTAATGACCACATATTTTATGAATAAGAGAACTCCTTTGAAACAACTATTTAAACCGCTAACCTCC
>JBALXS010000129.1:0-12985 GCA_036960485.1 Oceanospirillaceae bacterium
AGCGCAACGAACTCTGGTCGCCACCATTCTAGTATTGTCGGCAAGGGTATTTGCGACAGCATTAAGGCAACAATAAAGGTCCCTAATATTATTAATAACCCACCTGGACTGTGCTTACTCATATGTAATCACTCATCAGATTAATTTTCCGCTTGGCTATTTATTATTTCATCTGCTAAAGCACGACTTTTAGGATCGTTAGCTGGATTCTCTCCCACCATCAGCACATAACGGCTGTTATTAAGCCTAGCTAACGGCTTAGCTTTTACGATCATAAATTTTCTACTTGGGTCGCGTTCTACAAAAACTACTTGAGCTAATGGATAACCATAAGGAAATCTACCGCCTAACGCAGATGTAACAAGCAAGTCATCCACGCGAATATCTGCATTATCGGGAATATGAGTAATATCTAGCTCACCATGGTTACCTTTACCCAAAGCGATTGCACGCATTCCGTTGCGTACTACTTCTACAGGCAAGGCATGTCGCCCATCTGTGACCAACATCGTTCTGTTTGTATAAAGTGACACCTCAACGACTTGCCCCATTACTCCACCAGCATCTAGTACTGGTTGGCCAATGTAAACGCCGTCTTCAGAACCTTTACCCAAAATAACTTGGTGCTGAAAAGGATCAGGGTTGACTCCTATAAGCTCTGCAAGTAATACTTTATCATCAACGCCAGCACTAGCATTTAACAATTCACGCAAGCGAATATTCTCTGCACGCAATACCATCATCTGCTGCACTTTTCGTTCTAAAATAATAGAACTAGATCTAAGCTGATTATTATCTTTAACTAAAGCTGCGCGCTCTACCAAAACAACTGAGATATCATCGGCAAAACTAGAGGGAATATCGACAAGCCACTGTACAGGCGTTAACACAACCGAAATTGCTGAACGTAATGTACGTAAAGAATTGCCCTGTAAATCCGTAATTAGAATTCCCAGAGCGATTAACATAAGCAATATAAAACTGAAGCGGGGTAACCCGCCTCTAAAGATAGGTTTCAATTTAACCTCCTTGTGAACAGGAAGTTAGGTATTGATTTTTTACCAATTTACTAAACAGGTATAACACTTAAACACCTTTAACCTTGGTCTTAAAATTTAGTCGTAGGAAAGGAGTTCAAATGCCTGTTTATCAATAAGTTCTAAAGCGCGCCCGCCGCCTCTGGCAACACAAGTAAGAGGATCTTCTGCCAAAATAACTGGCAGTCCTGTTTCTTCACTTATTAAACTATCTATGTTTCTCAGCATTGATCCACCGCCGGTCAACACAATACCGCGCTCGGCAATATCAGATGCTAATTCAGGTGGACATTGCTCTAAAGCACTTTTAACAGCTTGTACTATTGAAGATAAAGGCTCTTGCAAAGCTTCTAGAATCTCATGTGAATTCAACGTAAAACTACGCGGAATACCTTCTGCAAGATTACGCCCACGCACATCAATCTCTAATACTTCACTACCTTGATATGCAGTACCAATTTCTTGTTTGATACGCTCTGCAGTAGCATCACCTATTAAGCTGCCATAATTACGGCGCACATAAGTAACAATTGCCTCATCAAACCTGTCTCCACCGACTCTTACCGAATCCGCGTAGACAATACCGTTGAGAGAAATCACTGCGATTTCAGTAGTACCACCACCAATATCTACTACCATAGAACCATTAGGCTCATCAACCGGTAAACCAGCACCTATTGCAGCAGCCATTGGCTCTTCTATTAAATGCACTTGCCGTGCTCCTGCACCCATTGCCGACTCTTTTATAGCACGTCGCTCAACTTGAGTAGATTTACATGGCACGCATACAAGCACTCTTGGGCTTGGGGTAAAAATAGTATTATCATGTACTTTACTGATAAAGTACTGCAGCATTTTTTCAGTGACATGGAAATCAGCAATAACACCGTCTTTCATCGGACGAATAGCAGTGATATTCCCCGGCGTTCGACCTAGCATTCGCTTAGCATCAGCGCCAACTGCAGCGACGGTTTTTTGATTTCCATTTTGGCGAATAGCAACAACAGATGGCTCGTTGAGTACTATCCCTTTATTACGCACAAATATAAGTGTATTAGCCGTTCCTAGATCGATTGATAAATCACTAGAAAAGAGCCCTCGAATTTTCTTGAACATTGGTATTAGGAACCCCGAAAATAAAGGAGAATACTTCGAATTTTAAAAACAGCCAACTTTAACAACGCAACGCAATTAGAGCAAGAAACAATTAGTCTATTGTGCATTTCTTTGGTAGATTTAGCGTTTTATTTGCATGCACTAGCCTGAACAGCATCGCGAACCTTCAGATGGGCGCAAACCGATACAATTGATATTTGTAACATTGCTACTCGCAAGTTTAATTAACAGAGAATTTACACATGGCACTAGACAAATCCGATGTCGAAAAGATCGCGCACTTAGCGCGCGTCAACATCGAAGAGCAAGACATCCCAGAATACCTAAGCAATTTAACTAGCATCCTTGATTTAGTTGATCAAATGCAAGCTGTTGATACTCAGGATGTTGAACCACTATCACACCCCTTAGATGCCGTTCAACGTTTACGTGCAGATGATGTTAGCGAAAGCAATCAACGCGAATTGCTACAAACGGTAGCGCCTGCTGTCGAAGAAGGGCTATTCCTAGTACCTAAAGTTATTGATTAATCGCCAATAGGATTTAAAAATGTTTAGCAAAACCATTGCCCAACTTTCTAGTGGGTTAAAAAAGGGCGAATTTAGCAGCAGCGAAATTACCCGCGATTATCTTGATCGCATTAAAAGCCACGACGGCAAGTATAATAGCTACATTACTGTCACCCCAGAAGAAGCTATGGCACAAGCCAAAGCTGCCGATGCTGTCATTGCCGCTGGAAGCGCTGTCGCTATGACTGGCATTCCAATTGCACATAAAGATATCTTTTGCACTAAGGGCGTTCGCACTAGCGCCGGCTCTAAAATGCTCGATAACTTTATAGCCCCTTATGACGCAACTATCATAGAAAAATTCAATGCAGCCAATACTGTTAGCTTAGGCAAAACTAACATGGACGAGTTTGCTATGGGCTCATCTAATGAAAACAGCTTCTATGGACCTTCGATCAACCCTTGGGGTGAGAATCGTGTTCCTGGTGGATCATCAGGAGGATCTGCCGCTGCGGTAGCTGCACGTCTGGCACCCGCTGCAACAGGCACAGACACCGGAGGCTCTATACGCCAACCTTGTGCTTTAAACAATTTAACTGGCATAAAGCCTACTTATGGCCGTGTATCTCGTTTTGGCATGATTGCTTTTGCTTCTTCTTTAGATCAAGCAGGCCCAATTGCAAAAACCGCAGAAGATGCCGCTTTAATGCTTAATGTAATGGCAGGGTTTGACCCAAAAGACTCTACCAGCGCACAACAGCCAGTCACTGATTTCACCGCAAGCTTGAACCAACCTTTAAAAGGCTTAAAAATAGGCCTACCTAAACAATTCTTTAGCGCGGACCTAAATCCTGATATTGCCGCTAAAGTACAAGCAGCGCTTAAAGAATACCAAGCACTTGGCGCCGAGCTTAAAACAATTAGCCTACCCAATACTGCACTTTCAATACCCGCGTATTACATAATCGCTCCTGCTGAGGCATCGTCTAACCTGTCGCGCTTTGATGGCGTAAAATTTGGCTACCGCTGCGAAGACCCCAAAGATATTGAAGATCTCTACAAGCGCACCCGTGGTGAAGGATTCGGCAAAGAAGTAAAACGTAGAATTTTAGTAGGCACTTACGCTCTTTCTGAAGGCTTTTACGATGCTTACTACAAAAAAGCGCAGCAAATCAGACGCTTAATTCAGCAAGATTTCATCAATGCCCTAAAAGAAGTTGACGTCATTATGGGCCCCACCACTCCGCAGCCTGCTTTTAAAATTGGCGAAAAAACAGCAGATCCTGTAGAGATGTACATGGAAGACATATATACGCTATCGTTAAATTTAGCAGGATTACCTGGCATGTCAGTTCCCTGCGGGCAAATAGATGGCCTACCGGTAGGACTACAAATTATCGGCAATTACTTTGCAGAGGAACGCTTATTAAATGTCGCTCATATGTTCCAGCAAGCCACCGACTGGCACAACAACTCAGCCCCTGGCTTATAAGGAGAACAGTATGGAATGGGAAGCTGTTATCGGGCTTGAAATACACGCTCAACTTGCAACCAAAACTAAAATATTTTCTGGTGCTAGCACCGCTTTCGGCGCTGAACCTAACACCCAGGCATGCGCCATCGATTTAGCACTACCTGGAACTTTACCAGTTTTTAACAAAAAAGCATTAGAAATGGCCGTCATGTTCGGTACTGCCATTGGTGCACAAATCAGTAAAACATCTGTTTTTGACCGCAAAAACTATTTCTACCCAGATTCGCCTAAAGGCTATCAAACTAGCCAGCTTTTTTATCCAATAGTAGGACTGGGGGAGCTTGAAATTAAGCTACCAGACGGCAACACTAAAGTAATTGGTGTCACCCGCGCTCACTTGGAAGAAGATGCCGGCAAATCACTGCATGAAAAATTTGCCAACATGTCAGGTATTGATTTAAACCGCGCCGGCACACCGCTACTCGAAATCGTTTCAGAACCAGACATGAGCAGCGCAGAAGAAGCAGTGGCTTACGCTAAAAATATTCATGCCATTGTTACCAGCATCGGCATTTGTGACGGCAACATGGCAGAGGGCTCATTCCGAGTTGACTGCAATGTATCTGTGCGCCACAAAGGCGCAGAACAACTTGGCAATCGCACTGAAACGAAAAACATCAACTCTTTTAGATTTATTGAAAAAGCGATCAAAGGTGAAATAGTTCGCCAAATCGAAATCCTTGAAGATGGCGGCTATATCACTCAAGAAACTCGCCTGTATGATGCTGAAAATGACTCAACCCGTACCATGCGCAGCAAAGAGGAAGCTAACGATTATCGCTACTTCCCCTGCCCAGATTTACTACCTATTGTAATCGAAGATGATTACATTGAAGCTATTCGCAACGCCTTACCAGAACTGCCTGATGCCCGTAATCAGCGTTTTGTTAAGCAATACGCACTTAGCGAAAACGATGCTAATACTTTGAGCAACAACAAAGCACAAGCCGATTACTTTGAAAGCTTAACCGAACTCAGCAAAGACGCAAAACTCTCTGCCAACTGGTTACTAGGTGAAGTTGCCAGAACATTAAATCAAACAGATTTAAGCATTGAAGAATCCCCTGTTAGCGCCACACAGCTTGCCGAACTACTTATACGCATAAAGGACGATACCGTTGGCACCAATGGCGCAAAGCAAGTATTTGAAGCGATGTGGAATAACGAAGGAAGCGCCGATCAAATCATTGCTGACAAAGGCTTAAAGCAAGTCACTGACACAGGCTCTATTGAAAAAATAGTACGCGAAGTTGTCGCCAAGAACGACAAACAGGTTCAACAGTATGTTAGCGCCGAACCTGATAAACGTGGAAAAATGCTTGGCTTCTTCATGGGTCAGATCATGAAAGCCTCAGCAGGAAAAGCAAACCCTGGACAAGTACAAAGCTTGCTAAAACCAATACTAGACAATCTTTGCGACTAATATAAATTTAGATCTTTGCACACCGATACTACGTGCAAAGGTCTTACTTTCAAGCAAGACGGCAAACTCAATAAGTAAAAAGAACACTAATTATCAGTCCAACCTTTGCCGCCAAATATCAATCAGTGCTTACGAATATTACTTTCAATTAACAGCACATAGTGAGGCAATAAAATCTGCCTTGATCTATTCATTAAACCACTTGCATTAACCTTTGCATAAACTACCTCATCTTGCGTCACATCCAAAGCTTGCTGCTCTCGCATTGCTTTAACAAAACTAGCTATCCCTTTTGAATCCGTATATTCAGGTGAATTAAAACCAAATTCCAAATGCAACAATCTCGCTAATCGCACAGTTTCATCAATCAAATTTCTTATTGAAAGATCTTTATATTCATCCAACAACCTAAAGACAATATAATAACGCAACAAATAAGGCTCTACTGTTTGCATTAACGTCACCGACAATGCAGTATTTCTAACCTGTAGACATTTATCGCGCTCAATTACTAATTGCTGATCAACCAACAGCTCTCTAATTTGCTTTAGCGCTTTGTTAATTTCAACCCCTTGCCACTGCCAATACAGCTCTTTTGCTAGATAAGGATAGACCGCCTTAATTAGCTTTGGCACTGTCTGCACCAATGGTTTTGGGTATCTTTTAGCCACAAGTAAAAACAAACCCACCAGCAACGTCATGTGGTGAATTTGATTCCTGTAAAGAGTCATTTCACAAGCTTGCTCTGCTGTTAAATACACATCCGCGCTACTCACTGAGACCTGCGATCTCGCTTGAGCATCATTAATCCACTCATCGACACTCCCCATCGCAATACCTTGCGGCGCGTTAGGCATTTTAACTAACACTGAGGAAAGCAAATTCACACGTTCTATTAACTGTGCCCTAGTTAAACGCAGTCTTGGTTGAGACAAAAGCACTGTTGCAAGCAACGCACTTTCATTCACATAACAGGCACTGTTTATACCTTGCATTACCTGATTGGCCAAAAAATTACTTTTAGCGGTTATGTTTTCATATTTTGAAACCTGATTATCCAATAAAATAGGCTCGGCATAACTCACCACTGCATCGCCAAACTTTCCCTTGAACATTTTTAAACTTTGCACAAGACCAAACAAAGATTCTGGGACTTTATCTTGACTAGACAGCTGCTGCGAATAACTTTTTGACTCAACTAACTTATCATAGCTAATCCACACTGGCACCAGCGCAATAGGCTTGATGTTAGTTTGCAGAGAAGCCTCCAGAGTCATCGATAACACACCACTTTTAGCTGGCAACAATCGCCCAGTGCGTGAACGCCCTCCCTCAATAAAATATTCCAAAGCATGGCCACTTTTGTGCAACTGCTTTATATAACTCTTAAATAACAAACCATAAAGAGGATCATCATAAAAGGAGCGACGCATAAATACTGCCCCACCAAGCTTTAAACCGCTACCAAGCACCGGAGCATTAAGGTTATCACCCGCAACAATATGCGGAATAACCAAACCTTGGTTATGCAAATTCCAAGACATCAACACATAATCCATATGGCTACGATGACAAGGCAAAAAAACTAACTGATGATCTTTTGCTAGCCGCCTAACTCGATTGATACCTTGAATTTTTACTTGTCGATATATGCGCTTAAAAAACCAACCGGCGATACTACTAGACAGACGCACAAAGCTAGGACTTAAGTTGGTTGCGATCGAACCTAACTGCTGCTTAGCATATTTCTCAGCTTGCATAAAATCAATGCCATTTTGCTCACTGTAAACATGAATTTTTAGCTGAACATCTGGCTGATTGATAATTTTCATTATCAACTGTTTACGGTTAGAAAGGCTAGGCCCGTAAATAGCTACCCTTCTTTGCTTGAAATGCTTACGAAGAATATTCATTATTTTCAATGCACCTGCACCTGCAGGCTGTGCACCACCTTGTGCAATTAATTCTTTAAGCGAAAACGGGCTGTCTAGCTGCAATAGTGTGCGCCGCCCATTGATGATTAATTGAATTAACCTGCTCCACCAACCTTGAGCCCCCCAACGCTCTGAAAAAACTGCGCGCCACCATGAGGATTCCCTATTCGGAAGATGCCCATGCAATATAGTTACTGGCACTATTTTCACATCACAACCTGGCTCACTGAACTCTAATTTTTCGACAAGAGACTCAAGCCTATAAGTTAAAGCTTTAACTGACTTTTCATCAGATGACAACAAACAACGATCTGCCACCTTCGCACCTTGCTTTTCAAGGGATAGCTTTAACAATTCTAAGTGCTCTGAACGAGAGCTCTCCAGTACATAAATGACATCTGCATCGATACGTAGATGTTCATCACCTATAATTTTTGCACTGACAAACAACTTATTGAGAAGTTTCCCTATCAAACTCATAAAAACTCATACCTAAAAAACCAGAAACACATTATCAACCGATCCTAAAATATACACACTACTTGAAACGCGCTTTTAATAATGTGGCGGTGGTGCATCAACATTATCAAACAACCCCTCACCAGATTCTGTTTGATTAATTTTCTGGTGCAGCATTTCTACCACACGAGACAGATCAATAAGCACTTTATCCTGATTAGCTACGACATCATTTAACTGATCTATTAATTGCTCTTGAAAAGCAACTCTAGATTCTAACTCAGTAATTCTATCTTCCATTTATACCTCAAAACACTCACTATACTTGCCGTTTTTGCTAAAAAAACATTTTAATATGGTTTTTCAAAAATAGTATGACTATCTTAGCCTTATACTGTTTAATTACCTATAAATTAACACTAAATATCCAACTTATTTTTTCCTTGAGACAGCTTTTTTAACCACAAATATCTAAACTTCGTGCTAATTGATGCACTGAAAAAACTCTTGACTTGCAGCCCGAAATTAAACAAATCAGCTATGAATTGATTTAGCGCATTAAACATATTTACGCGGTATAAATTGGAATAAAAACTCACTACAACTGACTTGATACTACTTAAATGCTTGTTTTAAAATATAATATATAATTTTTCACAGTTGTATTGATTTATAACTCAAACCTTAATATCACCAGCACGCGATTATCTAGCACAAAACCGGAACTTGCTTTAATAATTTCATTGAATTTCAAAACAAAACTGTGTATACCTATTCACCTTCCGTTATTGAGTTAAGTCCAATTTTTTGTTTATTGTCGGATTGATCTTAAACGGATTTTTTATGTCATTAATTAATTTTTAACTATAAGAGAATATTAGATGAGTGGTAATCAAATTTTTCGCAGCGTCATCGCCAGTGCTATTGCTGCAGTTTTAATCCCTTTTTTATTAACAAACTTCGCCGGAGTTAACACTCCACACGGTATCAGTGTTTTAGTCATCATCTTTGTCGTTACAATAGCGTGCTGTGCATTAAGCGCTTTTGGAACCAAAGCAGATACAGATTTAAGCAGCTCAGCAGAAAGAGAAAATGGCGCTGAATATGATGATGAAGATGAGTTCGAAGATGATGATCGAGAGCACGGTACAGTTAAATGGTTTAACGTATCTAAAGGCTTTGGTTTTATTACTCGCGAAAACGGAGATGATGTTTTTGTTCACTTTAGAAACATTCGTGGCAGAGGGCATCGCTCATTAAGCGAAGGACAACAAGTTAAATTTCACACACGCGATAGCGATAAAGGCCTTCAGGCTGAAGATGTCTCTATTTTAAGAACATAATTTTTTAGCTAAACTGAAAAATAAAATGCGCAATGCTCACCATTTGCGCATTTTTTTTGTTTTAAAATACTGTTTTTAAAACAAACTTGTTTGCATTTCTTCTTGCTCCCACAAAGACAAAACTTCAATATTCAGGTTTTGCTGGTTCAACAGCTGACTAAAATATCGCGCAAACAAAGGCGCTTCAACATTATCTGGAGTATGAAAAAAGAAATAAGGCGTTAATCCAGCGTCTATCCATTGCGCTGCTTTGACTACCCATTGCATGACTAATTCTTTAGCTAATGACCTGTCCATAGGGATAATGATACGCACAAATGGGTTACTCCCTGTCGCTAATACATGAACAGGTACTTTAGGCTTTGCTCTTAGCGCTTCTAAAGTCGCAGAATCAGTTAATTGTTCATTTGAAAACAAGCTTCGTGTATCAAAAATTACTCTATTAATCCCATACTGGTGCAGTAATCGATTAAACTGCAGTTCTATCGCATCTTTTCTATAATAATCCAAACTTCGCACTTCGACAGCATAATTAAAATCATTAGGTAAACTCGCTAAAAAACGCTGTAATACGGGTAACTTAGCAGCCCCAAAGCTTCTATCTAGCTGCAACCAAACAATACCTAGCTGGGGTTTTATTATGGAAATACGGTTCAGAAAATCAGTTACCTGCCGTGAACAATGAGTAAGACTTTGTTTATGTGATATTTCTTTCGGAAATTTAAAACAAAACTTGAACCGTTCAGGTACTGTTTCGCTCCACTTTCGCAGATTGCTTTCGCTAGGTAATCCATAAAAAGAAGTATTTCCCTCTACAGACGAAAAACGACTAGAATACTGCTGTAAAGATTGATTAGATGAGGATTTACAAGGGTACCATTTGCTATGATGCCATTGTGCTAAACCTAAATGGATTTTAGTCATAAGTATAATTTAACAATCTATTTAATTTAAAATTCACAGTAACTTACAATTTTAACAACTTACCAATATACACTTACATTGTTTAATTAAGATATTTAAAAATAACTCCAGCAACGATAAAAGGTATTTTTATAAAATGGATTTCGCTTCACTGATCGGCATCATATCGGGCATAGCCCTGATTGTATCGGCTATCTTTCTTGGGGGCACACCCGATGTATTTTTAAATGTGCCAGGTATGATGATTGTTGGTGGTGGCACTTTAGCTGCGACTTTGCTTACCGTTCCGTTTAAAGATGTTTTGAACGGTATGAAGGCTGCCTACATCGTGTTTGCAAGAGATAAAACCAATCCTTCTGATATGATTGATACCATGATAGAACTTAGTAAGATAAGTCATCGCCATGGCCTACTTAAAATGACGCACATTAAAACTGAATCAAAAGTACTTAAACGCGCTTGTAATCTATTAGCAGAAGCTGCTTCAGAACAAGTGATCCGCAACACTTTGCAAAATGAAATAGACTCACTCATTGCTCGCCACTTTGCTGTCCAAGATGTTTTTAAAAAAATGGCAACTTACGCCCCAGCCTTCGGTATGCTAGGTACATTAATTGGTTTAATTCAAATGCTAAGCCACTTAGACAACCCTGAAACCATCGGACCAGCAATGGCAATAGCGCTACTAACCACTTTTTATGGTTCACTGATGGCAACGATGGTATTCACACCAATAGCAGGAAAACTAAGAGCCAGAACACTTACAGAAGTTACTAATTTACAAATTATTCGCGAAGGCAGCATCAGCATTTTAACTAATGATCAATGGGCACATGTATACGAACAACTTTCAGCATACTTGCCCGAGAATAAACGCAATTCAATCTACCATACTGATGAATAATGAGTAGCAATTGATGAAACATACTATAGATATCTACGAAGATAACGACGATAACGGATGGATAGTCACTTATGCTGATTTAGTTACTTTGCTATTAGTCTTTTTTATATTACTTTTTTCAGTGTCAACTATTAAAGAAGAATCCTTTGAGGAGACCATTGATTCTGTTAAAACAGCTCTAAAAGGCACTGGCCAAGGCTCAAACGCAGGTGCTGGTGCAGGCAGCAAAGATGATAAAGAATCTACTAAAACAGAAACAGGCACTGTACCCACTGACTCTTTAGACCCATCCACTGAAACAGGTGATAAACAACAAGCACCTTCAGAAGAAGAAAAACCTTTAATTACCACTCCTTTTACCCTTTTACCTAGTGAGCCAGCGCCGGCTCAATCTGACGCCAGAAAAGAGCAGAGACTAAAAAAACAAGACATCGCACGAGTCACAAACCAAGTAACGGAGTTATTAAAGAAAGCAGCAAGTGAAAATGATGCCAAAATATCGGCCAACAAAGATGATAGAATAGTCATAAACGTTCGCGGTGATGTATTTTTCAATCCAGGCTCTGCACAGTTTAAAAGAGAAGCTATGCCAATTATGGATGGGATAGGTAATATTGTGCGCAAGAACGATGCATTTAACCTCGCGATTGGTGGCCATACAGATAACAACCCTATAAGCACTAATAGGTATCCGTCAAACTGGGAGCTATCAGCTATTAGAGCCACAACCGTATTACGTTATTTTGTACGCGGCGGTATGAGCCCTGATAGAGTTACTGCTACAGGTTATGGCGAATCCACTCCTTTAGTCGCAAATGATACCGAACAACACCGTGCTGATAATAGAAGAATTGAATTTGTACTAGAGCGAAAATAACAATGAAGAAACCATTATTTGAAATAGAAAACCTAGACGAGACAAACCGTGGCGAATATCGGCTCTCCCCTGCAGATGAAGACAACCTTAAACTTGTTATCGCGGGTAAAGAAGTAGAAGTCGTTAACATATCCGGCAATGGAATAGCTTTTAAATTCGTGGGTAATGTAAAAAAAGCAACTTACAAAGTTATTTTAGAGTTTGTTACAGAAGAGAAACACCACATAGAATGCGCCATAAAAGTATTACGGCAAGACCCTCCAATCTATAGCGGAACGCTAATAGATCTCACCCCCTATGATACGCGCGCCATAGGACAACTCATTATAAACAGCCAAAAAAGAGCAATCAGACGGGGCAGAAACTAAGCCCAATGTTGGGTAACAATTATAGTGAATATACATTAAATCAGACTAAAAACAAAAAATATGTTGCAGCATCCCCAGAAGCCTGTATACTTCGCACCTCAGTTTTAGAGCATATATATTTAAATTTTTATTTAGATAAATCAAGAATTTAGATTATGTTTGTTGATGCGGGGTGGAGCAGCTTGGTAGCTCGTCGGGCTCATAACCCGAAGGTCGTAGGTTCAAATCCTGCCCCCGCTACCATTTTAGTCAATATATTTTTATATCGATTATTTACTCAACTTTCTAAATACTGTTTTCTTTGATGCGGGGTGGAGCAGCTTGGTAGCTCGTCGGGCTCATAACCCGAAGGTCGTAGGTTCAAATCCTGCCCCCGCTACCAAAAGAAATAAAATGTGAATAGTAAGTTTTAACTTATTTGAAACATCAATGAAATGCGGTTTTCAGTTCCCATTTCACATTAGGATTATTTAATATTCATAATCTTACTAAACTGATATTTTTTGATGCGGGGTGGAGCAGCTTGGTAGCTCGTCGGGCTCATAACCCGAAGGTCG
>JBALXS010000130.1:0-12723 GCA_036960485.1 Oceanospirillaceae bacterium
CCCATGCAGTCATTAAATTAACATATCAAAGCTTAAACTGACTTCCACCCTTTTTTGTTTAATACCCGTACTTGACGATTAGCAACACGAAGCATTTGATTAAACTTAGAACATTTAAAATGACTGGGTTCAGGACAGTTTGCTGCATGACGCAGGCCGTCACGCATTGCACTGAGCTGCGTAATCATTTGCTCCAACTCATCCGCTTTATTTGTCAATTGCTGCCTATCTATTTGCGGAAGGCCATCGGTGGCAAACATAACACCAATTTCTTCTAACGACATACCGGCAAGTCGACCTAATGAAATCAAAGATAATCGCTGCAGTACATTGTCATCAAATATACGTCGTAACCCATGACGGCCCACTGATTGAATCAAGCCTTTTTCTTCATAATAGCGCAGAGTTGATGCTGGTAATCCCGCACGTTTTACTACTTCGCCAATATCTAAGGATTTTTTTGACATTTTCACTTGACCTCAAGTTGACTTGAAGTGCAATCATAACGAACTAGCACGGCAATACCAACTAATACCAAACTTTGGTGTTAGTTGTAAATTTGAACTTTTTTATAACAACAATGTAGGCGGATTTTTTAATGAGCGATGAGTTATTATTATCTAAACTAGTTACCAATGCTGTGATTATTGGTATTGGTGCAACCGTAGTCATGGATATTTGGGCTATCTTATTGCAACGTATTTTTGGTATCGCTCCACTTAATTTTGCTTTCGTGGGCCGCTGGTTAGCATACATGCCTAGAGGGGTAGTTTGTCATGACGATATCAGTAGGGTTGAGCCAGTTGCAGTTGAAGCGGTAGTAGGTTGGGTAGCACACTATTTGATCGGCATTATATTTGCGATAGTACTCTTAATGTTTACGGGAAATGCTTGGTTGATGGAGCCCTCTCTTCTACCTGCGATTACATTTGGTGCACTCACCGTAACCTTCCCATATTTTATAATGCAGCCCTGTTTGGGTTTAGGCATTGCAGCAGCTAAGACTCCTAAACCAAATGTAGCTCGGTTTCGCAGTCTATTAACACATGTAGTTTTTGGCTTAGGACTCTATTTCTCTGCCATAATCAATGTATTATTTTTTGCGCTATAAGCAAAAAATACGTTACTTAAATTGTGCAGATAAAACCAATGAGTAACGATACAGCTATACCCATGAACGATACGAGGCATAAATTTAGCTCATTCTGCTTATCGACAAACGGCACTTGCACGTTCGTGAACAAGGCTTGGTTATGGCAAAGATCAGTTGTAGTCAGCTATATTTCACTACTTTCAGTTTAATCTCTGCTTATAAATGACAAAAGTTGAAACATTAGTGATCAACCCCTTCTATTCTATAACCGCTATTTGCGTCAATTTAGCGCAGTTTGCTTTCCTACTGACACTTATTGTCACTGCACTGTGCCAAACTAGTCTTATGAACTAATTTATCTTAGTTCATTTTAGTGATTTTACCGGTATTTTTTTTCAACTTTATTTTGTATAAAACGTAGGTCAATTGGCTTTAAATCCATATTTAAGGAGATAGAACAATGAGTTCAGATATCGAAGCAAAGGGAAGCTGTTTATGTGGTGCTGTTAAAATCCACGCTCAGTCAATGAACACTAAGGTTGGGGCCTGTCATTGCAACTCTTGTCGAAAATGGAACGGTGGTCCATTACTCGCTGTTGATTGTAAGAGTGCTGTTAGTTTTGAAGGTAAAGAAAATATTACGGTATTTGATTCTTCTGAGTGGGCTGAACGTGCCTTTTGCTCTATGTGTGGCACTCATCTTTTCTATAGGCTAAAAGAGCAAAACCAGTATATCGTGCCTGCTGGAATACTTGACGCAGAATCTAAATTACACTTTGATCATCAAATATTCATTGATCAACAGCCACAGTATTACTCTTTCGCTAATAAAACAAAAAATATGACTGGTGAAGAAGTCTTTGCTCAATATTCAGGCGAAAAATAACATATCATGTACTTATAATAAGTACCTAAATGTGTGTCCACAGTTATCCACACACTGTCGTTCGGTTTGCCTGTGGATTCTTTATACTCTTTCATTATAAGCAAAGGAGCCAGCGAATTAATCTTTAACTACTTGAACTTATTACCTTTAGCTTCTTATTCTTTCCTTTAAGCCTTATTATTTACCAATACAGAAACTAGAGAATATTTTACCTAGTAGATCATCACTGCTCACTGCACCCGTTATTTCCGACAACGCTAGCTGTGCTTGGCGTAAGTCTTCTGCCAGAAGCTCTCCTGCATTATTGTGAACTAGTTGTGCGAGACCTAAATCTAGTGATTCATCAGCTCTATCAATGGCATCTAAATGGCGCCGTCTGGCTAAAAACCCTCCCTCAGCGGTGGCTTGATAGCCCATACAGGTTTTTAAATGCTCACGTAATGCGTCGATACCTAAGTTCGCTTTAGCAGATAAATTAATTAACGGAGTATCGTGGCTAGTAAGCATACCGATAACTTCGCCGGTTAAATCTGCTTTATTACGAATGATAGTGATTTTACTGGCATCTTCTAGCTGCTCGACAAATTCAGGCCAAATTTGCTGCGGATCATCCGCGGCGGTTTGGGTGCTATCAACCATTAGTAAAATACGATCTGCCGCTTGAATTTCTTGCCAAGCTCTAGAAATGCCGATGCGTTCAACCTCATCCGGAGCGTCGCGTAAACCTGCGGTATCGATAATATGCAAAGGCATACCATCGATATGAATATGCTCACGCAGTACATCTCTGGTGGTACCAGCGATATCTGTCACGATAGCAGCATCTTTACCCGCCAATGCATTGAGTAAGCTCGATTTACCAGCATTTGGGCGACCGGCAATAACTACGTTCATGCCTTCCCTAATTAAGCTGCCCTGTTTCGCTTCACCTTTAACTGCATGTAAACTGGCAATGATTTTTTCAAGTCGCCCTTGCACGATACCGTCAGCGAGAAAGTCTATTTCTTCTTCGGGGAAATCGATCGCCGCTTCCACGTAAATGCGTAAGTTAGTGAGGTTCTCTACTAGTGTGTAGATGCGTTTAGAAAACTCACCTTGCAGGGAGCGCAGCGCACATTTAGCAGCTTGTTGCGAAGAGCTATCAATTAAGTCAGCTATGGCTTCTGCCTGTGCTAAATCAAGCTTATCATTTAAAAAGGCACGCTCAGAAAACTCTCCAGGATTTGCCAATCGACAGCCCAGCGCTTGTACGCGTTGCAGTAGAAAGTCCATCACTATTGGCCCACCGTGGCCTTGTAGCTCTAGTACATCTTCACCTGTAAAAGAGTTTGGCCCAGGAAAGTAAAGCGCAATGCCTTCGTCTAGCTCAGTCCCGTTCTCATCTAAAAAAGGGCCATACTGTGCGTAGCGAGGCTTTGGTAAATTACCAATAACCGCAGTAGCGATTGCCGCGGCTTTAGGTCCAGATACGCGAATAATCCCCACACCTCCACGGCCCGGTGCTGTTGCTTGAGCGGCAATAGTATCTTGAGACGAAGTCGGCATGCGAGGTATTCCTTGTTAAATAATTTTAGCTTAAATACAAATAAAGCCCCCGAAGGAGCCTTATTATTATTAATTAGTAGTCATCAACTTAGCAGTTATTTTTGGCTAGGTTCTTTTTCAATCTGCTTGTTGATCACATACTGTTGTGCAATTGACAATACGTTGTTTACTACCCAGTACAATGTCAATCCTGCAGGGAACCACAAGAAGAAGAATGTGAAAATGATAGGTAACATTTTCATAATCTTCGCCTGCATTGGATCTGGTGGCGCAGGGTTAAGTGACTGCTGGATAAACATACTCGCACCCATCAAAATAGGTAGGATGAAGTACGGGTCTTGTACTGATAAATCGTTGATGTATAAGAAGCTAGCGTGACGTAGCTCTACAGATTCCATCAATACCCAATATAGTGCGATAAAGATCGGCATCTGCGCAACGATCGGCAAGCAGCCGCCTAGTGGATTGATTTTCTCTTTTTTATAGAGCTCCATCATCTCCTTAGACATTTTCTGCTTATCTTCGCCGTGCTTTTCTTTCAGGCTAGCAATCACAGGACCAAACTTACGCATTTTAGCCATTGATCTAAAGGCTTTAGCGTTAAGGTGGAACAGTGCTGCTTTTACGGTCATGGTAATACCAATGATCGCTAAGCCCCAGTTTCCTAGGAAACCGTGAATAGTTGTTAGTAACCAATATAGCGGTGAAGCTATCCACCACAACCAACCGTAATCAACGGTTAGCTTAAGCGCTGGTGCTGTTGCATCCATCTGTGCTTGATCTTTAGGACCTGCAAAGAATGTAGCTGATACATTAGCAGTAGATCCAGCTGCAACATCAATCGTTGGTGAAACGAAACCTGCAATATAGTTATTACCCGATTTACGCGTACTGTAAGTGTACTCTGCGCCAGGGGCTGGTATCCATGCACTTACAAAGTAGTGCTGAACCATCGCTACCCAACCATCTAAAGTTTTTTGGTTGTAGTTCGCTTCATCTATATCGGAGAAATCATACTTTTGATAATTATCTTCAACTGTTGAGAATACCGGTCCTAAATAAGACTGCATACCCATTTCGTTTTGGCTAGTTGGATCATCAAAGCTGCCACGTTTTAACTGTGCAAATAAACTAGCTTGCCAGTTTTGGCTCGATTGGTTATCGATAATATAGTTAACAGTAACGGCAAATTTACCAGCTGAAAAGGTAAAGCGTTTAATGATGTTTACGCCGTCTTTTGTGAAGCTTAGATCTACTTCAAGGGTATCACCCGTTAACGTATAGTCAGTACTGCTTGTTGTGTAGGTAGGGCGGCCATCTTTATCCGCATCCGGACCATTTGCACCTACTAAGCCACTTTGCGCAATATAAGTACGCTCAGCATTTTGCTCTAATAATATAAAAGGTAGGTCTTGTCCTAACTGTGCTTTTTGCTGGGGCAAGCTGACTTCAATAATGTCGCCGCCTTTGCTATCAATGATCACATTAAGAACATCAGTTTTAACACTGATCAATTGGCCATTAGTAGTGACATCAACAACCGCTACATCGGCTTTAACCGGTGTTTGTGTCGCTGCTTTTAGCGTGGCAGGTAAATCACCTGTCGCTGTTTTATCAGTGCTACCATAAGCAGAAACCGTGACGCTGTGTTCTGCTGTAGTTGGTTTAGTGCCGTAATCTTCATTCCACTGTAATACCAGCATATAAGTAATAACTGCTAGCGTGGAACCTAAAATGATTCGCTGAAAATCCATGGAATTTGCAACCCTTATTTTGCAGAATGTACTTGCTTAGCTTTTTTGTTTAAACGAGACCAACATTTCTTTGCCAGGCGATGTAGCTCTTCTGAGCTTATTTCACCAGCACCTTTACGTGCCATGATAATCATGTCATGTGCGGGTAGATTTTCTTGATTGAGACGAAATGATTCGCGCATGACACGTCTAACTAAATTACGGTTCACTGCGTGGCGAATATTCTTTTTAGAAATGATGAAGCCGATTCTAGGATGATCGAGTCCATTAGCGCGGGAAAGGATTAAAATGCGCTGATCTGGTACTTTGATTTCAACTGCGTCGAAAACTTTTTGAAAATCCCCGCCAGATAATAATCTTAAGGAGCGGGGATAGTTTTTCATAGCTCTTTTATTCCGCGATATTAAGCGGAAAGCTTCTTACGACCCTTTGCACGACGGCGATTAATAATCGCACGGCCACTTTTTGTCGCCATACGAGCGCGGAAACCATGAGTACGTGCACGTTTTAAAACGCTAGGTTGGAAAGTTCTTTTCATTTGTCAGTCCTCTGAACGATTATTTGTTTAGTGGCCTGATGCCCACATAGCAAAATTTAGTCGCGAAATTTTATAGAATTTTTCTGTTTATATCAAACCTTTTTCTGAATATAACGCAATTAATTGCAATATATTTTTATCCATTGAAAGGTTTGTAAAAAGAGCTAATTTGACATCTAAAGTATCATATTATCGTTGATAAGTAAATATTTACAATTAAAAACAATAAGTTGACCTGTTGATAAGTACTATAACAACTCATTTATCACTAAAAAACAGCATTAATTTGACAAAAAAATAGTCAATTTGGCAGCATTATTAACACAAATAGAAAGAAAATACAGATATTTCGAAAATAAATTGTGAATATGTGGATAACCTAAAAGAACAAAGGTAGAATATCGCCTTTCATTATTACACTGGCTAACCTGTTACTTTTATATACGCCAATGCTAATAACTAATTTTTCTTGGAGCACGTATTATGTCAATAGAGTTGTGGGATCGTTGCTTGCAAAGCTTGCAAAATGAATTCCCCGCTCAGCAATTCAATACATGGATAAGACCGCTTCAAGCAGAAGTAGCTAATTCCACTTTGATATTGATTGCACCTAACCGCTTTGTTCGCGATTGGGTAAATGACAAATTTTTGTCACGTATTTCACAAGTGGTTTGTGATGTGCTCAACGACCCAGGCTTTGTAGTGCGCATTGAGATACGCCAAAACACAGCAGCATCACCTATTAGCATGCCAATAGTTCAGCCGCGTATCCGACCTTCTCCTCGGGTAAGTTTGAATCAGAATTTTCAATCGCATAGAGATGACCCAGTACCGGTACCTGCACCTATAGCTCGCAGCTTCAATGAACCTGCGCCTCAGCTAGAGTTAGATGTCGGCGATTATGGCAGAAACCAGAGAGTAGTTGATGTTGAAGGTGGCTTACGTCATCAATCAAACCTCAACGAAGCCTTTACGTTTGACTCTTTCGTACAGGGCAAGTCAAACCAGCTGGCGTTAGCTGCAGCTCAACAAGTAAGTGACAACCCGGGCGGCTCTTATAACCCACTGTTTATATACGGCGGTGTTGGTTTAGGTAAAACCCACTTAATGCATGCTGTGGGCATGGAGCTATTAAAGAAGAATCCTAGTGCACGTATTATTTATTTGCACTCAGAACGTTTTGTGGCTGACATGGTAAAAGCCTTACAATTAAATGCGATTAACGATTTTAAGCGTTATTATCGCTCGGTTGATGCACTGCTTATTGATGACATTCAATTTTTTGCGGGAAAGGAACGCTCTCAAGAAGAGTTTTTCCATACCTTCAACGCCTTGCTCGAAGGCGGGCAGCAAATGATTTTAACTAGTGATCGCTACCCTAAAGAAATTGTCGGGGTTGAAGATCGCTTAAAATCTAGATTTGGCTGGGGTTTAACCGTCGCAGTAGAGCCACCAGAGCTGGAAACGCGGGTGGCGATTGTGATGAAAAAAGCACAAGAAGCAGGTGTAATGCTGCCAGATGATGCGGCATTCTTTTTAGCTCAGAAAATTCGCTCCAACGTCCGCGAATTAGAAGGCGCCTTAAAGCGAGTTATCGCCAATGCTCATTTCACTGGAAACGCGATTACTACCGCCTTTATTAAAGAATCTTTGAAAGACTTACTAGCATTACAAGATAAACAAGTTAGTATTGATAATATACAAAGAGTTGTAGCAGAATATTATAAAATTAAGATTGCGGACTTGCTGTCTAAAAGACGCAATCGCTCGGTGGCAAGACCAAGGCAAGTAGCAATGAGCTTAGCCAAGGAGCTAACCAATCACTCCCTACCGGAAATTGGCGACGCTTTTGGTGGCAGAGATCACACTACTGTATTACATGCTTGTCGTAAAATTAAAGAACTGCGTGAATCCGATGCGGATATCCGTGAAGATTATCAAAATCTACTGCGCCACTTAACAGCGTAACTTGATTAGAAAGGTAGCGAAAACATGAGATTTGTCATTTCCCGTGAAGCACTTATTAAACCATTACAACTGGTAGCAGGTGTTGTTGAACGCCGTCAGACTTTACCGGTATTATCCAATATCTTACTCAGTGCTGAAGGTGATCAACTTTCGATGACAGGTACTGATCTTGAAGTTGAATTGGTCGGTCGCGTAGAGTTAAGTGAACCTGCTGAAGCGGGCTCTATCACCGTGCCTGCACGTAAATTGATGGATATTTGTAAATCACTGCCAGATAACGCCATCATTGAAATGAAGCTTGAAGACGTTAAGGTAGTCATTAAAGCTGGCCGCAGCCGTTTTAGTTTAACCACTTTACCTGCCACAGAGTTTCCAAATGTTGAAGATTCCGAGCAGAGCTACGAGCTAAGCTTGTCGCAAGATAAAATGCGTCACTTAATTGATCAAACCGGTTTTTCTATGGCGCAGCAAGATGTTCGCTATTACTTGAACGGCATGATGATAGAAGTCAGTGATGGCATGCTACGCACCGTCGCCACTGACGGACACCGCTTAGCAACTAGCGTATCAGTAGCTGAAACGGCCAACGAAACCGCCGAGCAGATTATCATTCCGCGCAAAGGTATTTTAGAAATGGCACGCCTATTACAAGGCGGCGACAACCCTATTAAACTGGTTGTTAGCCCTAGTCATATTCGCGCTTACGTCAATAATTTTATTTTCACATCTAAGCTGGTTGACGGTAAATTCCCTGATTACCAACGTGTTATTCCCCGCGGTGGCGACAAGTTAGTATTAGGTAATCGCCAGGAATTGCGCCAAGTATTTAGCCGTATTGCTATCTTATCCAATGAAAAATACCGCGGTGTACGTTTAACGCTGACTAGCGGTTTCTTGAAAGTCATGGCAAACAACCCAGAGCAAGAAGAAGCAGAAGAAACCATTGCTATTGACTACCAAGGTGATTCTTTAGAAATTGGCTTCAATGTAAACTACTTGATTGATGTGCTCTCTATCATCAATTCAGACATTGTGCGTTTCACTCTCTCTGATTCCAACAGCAGTGCACTAGTAGAAGGCTATGACGAAGAAGGCAGTGTGTTTGTGGTCATGCCAATGCGCATGTAACCCCATTTACATACAATATTTGCTTCTGGTTTAAACATGCTTTACGCAAATCAGAAGCGTTATATTGCTTTAACAACCCTACATAATTAACCTGTTATTGTGGTCTTTCTATAAGTGTTTAGTAATGTTACCTGCTACAGTTGAGTGAATAATGGCTATTAAATCACTCAAAATACAAAATATTCGCAACCTATCTCAAGTTGAACTTGCCCCCTCTGCCAATGTAAATCTTATTTACGGCGCTAATGGCAGCGGCAAAACTTCCCTATTGGAAGCTATCAATTTTTTAGGACTAACGCGCTCCTTTCGCACGCGTAAGTTTCCTTATTTTGTGACTCACGATCAAAAAGAATCCCTGGTCTTTGCACAACTTCAACAAGAAGCACAGGTAAACCACCAACCGCTTGGCGTAAGCCGTGACCTTAGTGGCGCTGTTAGTATTCGTCACAACGGCGCCAATATTGATATTTCGCAGTTGGCAAGCCTCGTCCCGCTGCTTGTTATCAACACTGATACCTTCCAAATTTTAGAGGGAAGCCCCTCAATTAGACGCCAGTTTATCGATTGGGGGAGCTTTCATGCAGACCAAGGCTATATTCAAGCCTGGAGAAGCTTTAAACGTGTGTTACAACAGCGTAATTCTCTTCTAAAGTGTGGTAAAATAGATCCTCAAATTCGCCGTGTTTGGGATGCTGAGTTTGTAAAGTATGCTCAGCAGATTACCGACATGCGCCAGCGCTATATAAACCAATTGTTACCCGATTTTTTAGCCATCAGCCAAAGGTTGATGGGCGAGGTTGATTTGAGCTTATCTTTCTCACCGGGTTGGGATCAAAAGCGCGCGTTAGACGAGTTATTAGAAGAGCAATTACCGCGAGATTTGAAACAAGGCTTTACCGCGGCAGGGCCGCAACGCGCTGATATGCGTATAAAGATTGACGGTGTAAGCGCCAGTGAGCGCTTATCTCGCGGGCAAAAAAAATTAGTGGTTAGTGCCCTTAAGTTAGCCCAAGGTACCGTTTACAACCAGCACAAAGAAGACAGCTGCATTTACTTGATAGATGACCTGCCCTCCGAGTTAGATGCTGAGCACTGCCAACTGTTTTGCCAGTTTTTAGAACAAACTAACAGCCAGTGTTTTATCACGTGTGTTGAACCTACAACACTCATGAGTTACTGGAGCAGCACCACACAAGTACAAAGTTTTGAAATTAAACAAGGTCAGCTGGTTTAAATAACCATTTGCCTGAACATTTAGAGATAACGGATAACTGGTTATCTAAAGAATTTTGCAGGGATGCGATAGTAATCGCAGTTTACCCACACGAGCTAGGAGATACCCATGAGTGGTGAAGAACAAGAATACGGCGCCGACAGTATAAAAGTACTAAAAGGCTTAGACGCTGTTCGCAAACGACCTGGAATGTACATCGGTGATACCGACGATGGATCAGGTCTACATCACATGGTTTTTGAGATCGTCGATAACTCTATCGATGAAGCGCTAGCAGGCCACTGTACTGAAATAAACGTAGTTATTCGCTCCGACGATACCGTAATGGTTAACGATAACGGCCGTGGCATTCCAACTGATATTCATGAAGAAGAAGGCATATCAGCCGCTGAAGTAATCATGACAGTACTGCACGCTGGCGGTAAATTTGACGACAACAGTTATAAAGTTTCTGGCGGACTACACGGTGTTGGTGTATCTGTTGTAAATGCGCTGTCTTGCAAGCTAGACCTTACTATTCGTCGCGCTGGCAAAGTACATGAGCAAACTTATGTACACGGCGAGCCTCAAGCACCATTAGCCGTGGTTGGTGAAACAGATAAATCAGGTACTCAAGTTGTTTTTACTGCATCAACAGATACCTTCAGCAACGTATTATTTGTTTACGATCAACTCGCTAAACGCTTAAGAGAACTGTCTTTTCTTAACTCTGGTGTACGTATCGTTTTAACTGATAACAGAGATGGTCGTACCGATACCTTCGCATATGAAGGCGGACTTGCTGCATTTGTAGAATACTTAAACCAGAACAAAACCACCGTTAGCCAAATTGCGCACTTAAATACCATGCACGAAAACGGCGTTGCGGTTGAAGTAGCATTACAGTGGAATGACAGTTACCAAGAAGGCCTTTACTGTTTCACTAACAACATCCCACAGCGCGATGGCGGAACTCACTTAGCAGGCTTTCGTGGTGCATTAACCCGTACATTGAACAACTATATTGAAAGCGAGAGCCTCAATAAAACCGGTAAAACCGCTACTTCAGGCGATGACTGTCGTGAAGGTCTAGTGGCTATTGTTTCGGTCAAAGTACCTGATCCTAAGTTCTCTTCGCAAACTAAAGATAAGTTAGTGTCATCAGAAGTAAAAACAGCGGTAGAGCAAAGCTTTGCGCAGCTGTTCAGCGATTTCTTACAAGAAAATCCGCAAGATGCTAAAGCGATTGTAAATAAGATGATCGATGCAGCGCGCGCTAGAGAAGCAGCCCGTAAAGCACGTGAAATGACCCGTCGTAAAGGCGCGTTAGATATCGCAGGTCTACCGGGAAAATTGGCCGATTGCCAAGAAAAAGACCCAGCATTATCTGAACTATACCTAGTGGAGGGTGACTCTGCTGGCGGATCGGCCAAACAGGGCCGTGCTCGTAAAACGCAAGCGATCCTGCCACTTAAAGGTAAAATCTTAAACGTTGAAAAAGCACGTTTTGATAAAATGCTCGCCTCTCAAGAAGTGGGTACCTTGATCACGGCATTAGGTACTAGTATCGGTCGCGAAGAATTTAATATTGATAAACTGCGCTATCACAGCATCATCATCATGACCGATGCCGATGTGGATGGATCGCACATCCGTACTTTATTACTGACTTTCTTCTTCCGTCAAATGCCACAATTGATTGAGCGCGGCTATATCTACATTGCCCAACCACCGCTTTACAAAATCAAGAAAGGCAAGCAAGAACAATATCTTAAAGACGAAGAAGCGTTACAAGTGTACCTTTTAAACGGCGCATTAGAAGGTGCAAGTTTTCATGTTAACGAAAATGAGAGCATTTTTGGATCAGCCCTTGAAGAGTTGATCACCCAGTATCGTCGTGTTGATGCCATCATCAAACGTATTAGCCGCTTATATCCGTTAGCCGCACTAACCCAGATGCTTTATGTACCTGGCTTAGAAAAAGAGCAGTTAACTGATGAAGCAGCTGTGACCGCTTGGGCAGAAGTTTACGAAGCGAAACTAACCGCCGGTGCTGCAGCGAGTGAAAAGTACCGTTGTGAAGTTATTTTAGATAAAGAACGCAGCGTCTACATTCCAAAATTAGTTTACACCCATCACGGTGTTGGCACTGACTACGTGTTTGATAGCGACTTCTTAAGCTCTAATGAGTACGGTCTATTCAAAGACATGAGCAAAGCTTTAGACGGTTTAATCCAGTCAGGCAGCTACTTTAAGCGTGGTGAACGTACGCTGGAAGTTAATAATTTCAAAGAAGGCCTAGAGTGGTTATTACATCAAGCACGTCGCGGTCAGTACATCCAGCGCTACAAAGGGCTAGGTGAAATGAACCCTGATCAGCTTTGGGATACTACCATGGACCCTGAAGCGCGCCGTATGCTACAAGTCACAATTGAAGATGCGATAACAGCTGACCAGCTGTTCACAACGTTGATGGGCGATGAAGTAGAACCAAGACGCCACTTTATCGAAGATAACGCTTTAAAAGCGACGATGGATATCTAGTTGCAATAAGTGTGATATGAAATTAAAAAGCAGCCTTTTGGCTGCTTTTTTGTG
>JBALXS010000131.1:0-12689 GCA_036960485.1 Oceanospirillaceae bacterium
TTACGTGCGTACAAACCAGCCTCGTAGTTATAGTGAATCAGAAATCACTGTTGAATATCAGCTGACAGCAAAAGTATTACATGATGATTATTCAAATAATTTTGTCACACTGAATAATCAATCGACCGACCAATATGGCTATCTTAATGATACGTCCTATAAAGGAACTAATGCGGGTCCGAATGTCGTTTATATTCGGATTAGCAATAATACCTTAGTTGATAATATGGGTTTTAAAGTCGACGACAAAGGCGTGAGACTACCTGGAATACCGGCTTATGGGATTTTCACTGATGATCGCGGATTGCATTACCTCGATCATCAAGGATTTATTGTTGATGATACTGAAAAGAATAAAGCTAGCCATTTTAAAAAATCTCTAGCAACGCAGGTACTTTCTCTTACGGCAAAACTAAGTTACTTAGCAGATGCAAAATGGTCATTAGCTTCACCAACAGTACATTCAGCAGTCAGCCAAATATTGGCAAAAAATTATCGGGTATTACCACCTAGTTCATTGGTAGCAGGAATAATTTGTCAAACCGATAAGTCTGTAGGGGTATGGCGAGCCCCTGCAAATATTGCTTTAGAGAACATTATAGAGCCTTGTATCGCTATTGATAACGGCGAACAGCAGCAGATGAATGTTGATTTGATATCAGGAAAATCTGTTAATGCTATAAGACACTTTATAGGTAAATCACCTTTGCTATGGGGAGCACGCACTCTTAATGGGAACAGTGATGAGTGGCGATATATCAGTGTACGCAGGCTTTTTAATCGGGTGGAGTCATATCTTAAAATGGCTACACAGTTTTCAGTATTTGAGCAAAATATCCCTTTCACTTGGTTAAAAATAAAAACAATTATTGAAAATTATTTAGAAAGCATCTGGGAACAGGGAGCCTTATTTGGACAGGTCAGCGAAGAAGCCTTCTTTGTTAATGTTGGCTTGGGAAAAACGATGACCCCGCAAGATGTATATAACGGAATAATTCATATCGAAGTTGGATTGGCTGCCGTAAGGCCAGCTGAATTTGTAATTATAACTTTCACCCGCGAAACCACCAAAGCTTAAACTTCTAGACTTTTCTTAAAAGTCTAGAAGCTTGCGCTTAACTTTTATTAGGAAATTAAAATGGCTCAATATAAAACCCCTAACGTTTATGTTAGAGAAAGGTCAACTCTGCCTCCATCAGTAGCAGAAGTGGCAACTGCAATACCAGTATTTGTCGGTTATACAGAAAAGACCACAGATTCTAAAGAAGAATCCATTGTTCAAAAACCCATGAAAATCACCACGATGGCAGATTATCATGCAATTTTTGGGGGCAAGGCTGCAGAAGCATTCAGTGTTTATATGCCTCTTAATAAAGAAGCTTATATTATCTCTTCTGTAGAGGTAGCTTTCGATGATGTAGCCACTAATGCAGCCGCAGCCGTTATGGTTGCAACAACCGCAGCCGTCGTTAAAGCTGGAGTGGATAAAACAAATGCGGATAGTAATGTTGTAGCGGCTAAAGCAAAAGAAGCAACTGCTATTACAGGTGTTACAGATGCTGAGGCTGCAATTCCTGTAGACGAAGCTGCTGTAAAAACTGCAGCTACTGCCGTTATGATGGCCACTGCTAAAGTAGAGGAAGCTAAAGCAACAGTTGTAGATGCAGCAGCAGCCGTAATCGCTGCAGCTATGGCTGATGTAACAGCAAAAGCTGAAGTAGATGCAGTAGTTGCAGCTACCGCAGCCGCTATGGTGGGAGCTACCTCTGCTGAGATCGATGCAGCAGATGCTAAAAAACGTATAGTTGAAGGCCTTAGATTAAAAGATGCAGGCAGAAAATTACCGCAATATATGCTGGCCCAATCGGTTGAGCACTTTTTTGCAAATGGTGGTGGGGCTTGCTACATAGTTAGTACTGGTAATTATGTGGCTACACGTACGCATACATCTACAGAGGCAGATTTTAACTCTGCACTAGGTGTTATTTCAGCAGTGGATGAAATTACATTGTTATGCTTGGTTGATGCTCATGCATTGGAGGCAACTCCTTATTATGAATTGCAAAATAAAGCCTTACAGCAGTGTAGTGAACTTCAAGATAGATTTACCTTAATTGATACCATTGAAGGATCGGATGCAGATTTATTATCGCAGCAAATTGCTGATGATGCTGAGGATCTACGTGGTACGGTTATCGGTGATTTAAAATACGGTGCGGCTTATTATCCTAACCTTTTAACCTCATATGCCAGACATTACAGTGATGATAAGGTACATGTTTATAAAGAAGAAGTTGCTGGAGTATTACCAGCCTATATTCCTCTGGGATCTTTAGAAAAAGGAACTGCGACTTATAATTTAGTAAAAAAAGTACTAACGAAAAACTACCTTACCTTACCCCCTACGCCAGCAGTGGCCGGTATGATTGCCAAAGTTGATGGTACTCGTGGTGTATGGAAAGCACCGGCAAACGTCGCGTTATCCATGGTGCAAATGCCCGGTAAAACGATTAAAAGCAGTGATCAAGATTCTCTTAATGTAGATACTACTAGTGGAAAATCTATCAATGCCATTCGTAACTTTACGGGCAAAGGCAACTTGGTTTGGGGTGCTAGAACATTAGCGGGTAATGACAATGAGTGGCGTTATATCTCTGTTCGTCGTCTGTTCAATATGGTCGAAGAATCTATTCAAAAAGCGACGGCCTTTGCTGTATTTGAACCTAATACGCCGTTCACCTGGTTAAAACTTAAAACCATGATGGAAAGCTATCTCACCAACTTATGGAAACAAGGTGCCTTGTTTGGAGATACACCAGAGCAAGCATTCATTGTCAATGTAGGTTTGGGTCAGACCATGACAGAAGATGATATCAATAATGGCATCATGAACATTGAAATTGGTTTGGCAGCGGTTCGCCCAGCAGAATTCATCGTCCTTACATTCTCTCATAAATCTATCGAAGGTTAATTGTTGTTAAACAATTAATACAACAGCTAACATTTTCGGAGCAAAATAATTATGGCTACTACTGCACAAGACATAGCTAATGAATACCCCATTCCGGTTTACCGCTTTGTCGTGAGTTTTGGAGAGGAAAGCATTCCATTCTCGGAAGTTTCTGGTTTAGACATTGGTGTCGATACCATTACTTACAAAGATGGTCTGGGAAAAATTCATATGCCGGGTCAGAAAACAGATGTCAATATCACTCTTAAGCGCGGCCTTGTTCGCCAGAAAAGTCAGTTCTACGACTGGATCTCTTCAATCAGTTTGAACTTAGTTGATAAGAAAGATATTACAGTCTCTTTGACTAATGAAACAGGGACTGAGCCCTTGGTTACCTGGAAAGTAATGAATGCTTTTCCTAAAAAATTGACCGCACCTAGTGTCAATGGATCTTCTAACGAAGCCAGCGTTGAGTCATTAGAATTGATGGCAGACGATGTGATCATGGAATTTCATTAAACACTGAGTATGTCAGATAGCCCCGCATTGTATGCTGTATATATGAGCGGGGTTACCTCAATAATTTATCTAGTGAATACAATATATGTTTATTGATAGTGGCTTACCGTTAGTAGGTTATCGCTTTGTGGTCGTAATAATTACCGCAGGGGTTCCTAATCCAATTGATATGCAATTCAAGGAAGTCAGTGGATTAAAAATGAGTCGTGGTATTGGCCGTAATTTGGGCATGACTACCATTGAAAATGAATTACCGACCCAAACACTCACCTTAAAGAGGGGGGTTTTTACTTCTCCTAGCCCATTGATGATAGCCAATAGCATTGAATCCAGTTTTTGGTCAACAAGGTTATTGCGCAAAGACATTATGATTAATGTATTAGATGAAAACAATGTCCCTCTAAATGCTTGGCTAGTAACTAATGCTTATTTAGAAGCATGGGAGTGGGATGGTTTAAATGCCTCTAGTAATGACGTTTTAGTTGAAACTATGACTTTTAAGTACTCAAAGGTTAAATATATTCAGATTAAAAATACCAAACTGGATTATGTAGCATCTAATTAGAGAGTGGTGTTATGGATATTTGTTGTGGTGAAGTGAAAGTGAATTCTCAGATCTCTGGATCAGGAGAAATAGTCAGTACTGAAAAAAATGCTGAAGAGCAAGGGGGTGGGCAGGAATCTGGTAAACAGGCAGAAGATAATAAAAACGTATCACGCTTACGTACGGATATTAGTCGTTTGCAGAAGCAACTAAATGCAATGTCTGAAAGGTATGATGGCTTGATTGTACAAGAGAATACTAATAGACAATTTTATACTGCTAATGAAATTCACCGGAATGCTCTGAAAAAGAAATACTAAATTATGTCAATTATTAACGATCCAACACGTTTGCTTTTCCCTTTGATGAAGCTAACAGCATTTAGCAATGCAGAAATGACAAAGTTAGAAGGAACATTGTTGTTACCTTATGATGCGACCAGCATGGACAGTAACTACAAAAATCATATTTGTGATAATGATACTTTGGATCAACAGAATGGGAATAATGATTTTAAGGGGTCGAGTTCAAGTGATCTTCAAGTCACTTTTATATTAGATGACAGTACCTATTCAAATATTGTGGCATTTGCTTTACCCAATATGTTAATTCCTGATAATGTCGATAATATGGTGAAAGCATTAATTAAATTGTGTCATACGCCAAATTCTGAAAACGCTCCAAATTATATATTATTAAAGCCACTTAATATGCCACTTGTAGATAGTCCTGGTGGTGGATTTAAAGGGCGCTTAGTGTCAATGACTATAAAAAATGAACTGATAACGCTTATGGGAAGTCGGGTTAAAGCGAAAGCCGAATGTACTTTTAAAGAAAGTTTATCAGCCGCACAGAATGAAAATACATTATCCTCATCGGTTAAGAAGGGATAGGAAATAAACTCTCATATTATTTCAACTAACTTTATTACAGTGTAACCATTATGAATAAGTTTCTAATTACCGTCACGGATGCGGCCGAGCAAAGTAATCTTGATATAATAAGCCTTGATATTTGTTACGGAGTGAACGATGTCCCGTGTCTTAACTTAAGGCTTTTAGAAAGTTATTTATCTGAAGATCAATTTACTCTCAGCACAAAAAAGATATTTATACCCGGTAAAATAATTACAATAAAAAGTGGTGATGAAAAAACAATTTTATTTAAAGGTATTATTACCGGCCTATCGGTAGGTTATGAGAAAAATTATTACTTGAATGTAATTGCCCATGGAGATGTAGTGAAAATGACCGAAGGGCGTATTAATCAGTTATTTGATGCAGCAGCAAGCGATGATATGGTCATTAAAAAGCTCATGGAATACAGCCAAATAAAGCCCGGCACTATTGCGGCGAGTAAGATAAAACACAATCAGTATTTCTGTTATCAGCAAAGCCCTTGGCGTGTAATGATGGCAAGAATAATAGCGAACGGTTTTGCTTTTGTTCCTAGTCCAGAAAAAAATGATGTTATTAACTTACAAAATTATGCTGCTAAACCTGCAAGCATTACATTAAATAATAGTGAAATACGCAATTTTCAACTAGATATGGATACTCGATCGCAAGTTAAAGTAATTACTGGTAATGCCTGGAATATTAAAACGCAAACATTAGATAAAGATGTAAAAGGAGAGGTTGGGAAATATAAAACCTTCAAAGACAGTGATCAGGTATTGAAAATACCTGATACTGCGTTGCTTTTCAATATTCCCAAAACTCCAGATGAACTTAAAATAGCCGCTACCGCACAGAATAATTATCGCTTATTAGATCTTTATCAGGGGCACCTTACTTTGGTGGTACTCGATAAAAGCGAAATGCCAAATATTGCATTAATGCATAAGTTAAAGATTGAAGGGGCTGGGGGCAATTTCTCTGGTGAATATATGGTTACCGGAATTCGTCATCGTACGCTAAATAAGCAGTGGATAATGGAGCTGGAGCTAGGGCTGCCATTGGCTAAAACACTGCAATCTGATTATGCACTTTTGCCTGAACTCCCTCATTTTATTGGCCAAGTAGCTGAATTCAAGCTTGATAAGCAAGAAGAGCTTGAGCGCATTCCTATAAATTTACCGGCATTATCTGAAAAAGTAATTTGGGCACGTTTGTTATCCCCTTATGCAAGCAATAAAGAGGGATTATTTCTACCTCCTAATAAAGGTGATGAAGTAATTGTTAGCTTTTTAGAGGGAGACTGTCGTTACCCAATCATTGTGGGATCTTGTCATAATCCGGTGAATAAACCCCCTGTTTTATTTACGGATAAAAATGAAATTAAGGGTCTGTATATCAATGCGGAAGACCAACCTTTAAACCTAGTTTTTGATGGTACAAATAAGGCCTTAGAGCTGATTGCAGGAAAAGAAAGCAAGGCCGTAGTGAGTGCCGAAGCAGGAATATCACTTGCCAAAGCGGATTCCAGTATATCCATAGCGGACAAAATTGATCTGGCCAGCAAAGATGTGTTGGCAATCACCACAGATAAAGATATGAATATTAAAGCTACAGGAAAGGCAGTGATTACCGCACAAGCAGTAGAAATTAAATAAATCCATCCGATAAATTAATGAGGTTAACCTATGAGTGCTGCAGAGTTCTCCGGTATGGGGTGGTGCTTTCCACCCAATTTTAAATCTGTCGAATCTGGACCTTCAATGGCAACAGACGGAATGCTCATTGAGCAAGCCGTACATGTCTTGCTCAATACCCTATTCGGTGAGCGGCCATTGCACCCAACTTATGGTAGCCGTTTGGGTGATTTTATATTCAGTTCAGTTGATCCGTTTATTTTGGCTGATGTAAAAGAAGAAATAGCCAATGCCATTATGATTAATGAAGTACGAATTTCACTGCAAGAGATAAATTTTGATAGCCAGGATATTTACGATGGCATTATCAAGATAGAACTTAGGTACATAATTAAATCTACGAACAGTTTAGGAAATATGGTCTTCCCTTATTATTTGAATAGGCCGTAGTTTTACTTTAATGCACTCATCTTTTGACTATAACGTTTTATCGTCGTGCTCAATACTCAATTTATTGGTTTTTATATGTCACCTCAAAAACAAGTAACTTTAAAACTTTTGGATTCTGAAGCAGTAGGTTCAACACAGGCTTCTAGAAGTCTAATGCAATTGGCCAATGAGTATTTTGTCATTGAAGAGCGTAGTTTAAGTGATTGGTTAAACTACATTGCTAAATTTTCCCAACAAATTGCTTTTATTGATCAGCAGTTATTAAATAAAAGTGGTAGTTGGCAAGCGGCAATGCCGAGTATTGAGCAGGCACAAGCGCTAGAGAAAATGCTGCAGGGGCAGTCGGTACCTGAGGAGATAATAATATTAGCTCAGCGTCCCGATATGGCTTTATTATTAGCATTTTTTCAGATGATGAAAATGCCACAAGATCAATTCAAAAATTTCACTTCACAACATAAGCAATTTTATTACCGTCAGGTGCTAGGTTTTAAAGAAACCCCAGAGGTAGCCGATAAGGCGCATTTAGTTGTTAAATTAGCAGATACACAAAAATCAAAGACTTTATTGAAGGGCAGCCAGTTTATAGGCGGTGAAGATGCGGATGGGACGGTATTAATATATGAGAATAACAAAAACGCAGTATTGAATCACAGTCAGGTCAGTAAAGTACTGACACTTTCGAAGATGCCCGATGACACTTCATCTGAATTTACAAACCAGCGATTATTATTAAGTAAGGGTTATCAAGTTGAACAAGGACAGGAGTTTCCTACGACAGGTATATTAACCTTCGGTGATGCGACTGTATCCGACGACACACGCCAAGGTTATTCACAAGTCGGCTTTACACTGGCTTCGCAGCATCTCTATCTATCTTCAGGCATACGCATCATAGACATAACTCTCAAGTTTAAAGATGACACTACGTGGCTAAGTAATCAGAAAGAAATATCGGCGCTATTTGAGTTGAATATTTCAACAGCTGAGGGGTTTATAACATTAGATAGTGAAGTTTCTGAGATACAAGAAGAGGGTGGAATAAAAATTACTATAACACTGGATCAATTCTTTCCTGCTATTTGCCCTTTTGTGGATGAAGAGCAGCCGTTATTACCGGAACTTCCTCATATTTCTTTTATACTAAATGAGCAAGCTCATTTGGATACTTTGTCTAGAGCATACTTCAATGCCATTAACTTAGCAGTAGAGGTTAAAGGATTAAAAGGCGTCGTGGCGAATCATGACGTAGGTTCATTAGATACTACCAAACCTTTTGAACCCTTTACCTATGCCCCAAGAATAGCTTCACGTTTTGATTTTACCCACCCTGAATTATTGATTAAGAATATTAATCAAGCTGAGCTTAACCTGAACTGGGTCGGACGACCTGAAAATGTAGTCGATTATTATAAAAAATATGCAGATTACCGTGACAAGACAAATACTGTAGGAAGCGATGACTATCTGCCATGGAGAACAAACAAGGCGGCAGTTTTTTATTCAGATTCTCTACAAGAAATTAATACAGTCAATGTATTTAGTAATGATCCTTTAACTAATAACATTGATAAGAATACAATTAATTTTATTGAAGAAAGCATTGATCTTAGTGATCAAATAAAAACATCACACGCTTACTCTGTCTTGCCATTAACAAATCTACAAGCCAATCAGTGGCCAAAATGGTTTAGCTTAGTTCTTAGTAATAATGACTTTGGACATAGCGATCATGCTCAGGTAGTACAACAATTCGCCTTGAAGGGAGAGCCTATTCCAGACCCCTATACCCCATTATTAAATGAAATATCTATAAATTACAAAAGCCAAGTCGATATAACACTATCTAACAAAAACCAGCCTTTTCAGCAATTGCACCATATTCATCCATTGGGGCGGCCTCGAATGGCTGATAGTTCAGTATTGAATATTGCATTGTTACCAAAGTTTAGAAAGTGGGGCTACTTGTATATTGGGGTAGCGGAGGTGCCATCTCCTGGACAGTTTCGTCTGTATTTTCAACTTGATCCTGTTGATGGCAGTAATATTACTGAGCAAGGGGTTTTAGACTGGAGCTACCTAGACGATAAAGGTTGGCATACGTTTTCTCGCAGCCAAGGTGGCCGTTTAGAAAATCGAGCAAGAATCATAGAAGACTCAACGTATAATTTATTAGATTCAGGAATAATGGTCTTTGAATTGCCAGAGTTACCTTTAAATAATAATTTTATGGGGGATGATCTATTCTGGCTACGTATTTCAATCGAAGATGCAAAGGCCCAGATCTCTAAACCGTTAAACCCGAAGTACTCGCGTATTAGAAATATCTTTGCTCAGGGAATTGAAGTACAACTCGCGGGTAGCGCTTATCATCAGAGTCACTATGAAGAGCCTTTAGCGGCAGAAAGTATTGCTGCACAACTGGAAACAGATCCGCAGATTTCTGAAATAATTCAGCCTTATGCGTCTTATGCAGGTAAGAAATCCGAAGTATTATCAGCATTAGAGGTTCGTGCTAGCGAACGGCTTAAACATAAGAATCGGGCGCTCACTCAGTGGGACTACGAACAGCTGGTATTAGCAAAATTCCCCGAACTCTTTATGGCACGCTGTTATCGTGATACTACTTTGAATATCGTGGAAATGGTGGTTGTGCCTATTAATCACGACCCCAGTATATTGCAGCCAAAAGTCGCACTGTATTTAAAGCGGCGTATTCAGCGTTTTCTGCAAACGGTATCCGTACCTGAACTGGATGTGCGAGTCATCGATCCTGTTTACGAAGAGGTCATATTTGATGCAACGCTAAACATAGCTTTAGATTACGACAAAGATGGCGTTGTCGCCGAATTAAATCAAATTCTAATTGACTACTTGACCCCTTGGAATAAAAAGATGGTCAATATAGGCAGTAGTCTAAATAAAAATACTTATCTTACCGCCGTGGCAGAAAAACTAGAATATCACCCTGCAGTGAATTTCGTTTATGTTTTACGCGCGACAGTCGATGACGTACTGCAAAGTAATATCATAAAACCCTCAAAAGATTCAGCCATATTAGTGCCAGTAGCGGATCATAAAATCTCTCTACTTAATAATACCAGTGAAATTTTTGAAGGTATTGGTAAATGGCGCATTGGCGATGACTTAGAGATTTTATAGACAATAATTCATAATTCATAATTCATAATTCATAATTCATAATTCATAATTCATAATTCATTCCGTTTGTTTCTCCTATTCCCTTTAGATGAATAACCACCTCTCACCCCAACATAATGGGTTCAGTATGACTATATCGAAAAATGAATCACTTCCAACTTTAGATCACCAAAACAATGCTGACCAATTGAAGCAGCAGGCACTTTCCTTAATCGGTCAACTTGCTGGGGAAAGCTGGAGTGACCACAATAGTAGTGATCCCGGTATCACCATTTTAGAAGTGTTGGCTTTTGCTATTTCAGACTTAAGTGAACGTTTGAAATTTCCTATAGAAGACCTTTTACAGGGAATTCCTGGAGAGGAAAAGCCGGAGCTTTTCTTTGCAGCACAATCTATCCTGCCCTCTAATCCGGTTACTCTTATTGATCATAGGCGAGCTTTAATCGATATCGATGGGGTCAAAAATGCGAACTTGCTGACACACTATGAGAAAGAGGGGGCAGACCAGAAAGCGACGGGATCATTTGACATAATATTAGATTTTGAAGACGGTATCTATGCGGCTAAAAATAAATGGTCTGATGTTATATATCAAGTACGCCAGCGTTTTGTTAGCCAGCGCAATGTGAATGAAGACATCGCCAGTATTCAGGTTGCTACGAAAAAATATGTGGCCTTAACGATGAACATAGAGCTAAGTAAGGCCACTGATCCAGTCATAGTTCTGGCTGAAATATTGAGTCGCATTGCTGAAAATATTGCACCGAGTATTAATACCTACCGCCATGAACAGTTGATTGAAAAAGGCATAGCTGGGAACGAAATATTTGATGGACCACTATTAGAGCAAGGCTTTATATTCGCTGAAGATGTAGAAAAGATAGCGATGCCTTTGACCTTATACAGTTCAGACATACTCGCCAGTGTGCGTGATATTGGTAGCCTAAATAACATCAATCACTTCTCGTTTTTACTCGATGCTGATGATGAAAATGCGATAGCGGCAGGCACTCTGGGCAAGATGGACACAGATTCTCTTCATTGGCGCAGAGACATTCAGAAAAACCATATCGCCAGCCTAAATCTAGATAAAACCTATGATGAACTAATACTAACAATAGACGGAAAAATATTTGAAAAACCACCCCTTGATAGTATTAAAAAGCAACAAGAGGATAATCGTAAGACCATTGAATTAGGCCATGGAATTCCTGCGATAACTCAATATGTTAATGGCCAGTATCGCCAATTAAAACAATATTCTTCTATACAGCACCAGTTACCAGCCTTATATAAACTAGCTGAAAAACGCTTGAACGGTGCGGTCACTAATACGGCCATGGCTCAAATATTACAGCTTAAAGGTTTTTTAACCCTATTTGATCAGGTATTAAGTGATCAATTTGCGCAATTAGAGACGCTTAAAACATTACTAGCGTTGCCAGATCAACCGGTATTTTATTCCTTGGCCAAAACCTTCTCGCAAATACTAGCCAGCGAATCACTAACACCAAAAGATATCGAACAATTTTGGGTGAACGTAAACAAATTGCCTAGAACACAAGTGAGCCAACCGATAACGGACATCAGCGGTATGGGGACTCTATTAGGCGATTATTTTGAAAGCTATTCAAATACAGGCTTTCAAAATCAAGCAGAAGGAATATTCAGTTTCGTACAACTAGATCGTTTAAAAAGAAGTGTTGAACATTTATTCAGTCGTTTTTCCGAAACCAGTTTAGATGCTAGCTTATTAAAATATGAAGCAGTTTTTAACCACTATATAAGTGATCTTAAACAAGCGCCTAATGCTATTAAAGCCAGCGATAACTGCCAGAATGAAAATCACGCGCTAGTCAAAAAGTTGGTAAGTTTAAAGCAGGTTGTCGATTTAGTCTTGTTGATTAATGACTACCCCAAGCTGAGCAAATTAAGAGGTGGCGGAGGGGATTATCTATTAAGCAACCCCAAACATAATCATAGTGGCGGTTTAATACAGCGAATTATGCGGTTTTTAGGTCTACTTGATTTAGACGAGATGCCTTTAGCCACAAATAATAAAGAAGGGGTGTATTTAATAGAAAGTGAGCTTCTTCGCTTCGGTGCATTTAAGAGTAGTAATACTAATAGTAGTCAATACAAAAAAGATCAATTGTATTTTGTCGCCCCGAAATGGCCCAGCCGCTTTGCCAATAAAGAATTTAGGTTTTTGCTAGAGTCTCAAATAGTCAAAGATTGTCCGGTTCATATGCAGCCTTTTGTTATCTACTTACCCCGAGATATGATGAGTTTATTCGAACGTTTATACTTTTCTTGGCTCAACGCTATGAGCAAATTGCCACTAGTAGCAAAAGATTTACCCGATACTCATGCTGACTTGACGCAAGAAAAATTAAAGTTAGTTGTCATGCTAAGTGAACTATTAAGAACTTTTTTTAGTGCACCAGAAAAACTTTTTACTCAGGTTTTACAGAGCCAGTCATTAGCTTCTATCGTCAAAGAATTGAACGTGTGGTTGAATGATGAAGAGC
>JBALXS010000132.1:0-12498 GCA_036960485.1 Oceanospirillaceae bacterium
TTGAATTTGGCTCTCTGCAAAACTGGGGAGTAGCGTTTGTGGTTATTATTGTCACTTTAGCGTTTAAGTTTTTCAGTAAAGGTATGCTTAGCGTCTCCTCAGTGCTCATAGGTTTAGTGGCAGGTTACATCGTTGCTTTCATGCTAGGCATGGTCAACTTAGGGAATATTGATAGAGCTGCATCTTTTGCTTTACCTCAAATATTTCCCTTTGGCATAGAATTTACTGTTTCAGCCATCTTGGGCATTACCTTAATGTCTTTTATCTCAGCGATAGAAACCGTGGGAGATGTGTCAGGAATTACTAAAGGTGGAGCTAATCGTGAGGCAACTGATAATGAGATTAAAGGCGCGACTTATGCAGATGGCATCGGTTCGGCTTTTTCAAGTATTTTTGGTGGTTTGCCTAATACTTCTTTTTCTCAGAACGTTGGTTTGATCGCAATGACCGGTGTAATGAGCCGCCATGTCGCCACTATCGGTGCAGTTTTATTAGTGATCTGTGGTTTTGTTCCTAAAGTAGGCGCTATGATCTCCACTGTACCTATTGAAGTGCTAGGAGGAGGAGTAATTATTATGTTCGGTATGGTGGCATCAGCGGGAATTAAAATGCTGGCCGATGTTGATTGGAATAGCCGTAATATGGTGATTTTTGCAATATCTATCTCTATTGGTTTGGGTTTAATGCTTGAGCCATCAGCGTTACAGCATATGCCAGCAACATTAAAAGCACTGATGTCTACAGGCTTGTTACCAGCGGCTGTCATTGCTATCGTTTTAAATTTAGTGGTACCACAGGATTTTAAACAAAACCAATAACAGTGTTTACAATAAAGGGATCTTATACCTCTATTAAGATTCCTTTTATTTTTCTTCCAATTAGTTCCTTTTGTTTGATCCTCTAGTACTTTTTTATCTAAGCTTGCTTTGATATCTAACTTTTTTATTTGTTTATGAAAATCAAAAATGATGCGGAATATCGTATGCCTAAGCAGGGCAATTTGCTAAGCTTCTTGCCAGCGATAATTGATCAACAAATGAGAAGCGAAAAATGACAAAGTTAAGTGTAAATTTAAATAAAATAGCTTTATTAAGAAACTCTAGAGGAAGAGATTTTCCCAGTGTTGTTAACTTTGCTAATAAATTTATATCTTTAGGCGTGCAAGGCATCACAGTACATCCAAGACAAGATGAACGTCATATCACTATGCAAGATGCTTATGATTTAGGCGAACTGCTTAAAGATAATAATGAAGTAGAATTTAATATTGAAGGCTACCCATCAGCAGAGTTTTTACAGCTGATTGCTGACATTAAACCGACGCAGTGCACTTTAGTGCCCGATGCTCCAGATCAATTAACTTCTGATCACGGTTGGGATTTAACTAAGGATATGCAGTTAGTACAAGAAACGTGCGCAAAGTTGAAAAGCTTAGGCGTTAGAGCAGCTATATTTTTAGATCCTAATGCTGAGCACGTTGAGCTAGCTGCGCAATCGGGCTGTGAGCGCATTGAATTATACACTGAAGCTTTCGCTGCAAGTTTTGCGACAGATAAGGCATCGGTTGTTTTTAGCGAGTATCAAGCCGCCGCTGATAAAGCGATTGAACTGGGGATTGAAATGAATGCCGGTCACGATCTAGACCTACAGAATTTGTCAAAATTCTTAACCATTCCAGCTATTCTTGAAGTATCTATCGGTCATGTATTAACGGTTGAATGTATCGAGCTGGGGATGCAAACAGTGGTCGCGCAGTATCTTGATATATGTGGAAAAAGCGCATAAATGATGTTATGAGTAGGCGCTTTTCTATTTGCCTGATTAAAGAAAATAGCCAAAGTGATGTTGCTCTAGCCTAGCTTATTCAGCATCACTAAACAGCGTTAATGATTTACCATTGACTATCTCAATAACGGCAAATGTAATAAGTAATAATCCTCAGTTCTACCTGTATTTATATATTACCTATACTTTATCTCTTAAATTTTAAGTACACTCGTAATTAACCCAAATATAGCGCTTAATGTAGTAATATATCTACAAAATATCAATTTAATTACTATCAGCTTTAAATATGTAATATTATTTTGTTTATATTTCGTAATAATAAAACAATACTCATGGTGAACCTTTATATGTATAACCTTAAGAAATCTGTTACTTGGAAGAAGCTGCAGCTTTTAGCGCAATCAGCTGCTGATGATAAAATGTCAGATGCCTTTGCAGCCAACCCTAATAGATTCACTCAAATGAGTTTACGTTTAAATGGTTTATTTTTAGATTATTCTAAAAATCGCTTATCCCCAGAAATAATGTCGAGCTTATTGCAACTTGCAGAGCACTCTCCATTACGTCAGCGCCGCGCGCAAATGTTCTCTGGTGATATTGTAAATGTTACTGAAAAAAGACCTGTATTACATACTGCTTTACGTAACCGATCTGATGACCCACTTGAAGTAAACGGCAAAGATGTGATGCCAGAAATACGCGCTAGTTTGAAAAAACTGCAAGCCTTTAGTGAACAAGTAAGAAGCGGCCAGTGGTTAGGCTACACAGGTAAGCCGATTGCTAACATCGTTAACATTGGTATAGGAGGCTCTGATTTAGGGCCTAATATGGTGTGCCGAGCGTTATTACAGCAAAGTGATACCAAACTAAGAATTCATTTTGTTTCTAACGTCGATGGTATGCACATTAATAAAGTATTAAAATCACTCGATCCACAAACAACCATGTTTATCGTTTCCACTAAAACATTTTCTACCCAAGAGACATTATTAAACGCGAAAAGCGCCAAGAACTGGTTTTTACAACAAGCATCGGAAACTGATGTAGCAAAACACTTTATCGCCGTGTCGACCAACCAGGCAGCCGCGATGGCATTCGGGATCAAGCAAGAAAATATTTTTGAATTTTGGGCGTGGGTGGGTGGTCGTTATTCGCTTTGGTCAAGTATTGGTTTACCCATTGCTTTATCAATAGGGTACGACGGCTTTATAGAGTTGTTAGAAGGCGCCTATGATATGGATCAGCATTTTTTAAATGCGCCGCTTGAACAGAACATGCCCGTGATTATGGCTTTAATAGGCATCTGGTACATTAACTTTCACGGCGCTGAAACCCAAGCCATCATTCCATACGATCAAGCACTTCATCAATTACCTGCTTTTTTACAGCAACTTGATATGGAAAGTAACGGCAAATCCGTTGATGTTGACGGTATGCCAATTGATTACGCAACCGGACCTATTGTTTGGGGTCAAACAGGCTCGAACGGGCAGCATGCTTTTTTTCAGTTGCTGCATCAAGGCACTCGTTTCGTACCTATTGATTTCATCGCTTCGCTCCAAACAGAAGAAAAAACAGAAGGTCATCATTTTGCGCTGTTAACCAATATGTTAGCGCAGGCAAATGCTTTTATGAATGGCGAAAGTAATGGAGAAAGCAGCAATGAGCAGCAATCATATACCAGTTGTCCGGGTAACCGCCCTAGTAATGTTCTATTGTTAGATGAGCTGAATCCGCGTAACTTGGGAGCGCTTATCGCTTTATATGAACATAAAGTGTTCGTGCAAGGTGCTATTTGGAATATCAACTCTTTTGATCAGTGGGGTGTTCAATTAGGTAAGAAATTAGCAACTGAAATTAGTGGTGATATTAATCTTAAAAGTGCTAACTATGATGCCTCTACTCAAGGCTTGATGAACTTAGTACGAAAGCATGTAAAACAAGCTTAGTAATTATAGTTAACAAAAGCTTAGTTAAGATAGTGCAAGTGATTTATATCTATATACTAAGTTCATATCAGTACCTTAAACACTGCTGCACTGATGATTTTCAATTCATTTATAGTTTTAAAATTAAGGATGGACCTATGAAAAAAATACTCACGACATTATGTCTATTAAGCACTGCTACTTTTGTACAAGCGGGCTGGAGTTTAAACCAGCCTGAATCAGATTTTAACTTTTCGTCTATCAAAAAAAACAATGCTTACGAAGTGCATACCTTTAAAAAATACCAGGGTTCTATCAGTGATACTGGCGACGCTGTACTAGAAATTGATTTAAGCTCTGTTAGTACCGGTATTAATATTCGCGATGAGCGTATAGGAACGTTACTGTTTAATACTGCAAAATACCCCGTTGCTCAGTACCAACTGCGTATCGATCCTAAACAATTGGATAATCTAAAAGTAGGTGAGCGGTTACAAATAGACACGCAAGGCTCACTTCTACTGCTAGAAGTAATAAAGCCGCAAGCGGCCACTTTAAATGTCTATAAACTTACCGAAAAACGCATTTTAGTGAGTACTGCAAAACCTGTCGTCGTTAAGGCTGCTAACTTTGGTCTTGATGCAGGTATTGAAGCTTTAAGAGAAATAGCTAATCTGCCTGTAATCTCGCATACAATACCGATAAACTTCAGTTTAGTATTTGATTTGCAATAAAAGAGTACAGCGTTTTGATTGAGAGCCCTGTGGTTCTCTTTTAGATCCACTTACATAAAAATTAGCTATTAAAAAATTGAGGAAGAGTCTGCATAGAATCAAGACTAATGGTGAATAGCATACTCTTTAAATTTTATAATTAAGCCAATATTGCAAAAACGTTGGCTATTAACTAACGCTCCATCGCAATCAAATAATAAGCATTGGAACATAGTGTACCTTTCATTCTTGCTGTTTTATGAGCTAAATAGTGAATTAGCTTGAAGAAGGAGTGTTTGACGAATGATAAAAATTCTCTACAAATGTTAGTTTCTAGTGTTTTAAATAGCTTAAGCATAATAACGTACTCAACAATAGCCTAGTTTTGTCACTGAGAAGACTCTGCATAACGTATCAATGAAGATAGATAGTATTCCTTTATTCATGGCTACAACTGCCTTAGCTGATCCCAGAGTATTGGCAACAACAAGAATAACGTTGAAGAGCCTTAAGCTCAGAGGTGCTGATCTCCAATTAGAAGATTCCCTATAACTACATTCGTAAACTAATTTCGAGTAGTTAAATCGATGCAGTGTTATGCGCACTCTTAAATCAGCGTAAGGCATGGCAAAGAGCTTTAATCTATTTTTTATATCCAGAAGTAGCTTACTTTGCTGTTGATGATAATAGAGTAATTAGGTTTTCACTTTGTTGAGGGGCATAATAGTCGTCTAAAGATGGTCGGTTATTTGCTTTAGTAGAGCAAAAAAACTAGTTGACCTATTGGAAAAAAATTGCTAATTTCTATAGAGCTTTTTTTAAAAGCCTGTTTTTTATGATATTATATTTTATAGATCTCTAATAATAAAAACGGATAGTCGATATATGAAAAATCAAGCAACTAGTCAGGTACGCCTGCAGTGTTTTACCGCTAAGGTAAAGCTAGTTGTACAATTATTCATGTCGTTGTCAAAAAAGGTGCTATCTAGCACCAAGCATTATTCACTATTTTCAAATTGCACATTACCTGATACTTTCTGCTTAGCAACGTTTTCAATGTGCCTTCCCTCTATTTATCTTTACAACCAACAGCAAAGCAAACTCTGCTGTTTCGTCATCATCTGAATTACTTTCCTCGCTAGTACTATTTAAATTGCCATTCTAATAGCTTTTATCAAATGATTTTCATGCCAATAGTTATTTAAATAGTCATTGTTCAAGCGTGCAGTTGTTAGTTTTCACCGCTTGTTACGCCCAAAATTTACATTTATTACCTTCTACGAATTTTAAGAAATGGAGCACCGCATGTTAGATATGCTTATTCGCAATGCAAATCTACCTGATGGACGTCAGGGCATTGATATTGCGATAAAAGATGGAAAAATTATTGAAGTTGCGCCTGCAATTAATGCCGCAGCGATTAAAGAAATAGCAGCGAAAGGCTACCTTGTTTCACCGCCTTTTGTGGATAGCCATTTTCATATGGATGCAGCGTTAAGCCTTGGACAACCTAGGTTAAATGACAGTGGTACCTTGCTGGAAGGGATTGAATTATGGGGCGAGCTAAAGCCCCATCTTACAGTTGAGTTGATAAAGCAGCGTGCTCTTGAATTGTGTCGCTGGTCAATCGCGCGTGGAACGCTGTTTATACGCAGTCATGTTGATATTTGTGATGATCGCTTACTGGCAGTAGAGGCATTGCTAGAAGTGCGTGAAGAGATGAAACCCTACATAGATTTGCAGTTAGTGGCGTTTCCACAAGATGGCTTCTTAAGATATGAGCGCTCTCGTGAAAACTTAATGCGTGCACTTGATAAAGGTGTGGATGTAGTGGGAGGTATTCCGCATTTTGAGCGCACTATGGATGAGGGTGCTAAATCAGTCCGTGAATTGTGTGAAATAGCGCAAGCTCGTGGCTTAAGAGTGGATATGCATTGCGATGAAAGTGATGATCCTCTCTCAAGACATATCGAAACCTTAACCAGCGAAACAAAACGGTTGGGGCTAGAAGGGCGTGTTACCGGGTCTCACCTAACCTCAATGCATTCAATGGATAACTATTATGTGAGTAAGTTAATCCCATTAATGCGTGAATCAAATATGCATGTAGTTGCCAATCCGCTAATCAATATTACCTTACAAGGTCGCCATGATAGCTATCCCAAAAGGCGCGGTATGACGCGCGTGCCGGAGTTGTTAGAGGCAGGTATTAACGTAGCTTTTGGTCATGATTGTGTGATGGATCCGTGGTACAGCATGGGCACCCATGACATGTTAGAAGTGGCCAATATGGGGCTACATGTTGCACAAATGACCAGCGTGAAAGGCATGCGCCAAGCATTTGATGCGGTGACGGTTAATGGCGCTAAAGTAATGGGGCTAGAAGGCTATGGGCTAGAACCTGGTTGTAATGCCGATCTTGTTATTTTGCAAGCTGCTAACCCAATTGAAGCCATTCAGCTAAAAGCTAACCGTTTGTTCGTCATAAAAAGTGGCAAAGTGATTGCTAGGTCAGCAGTGCAAGAAAATTATGTCACGCTCAATGACGATGAAGAGCAGCAGGTTAATTTTTCAAAAGGTCTTTTTTAAAAAGAGGGAGATGTATTGTTTTAGAAAATAGATTGAATATTAAGAGTGTTATTCAAATAATTGATTTTAAGATAAAAAACCAAAGGTGAGGATATGAAAAAAACTATAAAAAACGTATTTATAAAAACAGCGGTGATGTGCGTAGCACTTTTATCGCCTATCGCAGCTTCAGTGGCGGCAGCTGAAACCATTAAAGTGGCGGGTATTTACACGCAGCCTATTCAGCAAAAATGGGATGCGCGTTTGCATACTGCGCTGCTAAAGGCACAAAAAGCAGGAGACATTGAATACGTCTTTTCCGAGAAAGTTTCTAATGCAGATTACGCGCGTGTCATGCGCCAGTACGCTGAAAACGGTGTTGATCTAGTGGTTGGGGAAGCATTTGGCATCGGGCGTGAAGCACGTAAAGTGGCTAAGGCTTATCCTGAAGTGGCTTTCTTAATGGGCGATCCCTTCAAGGCTGATTTAGATAATTACTCGGTTTTTGATAACTACATTCACGAACCTTGCTTCTTGATGGGCATGATCGCTGGATCGCTGACTAAAACCAATAAAATTGGCATGGTCGGCGGCTACCCAATTGGTGAAGTAAACCGTTTGTTTAATGCCTTTATGGCGGGCGCTAAGTCAGTAAATTCTGAAGTAGAGTTCAAGGTTAACTTTATCGGCTCTTGGTATGATCCACCTAAAGCTAAAGAAGCAAGTTTCGCGCAGATAGAATCAGGCGTGGATATTTTGTTTGCAGAGCGCGCGGGTGTTGTTGATGCAGCACGTGAAAAAGGCATTATGGCGTTCGGTAATGTCAACGACATGAACGTTGAAGAAAAAGGTGAAGGGGTTGTGGTAACTTCTGCACTTTGGAACATGGAAAACGCTATTGCACATGCTGTTAAGCGCGTGAAAGAAAAAACCTTTAAAGGTGAAGATTATCGCGAATGGACCATGATGGCTAAAGGCGGCGCAACGCTTGCTCCATATCACGATATGGAAGCGGTTGTTTCTGCTGAACTAAAAGCGTTAGTCAGTGCAAAATCTACCGCTATTCTGGCCGGTGAATTCGTCGTTGAAATTAACGATAAAAAACCAGCGTCTTCGTTCTAAAGGAGGTTGCTATGAGCTCAGCTTTGCATATTAAAGGCGTGACCAAACGCTTTGGAACATTTGTTGCGAACGATAATATTACCTTTGAGTTACAACAAGGAGAAGTGCTTGCGCTGTTAGGTGAAAACGGTGCAGGTAAAACAACGCTGATGAATATCATCTTTGGTCACTATGTGGCCGAAGAAGGCTCTGTTGATGTGATGGGTAAAACCTTACAGGCAGGGGACCCTAAAGCCGCGATTGAAGCGGGTATTGGCATGGTTCATCAACACTTTACCTTGGCTGATAATTTAACGGTGATTGAAAATATTATGCTCGGCAGTGAAAGTTTGTGGTCTTTGACCACGGATAAAGTCTCTGCCTGTAATAAAGTTCTAAAGATGTCAGAAGATTTTGGTCTTCAAGTGTCGCCTAATGCAAAGGTGAGTTCTCTTTCTGTGGGGGAGAAGCAGCGAGTCGAAATACTCAAAGCTTTATATGGCGATGCGAAGGTGCTGATCCTTGATGAACCCACCGCTGTATTAACGCCACAAGAGTCTGAAAGCTTATTTGAAACGCTACGTTTACTAGTAGCGAAAGGGCTATCAATCATCTTCATCTCTCATAAATTGCATGAGATTTTGGCTGTGAGTAATCGGGTACTAGTATTGCGTCACGGTGCTTTAGTCGATGAAATGCAAACCGCTGATGCGGATAAGCAGCGCCTTAGTTCATCAATGGTCGGTAAGGATATAGCGCAGCCTTTGGCTGAAAAGTTGCCAGTGGGAGAAGAGATATTCAGTTTAGCCAATGTATCCGTTAAGAGCGCAAAAGCGAGTGCGCGATTAGATAATATCAGTTTAAATGCACGCCGCTCAGAAATTTTAGGCATTACTGGCGTTTCAGGAAATGGCCAAAGCGCTTTAGCCGACGTCTTGTGCGGCATGCTTAAACCTGATGCAGGTGAAGTGCACTTTAATGCCGACCGAATCAGTTATTTTTCTGCGGCAAGTTTTGTTGATAACCAAATAGCACGTGTGCCTGAAGATCGTATTCGAGAAGGGGTGATTGGGGAAATGAGCTTGTGGGAAAATGCTATGAGTGAAATCTATCGCAAAATAAGCCGCTTTGGGTTTGTCGATTTTAAAAAAGCTAAGCAGTTTACCAATGAATTAATTGAAGACTATGACATCCGCTGTGAAGGTATTGACCAAGAAGCGCGACTGCTGTCGGGTGGTAATATGCAAAAGCTAATTCTGGGGCGTGTGCTATCGCAAAACCCTGATTTAATTATTGCCAATCAGCCTATTCGTGGCTTAGATGTAGGGGCTATTGCCAACGTACATGAAAGATTATTAGAGGCTAGGCGCTCAGGTGCTTGCGTGATTTTGATTACCGAAGATTTAGATGAATTATTGAGTATTTCTGATCGGGTAGCAGTGATGTGCCATTCCAAACTTAGCGCTATTTACAATGCAAACGAGATTAGTAAAACGCAACTGGGCAGCTTAATGAGTGGTGGATCTATCGACAATAATAAACCTAAGCCAAAGGAGGCGGTATGCGCTTAGAAGTTCGTACAAATGTGCCTTTATGGGCACAAGGGCTAGCGCCCGTTTTAGCTATTTTTATATCGCTAGTGCTATGTAGTTTGTTGATTATATGGGCGGGCAAGCCAGTTTTAGAATCTTATGCTTTATTGGTGAATGGAGCACTTGGAAGCTCTTTTGCTTTATCTGAAACACTGACCCGTGCAACGCCACTAATTTTTACCGGCTTAGCGGCAGCCATCGCCTTTAAGGCAAAACTTTGGAATATAGGGGGTGAAGGCCAGCTTTATGTAGGTGCAGTCGTTGCCACGGTTTTAGGCTCAGGCTTAGTTACTTTACACCCTGTACTGATGATCCCTTTTTTAGTGATAAGCGGCGCGTTAGCAGCAGGAATATTATTGCTGATCCCCACACTGCTTAAAAATTACTTACGTGTTGATGAGGTGGTGGTCACTTTACTACTTAATTTTATTGTATTGTTGTTTGTTAATTATCTGTTAGAGGGGCCAATACAAGATCCTATGTCGATGGGTTGGCCACAAGGGCGACCGATTATTGATGAAGGGCAGTTAATGCCCATTATGGAAAGGGCACGTTTACATCTAGGTTTTATCTTGGCACTTGTTGCGGCTATCGGTTGCTGGGTGTTTATGAAATTCACCTTATGGGGCTATGAAATAAGATCGGTTGGCCTTAATCCACAAGCGGCTAAGTTCTCAGGCATTAATATCCATAGAACGCTGATCATTACCGCACTACTCAGTGGCGGCATGGCGGGGATAGCAGGGGTCAGTGAAGTGGCAGGGCTTAAAGGTTATTTGACTTTAGATATGTCACCAGGCTTTGGTTATGCAGGCATCGCGGTGGCGATGCTAGCGATGCTACATCCGCTGGGGGTTATCGCATCGGCCATTTTCTTTGCCGGTATTTATGTCGGCGCTGATTCGATGAGCCAAGGCATGGGGATTCCATCTTATATTGCAGATGTAATGGTTGCCGTATCAATTCTTATGGTGCTGATAAGCATGCTGCTGGTTCGCTATCGAATTATTAGGGGATAAGTTATGGATTATATTTCGATTTTCTTGGAAGTTGGCTTTTGGGTAGCAACTTTGCGCATCGCCACATCACTCATTTTCGGCACATTAGGTGAACTAGTTTGTGAGCGCGCAGGGGTACTTAACTTAGGCATCGAAGGCATCATGACACTCGGCGCGATGGGCGGCTGGATGTGGGTATATATGGGTGGAGGCTTATGGAGCGCTGTTTTATTTGTCGCTTTCTTAGGTGCTATGGCCGGTTTAGTACATAGCGGCTTTACCGTGTATCTCGGGCTTTCCCAGCATGTGACCGGTATTGCGCTCACCATGTTTGCATCTTCCATCAGTTATTTTGCTTTTAGAATGATGCTCCCTGATGTCACCACACCGCCAAAAATTGATGCCTTCAACAATTACGCGGTTCCGTTATTGTCTGATATCCCCGTGGTCGGCGAAATTTTATTTATTCAATCGCCACTAACCTATCTGTCTTTGTTGATGGTCGCGGTGGTGATTTATATCATGTATAAAACACCTTTTGGCCTAGCGATGCGCATGGTAGGAGAGAATCCTATTGCCGCAGAAGCACAGGGAATCAATGTGCATCTAGTACGCACCATTTCAGTGATGATGGGCAGCAGCTTGATGGCAATTGGCGGTGCATTCTTAACTATATCCGCGTTTGATGCCTTTTTCTTTGGAATGATAAACGGGCGTGGCTGGATTTGTGTGGCATTGGTAATCTTTGCTTCGTGGGAGCCTAAAAAAGCTTTATTTGGCGCATTACTGTTTGCAGGTATAGATGCGTATCAAGTACGTTTGCAGCAAGTGTCTGGCATTGATATTCCGTACCAGTTCTTCTTGATGGCACCGTACGTGCTGAGTATTATCGCTTTAACTCTGTTGGCCCGCAAAGCGGTGTATCCAAAAGCATTGTTGATTCCATTTAGACGCGGGGAGCGTCATTAAAATAGCGGGTTATTCCTGTCAAATCTCATATGTAGTGAAATGACGAGGCTAGGAAACATGGGCCATTTCATCCTATATGAGATTACCTTGCTTCTGAAAATCTCATAAGTAATGAAATGGTTTGCACTTATTTTAATATTGTGTTCATCTCCTTCCGTGAGGAGTTATAGTTGCCATTGGCAGGAAATGACACAAAGCGGACATTTTAATGCGCTGTTACAACAAAAATAGCGACGATGTATTTTATCTTAGCTTAACTGCTTGTTAAGCGCCTCTACATTAGACTTAATTTTTTATTCAAAACATTTAACTCTGAGCTGAAACGATCTAGCTCAGTTACCAAAGAATATATTTCACTTGCGAGGTTTGTATCAATATAATCATTAATTACAGCCTTTGATAATAATTCGCCAGCTTTGTTAACCGACTTTAAGCCGATATCATTTTCGTTAAGAAAAGTGAAAAAATATGAAACTAAAGACCCTGGACTTTCTTTTAACAAAGCCTTAAATTTCCCATGCTTTTTCATTTTTTTCATTTTTTCCATTTGCTTTAACAACACTTCGATTTCTTGATAAGACTGGCATCGAAAATACCTTTCTTTTAGTTCATTAAATGAAGTTGATAAGCGTAAATGAAATAAGGCTGATGTAGAGTTCTTTCTATTTAGATTGAAATATCTTGTAACCCCTAATATTGAAAGAAATCTTCTCGTATTTATCCATTTAAAGTGCTTTGAATCAAAAGTAGCTTTTGCGTTGTTAGCGTAGGCATTAGCAAAAAAGTAATTACGTCTAATTAGCTTATAAAATGAGGGATTTTTCGCGGAATTTAAGCCTAA
>JBALXS010000133.1:0-6107 GCA_036960485.1 Oceanospirillaceae bacterium
CTATAAATGCAAATACTGACATCGATAATATAATAGATAACACAACTAATCCCGCCTAAAAATAAGGCTCAATAATAGCCGCTAAGCTTTATTACTTATTGAACGATATTGCGCAATTAATAAATTTTTTCAAAACTATGTAACTAGTTACGTAATTAGTTTATATTACGCTCCTGTCTTATTAATTTAGCTATTGTAGGTGTTCAATTGGATCATATGAAAACACTCGGCTGCCTATCTTTAGGTAGTCGTTTCAAGCGGTTGTCTGATCGTATGTATAAAGATGTGGCCAGCATTTATCAACAACAGGGAATTGAGCTGCATCCCACCTACTATCCATTATTCAATTTACTGCACATTAACGGCCCATTATCAGTGACACAAGCTGCTGAAGTTCTGAATGTTAGCCATCCTGCGGTGAGTAAAATAGCCAATAAAATGCAAGCTGAAAGTTTGTTGTATAAAACCAGCGACCCTAGTGATGAGCGACGTTTCTTTTTAGTACTTGATGATAAAGCGCTATTAATTGCGCGAAAATTAGAACCGATATTATTAGAAATGCGACACTACTTAGATGCCATGATTGAGCGTCAGCAAACTCCTATTTTACAGGCGTTAGACGAATTTGAGCGTGCTTACGCCGAAAAAGGCTTAGTTAACCCAGTACTGAATGCGCTGGAAAACTCAGTACAGCACCAGCAAGTTATCATTAAACCTTGGCATAGCTGCTATAAAGAAAACTTTCAGCAGCTAAACTTTGCTTGGCTAGAAAAATATTTTAATGCGCAGCTTAATGAGCTCGATCATCAAGCGCTTGAATCACCTGAAAGCTATTATTTAGCTCGTGGTGGCTATATCTGGTTTGCGATAATAGACGAAGAAGTTGTCGGTTGTATTGCGTTGGCTAATCATGGCGATGGGCTTTACGAAATTTCTAAAATGGCGGTAGATGAGCAATATCAAGGCTATGGGATTGGCCGCAAAATGCTGTTGGCAGCTCTTGATAAATCGCGCCAAGTTGAAGCGAAAAAAGTATATCTTGAAACCTCTAGCCTATTGCTTAAAGCGTTAACGTTATACGAGCATATGGGCTTTGAAACATTAGCACACCCTAATCAAGTATCAAATTACCAACGCTCTGATATCTACATGGAATTAACAGTATGAGTGAGCTTAAAACAACGGCACCACCTAATAATGGTGCTGCACAAACTAGCCAAACCAAAGAGTTTTTAGCAGGCGCCGCGGCCACCTTTCCATTACTGGTAGGTGCCGCTCCTTTTGGGATTATCTTTGGTACTTTAGCCGAACCAAATGGCCTCTCCGCTTTAGGTGCTATTTTGATGTCGTTGATAGTCTTCGCAGGTGCTAGCCAATTTATCGCTCTAGGCTTACTAGCAGCAGGTGCAAGTATACCGATTATCATCGCCACTACTTTTATCGTTAACTTTCGCCATATTTTATATTCAGCTAACTTGGTAGCTAAAGTTAAGCATTTGCCTCATCACTGGCGCGCCATTATGGCGTTTGGCTTGACCGATGAAACTTTTGCCGCAGTTAACAACCGTTATATGCAGCAAGGGGATTTAGATAAAGCCCATTGGTTCTATCTGGGTTCTTTTTTAGCGATGTATAGCAACTGGGTATTTTGCACTTATATCGGCTTAACGTTAGGTAATATCTTTCCACAAATGCAAAATTGGGGATTAGATTTTGCTATGTCGGTGACGTTTCTTGGCATGGTCGTTCCCTATTTAAAGAGCAAACCTATCATCGCTGCGGTATTAGTTTCAGCCGTGTTAGCTATTGTCAGTTATGACTTTGCCCACAAGCTTGGACTATTGTTTGCCTCTTTTTCAGGCATTGCCGTGGGGATTTCCTTGATGATGTTAGAAAATCGCAAGCAGGCTAAAAGTATTTCGCCAGCAAAGGAGCTAAACTGATGAACGAAGCATATTTAATATCTGGTATGTTCGTCGCGACTTTTAGTGTGCGCTATATATTGTTCGCAGCGGCTGGCAAAGTACGCTTCCCACCTTGGCTCAACAAAGCGTTAGAGTTTGTGCCTCCTGTGGTACTAATGGCGATTATTGCGCCCGCTGTTACTATGCCTAAAGGTGAGCTGTGGATCAACTTTGATAACCCTTGGTTACTCGCTTCAATTGTCGCTGTGATCACTGCATTTGTACGCAAAGATTTACTGACCACGATTGTAGTGGGGATGCTCGCTTTTGCTGGTTTAAAGTTTGGCTTAGGGTTTTAGTTTCAAGTTCACCAGTATCTATTTAGCTAGGCTCCCTCTTAAACGGATAGCACTTAAATAGCTAGCAACGCTATTAGGTTGGCGTATTTCAAAGGAGTTATGCCTGCTATCTCCTTGAACTCTCTGGTCATATGGGATTGATCAGAGAAACTGTTATCCAAAGCCAAAGCTGCTAAATCAGTCTGTGGGTAAGATTTTAGTATTCTCAGTGCTTTATTGACCCTCATTAAACGTAAGTACTGGTTAGGGGTCATATCAAGCCATTTTCGATACTGACGCTCTATTTGCCGCTGACTTAAATTAGCTCGGCGAGTCAATGTATCAATTGAGCCCTGATTTTCCAATACGTCTAAAGCTTCTATAAAACTGGCAGGAGGTTTTTTCGAATAATCTATAACTGACGTTAACCACCGATACAACAATCTCAGCCTATAAAAATGACCATTATCAGCCGTTAATTGTTGCGCGAGATTTTGCAGTTTCATATCTACATTAACTGCAGATTTGGTCGCTGATAAAGCGGTTGCTTCAGCAAAAATCTCATCAAACAAAATAGCACTAACACCTTGCTTGAAGCGTATTCCAACCAATTGACAATGTTTAGGGAGCACTAACTGATGCGCTTTTTTACTCACTGGCAAAAAAATAGCGCCCTGGCCAAACTCATTACCTTCTAGTACGATATTGCTGCCAAGATTGAACAGCACACCGCTACATGCATCACCCTGCAGCCAATGGCTCAATTTAGATTGAGGCTGCACTTCATTTTTTACAGACCAAATCGCCTGCACATGCGATGAAAGTCTCCCTCTAGGTTTTAGTAGCACTAAACCTAGTGGGATGTTTTGGTTGATCGTTAAATGATTAACGTTTTTTATAACAAATAACCTCTCACTTTAGATTTTCGATCATTCATATTTTATCAGTAGCTTTTACCTGATAGACGCCTACTTGGGGTTTAAATACTCTTGCCACTTTGTTCCAACTGTTAATAGCATTCACAGCAAAGGTTAAATCAACTATGCCCTGTTCACCAATACTGGAAAGCGTTTGCTGATACATTTCATCCGTTACTGCTTTGTCGGATATAACCAGCTCAGCCCACCCTAGCGCTGTCCGTTCATGCTTAGAGTAACATAGCATCTCTCGCCAAGCGCTTAAACCTATTATCCGCTGGGCACTTTCACCATTTTCAAACGCATCTTTAGTATGCATATCAATGCAATAAGCACATTGGTTAATCTGCGACACTCTTAGCTTTATAAGTTCTAATAAACATAAATTCAGCGTATTTGAAGCACGCATCTGTTGCGATATTTGTTGTTCCTGCTCCAGTAGTATTTGCATCATTTTGGGTGATACACTGTAGAACTCTGCTCTTTTATTCATAACACGCTCCTAATAAATAATAAAATCTGAGCGCATCATAAAACTTGATAGCAGGCATTGATTGAAGATTTTCGACATCATGATTGGCAAGTACTACACAACAGACTTTATTTCCAATAATAGTTTTATTAGATAAGTCGTAGTGACTTAGCATTTTGGTCCGCATTTTTTTGATAATTGGTGCTATAGGTTACTCTACTCTTTAGGAGATGATGACCCATAATAAACTGGCCCGTTATCTATAATATTGATAATTTAACGCACAGCCACTCTCCAAATAACAAGGTTTCGAGGCACAATTATGACTTTTCCGGTATATGACAATTTAGAGCAAATCGTTGCAGCTTGCCCAAGCTACGCAGCACAAAATGACTATCACGCAATGTATTCAAGCGTTTTTGGCGGTATTACAACGGACCCAAAATTGATGACTATCCCAGTAGATGATCATTTAGTACATCGAGGTGACGGTGTTTTTGAAGCGTTTAAAATGCTTGAAGGGAAAGTGTTTTTACTGGATGAGCACTTAGCGCGTTTAGAGCGTTCAGCAGCTGATATCTTCCTTGATTTAAAACACGATAGAAACGAAATCAAAGCTATTTGTAAGCAGTTGATTGAAGTATGTGGCCTAGATAATGCACTGTTTCGCTTATACGCATCACGCGGCCCAGGTGGTTTTACGCCAAACCCATATGTTTCAATCGGCCCACAGTTGTACTTAATCGTTTCAACATTAAGTAACCCTGCTGCCACCCTTTATGATGATGGCGCTAAAATTGGTTTCAGCCAAGTAGCAGTTAAAAGTGGCGGCATGGCTAAAACTAAATCATGTAATTACTTATCCAATGTACTGATGAGCAAAGAAGCGGTTGATAGCAAACTTAACTTTGTAATCAATGTAACCGAAGATGGTGATCTAGGTGAAGGCCCAACTGAAAACATCGCGTACTTAACGCCTGAAAATGATTTGATATTCTCAAGTTTCGATCACACGTTACGAGGTACTACGCTACTAAGGCTCCAAGAATTATCGCACAAGATGGTTGAAACAGGCCTTATTCGCGAGATGAAAGAAGCGAAGCAACAAGCTGATGGCTTAATGAATGCTAAAGAAATATTCATGGTCGGCACCACACTAGATGCGCTACCCGTAGTAGAAGTTGCCGGTAAGATGGTAGGTGACGGTAAGCCTGGCCCTGTTGCTAAGGCTGCACGTGCATTGCTTATTGAAGATCAGCTGACTAGAGGTACTGTGTTAGCTAATTGTTAGTAGGTCATAGTTGCTAAGATTGTACTAAAGATAGACCAACAGCAAGATCGATTTTATCTGATAAGGAAAAATCGATCTTGTTTTGCTGCTGATATAATTCTTACAGGACTTGTGGCACTTAAGCGATTTTACGTTCTACTGTCGCTGCTACCATTCTGGTCAAACTGGTTAAGTCGTACACTGGTAAGTTAAAACGCTCCTGCACTTGTGGCGCGAAGTGCGATAAGTCAGTGCATTCTAAAACGATAGAGCCTAGATCAGGGTTTTCACTGATTAAGTTCTCGATCACAGTAAATAATTCATCGCGAAATATATCCACATCAAAATCATTGTTATTAGCATCCAATATTACATCTGCAAACTGTGGCTGATGCTGCATACCTGCAAGTGCAATAGGGATGTTTTGCGCACCGACAGCTGCTAGATGATCTTCAGATAGTGCGTCACTATTAGCGACGACCACACCCACTTTACGATGACGTCCTAGGCTATTATAAACCATCGGGATTTGTATCAAGCTTGAAATAAATACCGGAATATCCACAGCATCTGCTATTTCTCGCTGAAATAAAGCTAGAAAACCACAGCTGGCAGTTATCGCTTTCACCCCTTCGCGTTCTAGTTCTTGCGCCGCTTCAATAAAAGGCTGTAATAACGCCGGGTCTCGCTGATTGATTAAACGTGCAATCGTGGCCCCTTGTACCGTTTTGTACAATACTGGAAAATCAAAACCTGCTGGGTGCTTAATGTGACCAAGCGGTTTGGGAAAATAAGATTCTAAACAAAGAACCCCAATTGGGATACTGTAATAGTTAAAACCGCCTTTTATAATTGTCATACTTATCCTTTGTGTAATGATCTATAAATAATTCTTGTTTGTGATGCTAATTAAAACGCTCAGCACTAAAGGCACTAATGTCCACTTCTGGCTGCTTGCCTGTGACTAAATCAGCAACTACTTTGCCGGTCACTGACGCTAGCGTTAAGCCTAAATGCCCATGCCCAAAAGCTAAGGTAACATTCGGTTTCGTTTTCATTTTAGCAATCACCGGCAATGAATCGGGCGTAGTTGGGCGACTTCCTACCCAGCTAGACTCGACGCTGACGTTATTACCTAGCATTGCTTTAGCATGGCCTAGCATTACCGCTTTACGACGCTCGCTAGGAGCGCTATCTAGATAGGTA
>JBALXS010000133.1:6117-12407 GCA_036960485.1 Oceanospirillaceae bacterium
CAGCGGTGCCTGCCACTCTGATACCTGATTGCATCGGCGTCATATGCACCCCTTGGTTCATCCATGCGATCGGTCGTGTGATCTGGTTTTCACCAGCTTTTAACATCAAGTGGTAACCGCGTTCGCACACTTGTGGAATATGCAGCTGTAGTTGGGCAACTAACTGCTTGGTCGCTGCACCTGTTGCTACCACTAACTGATCGAAAGTATGCGTAGCCCCTGCGCTATGTAACGTCACCTGATCAACCGTTTGTGATATTTGCGCTACTTTGTGCTGCATAAAAACCCCGCCGTGTGCGATAAAGTGCGCAAAAATTGACTGGCAATACGCAGAAGGGTCAATGGTGTGACTTGTATTTGGGTAATAAACAGCACCGGCACAATCAAGTTGAAGCTGCGGTTCTAGTTCCTTAACTTGTTGCGGGTCTAGTAACTTTAGCACTACGCCTTGCTGCTCGCGCTCTTTAAAACTTGGCTTAGCATTTCCAAAACTATCAGCATTTGAGAACAAACCCATAAAGCCTTGTTGGCTGATCAAATGTTGGCTATTGGTTGCATCTATAATAGTTTTATCTGCTTTATGTGCGAGGCTATGTAAGTTTAATAAGCCACGCTTGCCCGCTTCATAACGCGATTTGCGGCATGCTTTAAAATATTGAGTACCATAGCGAAATAATTGTGGGGTGTAGCTTGGGTCTATCGCCAAAGGGCTTTGCTTATCTAGCAACATCTTTGGTATTTTGCGCAGCATTGCGTAGTTGGCAAAAGGCAATCTGCCGTAATCAGCAAATAATCCGGCGTTACCAAAAGAAGCTCCTAAGCCTGGCTTTTCCGTGTCTATTAAAGTGACTTTTACGCCTGCGCGTTGCAGCCAAAAAGCACAGTTTAGCCCGACAATTCCCGCGCCAAGTATCGCCACATTTAATGCAGGCGCTGCCTGAGAGTGATTATCTACCGAATCCTGTTTCATTCAATCAGTGTCCTTTTGCTGAAGGTTCTGCAGCAGTTACTTGTATTTCGACAGCCAACTCAACTCTAGCCAAACGCGCTTCTACACAAGCACGCACTGGTGGATTTTCAACATCTACCCAGCTATCCCATACTTCATTCATTAGCGCAAACTGGCGAATATCACTCAACCAAATATTGGCACTTAGCACATCGCTTTTCTCACAACCAGCTTGTGCTAGCAGATCATCAATTTGCTGTAGTATTTGACGTGTTTGTCCCTGTACATCTTCCCTTGCATCTTTGGCAACTTGACCTGAAAGCAACACTGTACCGTTATAACTGACTATTTGACTCATACGTGGAGTTTTGTTTAATCTATTTATCATGTCGTTTTGCTCTGGGTTTATCATTCGTTTTAGCTATGAAGCTCACTTCATTAAAATCACTAGCTATATATAAAATTACTACTTATTATTATGAGCTTCATAAATTTTAATTATGTTTAATCGCAAGTATTCAGGAGCAGTACGCTTATCAATCTTCGACAAATGGAAGCTTTCCGCGCCGTCATACTCTCAGGCTCTGTCTCACAAGCGGCAAAGCAACTTTATAAAAGTCAGCCGGCTGTGAGCATGTTAATCAATCAGTTAGAAGAGAATGTTGGATTCCAACTGTTTGAGCGGCGAAAAAAAAGGCTCTACCCAACACCTGAAGCCCACTACTTATATAATGAAGTAGAATCTATTTTCAGCCGTATTCAAGACGTTTCTCAAACCGTTAAAGATATTAAAAATAAGCAGTTTGGTTTTTTGCGTATTGGTTGTATGCCTGGCCCGTCTAACTTTTTCATGCCCGATTTAGTGGCTGACTTTCTGGAAAAGCATCCTAAAATTCAGATCTCTATGCAAACTCGCACCTCCGATGGCGTCAAAGAATGGATTGCTTCTAGCCAGTACGACATTGGCTTGGCAGAAATTTCTTCTCAAGAAAATAGCTTTGAGAGTGAATCCTTTGAACTCGATTGCCTGTGCGCTATTCCAGCGTCTCATCCTTTAGCAAACGAAACGGTGATTACTCCGCAATTACTGGATAACCAGCCGATGATCACTTTGCATCCAGATCACATGACATTTCACGATTTACAAAAAGCTTTTTCTAAGCATAAAAGTCGTCTTAACGTACGTTTACAAACGCGTTTCTTTATCCCTGCTCTACGTTTTGTAGAACGTGATTTGGGCTTTTGTGTAATGGACCCTATTTCTATCGCAAGTTACTGCAGTTATAGCCAGCCAGGTAAAATTGTCTTTCGAAAATTCGCTCCTAATATCACTTTAAAAGTAAATATTTTGTATCCAGCTGATACACCAAGATCGCGTATCACTTTAGCTTTTGCACAACAAGTGCGTGAAAGAATAACTTCTTTAATCGAACACCCTGATCAGTTTACTCAGTGGTAAACAACTTGCCTTGTGCGGTTAGCGCAAGGCAGTTGTCAAATATCTGAGCTTTCATTTTTCAGCTTATAGCTGCAAAGCTCGTAGCTTTCAATTTCTTACTTCTTAACTTTGGCTGCTGCTTCTTTCATGATTTGTGAAGTTTCAGTCATGTCTGCAATCCACTTTTCGCCATTTCTAAAGTCAACAATAGCGCCCATGTTCGCGTACGCTTTTAAAACTTTAGGGTCTTTCATTGCTTTAGTTGTGGCAGCGATTAGCTTGTCTACAACTTCCTGTGGAACACCTTTTGGTGCAAAAATACCAGACCAACCTTCAAAGCTGCCTTTAATGCCAAACTCTGCGAATGTTGGTACGCCTGGGTATAGATCCATTTTCTGGTTCATTACCAGTACACGTGCACGATCCGCTTTTACATGAGGACCAAATGCAGGTGGGAATGAAACGGCTGAATCTATATGTCCGCCAATAACTGAAACCATTGACTCAGCTGTCGTATTGCCGTGTACATACTTAGGTGTGTAACCTGCTTGATCAGCGATGATGTTCGCTAAAATAGTTCCTGAAGATGCCGCGCCCCAAGATCCCTGTGTCAATCTATTTGCCTTTGCGCCAGCAATGAACTCTGGGAATGTTTTATAAGGACTATCTTTCGCCACAACTACGCCTAAAGGCACTGCTGTCATTTTAAGAATAGGCGTAAAGCTGTTAAAGCTGTAAGGCGTTTTGCTAAAGTTAGGCGTTACTAACATGTTGCCTAAACCTGCATTGATCAGGGTGTAGCCATCTTTCTTTGAATTGGCAACAAAAGAAGTACCCACGATACCGCCCGCGCCTTTTTTGTTGATAACAATTACTGGTACGCCCAGTTCTTTCTCAACGGCATCGGCCCAAACACGAGTTGTTAAATCTGAATCGCCACCCGCTCCATAAGGAACGATGATTTTGATAGGTTTATCAGGGTATCCTGCAAGCGCTGCGCTTGACGCTAAGCAGATGCCAATAGCCGAGATTAATGTCGTTACTTTAGTATTAAATAGTTTCATTTGGTAATGCCTCATTGTTGTTATTAATTACAGATTTTGTACTGTTTAATTGTCGATCTTTTAAATTACTGTTATTTATGAGTACCTTTAGTGAGTACTCATTGTTTTGCATGTTTACGCTTCAAGTGCACACTAGAGCCGACAAAGAAGGCCGCTAGTGCGATAAAGACCCAAGAAAAAGGAGAGGCAACAAATAGGTAATAGTCGTCACCTACAATTGCTAAAGCTTGATCTAAGTTTTGCTCTAAGAAAGGCGTTAGGATAAAGCCAATAATAAATACCGCAGGGTTTAAGCCAATTAAACGCATGGCATAACCGATAATAGTAAAGACGATTAAAATAAGTACATCGTCCATGTTCTGTGCTGAAGTGAAAGCACCTGCAAAGGCAAATACGGTCACACATGGGAATATAAAGTAGCGCTTAAGCGAAGCTACTTTCGTAAAAAACCTAAAGCCCGAACGCGCAATTACTAACAAGAATAGATCGGTGAGCAAAAAGCCGGCAAAAATGGCATAAATAGTTTCTGTGTGCTCAAAGAAAATCATTGGGCCAGGGGTTAAACCGTGAATCAAGAAGGCGCCCATTAACAGTGCAGCAACATCATCACCTGGAATACTTAGCGTCAACATAGGTATCAAGCTGGAACCACACACGGCATTGTTAGCAGATTCTGCGGCTGCAATTCCCTCAACAGAACCCTTACCAAATTTTTCAGGCTCTTTTGAAGTACGCTTCGCTTCCCCATAAGCTATGAAAGCTGCAGTACTAGAACCCAGCCCTGGAAGTGCACCGATAAAAGTACCTATGCCAGTGGATTTCAAAATAGTACCGAATAGGCCGCGATACTCTTTCCAACTAATTCTGTTATCGTCTTTATTTGCTGATTTTGTCAGCGATATTTCGTGTTCTGGTAAGTGCCTTCGCCTAATCACATTAATGATTTCTGGCATCACTAAGATACCGATCAGTAAAGGAATAAAGGTGAATCCTGCCATTAGCTCAGTCACACCAAAGGTGAAGCGTGAAGCACCGGTAATAGATGATAAACCGACCATTGCAAAGATCATTCCCAAACAGCAAGAAAGCAAACCGCGCGAGATAGATTCACCTGCTAATGAGCCAATAACGGTGAAAGCAAAGAGCAGTAAAAACACTTTTTCAATAGGCCCTGCCTGCAGGGAAATCACTGAGATAGGCGCGGCGATAAAGATCAACACAATTGTCGCTAACGCTTCACCCGTTACGGATGAGAAAAGAGAGATATCCAGCGCTTTACCCGCCTTACCCATTTTAGTTAGTGCGTGGCCATCTTGCGCGGTTAAAAAAGAAGCGGCGGCGCCCGGTGTATTTATCAGTATTGCCGAAATAGACCCGCCATATATACTGGCTTTATAAACGGCTAGCAGCATGGTAATGCCGATAATGGGGTCGACATAGAAAGTTAGCGGCAAAATAATTGAAATGGCCATAATCCCTGATATACCAGGAATAGCGCCGAAGATAATTCCGACCAAAACGCCTGTAATAATCCCTATAATCGGGCCTACTGCGAGAATTGAGGAAAATCCGTTTATAATATTGTCAAACATATAGATCCTTACTTAAGACAGTTTTTAGTTATTGTTAGTTTTGTTTAATTCGTTTTAAGATAAAGACCAAGTGGGTAAATAAACCCGTAAAAAATGGATCGACCCATAAAAAACCATCGCAGGCACGACTATCGATACCGTTGTCATAGCGATCCAACGACGCCCACCTAGCAACACTGCCACTGCCATCATTACAAACGGTGTCACCAGCAAGAAACCGACTAAAGGCACTAAAAACCAATAGCCAATGAAAATGGCTACATACAAGTTCACACCCCAAAAACCGCTTAAACTAATCCCTTCATTTGTTGCCATAGGTTCTTTTTGCAACAACTTTGCAACAGAGCTACCAGCAATAAATAACGCGAATCCAATAATAAAGCAGGCAACAATACGCGGCAAAAATAAAGAACCAAGATCTGTTTCAGCGCCGCCTTGGGTTAAATTGTCGTTTGTTAAGATGATGATTGAGGCGATGATTAGAATCGTCATCACAACGATATCTGCTTTTCTTCTATCCATAAGGCTCTCCTAAATTTATTATTATAGCCTTGTAAAGGGCCTGCGAAATTATACGCAGTGAGTCTGGTATATATTCACTAAAACTCAGTGATAACGGTGCTTTTTAATTTAAAAAAGTGATGTTTGCCCAATAACGGTAATTTATATTTTTATGTTAAGGGCTGCTATATTTGATGCATTAATCCAATTTTTTAAAACTGAATCTAACTTCAATATATTCTGTGAAAAACATAATTACAAATAGCATTTTTTTAAGATATCATCATTTTTTCTTATGAACTTATTTTTATAGCGTGAAATTAATGAGTTAACACACAGAGGTAAGCAGTCTAAATAGCTTGTTATAAGTGCTAGCGTTTGCTTTAACCATTATTGAGCAAAGTTTACTGGCGTTTTAAATGATGAGAGCGAATAGATATAAGTGCCTTGCAAGAAAAGCGTAGCTAAACTTATAGTGAAACGCGAGTAAGGAAACAGGAGTTAATAATCAAAAGGGGCTATAAAAAAAGAGAATTCGAATAACATATATTACGCGCTAAAAACTGAATAGCGCAGTTTATAGCCACAGTTTAGCTATCGCCTAGATACAATATTCGCATTGTATTAAGTACCAAATGAGTACTGTGAAGGGGCAAGTGCACATCCGTGTGCTGATTTTGCTAACGTTAAGAACCAGCGATTTGGATAACGCATAACCCTACCCTATGTAGGAAATGTATTACGCT
>JBALXS010000134.1:0-4483 GCA_036960485.1 Oceanospirillaceae bacterium
CGTATCTAATATCGTTTTTTCACTATTATAAGTGGCAGTAATAATGCTAACTTTCTTAGAGTTGTATTTTTTCAGCGTCATTGGTGGAATAAAGGTGTGTCCGAATGAGCCGGTGCCTCCTGTAATCAATGCAGTTTTATTTGTTAGCATAAAAACTAGCCTTTATAAGAAAAATAAATTTCATTGTGAAATGAGGTAATTTCACTCGATCGTTAGCACTGCAAGAATTCACTCAAACCATTTATCATGCCTAATACAATCAAATGAATTGATAGTTGTATTGAGACCTTTACATGAAGCCTGATCTTCCGAGCTAAGTTGATAATTGAGTCAGCTTTAAAAAGTTAACAAAGAAATAAAATATAAATTGCTATATAGCAGTATAGGCGTTATTGCATCTATATTCAAATCAATTATATTTATTGCCTCTATATAGCAGTTAGTCTGGTAGTTAGAAGTAATACTAAATAAAAATAATTCGGGGTGATCGATATGAATCTTGGAAAAGATTATGCAAGGTATCTTGTATTAAAAACGTGGGGTTTTGTAATATTTGCGATTTGTTCATACGGTCAGGCATACGCACAAGCTCACACGAAAATTAATGCCATTGCAGCGGCTTGTACCTCCTTTCAATCAGCGTCACTGGCAATGGATGAGGGTCTAGGTTCCCGCTGGGAGTCAGCCACGATGTTGTCCACACAAATATGATCTCATTTTTCAAAATCAATTATCTGTATAGCCTAATTCTTTATATATAGAGATTAATTGCTCACCGATCACTTCTTCACTAAAAACCTTAAGTACATGGTTTCTTCCTGATATTCCTGCATGTGCTTTTTCGTCATTGCTTAACGAATAAAACCACAACAACCCATTAGCAAGAGAATGTGGATCAAAAGGTTCAGCCAAATAGCCATTGTCTTTATGTTTAACAATATCAGTCAGCCCCGAATAATTGAAAGCAATGACAGGAGTCTCACAAGCAAGGCTTTCAGCTGCTACTTGGCCAAAGGACTCTGCACGAGATGGAACAATGGTTACGGAAGAAAGTGAATAAATATGAGCCAACTCTTTTTCAGAGGATATATGACCTAATTCGATGGTTTTAATGCCAAACATTGTACTTGATGTTTTCTGTTTACCACCAAATGTGATTATTTTTATTTTTGTTAAAGAGTCCACTGACTCAGAAAAAACTTGCACCGCTTCAGTTAGTAAATCAAATCCTTTGATCCCACTAGCACCGCCATCAATAGCACCGAATGTTATTACAAAGTCTTCAGGCTCAATGCCATCTATACTGCAATTAGTTTTATCACTTCTAAATACATCAGTATTAATAGGATTTGGAACAACACGAATATCTTTATCTCGAAGCAGGTCACTTTTTTCAGCCCGACGCTTCATCCAAGTTGATGGTACCGTGAATATTACACCATTTAAAGATGAGTAATATTTTTTCTTACACTGCCAAATCAGCCTATTTATATCTATACCTTTTACATTTTTATTGTTTTTTGTATACCCTGCAACAACACGGGCATAACTACTATCATCAAGAGCATAATGCTCCGCGCCACAATAAAACCATTCGTCATGCAATGTTATTACGCTTTTATTTGAAAATAGAACAAAATCTTTAATGCTTAATGTTTCATTGTTTATCCAGTGTATATGTAAAAGTTTTGCTCTTTTTACTTCTCTTTTAATATAGTGACTTCCAAATATATTTAAAGAATGTTTGCTGGCATTGTCATTTCTTTGAAGTTTAGTTATTAAGTGAGAAAGAACCCAAACAATATAATGCATTGCTTTAAAATAAATGGGCATTCTATTTTCGTTATCTTCAATTGAAACTAAAGCGGTCTCACAACCTAAATTGTGAAGAAGGTTTTTAACACGAGTGAGTGCTTTGGCAGCCCCTCCCCTTGTGCTTGTAAATGCAATAAATGTTATCTTCATATTTTATTTAGAAGTGGCTTTTTTTATCACAACATCAATAGTTATAATAAGGAGCGGTATAATGAGATAAACAAACCATAAGACTCGTAAAGAAACAGAAAAACCATCTCTGAAAAACATAAAAGGAATTACAGATAAGGAACAAAAATAGATCGTCCTAAAGAAAACATCCTTTTTTGATAGGCACTTTAAATAGAAGAAACCAGTGTACATAAAAATAAAAAAGATTCCTGCACCTGCAGAACCAAAAGAGGCAAACGAAGACACTATAATAGAGGTAGCACCAAATGGAGCTGTATATTTATAACCAAGATCTGCTGCCGAGGTAATAAATTCGGCCTTATTTTCAAACAAAAAACTAGGTAAGAAGCCCATTAAAGATTTAAAAAACAATTCACCTGTTGCAAATAAGGGGATCTCATTTTGGGACAGAAAGCCAACCGATGAAAAACTTGTAAAAATAGATTCAACTACAAATGAGTACCCTGCATATGATAAGTCTGGAGAACCTACTCTAAACATTCCGATGAAAATCATTAATGCCGTAGTAACGACAACTATGAATATAAACTTGACTCTAATAAATTTTTTATTATTAAGAGCATAAATAATAAATGTAATAATCGAAGAAAGAACATACATTCTTCCACCCATTCCAAGTAAAATTATGGAATTAAAAATTAATAATAAGAAAAACAATTTAGTAGATAGGTGTTTTTTGTATATTTGAAAACCATATAGACTAAAAAAGCTACAAATTAAATTTATGGTTGCTAATTTTCCCATTATATTTGAATCATAACCAGCGCTATAACCTTTAAACAACATGAATCTTGCATTAAACCAAAAATAAAAAGAAAGTATTGCTATAAAAAAAAATATAAAACTCAAACTAGTTTTGCTGATAATCGGCAGTGATAGGGTTTTAACTTTAATTTTTTTAAAAATCATATCAAAATAAAGCATGAATAAAATTGCGCCACAAAAAATATAAATTACTGGTAAATAAGCATTAACCCCCGCATTAAAAGTAATGTACCAAAGGCTCATCCCTGGAAAGTTTAAAAACAGTTCAAATTCATACACTAAAATTGGTAAAAATATGTAATAAATGACCCCAAATGTGAACAAATATAAAAAATCAATTTCTTTTCCCTTTAAATATGAAATAAGCAAAATGATTACAATTATAACGAATAGACTTAGAACCACTTCGCTTCCCTAAATTTAAACCTAGATTGAAATAAAATATATTCCCTCTTGTTTTGAGTATTTAATGAGATGAAAACTAAAATAAAAAATAAGCAAGTCAACCCATAGAGTGAATGTTCTGGCGTTAAAGAAGTAACGCCTCGATTCTCAGAAGTAAAAGCACGATTAAATAAAAAAGTGAGGTAACTTCTGTTAACGAGTAATTGTATTAAGCCTACAATTAAATAAATTACAGTTGACCATTTTAGGGTTAAAACAAACAGACTATTATGTTTATTTAATATATAGACAGACACTATAGGGATTAGATATTGTTGCATAACCCATAACACTCCTGATAGCGGTAAACATATCGCTATCTCAATAATCAGAAAGAATCACAAAATAAGTGGTAACATAAAACAATGTACTTTGAAAATGTATTCGATAACAAAAAATAATATTAAACACTCAAAATAAAAGTACTACTTCGTGACTTTACCGTTACGAAGTGATTTTGGTCTATATATTTTCAGTTTTATTGATGCAGTATATGCAAAAATAAGCAGCGCGTGAACATAGCCACGTTCAATGTTGTAATCCTTAGCTATACGCAATAAAGAGAATCCATGCTTGCGTATCGACCGCCAGCTTTTCACGAATCCATCGGTACTATATTCAATCAACGGCTCTGGCAAGTTAGCATAGCAACAGCCAACGCTTAGCCCCCTCAACCACATTTCCTTATCCTCAGCATTTGGATAATCTGGATTGTACAGTCCTGCCATATCAAAGAACCTTTTTCGAGCCATCACCGATGGATGAAAAAATGGTATTTTAAGAAAAGGCAACGCTTTCAGCTCGGCATGCGTCAGTGGATACGAGAAGGTATTCGCCCTCTGGTCAGTTTCATCCAGTAGATAAGCAGCGGTCCCAAGCACATCAGTCTCGGGGTGTGCCTGCATATATTCATACTGCTTTTCTAGTCTCTCCGGCAGATTAATGTCGTCGGCGTCGGCCCTAGCGATCAGATCAGCCCGAGCTAACCCAATACCTTTGTTAAGGCTCGCTGACAGCTCTAGGTTGGTATCATTGCAGACCAGTTTTATACGGCTATCTTTGTCCCCATAACCCTGGATAATTGTAGATGTGGCATCCGTTGAACCATCGTCAATGATGATCAACTCCCAGTCGGTGAACGTTTGTGCAAGAATACTATCAAGCGCTTTTTTAATATCACGCTCTTCGTTATAAGCCGCCATGACAATGGAGATTTTCGGGAGCGATGAATCCGCATCAGTATTGTTCATGCTTTGCTTCTCAGTAT
>JBALXS010000134.1:4583-12311 GCA_036960485.1 Oceanospirillaceae bacterium
CTTCTCAGTATCAATCATGTTTTTTTTCCTCACTCAATTCTTCTAATTCAGACATCATCATCTCTGCGGATTTCAAGTCGACACTGGTCGCGGCAATGTCAATGCGAGGGGGATTGCCGGGGTTTGATGCCCGATACAAACTACCTAAAGCACGCAGCGCATCGTCCTTGGTGGCTCCTGACAAATCGTCTGGATGTGCTAACAGCGTCCTGAGTTCATTCAAACTACCAGGATTGTAAACGCCGTTAAAACCTTCAAAATAAATCGACCCCAATACAATGGCAGGAATTCCATAAAGAATAGCCTCCAGTGCTACGGTACCAGTCAGTGTAACGACAGTGTTAGCATGGATCATTAATTTATGAGAATCTTCATGGGTTTCGGCGATAATAAGCCCAGGCATGCTCACTAGGCTCTTGTATATTTCCAAAGGCCTATATCCCAACATAGGTGTATGCTCTTTCACCACCAGTTCCATGTCCGCAGGTAGGCAAGCTAAAATAGTTCTTAGTGTATTAACCTGGTCCTGGTAATCAAATGCCATTCCTTCAACGGTGACCTCCGGCTGCACATGGAGAAAGTAAATCGCGTATTTTTTTGTTCGAATCTGTTCAAAAGGCGTTTGGTTCTGCCTCAAATAGCGCTTCGCCTTTTGTCCATTTCTATGTCTGACACTTTTGGCTAGCGGTGAAAATACGCTACCCGGTAATACTTGTGGATGAGTGTTGCTTGTTGCCGCGCGTTTTCCTATCCAGAAATCGAGTCCGGCAACCAGTGATGCGGGATGTAGCCGTTTGAGAATATCAGGGGCGCCTTTGGCGTGCTCTGTCTTTAAATACGCAGGCTTGGTTTTTTCTTCAAGAATGGTCTCTAATCGACGCTCAACCATAGACAATTCTTCACCTACCATAGGCTTGGCTGCCATGTCACTGTAAGCGTTTCGTGCTTTCGCCCAGTCGTAGCCGATCCCTGTTTCTAGGTAGACACGACCTGGCCAGAAACGTACCGACATGAATCCGCCTGCCGCTATGCCTTTTTCGCGCGCTAGTCGCCAAGCCATGCGGGTCGGCGCAAAACTCGGTTCAACAAACATAAAATCAGGTTCGAAGCTTGCAATCTCTTGTTCAAGCCGCTTGGAAATCAGCGCCATAAATTGCCTCACTCGCGAGCTATTCCAAATTAACGGCAGTTTGTTAGGGGCTATATCCAGGCGCGGCTGTGCACAGAAAAAACGATCCGTAAAAATATCCTGGTTAACAAAGGTTGAGCCTAAACGCAGTTCCAGCTCACGCAATCTCTGTGTTGCTTCAGTCAGTTGTGAATCTGCAGCATCGAGCTGTGAGGTGGTAGGAAGAATATCCTTCACCACATCAAAAGTAGCGACTTCTTCGCCAAGCTCGAACTCTTCTTGGCCCATGGTCAAAAACACAGTCTCTACTGAGCGTATTTTTTTAAACGCTTTGATATATTCTGCATACTCTCTGATTTGGCCGAGGTGGCAAAACAGTAGAATTTTCATCTTCTATACTCCGAAAGACCGTAGATCCTTTTGCAGCGCAGCGCGCTATATTTGAAATAACGCACTAGATCAAGTCACTTTAGGTCGATGTTCCAGCGTATCGAGGATATCTTCAATCAGTAGATGTTGAGAGATAGACTCTTCAAGGAGCGGTAAATGACAACTGCCATGCTCCAATATTTCACCTACAATACCGCCGATAAGTTCTGAGAAATATGGAAAATGACTAAGCACGGTTTCACCTTCTATAATCTTGCTGAAATCAAAGGTGTAAACCTTACCGTCCACGGTGATTTTCTGCATATTTACCAAACTCGGATCCGGCAGATCCACTAGCTTAAAGGTCTTATCACTGTCTCTGTCTTCAAACACCAGCTCACCGAATATCTCTTCATACCCGGTTCTTTTACTGGCGAATACCTCGGAGATAACGGTATCACTACCCACCTGAAGATGCGTAATATTCATGTGTCTTTTAAAGACATCCATCCAATGCACTGAATTGCACGCCAAGCCCCAACCTGAACCTCTTAATTCAACCGACTGGGCATCGTTTTCAAAAAGACAATCAAAGGTCTTGCTGCCATACATCCATTGATTAACGAAAGTAGGCACTCTGGTCAGAGATAGACATTCTTCATACTCTTGCCGAGACTTGAACAGATATTTTTCCAGAATAATATATTTGGGATTGAGTTCTAAACAACGCTTGTAGATAGACAGACGAGATTCACACGAAGTCGCCACCACAAATAGATCAATAGGCACTTCAATATCATCTAGCGAAGGCAACAACAGCACGTTGCCGAGATCCAGTTGCGCCAGTTCTTTCAAACGGGCATCACAATCGATTAATACCAGCTGTGCATCGGGAAACGTCTTGCTGATCCCCTGCACATACCGCATACCAATATTGCCAACGCCAACCACACAAATTCTCATAACATATTTCCTTCCATCCATACATGCACATCGCGATGTTCTGCAAGCGTTGGCAGTCGGGTAGGTACATTTTCAATTAAATCATTAACCAGTTCTTCCAACCCCGGTTTATGGTCGGTGGGCATGTATACCAGAGGACGACTGATAGGTCTGTAGCTCCTAAGAGGCATATCATCATCGGGCTCGCGCACTTCCATTCCTTCGGTAATACTGAAGGCCTCTAGAGGTTTGGCTTCGTAGACTATACCGTCGTCACTATAAAATCTTATTGAGAAATTCTCGTGAGCCCCGTAGTTCATATTAATTACTACTGGTATATCCTTATCAGTAGACAGAACATAAGTAGGTAATTGACTGCCTATTTTTGTAGCCGGTCCAAAAGACCCGGTAAGATACCAGAGTAAATCAACCACATGAATACTCTGAGTGATTAAAGCATCGATACTACGCTCAGGAATACAGGCAACTACTTTGACTATTTTTCCGCTGTCGATAATATCTTTAATGTAATTTACCCAGTAATAATATCGTCGGTTCAAAAGAATCGAGATATCTTTGCTGGCGTCATACTGAGTGTCGTGGGCAAAAGGTTTTTCGCAGTATATCCGGCCCTGTAATTGATCACATATCATCTCATGCGACTCAATATTGGTGCAGACAATCCACTGATCAACTTCAGTAGAAAACTCCGAAAACTCCTTTACTGTCAGTTGCGGAAATATTTCCTGAAATTTTTTGACATTGGCAGAGACCAAATCCCGACTAAAAACTTGTGGAGTGATGCCTTTAGCCACTAGCACTTTGCAATACTCCTGCGCCATATAGGCACAGCCAACTATTCCCCAATTATTTTTCATTTAATATCCTATTCCTATAGTATTCGGGCTCATATTTCTCGTGGAAACTTAGAGAGTTCATCAATAAATATTTCAATGATATGAGCTACTTCTTCATTGGTAAGACTCATGGAGCAAGGGAGACTCACCGAGTTTGCTGAAAGATAACTAGACACCGGATACGCTCCATGACCAAACTCTCGGTAAGGTTCCATCTGATGCATGGGATAAAATCCGGGGCGTGCATCAATACCACGATAGGCAAGATTGTTTATCAACTGGTCACGAACATCTCCCTCATACCCATTCAGAATAAGCGTATATAACCAGTAAGAGTTTTCTGACCAATCGTTATTAGGTAGCAGCGACACACCTTCAATTTTTGACAGATGGCTATCGTATGTTTCAAAAATAGCTTTTTTTCGGCTGAGAAACTCATCAATCCGATCCATCTGAGCAACGCCAATGGCAGCTTGCATATTGGTCATTCTAAAGTTAAAGCCCGCATAATCATGCCAATATCGCTTCTGCGGACTCATACCATGATCCCTTAAAATTCGGGCTTTCTGCGCCATTTCTGCATCTTTAAATACCACCATGCCACCTTCACCTGTGGTAATCGACTTGTTAGCAAAGAAACTAAAACAGGTGCAATCACCATCCAGCCCAACACGCCTATTTTTATAGGTGGCACCCAGCGCCTCGGCACAGTCCTCAATAACAAAAAGCCCCTTTTCATTGGCAATCTCTTTGATTTCATCAAGTCGTGCAGGCTGCCCGTATATATGCACCGGCATAATTGCCTTCGTCCGCGGGGTGATCAACTTTTTCAACTCAGTCAAATCGATCGTCCAGGTTTCTGCTTCAACATCAGCGAGTACGGGTATTGCGCCAGCGTGAATAATCGCATTGATACTGGCGCCAAAGGTAAAGTTTGGCACGATAACTTCATCACCGCGGCCAATACCCATGGTGGTCAAAGCTAGTTGCAAAGCAACGGTTCCATTAGATACGGCCAGTGCGTGACCGCCGCCCAAATAGTCGCTGAAGGCTTTCTCAAATACGCTGATAAATCTGCCCTGGGAAGAAATCCAGCCACTCGTAACACATTCAAGAACATTGCTTATTTCTTGCTCACCAATATTAGGCTGTAGCACCATGATTTGCCTGACGCGCGCCCGAGTGGAATAATCTACAACGCGATGAGATTTGTCCAGCAAAGGGATGCAACGCAAGTCCTGCTCTAACAGATTCCATATTTCTGAAATCTTGCAGTCAAATGGCAGGTAGTGAGGCGTTTTATTGAATGCTGCCGACTCAGCCGTGATCAAGTCACTCAAAGCAGAACCAGACAACAGATCACGACGCGCATCGCCATCAGTCAATGCACCAATCAGTTTACGGTCTTTATCTACCATAAAAACGATACCCAGGGTATTAGCATTAATGGCTTCTAACGCATCATGAAACGTTACAGGTAACGTCACAAGCAGGTTTTCTAAAGGGATATTTTTTGAAATTTTCATAATATTAGTCTACATTTTTTGCGTAGTTGTGATGTCACAGTGCGAGTTTAGATTTTACAAGATTCTTTTGCTGTAACAATTGTTCCGGTGTGCAACCGTATACTTCAACGGTGTAATATCCAACATCTGCTTTTAGATGCGGCCAAAACCACGCGTCTTCGTCAAACGGCTTGTTCGAATCTTCTAAGCCATTATTGTCGCTCAGGTGATAACCTGCGATTCTTTCGTGACACACTTCAAACATTGTCGACGCATCAAAGTTCAGCGATTTTGCCGATACCTTGAGGTGTGCAACATCAATTAGCTGCTTAACACTACTAGGCAACAATTTCATGATATCGTGACATTCTTGTGGGTCGCACATAAGCAGAGGATTGACGGAGAATTCATGGGCATTTTTAGCTGAAAGCACATTGTTCTCAATCATAAGGGAAATTCCGAGTCTGTCGGCAATCTCAGCCAAGCGTGTCACACGATTGACGAAGACTTCGATACATTCATCGCGATCAAAAAGGCTGCGACTGGGTATACGCTTGCCCAACTCATCAACTTTGGGATCAAGTAAAAATCCCGCATGAAAACTGTATCGATCTGCACCTAGCGCAACGCACCACTCGAGCGCTTGCTCAACATGTGCAACACTCCTTTCACCCACTTGGGTGTCCAACGATCCCAAATTCAAGACGAAAGGATCTGCCGGTGGTGGGAAGTAATTATGAATCTGGAAAAAAGCATCCGGTCTTTGTGCCTGCAAATCTGCCAACAATGTCTCGGAATATTCGCCCCCAGACAGTTCTATGGTATTAATGCCTGCATTTAGAAGCTCTGCAGATACTGCAGCAGCGGTTTTGCCACGAAAACCACCAGTTGAAATATAGATCATATTACCTCCGATTCTAGAAAAATTTGATGTGCAATAAATAGTGCCATACGCACATGGTCAAAATTGAGTGGGCGACTACCCGGACTATAGATCAATTAATTCATCTTCCGCAAAATCACGAGATGCTGTGCGACCAATAACATCATCCCAGCGCATTGGTGAGATACCGGTGCCGGGACGCTTGGCCGTAATATTATCAGCACTGAAGATTTCGCCCGCTTTAATTGCCTGGTTCGCCAACAGCGATTTACGCATAACGGGCGCGTTCTTCGCCTCACTTGGAGTAAGGCGTTTTATACCATCACCCAACGCGACTTCGATATTGCGTATTGCCGAGACCATAGCGGTAAGTTCTTCAGGCTCTAGGCTGGCCTGATGGTCGGGGCCAGGCAGGTTGCGATCCAGCGTAAAGTGCTTTTCTATGACACTAGCCCCCATGGCCACAGCAGCAATCGACACCTCAATTCCAGGCGTATGGTCAGAATAGCCAACTTCTACGCCAAAGGCAGTTTGCATGCTTTGCATGGCGCGCAGATTAACTTCTGTCATAGGCGTAGGGTATTCAGTGGTGCAGTGCAATACCGAGATATTGGCACGCGGCGTACCTGCCTGCTCAAGTGCATCGATAGCCGATTCAACCTCACCCAACGTCGCCATGCCAGTAGAAAGAATGACTGTTTTGCCGAGCTGGCCAATATGGCGAAGATACGGCAAGTTGGTCATCTCTCCAGATGGGACCTTGAAAAAATCCTGGCCGAGACTTAACAGCAGATCGATACTTTCAATATCAAAACCGGTCGAGAAAAAGCCTATATTATTTACCGCGCAATGCTCTATGAGCTCATGGTGCATGTCTGTGCTGATTTCCAGACGGCGCAGCATTTCGTGTTGAGATTCCTCTGTACTTGTGGTCTGGGTTTGGTACACAGCTTTCTTGGCAGTTCGCGTGACCTGGCGATCTGCTTTAAAGGTTTGGAATTTAACTAGGTCAGCACCCGCTTCGGCAGCGCGTTCGATCAACTGCTTGGCCAAAGCGAGGTCGCCGTTATGGTTGACGCCCGCTTCGGCGATGATAAGAGTTCGGTTTTTCATTTTTTATCGTATCCTATAAATCGAGTGTTATCCGCCTGGTTGTGTCGTACACACAGGCCTGTTCCTACAACGCATCTTTCACCAAGTGTTATGCCATCTTTAATGACGCAACCGCTACCCACAAAACTGCCAGCGCCTAAGCGAACGCTGCCATTTAGGATGGCACCGGTAGAAATATGACAGTGATCTTGGACCACCGTGTCATGTTCAACCAATACACGGGTATTGATGATGCAATTTTTACCTACCCTGGCACCGGCATTAACGATAGCCCCGTGCATCACGATAGTGCCTGCTCCAACGGTTGCATGAACTGAGACATGAGCCGTTGGAGCGATAATGTTTGGCAAACTAAAACCAAGATCTAAAGCTTGCTGATAGAGACTGATCCGCTTATCGGGTGAGTCAATCTGGCCCACGGTAATAACAGCGTATTGATATTCTTTAGCCAACTGTGACAGTTCAGCATCTGTGGCGATCACAGCATAACCGAAGTGTTGAGTATGCATTTCCTCTTGCATACCAACCAGGCCTGCAATGTGGTATTTGCCCTGTTGTTCGATGACATCAATACAGGCGTGGGCGTGTCCGCCGGCACCGATCAGGATCACGCTTGGCTTGCTCATGAGGCAACAAAACTAAATGCTGAACGGCTCTGAACTTTAGCTAAGCGCTCGTGATGCTCATAATGACTTGTTTGTTGTTCAATATGTTGTTCCGTTTTTTTAAGCCAGTTTTCTTTCATCGAATCTCCAGGTTCAGTGCTCATTCTATGGTGATTATAATAGTGTCTATGATTTTGCAACTGCATAGACTAGTCATACAGACTCATGATCTCTTTAATAACCAACATTGCACCTGCATTTGATAAATGGTCATCGTCGCTATATAGCATATCACCATCTTTTTGAACAATACATCTATGTTGAA
>JBALXS010000135.1:0-12304 GCA_036960485.1 Oceanospirillaceae bacterium
AGGGGGGGGCTGTGGTTATTTGGATAAACCCAACTAACTTAGCCAATGATTGTTACAGATATATTAAAAGCTAATTAACATCTTCAACCTAACGTCAGCCTTAATAGCTTTAGCTGTAAACTTTACTTAGCGATAATAAAGATAACCACTTGCTGCCAGTATTCAAGACACCCACACAAACAACACCACATGCTTAATATTGCCTCTTTATTGATTATATTTAGCTAATTCAGCAATCGTTAATTCAGCAATGGTTAATATTGTTCAACTTATGGTGGTAACGATACATTTTGTATCAAAAGCCCAACAAAAAGGAATGTCACATAATAGAGTTATGAATAAAAGGAAATTTTGAGTACATTATATTTTTTGCCATATATGTTGGTTTTATATTACTACGGGGAATAAAAGAAGTGATTTTTAGTTCATATTCATCTATCGAGGAGTATCGAGATTCTTTTAAATACTTAGATGCTGAGCTAATCCAGTTATCAAAAGGTTTTTTTGATAGCGACATAAGCACATTTATTCACAGTGCTATAGTGCTAGATAGAAGAGTGACACAAGCATCCCATATGCACCATTGTACAATTGGATTGGGCGCTATAAATTTTGTTTTTATTAACTCATTCAATAAATTAAATATTAACGGAATCAACATATGTAAAGATAGTCAGATAGTGGTGGCAGAAGGTGAAGAACTCTCAGCAATAGTCCACGGTAAACTGGACATTTCAACCGTTTCGTTGCCTATTGACGAACTGATCAATAGCACCCCATTACATTTTATAAAATCTGGCTCAATTGATGCTGATGCTATAAGAAAGAGCATGTTTAGCCCTCACGAGAAGGGAAAGGTTCATTTACTAATAAATAAATATATAAACTACCTTAGGTTGCACCCTAACCCTTCAGATCAATTAATCTTTGACATGATTGATAACATATCATTTCAGTTAAGCAAGTACGTTGAATCATCTCATGAAACCAAGATTTCTAAGAAATCGAAACTATCTACTCAAGAACTAAATCACATACATGATTTAATAGCTAATACTGAGGTACTTTCTCTAAAAGCTTTACAATCAGTATGTCACTGCTCGCCTAGAACATTTAACAACTTAATTAATAACAATTTCAATAGTACTCCTAATCAACTTATTTCCGCCATTCGATTAAACAAAATCAATAGATACTTGGATGAATACTCAGCTGACAGAAAATCAATAAAACATATTTGCGAAAAATTCGGAGTGCACTCGCCGTTCCGCCTATCGAAATCATACAAAGAATTTTTTGGGAAAAGTATTCAAGAGTCAATCAAAGAGAAAAGAAAAAAGGGAGCAGCCATAGCGGTGTATTTTTGGTCCAACCAATTAGAGAAATGTTTGGGAAATGTATACATCTCAATTGATTGTTGTTGGATAGCAGTGACTTGTTGCTTAAAATCTTGCTGAAATTGATTAATTAACACCGATTCAGGCTACCCACGACCATTAACATTGTCAGCGGCGGTCCGCCTACCTTAACATTGTCTAATATTGGCTTTAAATCAATACTTTTTGAATTTTCAAGTTTAACAATTGACCATATCTCAGCGGCTAACACATCTTGGTTTTTCAGGTAGTTATCTATGTTAGATCGTTTCTCGGTGATCATCTGTTCTAAATACTTCGCCACTTGCTGACCGTCGGTGTCGGCACCATTCAGTTGATGCCATTGATCATTATAGCTTTCGCTGGCTTGGTAGGCCTCAAGCCCTCGTTCGTTCTGCACGCCACCGAGCATCCAAGAATCTCCCCCCATCACTTGACCCTTAACTCATTGCTACCTCTTGTCAGACGTTTCAATATGGCTACCAATTATCCGCCGTCCGGCATCTGTGACTGTGAAAGTACCATCAGTATTGGGAATAACCATTTTATTCCTCGGAGTTCTTAATCTAATTTCGTCGTTTGCATCTGGTAGCTTGTTAGATTTAGCTTGTCGCTTTTAACTTTTTAATCGGCCGGTCAAACATCACAACCACAATCGTCGCTGCTATTATCAACGCACTTGATAGATAAAAGTTTAACTCTGGCACTATTGCAAAGAACACAAAGTCTGCAACCACTGCAAATGCGAGCGCTAAATATTCAAAAGCTGCTAGCTTTGAAACTTCACTATATTGATAACTCAAGGTCATCATTATATGTGCGATGCCACCCGCTAATCCGCTGCCAATCAATAACAATAACTGCTCGTAATTTGGAATAATCCAACCCATAGGTAAGGTGGCTAAACCTGCAACAGTGCAAGTGAGCGCGAAGTAAAACGCAATAGCCCCAGCATTTTCAGTTTTAGCGAGGCTGCGAATCTGTATTTTAGCGCCAGCTGTCAAAACGGCCGTTAATAAGCCTAGCACGACACCGGTAAAGTAAGATTGGTCAGCCTCAACACCACTCACATTTGGCAATATCAACACAAGCATCCCAACAAAACCGATGATTATCCCTGCCCAGCGTGCACCAGTGACTTCTTCTTTTAACATCCCTCTGGCCAATAACACCGCCAATATAGGGGCTAAATAACCAATGACTGTCGCGTGAGAAATAGGCAAGTATTTGAGCGATGCAAAAGATGCAAACATGGCTAAGCATCCTAACAGACATCGATAAACGTGCCCTTTTGGGCGCTTGGTACGTAACCCTGAAGGGAATTCTTTCGTGAGATACAAAAAAAACACCAGAGGAATAAGCGCAAAAGCACTACGGTAAAATACGATTTGCCCCGTGGGGACTACGTCAGCAATCAGTTTAATAAACAGCACCATAATAGTAAAAAACAGCGTTGCGCCAATGCGCAGATAGATGCCAGTAGTATCGTTATTCATATAAATCTCTGGTAAATAGTTAAATTGATTGAAACTAGACATCAATGCTTAATGTTCGTTAGTGCCCTGCAAATGATCATGCAATTGATCCCCTAGCAAATTTAACGTTAATACGGTTATTAACACCGCAAGACCTGGGAAGATCATCAAGTGAGGAGCGCTTGTCATATACGCTTTAGCATCCACCAGCATCGCTCCCCACTCAGCATGTGGAGGCTGCACACCAAAACCTAAAAAGCTCAGCCCTGATATTGATAAAATAGTGCGCGACCACAGGCTGCTCCATAGCACTAGCAAAGCTAATTTAAGGTTAGCTAAATAGTGTCTCCAGAAAATCAACCTTTGAGGTAACTGAGCCAAACGAGCTTGCAGCACAAAATCTTTTTGGCTGAGCTCTTGCGTTAATGTTCGCGTCAATCTGGCATAGCGCATCCAGCTGACCATCGTTAAAGCCAACACCATATTGACAGTGCTTGGCCCCAAAATACCGGCGATGGCAATCGCTGCGACAAGCTCTGGGAAGGCAAAGAAAGAATCTGTGCCGCGCATCAACCATTGATCTAACCACTTGGGCCCAGCCCCTGCGCAAAGGCCTACACAAATTCCGAACAAAGCACCCGTTGTCGATATCACAAAAGCAAGGCCAACAGACCAGCTTGCGCCGTAAAGTACTCTAGTGGCAACATCACGCCCTAAGTGATCAGTACCAAACCAGTGGCTTAAGCTTGGTGGTTGCAAGCGGGATAAAAAATCCGCGTTATTTGGATCGTAAGGTGTGATTAATAGCGCCAGCAAATACAAGCTCACAATGATTACAACGCCAATCCTGAGCGTTAACAAAAAGCGCTGAACAGCTGTGCATTGATACTGAGCAGAGGCTTGACTCACTTCAGCGGCAATAGACTTTAAATGTGCGCTAGGATCAATAGGAAAAGGGACCACTTCATTATCAGCCATTACAGCAATACTCTATTATCGTGTTTTATGGGGTTTAATCCCTCTTGGAATAGCTCTATCAGGGTATTTATCAAGACATAACTAAAGGCGGAAAACAGTACCAGGAACATCACCAATGGGTAATCCCTACTCATCACTGAGCTGACAAATAATGAGCCTATGCCATTGCGTGAAAAGATAACTTCGACAATCACAGCCCCCTCGAGTAAAGAAGCTATTTCAATACCTAACATCGTCATTGCTGGAGGCAGAGCATGGCGTAAATTATGACGCCAGAAGATTTCCTGTTCACTCACACCTCTCAAGCGCAACGCTTCTAAAAAGGGTGCCCTTTGAGCTTCTAATAAAAATGAGCGCAATAGCCGTGTTTGACTAGTCGTTACCGACAATCCAAGGCAAGTCGCCGGCAGAATCATATGAACAAAGCTGGCGCTGCCATAAGCAGGTAACCATTGCAGTTGCACAGCAAACAATAAAATAAGTAATAAGCCTAACCAATATGAGGGAATAGCAGCGCCAACGGATGCAAAGGCTACTGCTATTCTATCCGCATTACTGCCAGGTCTTCTCACACTGATTACGCTTAATGCAAAAGCGAGGGCCAAACCGAATACTAAAGCGATGCCCGCTAAAGCCAGTGTTTCATAAAGGTTGGGTAATACTATCTGCCACACTTTTTCTTGGGATACTAATGACCTGCCCATATCTCCCTGCAAAAAAGGCGTTAACCAATGCATAAACTGCTGGAAAAAGGGCTGATCTAATCCGTATTCTTGGCGTATCATTGCGATAACTTCGCGCTGCACATCCCCTTCACCACCATAGCGCGCTTGACCTATCGCCAACGCTTTATCTCCAGGTGCAAAGTAGTACAGCATAAAAGTCAGTAAGCTTACTCCAAGCATCACCGCCGCTAATGCAAACAAACGCTGAGCCATTTTTAGGACTAAGTTTAGGCCTGTATTTTTCAGTTTTGGAGCATTAACCTTCATGCGGTTAGCGCCTTAAAGTTATCTATTGTACTTTGTGTTTCGCCCAAGACACCAAGCACAGTGGCGGCTTCAATTAGCGCTGCTGCATAGTGACTGGCAGGTGCATTAAAAAACTCACCAGCACTTTGATAAGCTTCTACTTTACCTGCTTTTAACAACAATATTTTATCTGCATAGGCGCTGGTAAAACCTAAATCGTGGGTGACAAATAAATAACTTAAACCTTTAGAGCGTTTAACATCATCGATCATTTGCCCGATTTGTTTTTGAACAACAGCATCCAACGCACTAAGGGATTCATCAAAAAAGATTAATTCAGGCAGTGAAATCAATGCTCTTGCGATGCACACGCGTTGTGCTTGACCTATTGATAGCTGATTTGGAGTACGCAGCGATAAACTCATTGGCAGTTGCACTTGAGCAAAAACTTGCTCAAGACAGCTGTGTTGGTGCACCTTACTGAGTTTGCTTTTATACAGTCCTTCTGTCACTGAGATACCGACAGGTTGCAGCGGATTAAGCGCTGCGAGTGGGTTTTGCATCACCCAACTAACACCCGGCAACCCGATATTTGATTGCTTGGCAACGCGTTGAAAATGCCCTGCTGTGCTATTAAGATCGATATATCCTTGGCTAATCGGCATTAAACCAAGCAGGGTTTTTAGCAACGTTGTTTTACCACTGCCGCTTTCGCCTAAAATGCAGAGGCTTTCACCTTTTGCGAGTGTAAAGGATACATTATCCAGCAAACGCCGCCGTTGAGTATCGACGCTTAATGAGTTAACTACTAACATTTGTGACCTTTGGTTTTTGAGCTTTGAAGCTATTGGCTGTTCAGGCGACTCACCAATGACGGTTAGTCACCAATAATTTACCGTAATCCGATTGCGGTGCAGCCAGTATTTGCTCGGCATCGCCAAACTCCAGCATCTCTCCTTGGCGCATGATTGCCACCCGCTGAGCAAAACGAGCCGCTAACGCTAAATCGTGAGTGACGATCAAAACCGCAGTCGTATTTTTTCGTGCGAATGCCATGATATGAGTCATCGTTTTAGCGGCTATTAAAGAATCGAGAGCGGATGTTGGTTCATCTAAAATCAGCAACTGCGGCTTAGCCAACAAAGCAAATGCGATCAACAAGCGCTGCTGCATTCCCTGGCTCCACTGATGAGGGTATGCCTTATCAAACCAAGGCAAACCCAATGATTCCAGTAACCTTTGCTGCTCAGCCATGCTTATGTGCGTGTTATTAGAACAGCGTAACGCTTGCTTCCATTGGCTTACTAACGGCTTTATAGGATCTAAGCCTGCCTGGGGATTTTGCGGGACAAAAGCTATTTCAGAGCGCACTTTGTCTTTCACTCCTACTTTAGAAAAATCATAGTAACGCTGTTGAAACTGCAAACTACCGCTAAAGGGAAGTGCCGGTTTATAAAGCCCCATCACACAGCGCAATAAGCAAGATTTGCCCGCCCCAGATCCACCGACAATAGCCACGCACTCACCATTTTCTACATCAAAGCTGATATTTGAGAGCACCCGCTGTCGACCAATGTTGGCCGACAGTTGATTGATACCAAGCAAAGAGTTAATTTTGCTCAAGATCCAGCTCTGGTGTCGCCAAATAAGTTTCAGCCGGATGAATACGATAACCTTTCACCTTGCCATTTCCGACAGACACTTGAGTCTTGTGAAACAGTGGGATAATAGGTAGATCTTGATTGATAATGCTCTGCACTTTATCGTAAAAAGGCTTAGCTTTGGATGGATCAAACTCGGCCCTTCCTTTCGCTAACAGTTCATCCAGTTCAGGATTACTATAGCCTGAGAAGTTATAGCCTGCGTTGCTGGCAACGACGGTGCTCGGGAAATAATCAGGATGCCCTTGAGGCGCTGTGCCCCATGCTTGTAAGTTCATCTGAATTTCTCCCGCTTTAAGTGCATTATTGTTCGCGCCAAATTCACCCATCGCAATCTCTACTTTTAAGCCTAACTGGCTGAGCATTTGCTGGCTGACCTCTAAGGTAGGTTTCAATGCTGCCCTGCCCTCATAAGAGCGTAGCTTTAGCGTAATGTCTTTACCGTTGAGCTCGCGAATACCGTTGCCATCGGTATCTTTAATACCGGCATCGTCCAATAGTTTATGGGCTTTTTTTAGATCGTAAGGCAAGCTAACATCGCGATTAACCCAAGCTTTCATATTGCGAGGAAAGATAGAATGCGCCGCACTACCGCCAACCCCTGCTAAGGCGACCTCAGATATCAACTCACGATTAAGCCCCAGAGAAAGCGCTTGGCGCAATGCCTTGTTAGCTAGCACGCCATCGGAAACTCTTGGCATAAAGAAGAAAAGGCGTAATGTTTCGGCGCTAAAGCGCTGTCCTTTACTGTTTTTTTGCAAGTGCGCAAAAGCAGGTTCTGAATAGTTAGTCACTAAATCAACATCTCCTGCTTTAAGTGCCAGTGCTGCCACTGCTGGGTCGCTAATTTTATCTAACACAATCCCATCTAACTTAGGTTTACCATTCCAATAATCTGCAAATGCACGGGTTTTGTATTGCTTGTTAGCCTCGGCAGATTCAAAGATAAACGGCCCTGTACCGATAATAGGTAACGCCTTTGTTCCCTCTTTTAAAACAGCTGCTGAGGGCTCCGTTAAGGCCCACAAAAATGCCGAATTAGGCGCTTGAGTGATAAAGTGAAGCGTCTGATCATCGATCACTTTTATTTCTTTAAGCCCTAGCAATTTCCACAGGCGTGGGTTATGTGCCGAGTGGCCTTTAACATCTAGCTTATCAAACGAGGCTTTAACATCTTGAGCAGTCATGGTACTGCCATCGTGAAATTTCACATCTGGACGAATCACAATTTCCCAACCTGTCTTGGACAAATTACGATAAGAAACAGCTAAGCGCGGGAATTGTTGCATCTCATAAGAGAGCCCAATCAAAGTTTCAGACACTCCTGCGCGATTACTTAACCAGCCATTTTGACGCGCACGTGGATCTGGCATTGAACTGGTAGGTCCAAAAGGATAGCCGATACGCAAAATCTTAGTGCTACTATCATTAGCTGCTACTGCTAGATTAGCAGTGAGAAAATTAACACTAGTTAGCGCTGCCAGCGAACAAAGAGTGGCACCTAAATACGAGCCTTTTAAAAGAGGCTTTTTCATCGTTTACTCCAAATAGCAATTATATAAACTGTAGATTTAATGACATGTTATAACATAACATTTATAAATACTAGTGGATCTCATTAAGATTACTTAGGCTCTTCTTGTTGCTATCTAAAACCACTGCTAAGCTTTTGTAGGTTAGTCCATTTTAAGTAGCCCAAATCGGCTAAGAGCAGCTATCAACTACCTGATCTGATAGTCCAATATCACAATAACACCAACTAAAGCGCATCTATATTCTGACATTAAGAAATGCAAATCCTGGAAATTTAAAGTGCTTGATTCTTTATTAACCCACGATCGTTACTCTGTTGATTACGGCTTAAAGAATCGATTGCTCAAACTCGGCAAACAACAGCTAGTCTAGGAAACTCAGTAATAAGTTCCATTATGAATGCAGTTTCGCTGCAGCGAGTTGATTTCGTTTTACCAAAAAGCTACCGTGTTCTGCTATCGCACTTTATTGCTCCCTGTATCGATACAGGTTACAATTATCCATGATCGAATCATTTAAAGATAAATGGCTAGCTGATTATTATTGGCTTGCTACTCATCATCGACTAATACAATCAACGCTTGAAAGTAGTTTAAGGCGTAAATTGGATCTTATTCATGTTGCCAGCGCTGAGTGTGATCTTAGATCGCCGCCAGGTAATAGGTTTGAACATTTAACAGCAGCACTTTTAGATTGCTACTCTATTCGTGTCAACAAGCAATATAGACTAATATTTAAGTGGGAAAATGGTAAAGCTACATCTCTTTATCTAGACCCCCCACAAATACTAACGAGGTGACAAATGACTTCTGCTCTGCGCTTACCCGCACATCAGCCAACCAGTATTGGCGAAATGCTCACACTTGAGTTTCTAGAGCCTTTAAATATTACTCAAGGTAAGCTTGCATCTGCAATGGGTGTGGGTCGTAAAACGGTGAATGAGCTTTGTAATAATAAGCGTGCTATAACGGTAGAAACTGCTTTGATACTCGCTAAAGTTCTTAGCACTACACCTGAGTTTTGGATTAATTTGCAAACCCTAAACAACCTTTGGAATACCCAGTATAATGAGAAAATGCAGCAAAAGCTTGAAAACGTTACTGTGTTGATTGCGGCTTAAAGAATTCCTTATCTAACTCGAGTAAGTAACGGCTAGTCTAGGAATCTCAGTAATAAGTGCCATTATGGGGGGGGCAGTTTCTCAGCGGCTAGTTCATTTCTTTTTACGAAAAAAGCTACCGTGTCCTGCTCACGCCCCTTACCTACATCCTGTACAAATACGCTCTACTATTGCTTAACAGACATTTCCGCAATTCACCAAATTGACAGCCGCTCAAATAGGCCGTCTCGGTAATCACTCCATGCGTTACTCTACCTCCTATATCCATATAGTCGCAGGCCTAGATTCGCTCTTCGCGACGTTGCCGTACTTAGGCTTTGCAGGGAGCTATAGTAAATCGCTCCTGCGACAATACAAGAGGGGTTGTGGCTTCGTAGCTAGATTTAATTTTATTGAGCATGTCATTAATGCTTCATAATAATAGTAAAATCGTTTTGAGCGTAGTTATCAAATAATTGACTGTTAGGACATATTGAAAGGCAAAAATTCAATACCTCATGTGGATTGTAAGCCACTAATGTTTTTCCAGATGTAAAATAACGGCTATCTAACAAATTAAACGCCACGGCATGCTGTGTGCTCTCATACATGACTGCGATCAATTTATAGAGATAATTCAACTCTCTACTGAAGTAATTTAATGACCCACTTACAATAATGACATCAACATTAGGTAAACAAATATTGGAGAAGTCAGCGTTAATAAATTCAGTATTCGCACTGTTCACAAAACGTGCACGCGCTGCTTTCACAAATGCGCTTTGTTGATCAATACCCAAATAGCTGGCGATTCTATGGTTCGCACTAAGCTGCGCCCTAGTTATTTCATCAAGATAGTGCTTAAGATCTCCATAACCACAGCCTAAATCCAGTACACTTTTACCTGCAAGCTCAAGTGGCTGACATAAAGTTTGAAATCTTACTTGCTGAGAATCAAACGAATACCAACCTTGTACTTTTGCGTTATTAGTACCTGATATTTTTGAGCGTTGATGGTGGTAATACTTTATCTTTAGCTTATCGAGAAAATGCATGAAAACCTAGATGGACAACATAAGTGTCTATTGATTAATTTTAACCTTAAAACCCTGAACCGATATAAATATGACCCATATTTTTTGTCTCGGTAACTGCTCCATGCGTTACTCTACCTCCTATATTCATATAATCACTGGCCTAGCTTCGCTTCGCGGCGTTACCTACATGGAGGTCGATACTTAGGCTTTGCAAGGAGCATAAAGTTTGCCTGTCGCTACGCTTCGCCAATATAGTCAATCGCTCCGGCGGCAATACAAGAGGCTTGGTGGCTTCGTAGCTAGATGTATTTTATGACACTTTATTCTGCTATAAAAACAATTAACAATATAATTCACTACATATTCACATAAATTCAGTGATATAAACAGCCTGTCCCATATCTCAATATCTCATCATCATATCTCTACAGCAGAAAGTATAATGTGCTTCGGGTAATGCATACCTTTGATTGTTTAGTTATGCGGATTTGACCAAGGTAGCCAAGGTAGCCCTTGAACTAGCCCCGCACGCATTTTTTGTGCTGATTTCTTTTGATAGCCGTAAACTCTTAAACCAAAAATGTGAAGCATTATGCTGGTTGCTTTCGCTGCGCTTTCCTCGCTATCGTATTGTACTTGTAAATAGCTTTTGTATAGTTCTTCTGTCTGCGCTAAACGTTTCAAACTAAAGGCATATAGCCCATCTTCACTAGTGTCGCTAGCGGCTAACTCTATCTGTGTTTTGAGGAGAAAACAGCTGCAGTAGTCTTTAGCCATAGACGCATCAATTATGTCTTCAAGTGCAGAGCAAATGCCCAATTGAACGTTAGGGGCTGCTTCTACTACTCGGGTAATACGTTGTATAGACTTATCTGAATACTGCTTTAAGGCTTCTTTATATAGGCCTTCTTTATTGCCAAAAGCATGGTAAATACTCCCCGCTTGCAACCCTGTAACTTCTATTATTTGTTGCATAGAAGTACCTGTGTAGCCGTGCTGACCAAAGAGTTTTATAGCATGCTCAATTACTTCTTCGCGCTTAAATAGTACCTTAGCCATTGCTATTTCCATCGTTTAGCTGTTTTAAGCACTCACAGAGAATATTAGATTTGATCACTTGATCCAAATTTGAATTCTCTGTCGTAGCTACTTTTATTTTACTTTGCAGACACTAAACTTATGCGCTTATTTATGCAAGTTTTGAATGATCATTCAAAAAGTAATTGACAGCGTTCACAATAACTATTATTTTGAATGAACATTCAAAATGATAGGATATGAAAATGCCACTCAATACATTATTAACCCAAAGACGCGAAGCAGCAAGTACTGGCTTACCTACAGAAACACATGCAGCGATGATGAAAGCCACTAAAGATTTACAAAACTCTAAGATGATCGACAATGCCCCAAAAGTAGGTGATAAATTAGCTGTATTTAATCTGCCGAACCAAACAGGTGAGCAGCGTCAATTAACAACATTATTAGAAAGTGGCCCTGTTGTAATAACCTTTTATCGAGGCGGTTGGTGCCCTTATTGCAACTTTGAGTTGCAAGCATATCAAGATGTACTCAGTGATATCCAAAATACAGGTGCTACATTGATAGCCATCACACCTGAGTTGCCCGACGCATCACTTTCTACAACTGAAAAGAACAAGCTTGGCTTTGAAGTTCTTTCAGATGAAGGTTCACTATATGCTCGACAGCTTGGTTTAGTTTTCACTTTACCCGATGAAATAAAGCCAATTTATGAAGGTTTTGGAATTAATTTAGAGCAGCACAATGGTGAAGGTCAATTCGATTTACCATTAGCCGCTACATTTGTAGTAAACCAAGAGGGTATTATCCACAGTGCCTTTGTTGACGTTGATTACACACAAAGAAGAGAGCCTAGTGAAATAGTTACAGAATTACAGTCTCTGGTTAAGTAAGCTTAAAATGAGGCCTTTACACGTCGTATCAGCAAGTGCAGCTAGCAAGCTCTCTGGGAAATCGAGTAAAGGTCTCAGAATGTTTAATAGCATCTTCATTTATCTATATTAACTGGCATTGGTGGCTAGGAGGCTGTCCGAAAACAGACTGATTTACTGCGATCTAGTCTATTTGGCCAAATTTAACGTTCATTTTCGTTATGTAGAACAACTATTCGCCTCAAATAAACCCTAAATCTG